>JBBCKB010000091.1:0-27968 GCA_037189965.1 Chthoniobacteraceae bacterium | reverse complement strand
GTACACCTACATTGGGCTGAACGCCTACCAGGAGACGGGCTCGAGCGCCCCGTTGCAGTACACCTCGCAGAGCGAAGACTCGCTCAAGAGCGCGTTGGGCATGCGTGCATCGTACGCGTGGAACGTGGGCGGCGTGGTGATTAAGCCCGAAGTGCGGGCCCAGTGGCAGCACGAGTTCCTCGACAGCACCGCGGCGATTGAGTCCGGTTTTGTGGGTGGAGCTGGCGTGTTCAACGTGAGCGGGCCGAAGATCGGGCGTGATGCGCTGCTTCTCGACGCGGGTGCGTCGGTACAGTTCAGCCCGAGCGTGAGTGCGTTTGCGTACTACACTGGCGAGATCGGCCGGACGAACTACTCGTCCAACGCCGTGACGGGCGGCTTCCGGATCAACTTCTAAGGTTGGTTTAGGAACACCGTTCCGCACGAAAGCGGAAGATTAAAGACCCCGCCCCTTTGAAAGAGGGGGCGGGGTTTTGCTTTGAAAAAGGATCTCTTTCCCGTTTTCTGACGAGAAGGGGTTGACACCGTAAGCTGAAAGGTTTAAGTCATCTGCTCAATGGTTTCACCTTCCTCCACTTCCACGCGGAAATCGAAGCTCAAAAAGGCAGGCGTCCACACCCTCGAAGCAGTGGCGAAGGAAGCGGGGGTGAGCCTTGCGACGGCCAGCTACGTCCTCAACGGACATGCCGAGCGGCTGCGCATTTCGCAGCAGACGACCGAGCGCGTCCGGGAGGCCGCCACAAAGCTCAACTACAAGGCGAATCCATTTGCCTCGAGCCTGCGTTGCAAGCGTTCTTACTCCCTTGGCGTCCTCTGGTCGTTTTCGGGAGCGCCTGATACCAGCCGGTTGATCCACGTGATGGGCAAGCAGGCCTTTGGCAACGGCTACACGACGTTTTTCTACGATACCCTTGGCGAGTTGGCCTCCATCCAAGCTCACCTCAAGGAGCTTGAGCGCATCCGGGTGGATGGGGTGATCGTCCAATACACCGGGCCCGAAGAGCGTTTCTACACGGAGCTTGCCCCCTCGTTGGAGCAGTTTGCCCACGTGGTGGTGGTAAGCAACCAGCGGCTGCAAATGCGGCAGGCGCAGATTATCCATTCCCGCGACCATGCCTTGGCAGACGCGGTGCGCCATCTTCTGGCCACGGGCAAAACCCGGTGCGCCTTTCTCGGTCGGATCTCGACGAACCGCTCCAAGACAGGTGCGATCCGCACCGTTCTGGAGGCTGCCGGAGCCCCACCGCTCCGCGAGATCGATATCGAATCCCTCGATGATGTCGCCTCGGTTCTCGGTCGTGCCATGGAGGAGCCCGGCGAGCCGCTGGAGGCGATCCTTGCCTCCACCGACGAGCTGGCTGCCGCCGCGATTGCCGCGCTCCGCGCCATGGGGCGTGCGGTGCCCGAGGAGGTCGCCGTGGTCGGGTTTAACCATAGCGCATTTGGCGCATTCTTCGCCCCGCCTATCGCCAGCGTACGGCGGCGGGACCAAGCGGTGGGCATCCAAGCGATTGAGTGGCTCCTCCGCCAGACGGAAGGGGGCGAAGTGCTGGATAACCAGGTGGATACGGTGGAAATGGAGTTTATCTGGCGTGAATCTGCCGGGCCGCAATGCCGCGAAGCATGAGCTATTGACCTCTTCATGAAAGACTCCCCCCAAAACGGCTTTTCCCTCATGGAGCTGCTGCTGGTTATTGCGGCACTGGGCCTGCTCCTTGCGCTCGCCTTCCCCGCCATCCAGAGTGTGCGCCGCGCGGCAAACGAAGTGCGTTGCGCTACCAACCTGCGCAACCTCGGGGCCGCCGGCCTGAACTGGGTTCAAGATCATGCGGGCCTCCTGCCAGACCGAAGCTACTGGTCTGTTTACATCCGGGGCGCCGCGACAGATCGCCTGAGCCTTCTTCCTTATCTCGGCCTCATGGAGGGCTTCAATAGCGACCGCGATACCGTGCTCACTTGCCCGGCTTACCGTAGCCTTTTTTACCCCAACAACCCGGAGACAAGCGTTATCAACTCCTTCCGGCGCACCTACGGGCTCAATATGTTTCTTTTCGGCAGTATCAAAGGGCAGACGGATAGCCCTGATTTCGAATTTTCCTACCGGAAGTTGGCCTACTTACCCAAACCGGCACAGGTTGCCTTTTTCTTCGACGGGCCTGTTACTCCCGACGGGAAGGGGGGTGGCAACTACAATGGCATCTTCCAATACCCGGAATGGCGCAACACCGGGCCAGAAACCCCCGGCACCAAAGGAAGCGCCTATATCCACAGTGGCGGCATCAACATCGTTTTCCTCGACGGCCGGGTGGAACGTGTGACCTACCCGCGAGCACTGAGCGAAGGGTGGGACAAGCGAGAAAGCCCCTTCTGGGGCCGCAAACCGTAATTTTTTCCCCTTTTGGCTCAAACCTTTAACCTAGAACAAACCATGATCCCCAAACCTCTCCTCAAACCCGCGTGGATGGTGCTCCTCCTCGGCGTGGCGGGCGGCCTTGCCGCTCCTCGTGCCCGGGCTGCAGATACTTGGACGCTCTCGCTCGGAGCTTCCGGCAACTGGGAAGCTGTCTCGTGGAACAAGAACGGCGCGCCCGCAGCCGGGGCCTTCCCCAATGCGGCAGACGACATCGTGCGCCTCTCCTTCACCGCCGGGAGCTTGGCTCTCTACCTCCAGAATAACCGCACCGTTGGTCTTCTTGAAGCCAACCAAGGGAATGTCTACCTGCGCGGCGGGGCCAGCGCCGCCAACGGGAGCTACACCTTGAGCGCGGCGCAGATCAACATCAACGCTGGGGTGTTCTCCATGGGCCACCGCACGGCGGGCAGCTCTGACATCACCGTCCACGCCGGGTTGGTGAATGTCTCGGGGGGCAACCTCTCCTTCGGCTCTCATGACCTCAGCGGAGCCACCTATGTAAAGGAGTGGACCTCCGGCACGCTCGCTATCTCCGCCGGGCGCACGGCGGGAGTGCGCAACCCCGGGTTCACCAAGATCGACCTCGGCGCGGTGCAGAACAACGGCACGCTCGATCTCGCTTGGAAGAGCGTCGGCACCGGAAGCTCTCTCTTTACCTCCGGCAACCCATACACCGTGGAGGCCGGGAGCCTCACCGGCAACGGTTTGGTGACGACCACCATCGACGCCACCGGCATGGCCCCTCGGCCCACCCTTTGGATCAAGGGGACCAACGCTGCCGGAGCCGTATACGATGGGCTCATCGAAGACGGTGCCGCGGCTTCGAAACTGGCTGTGCACAAAAGCGGCAGCGGCTTCCAGCGGTTTTCGCGCGCGGAGGGGAATACGTACTCGGGCGGGACCGTGATCTCCGGCGGCGTCCTCGCAGGGCGCAACACCTCGGGGAGCGCCTTCGGAAGCGGCTCGGTGCTTGTGGAGGCGGGCGGCACGATGGCCACCTCCTACCGGATGCGGCTGGAGCCCGGGGCAGAGCAATCCATCACGGTGGAAAACGGCGGCACCTTCAACGCAGGGTATGATGGCACACCGGCCATCGCGGTGACGACGATCAGCGGAGCCTCCAATGGCTCGGCCCCGGTCCTCTCGATGGAGAGCGGCTCGGCCTTTGCCTTCCGGCTCGACACGGTGGGCGGCGGGGCGGACTTGATCCGGTTTGAATCGTACACCGTGGGCGATCTCCTGCTCGCCGATGCGCTTGTCAACATTACCGGTTTGGACGAACTCTCTGCGCCACAAAGCTGGAAGCTCTTCGACTTCGATGGCGATATCTCCACCGAAGCGTGGTTTGGCAACGGGCTACAACTCGGGAGCGGCTTTGGCTCCTATGAGGCGGAGTTCCTCTACGAGGCCAACGCCATCTACCTCCATGTGGTGCCCGAGCCGGGCTCGATTCTTCTCGGGGCCTTCGGCGCGGGGTTGCTGCTCGTGCGCCGCTGGGGGCGCCGGAGGGCGTGCACGGCCTCGGTGGCGATGGCGGCTGCCTTTGCCACACCCGCCGGGGCGCAGGAGGGCGAAGCGCTCACGCTCGCCCGCGATGGCAAGACGGCGTACACCCTCCTGATCCCCAAAAACGCGCCTGCCTCGCTCGTGGCGGCGGCAGCCGAGCTGCGGCGCAACTTCACCGAGGCGACCGGCGCGGAGATCTCTCTCCAGGACGACTCCGAAGGGGGGAGCCGCGATGGCCCGGTCATCAGCCTTGGGGCCACCTCTCTGGCCCGCGAAGCCGGTGTAAGCGCGGAAGGCGTGGCCGACGACGGCTTCCGCATCGTCACCCGGGGGGAGAACCTTTTTATCCTCGGCCCCGACACCGGGGAAGGGGAGTGGACCAAGATGGGCGGCACCAGCCAGGGGACGGCCAACGGCGTCTACACCTTTCTGGAGGATACGCTCGGAGTGCGCTGGCTGATGCCGGGAGAACTGGGGCGCGATGTCCCCAAACACACGGAGGTCAAGTTCGCCCCGCTCGACCGCAAGGAAGCCCCGGAATTTATCTGGCGGCTCATGTCCCACATTTATGATTACTCGCGGGACGAAGTGCGCGCGAAGATCGACCAATGGGCCGCGCACCAGAAGCTCGGCTCCTCCATCCGCTACGAGTACAACCACAACTGGGAATGGGTGGCCGAAGAGCCGGACGCCTTCAAGAAACACCCCGAATGGTTTGCCATGATTGATGGCGCCCGCAAACGCCCTCGCGACAAATACGTCAAGCTGGAGACGACCGACCCGAACCTCGTGCGCCACTTCGCCGACCGGGCCATCTCCACCCTCAAAGCCGACTCCCGGCCCAACACATTTTCCCTCTCCCCCTCCGACAGCCGTGGCTGGAGCGAAAGCGCGGAGAGCAAGGCGCTCTACGATCCCCCCTTTGTCGCCGAGGGGATGGAGCTGGTGGACCCCACCGAGGCGGCGCAACGCCTCAATTATCCGGGCATGTCGTCCCTCGTGCTCAAGTGGTACCATGATGTAGCCTCCCTCGTCGCCAAAGAGTACCCGGAAGGGCGGCTGGCCGGGTTCCTCTATGGCGACTATGTCTGGCCCCCCCAACAGGCGGAAATGAAGCTCCCGGCCAACTTCACCCCTGTGCTCTGCGGGCCCAACTACGGCTTCCTGCTCTATGGCGAGGTCTACCGCAAGCGCTTCCGCGAGGTGATCCGCGCGTGGAGCGCTGTTGCCCCGGATATCTGGTTCTACTATGACCTGCCCAACCAATTTTTCCAGCAGAGCCTCGTCCGCTCGGATGCCCGCTTCCCCGGTGGCTGTGCCATTGTTACGCCCCCCGGTATCGAGATTCTCGACACGATCTCTACCGAGCTGGTGGCGGCCCGCATCAAAGGGGCGTACTTGTTTTCCGAATCGACGTGGGGGAACTCGGCCCTTGCCAACTACCTGAACGCCAAGCTGCTCTGGAACCCCCGCCTCAAAGCAGGCCCCTTGCAGGCGGAGTGGCTGCGCCGCGCCTACGGGCCGCAGGCCGGGGAGGCGATGGAGCGGTTCTACACCCGGCTCGAAGCCATCTACCGCGACTACGCGCGCAACCACTCCATCACCGGGCGGCTCACGCCCGCTTTCCTGCGCGATCTTTACGCAGCCAACTTCCCCGAGCTGGAGGCGCTCTTTGGGGAGGCGGCTTCGCAGCCGATGACCGAGCGCCAGAAAGCCCGCCTGGGGTTGATTAAAGAGAACCTGGCCGTGCTCCGCTGGCGGCTTGTCAATGGCGGGATGCTCCCCGCCGGGCAATCGGGTCCACTCGTTGCCAGCGACAAAGAGGTGGCTGCGTGGGTGGAGAGTGCGCCGGAGGATTTCCACCGCTTCCCCGGGGTGCTCCCGCTCACGGGGGCAAAGACCTTGCCACGCTTCTCGGGGGTTGCGGCGCGGAAGGTGACAGTGGAGCCGCCTAAGGGCGATGCCGCTCCCGGGCTCTCGCTTGCCGGGGTCATGCCCAAGGAGCGCCACTCCTTCCTGCTCCATCTGGAGCGGGATGGAGCCCTCCGCATTACCCCCGCGCGGGTACACCACGATCTCTTCTTTGGCGTGGTGCTCATCTTCAAGCGCGGGGAGAAGGAGCCGGTGCTCTCCCGCTTGCTGATAGAGGGGGAGCCGCTGGAGGTTTCCGGCAAGGCGGGGGATGATTTCCTCGTCGTCATCCCCCAGCGCGGGCCGGTGGCTGCGGAGCTTAAAGTGGAGGGGGCGGTGGCCGCCAAGGGCCGGTTCGACTCGCGCTCCGCCACCCTGCGCCTCTCCGCCCCGGAGGGCCGCGCGGTCTACGTCTACGAACACTCCGGAGATGTGCTCCAGCAAGGGGGCGATGTGCTCCTGCGCGCCGGGGCCTTCCCCGCCGAAATGCTCAAGCGCGAGCTGGCCAACGCCCGCGAGCTGGGATTGGAGGAAGGGTGGAGCTTCCGCCCCGGGGTGGCGGGCGGCTCGGCCCCGGCCTCCGGCGGCGCGGAGTGGAAGCCGGTGCAAGTCGGCGAGCCGTGGCAAAAGCAGGGGTTTGCCGGGCATATCGGCACCGGGTGGTATGAGAACCGTTTTACCCTCCCCACTAGCGGGCCCGTCGCGAAGGCGCTGCTTTACTTTGAGGCGGTGGATGGCAATGCCGAAGTCTGGCTCAACGGGCGGCGGCTTGGCGAGCACCGGCTCGGGGCGGGCTATTCGGGGTGGAACCTCCCGTTTTACCTCGACGCCACGGCGGCCCTGCGCCCGGGGGAGAACCGGCTCCTCGTGCGGGTGGAGAAGGATATCGAAGTTTCCGGGGTGACCGGGGGCGTCAAACTCCTCTGGAGCGACCAATGAAACGACTGATTTACACCTTCCTGCTATTGGCCGGGCTGGCCGCGTTTTCCCCCCTTTGGGCCGAGGGTGGGTTTGCCTTCGAGTACGTGCCCACGCGGTTGCCGGAGCGTTCCGTGCCACGGTGGCATCTTCTCCAGAAACGGGGGGAGGAGCAGGTCGAGGCGGGCAAGCTCGCGGTGGAGGTGCCCATCGGCCAGCGCCACGGGTACCTTATCGGTATCCGCTCCGACCAGACGCCCCAGGGGGATGCGGATGCATGGAACCCCGGTTCGGGCAAGGCGACGGTGGACTTCCGGGTCCGCTGCGAGGCGGACTTCCCGGATCTGGAGCCCTTCCGCGTGGTTCTAAGCGATGGGCGGCAGGCGTGGACGATCACCTTCCAGCCCGGGAAAATCGCCGGGAAGGAGGTGCACACCGGGCGCATGGAGACGTACCGCGTGACGCTGGAGGGCGATACGCTTGTTTTAAGCTCGGCATCAAAAGGAGTCCTCTACACCCGGGCGGGGGGGAGCACTTCGACGGATTTCTCCAACACGGCGCTCATCGGTTTTGGGACACTCCATTCCAACAAGGAGTCGCCCCACGTGGGCCAGGGGGCGGTGCGGTGGGAGTTGGAGTTTTTCCGCTGGACCAATGAGGAAGCCATGGAGCCGCTTGGGCCGGGGAAATGAGTTTTACCTACATTCTCCGCTACTTTATCGACCCCGAAAGCCCGGCGCGCTCGGACCGGATTGAGGAGCTGGCCCGTTTTTGCCGCAAGGCAAGGGTGGAGGAGGTGATGCTCTTTTCCACCCCGGAGGAGCGCAGCCCCGGGCACCCGCTCCCCGGGGAGGTGGAGGCCTTTATCGCCCTCGCGCGGTGCGTGCGCGAGCGGCTGGCTCAAGAGGGCGTGGCCCTGAGCCTCAACCCATGGACAACGCTGGGCCAGGTGCCCCGGGGCCGCCGTTTGCGGGGAGGGCAGGATTTCGGCCTCATGGTGGGGGAGACGGGGGCGCAGAGCCTGCTCGTGGCCTGCCCGCTCTGCGCCCGGTGGCAGGCTTATCTGTGCGGCTTCTTTGCACGGCTTGCTGCCGAGGTGGAGCCGGTGGCCATCTGGGTGGAGGACGACTGGCGGCTCCATAACCACGGCGGCCCGCTCGGCTGGGGCGGCTGTTTCTGCGAGGCACACCTCGCCCGGTTTGCCCGGCAGGTGGGCGAGGAGGAGCTCACACGCGATGCGGTGCTGGAGGCCGCCCTCGCTCCGGGGGTGCCGCACCCGTGGCGCGAGCAATGGCTGGCGCTTTCCCGCGCATCGCTGCTGGAGCCGCTGGCGGCGCTCTCGGCCGCCATTCGCAAGGCTTCGCCGGCCACGCGCGTGGGGTTGATGAGTTCGCACCCCGACCAACACGCCGCCGAGGGGCGGGATTGGGCCGCGCTCCACGAGGCGCTGGGGGCCGAGGCACCCCTGTTACTGCGCCCGCACATGCTCCCTTACACGCAGGAGCGGATCTTCCGCACCACGCCCGCCATCCTCCGCGCCACGCTGGCGTGCGTGGAGGGGCGGCCCTTGGAGAGCTACCCCGAGCTGGAGAATTCACCCCGCTGCGGCCTCTACTCCAAAAGCAACACGGCGACGCTCTGGCAAGTCCGTGAGGCGGCGCTCCTCGGGTGCGGGGGGATCACGATCAACGCTTTCGACATGCTCGGCAACGGCACGGCGCTGGACCCGTCGCTGGCGGGCTACTTTGCGGCGGCGAAGCCGTGGGTAAACGCAGTCCGCGCGCTCGGGTTGGAAGCAGAGGGCGGGGTGGAGGTTTGCTTCTCCCCGGAGATCTCCCGGTACCTCCACCTGTGCGAGCCCGAGGCGGAGGCGGCAGGTGCGGATCTGGCGATGCGCTTCCAGAACCCGGCGGCAGAAGCGGTGGGCGGGGGCTTGGGTTTCGCTCAGCTGGTGCACTCTTCGCTGGTCTGGAGCGAAGTCTGTACGCTACTGGGGGTGGCCCACCGGCCGACCTGCCACCCCGGGGCAGGCCCGGTGCTGGCGAGCGGCCAGACGTTGCGCGCCTTTCCCGAAGAGACGGTGTTACGGCTCCTCTCGGGCGTGCTGGTGCTCGATGCCGTGGCGGCGGAGGGGCTTCTCAAGGAAGGCAAGGGGGCGGAGATCGGGCTGGCCGCCGCGCGCTGGCGCACGTTGGAGGAAAGCGCCTTCGCCTATGAGGAGACGGAAGGGGGCGTGCGGATGTCTGCCCAGCGGTGTGCCTCGCGGATGCTGGAGATGGAGCCGCACCCCGGCTGCCATCGGCTCACGGAGGTTTTCAACGCCGAGGGAGCTCTCCTCTGGCCCGGAATGACACTCTGGACCAACGCGCGCGGCGGAGTGGTGGTGGCGCTGGCTTATCCGTTGGATGGCGGGGGGCAATTTTTCATGGGCTTTTTCAACCCGTTTCGCAGGGAGCTTCTGCAACGGCTTCTGCGGGAAGTCGCCCCCTCTGCCCCACTGGCAATGTGCGGCGAAGGCGCGCGGTGCCACCGGGTGCGCACCGCCACGGGGGAGCGAGGGGTCGTCGTACAAAACCCGCTGGAAGACCGCTTGGAACGGGTAACGCTGCGGCTGGGTAAAGCGGAGGCAGCCCCCACCCAGTGGCGCGTGCTCGGCCCGCAAGCGGAGTGGCGCGAGCTTCCCGCCGAGCCCCAAGCCACGGGAGAGTGGAGCCTCCCCCTGGTGTTGGAGCCGTTTGAAAGCGCGCTCCTCCTGCTACCAGAGTAAAGGCTACGGCAGGTAGGCGACGTGGAGGCGCTCGATCGGCCCGTTGAAGGGGAAGGGGGCGCGGTCGAAGTACGCCTCGCTCACGGGGGAGAAGCTGTCGCGGCCTACGTCGAAGGTGTCGTTGGTGGTAAAGAAGAGCGAGGGCGAACGCGGCGCGCGCCCTTTGGCCACCTCCTTGCCATTGATGCGCACCACCACCTCCAGCGGCTTGGCGGGGCCCGGCTCGCGGAGGGTTTCGACTTCGATCACCGCTTTGCCGGTCGGCAATGGCTCGCGGGTGCTGATGCGGGTGCGCTCGATCTGGAAGGTGTTACACTCGTAGTGGAGCACCCCTTTATCCACCCAAAGCGCGATGCCGCCCGAGTAGGCCCCGAGGGCGTAGAGGACGCCTTCGCTCTTTTCGCCAAGCTCCGTCTCGATACGCACGCGGGTGCTGGCGGAGCCGAGCTTGGGGGCGTTAAACTCGGGGAGCTCGATCACATCCTGCGTGTAGTTAAACTCCCGGGCCGGGTTGCGCGGGCTGTACTCGGGGTGGAAGACAGTGGACCATAGGCCGCCGCCGATCGGGTAGGCTTTGTTGGCCTTGGCCACTTCGTTAAACTCGCGCACCATGCTCGCAAGCCGCTTGGGCTCGCGGGCGGCGAGGTCTTCGGCCTGCGAGAAGTCGCGCTCCAGATGGTACAACTCCCAAGTGTCGTTCTCCGGGGCCCATTTGAAGATTGCGGGGTCGAGCCCCGGCACCCATGGCTTGCGCGGGCCGGGGACGGCGGCAAACCACCCGTCTTTATAGAAGCCACGGCTGCCCATGACTTCGAAGTACTGGGCATGCTTGTTCTCCGGCGCTTTGGCGTCGCGGAAGGAGGCGAGCATGCTCACGCCATCGAGCGGTTCCTGGCTCACGCCATCCACCTCCTGGGGAGGGGTGATCTCCAGCAACTCGTAGAGGGTGGGCACGATGTCGTTGACGTGGTAGAACTGCGTGCGTGGGGCGCGCTCGGGCCGGATGCTCTTGGGCCAAGAGACGGCCAGCGGCGTGCGGATACCGCCAAGATGCCCGGCCACGAGCTTGGTGGAGCGAAACGGAGTGGAACCCGCCCAGGCCCAGCCAGCGTGGTACATATTGTCTGTCTTGTGGCCGCCAAGGGCATCGAGCCCGCCAATTTCCTCCAGCGCGCGGAGGTGGTCCTGCGTTTTGGAGGCGATGCCGTTTTGCGCCATGATCTCACTGATCGTGCCGCCTTGCCCTTCGGCGCTGGAGCCGTTATCGCTCCAGATGTAGAGGACGAGGGTGTTGTCGAGGACACCCTGGCGCTCAAGCTCATCGAGGAGGCGGCCGGCCTGGGTGTCGGTATGTTCGACAAACCCGGCGTAGACCTCCATCAACCGGCGCTGGAAGGGGCGCTCGGCTTCAGGCACATCGGCCCAGGCTTGCATGCTCGGGTCGCGCGGGGTGAGGCGGGTATCGGCAGGCACCCAGCCGAGTTCCTTCTGTTTGGCGAAGGTCTTCTCGCGCAAAGCATCCCACCCTTCATCGAAGCGGCCTTTGTATTTATCGGCCCATTCTTTGAAGATGTGGTGCGGGCCGTGTGCCGCCCCGGGGGACCAATACATGAGGAAGGGGCGCTCGGGGGTCACCGCCCGGTGCTGGCGCAGCCATGAGATGGCTTTATCCGTCATATCCTCGGTGAAGTGGTACCCTTTGCGCTCGTGCTGGGGGGCGAGGCGGGTGGTGTTCTCGACAAGGGCGGGCTCCCATTGGGAGGATTCTCCGGCGAGGAAGCCGTAGAAGTAATCAAACCCAACCAGCCGCCCCGTGGGCCACCGATCAAACGGGCCCATGCGGGTGGTATCGGTGGCGGGGGTGTTGTGCCACTTGCCAAGGGCGGCCGAGGCGTAGCCGTAGTAGCCGAGCACTTTGGGGAGCGATGCGGTGGTGGCAGGCCACATGCCGGTGTACCCATCCCAATCATTGGCAAACTCGGCGATCTGTCCAAACCCGACGCGGTGGTGGTTGCGCCCGGTGAGGAGAGAGGCCCGGGTGGGCGAGCACATGGCGGTGTTGTGGAAGCGGTTGTACGAGATACCGCTCTGGGCCACGCGGGTGAGGGTGGGGGTATGGATCGGCCCGCCGTAGGTGGAGGGGAGGCCGGGCCCGGCATCGTCCACCATGAGGATCAGGATATTGGGCGCGCCGTTGGGCAGGCGCTGGGGTTGCTTGCGCTGGAAGTACTCGCTCTGGTGCATGTCGAGCTTGGCGGTGGGGCCGGGCTCAGGCGGGAAGGGGAGCGATGTCCCCTTGGGTGCGCCGATGGCGGCGAACCCGGCAAGAAAGGGGGCTGCCACGGTGGCTGCAAGGAGCGGGAGGCTCCCCCAGCTTTTGGAAAGAGGTCTCATAAATGGGGGGTATTCTGAGCGTTCTTTATGCCATTTTTCCATAAAAAACCCCGCAGAGGTTTGCGCCTCTGCGGGGTGTATTTTTACGAAAAGAAGGTTCCCTTACAGCGTACGGCAGAACTCTTCAAACCGGTCGATACCGCGTTTGATGACATCCATGCTCGTGGCGTAGGAGAAGCGGATGGTGCGGTCATCCCCAAAGGCAATGCCGGGGACGACGGCGACGTTGGCTTTACTCAAAAGCCGGTCGGCAAAGTTCTGCGAGGTGAGCGAGAAGCGCGAGATGTTGGCCAGCATGTAAAAGGCCCCCTGCGGCTTGACGACGGAGAGGTTGTTGATCGAGCTGAGGCGCTGGTGCATGTAGTTGCGGCGCATCTCGAACTCTTCGCGCATGTCGGCCACCTGCTGCTGGTCGCCCTTGAGGGCGGCGAGGCCCCCCTTCTGCGCGAAGGAGCAGGGGTTGGAGGTGGCGTGGCTCTGCATGGAGTCGATCGCTTTGGCAATCGCATCCGGAGCAGCGAGGTAGCCGAGCCGCCACCCGGTCATGGCGTACGCTTTGGAGAAGCCGTTGATGGTGATGGTGAGGTCGTAGATCTCCGGCGAGAGCGAGGCGATGGAGACATGCTCCGCGCCATCGTAGGTGAGCTTCTCGTAGATTTCATCGGAAAGGATGAGGATGCCCTCTTCTTCGGCGACTGCGGCCAGCGCGACGAGCTCTTCGCGGGTGTACATGGCCCCGGTGGGGTTGCCGGGGGTGTTGATGATGACCATTTTGGTGCGCGGGGTCATCGCTTCTTCAAACTGCTCAGGCGTCATCTTCCAGCCGCTCTCTTCGGTGGTGTGCACGAAGACGGGCTCGCCCCCGGCGATGCGGACCATCTCCGGGTAGCTCAGCCAATATGGGGCGGGGATGATGACTTCGTCTCCCGGCTCGATGGTGGCGAGGATGGCGTTAAAACAGGAGTGCTTGGCGCCGTTGGAGACGATGATCTGGCTCGGCTTGTAGTCGAGGCCGTTCTCGGTCTGGAACTTTTCGGAAATGGCCTGCCGCAGCTCGGGGATGCCGGAGCTGGGGGTGTACTTGGTAAACCCGCCATCCAGCGAGGCCATGGCGGCGGCTTTGATGTGCTCGGGCGTATCAAAATCGGGCTCGCCCGCGCCGAAGCTGCATACGTCAATCCCCTCGGCCTTCATCGCCTTGGCTTTGCTGTCGATGGAAAGGGTGAGGGAGGGGGTCAGGATAGTGGCGCGTGAGGCTAGGTCCATAAAGTGGAAGGGTTGGGTTGGTTCGAATAGTGAGGGTTTTTTAGGAAACCGCTGTGAAAGTCCGGGGTTGGCGAGTCTACAAGGTTCCGTAGAAAGACTCCACAAACGGTTTGAGATTGTTTTCGTCCATGGCGATGATGCCCATCTCTCGCTGGGCATTTTCCGCAGAGTCGGAGGCGTGGGCGGCGTTGACCATGATGGTCTGCCCAAACTCGCGGCGGATGGAGCCGGGGGGGGCTTTGGAAGGGTCTGTCGGCCCGAGCACTTCGCGGATACGGGCGACGGCGTTTTCACCCTGGTACACGAGGGCGATACACTTCTCGGTACCCGGTTGCGCGTGCTTCTCCTGTGGACACTCGCTGGGGCGTGCCCCGGCCATGAACTGGATGATCGACTCCCAATACTGCCGCCCGCTGATCGGCCCCAGGAGCTGCCCCAAGGCGGCTTCCGTCTGCTCATCAACCGTGATGCCCAGCTCTTTCTCAAGCGCGAGCTTGGCGGTGGCGGCGGAGCGCCCGGCGTAGAGCTTCTGGAGCACCTCGAGCACGGGGCCGTAGAATTCGCACGCCTGCGCGACGCTCATGAAGTGGACTTTGACTCCGATGATGGAGAGGCCAGTGCGGGAGAAAACGTCGATCACCCCGCCCGGGCGGGCATTGGGGAAGCGGAAGTTATCCGGCTTGATCAGGACGAGCGTTTTCTCGACCCCGGGCAGCGGGGTGGAGATCGGCTCGCCGTCGGAGTGGCGGGCAAAAAGCTTCAGATCCCGCTCGGCGGCGGCGGCATCCTGCGGGGCGAGCACGGCAGGCTCAAAATAGAGGGCGGAGCCATCTGGCCCGGCCACGTAGTCTCCATAAGTGTCGCGAATGGTTTCGCCGGAGGTACGCTCATTAACAATGTGGCCGGTGACGTCGCGGATCTTTGCCACGGCATCTTCCCCTTGAAAGACCAGGAGCATGAGGCGCGGCTGGGTGCCATTCTCAATCGCCGGGTTGGGCAGGAAGTGGGTGGCGATGTATTCGCGGATCAACTCCTGGGTGCGGCGGTGGCGGGGGTTCGGGTCTTCCGTGAGGATGGAGGCGCTGAAGCTTTCCACCATTTCCGGCCCGGGGGTGAGCATGCGCGCCCGGACAAGATCCAGCCCGGTGCGGGAGATCAACCGCGAGACGATGCCCCCCGTCCGCGATTTGCGGACCGAGTGCGGCGTCACCAGGACATAGGAAAGTTCTTCGGCCATAGATGAAAATTGCCCGCGCCGACTCCCCTTAAATGCCCTTTTAGGGGCCGTTTTTTGGGGTAAACCAGCGAAGGCAGTGCTTTTTTAAGGCAAATTTTTTGGCAACCTAGCGGTCGTGTGCGCAGAGCGTCAACGTGTTTTTTCCCTGATCGGGCTACGAGGGGTTTTAGAGGTGGCCGTTTCGCCCGGTTTCTCTGCCGCAAGGGTGACCCACTTGCCCTTCTTCACACTTTGGAGAAAGCGGAAGCCGAGCTTGCGGAAGGTGGCTACGACCTCCTTTTCCTGTGTGCGCAAGATGCCCGAAAGGATGAGCCGCCCGCCGGGGGCGACGGCGGCGGTGATGGCCGGGGCCGCTTCGATGAGGACCTGGCTAAAGAGGTTGGCCGCCACGACGGGCCACTCGCGCGGCGGGGTCCACGCCAAAACATCGGTCTTGCGTACGGGGAGGGGGGCCACGCCATTGGCGGCGACGTTCTCCTTGGCGGTGCGGACGGCGTGGGGGTCAAAATCATGCGCTTCGGCACGGCGAGCCCCGAGCTTGCGCGCGGCGATGGCAAGGATGCCGCTGCCGGTACCGAGGTCCAGAAACTCCCACTTCCCGGCGGGGAGGGTGGCGGCGTGGTCTGCCAGCAGGCGCAGGCAGGTGGCGGTGGTGGCGTGCTCGCCGGTGCCAAACGCCATGGCCGCGGGGATGATGATGGCCGGGCGGCCTTCCCCCAAAGCGGCGGCGCTCTCCGGGGTATCCACAATCCAGAGCTTGCTGCGGATGGAAAGCGGCTTGCGCGGGGGCGGCTCGGCCACGGGGCGGTCTGCCACTTCGTAGACTTTGCCGCCAAACTGCTTCACCAGCGCCTTGGCCTCGCGGCTGGTGAGCTGGTACGCTTCGATGCGGAGCGACTTACGGTTGGGCAGCGAGACGATGACGAGGCGCGTGGGGCCGAGGAAGGTGAGGCGTTCCACCCACGCATCCTCCCACTTGGCAGAGGCGAGTTTTCTCCAGACGAGCATATTTAGCGGCAACCGTTACCGCGAAAGAGCCCCCGCTAGCAACCCTCAACTCTGGATACCGCGCATCCGCTGGCCATTCTTCCACCCTTTGACCCATCGTGCCCCTTCAATCTTCCAGTGCTCGCCCTCGTGGGTGAGGGTGTAGATGCACGGGGCGACATTGCCGTCTGCATAAATAAAGAAGACCTGCACGGTGGCGCGGCTGCCGCGCTGGAACCACGGGCCAAACTCCACGCGCTCGGCATCGAGAATGCGGCCATAATCATGCCGCACCCTCTCGATAAACTCCTGCAACGTAAAGTGTTGCTGAAACCGGGTGGAAACGAGCCCGTACGCGGAGGTGAAGTTGCTGGTCTGAAATGCCCGCACCTGGGAGTGCACGGCGTCGAAAAGGACGATCGGATTTACCGCGTTTTGCTGCTGCTGGCGGTGCAGCGTCCACGCGATCCCCCCCGCACAGAGGAGAAAAGAGAGGCCGAGGAGGGCGGTGCGGCTGCGGGTGCTCATCTTCGGGGGGGGAGGGGGGATGCTCAGGTCGCGGAGAGGGCGTCTCCCAAGCGCTGAAGGTAAGGGAAGGGGTATAACCCGGTGTTATGCCCATCTTCCCAAGTGAACTGGAGGGCATACCCGCCAATGAGCTGGTAGCTGCGCAGGCGGAAGCTCGCATCGGTGTAGGAGACTTCCGGCTTCACCACGTGGCCCAGCACATCGGGCTCGCCGCCGCACCCGGCACATGGGCAATGGCGACGGAGATACTCCAGAGGCAGGAAGGTCTCGCTCGCATTATTCCACGCGATGGCAAGTTCTTCACCCACGGGTTGGATATGGAGCGGCGAGAGCGACATGGTCCTGTCTATCATAATAGGGGCGCCACTCCGAAGCAAGGAGGGTTTGCCATCCGCCCGCCACGGCGGGTAGGCTGCCAGGCACCATGCCTCCTGAAGCCGCTGCCACTCCCATCGCTCCGGGGAGGGTGCTGCTCGGGGCCGAGATCATTGCCCGCCGGGTGGAGGAGCTGGGCGCGGAGATCGCCGTTGCCTACCAGGGGCGGGAGCTGACGGTGGTGGCGCTCTATAATGGAGCCGTTTTCTTCGCGGCAGACCTGCTGCGGCACCTGCCCGGGGCCGTGCGGTTTGAGGCACTCTGTGTCGCCAGTTACGAAGGCACCGGTAGCACCGGCACCATCCGCTTCCGGCAGGAGCCGCTGCCAGACCTTGCCGGGCGGGATGTTCTATTAGTGGACGACATTCTCGACACCGGGCAAACCCTCCGCGCCGTCTGCCAACGCCTGCAGGCCGAAACTGCCCCGGCAACTTTGAGGACAGCCGTGCTCCTGCACAAGCAGCGAGCCACCGCCGCCGGGTTGCGCGCTGACTGGACGGGGTTTGAGATTGGAGATGAGTTTGTCATTGGCTACGGGCTCGATTTCAACGGCTTGTACCGAAACCTCCCGTATATCGCCTTGGCGAAGTAGCTTTGTGCTACCCAGCAGGGCTTCCCAAGCGGGGAATCAACGACGTGGTTAATTTTGATTTCATGAAATCAAAAATATTCAAAGAGCGGTTTCGTAACGGCAGGTAAACCATATTTTGATTACATGAAATCGAAAATGGATAACCTTCCTGGGAAGTGTCGTGAAGACGGCCTTGGGGGTGAATGAGCGTCAAAAAGAGAAGGGGCGCATCGCGGGGCGTAGAAGAGGTCGAATGGGTCAAAGAGGGGCTGTCGTTTTGAGAAGCCGCTGGGGCATCAATGGCTTCAGGGGCGCTGCCTCTAGTGTCCTGTCAGCTAATTACTTTTCATAATTCCTGATGATTTTCCGAATCTCCAGCGTTGCTCGTGCGGTCGGTATCTTCGGATACCGCCCTTACTCGCGCCTTGGAGCTTCAAAAAATCATCCGGGAATTATTTCAATTACTTGTCTGACAGGACACTAGTTGCCGGGTGGGTGGATTCGACAGGTATGGGGAGCGGGGCCAAGGCGACGCTAATGTCGCGCGGGGTGGCCGTGTAGGCGTTGCCAACGTAGGAGCCCCCGAGGTACCTCAACGCTTAGGCAGAGGGTTTGCTCCGGATGGGCGCGGTGTTGTGAAGCCCACGGTGAGATATAAGCCCATTCGACCCGAGATTTTGCTTTCATGTAATCAAAAAATAACCCGGCCTACACATGATAGTGGCGTGGCCGAGGGTGGCCCCAGCGGGGCCATGGGAGCAGAAGGTTTGTCAGAGATCCTCATCCTTCTCCCGGTATTTGATTTTATATGACATACATTATATGATGTTGTAAATATGCCCCTGATTTCCAGTGGGTTACTGGTGTGTGAATAACGTGTGGGAAATGCGCCCTTTCCCGTGAGGGGTCGGCAAGGAGCCGGATTTATTCACACCCGCCCGGGATTCTGAAGAACTTGGGAATAGCTCCGGCGAGCCCGCAAGAGACGCCAGGTTGATCACCGGACGCACCCTTTAAGCCTTGAGGTATTTCCTGGGTGAAATGTGAGGCTCGCTCTCACTGAGTGTCTCTGCGGTAAAGCCTTTCAGGCGCTTTACTGTCCGGGAAACGACTCAGGCCAGTGGCTTGAGTGAATCTACGGCACTTTCTTCAGGGAGTGTATGAACTTAACCGTAGGTGTAATATGGAAATTGCACCAAATGGCGTATGATCTACGAGGTGCTTAACATACACCTCGAGCACAATGGATTGCTTGATTTATGATTTCATGAAATCAATATCATTCCCTGCCCTCCGCCCGCCTTACTCGTCGAGCAGCGAGCGGATTTCCTCTACCGAGAGCCCTTCCATGAGCGGCTGCTCGTTCTCGACGGTGGCGTCGATGATGTCGCGCTTCTTACGCTGGAGGTTGAGGATCTTCTCCTCCACGGTGCCTCGGGTAATGAGCTTGTAGGAGGTGACGACCTGCTTCTGCCCGATGCGGTGGGCGCGGTCGGTGGCTTGGGCTTCGACGGCGGGGTTCCACCATGGGTCGAAATGGATAACGGTGTCTGCCGCCGTGAGGTTCAAGCCGGTGCCGCCTGCCTTGAGGCTGATGAGGAAGACGGGGGCCTCGCCCGCCTGGAAGCGGTCCACCTCCGCAGCGCGGTCGCGCGTCTGCCCATCGAGGTAGCAGTAGGGTACTCCCCTCGCCTCCAGTTCGGCGCGCAGAAGGCCCAGCATGGTGACAAACTGGCTGAAGACCAGTACCCGGTGCCCGCCGTCGAGCGCTTCCTCCAGCAGCTCGCGGAAAAGCTCCACCTTGCCGGAGGCAGCTTTGCTCTCGGCATCGAGGAGCCGTAAATCGCAGGCGGCTTGCCGGAGGCGGAGGAGCGCGGTGAGCATGAGCATCCGCGCGCGGCCGGCGTTTTTCTCACCCTCGGCCCGCTCGACTTCGGAGCGAGCGCCTTGCAGAAGAGCGCTGTAGGCGACCTGCTGGGCCTGGGTAAGCTCGCAGTAGGCGACTTGCTCGAGCTTCTCGGGGAGGTCTGCCGCCACCTCCTGCTTGCGCCGCCGCAGGAGGAAGGGGCGCAGCCGCCGGGTGAGCCGCCCGAGTGCCTCGGGGGCCTGGTGCCGCATGATGGGGAGCTCGTAGCGCTCGCGAAAGTCATCCCGATCTCCCAAATACCCGGGCATGACGAAGTTCATGAGCGACCAGAGATCGCGCACGGAGTTCTCCACCGGTGTGCCGGTGAGGATAAAGCGCCGCTGCGCCCTTAGCCGGGTGGCGGCTTGGGCGTTCTGGGTATCCGGATTCTTGATGTGCTGGGCTTCGTCGAGGATGACGGAGCTAAACTCAAAAGATCGGTACTTCTCTGCATCGCGCCGTAGCAGCGGGTAGCTGGTGAGGACGAGATCTGCCTCGCGGATCTTACCGAAAAGCGCGGCGCGGTCGCTCCCTTCAATCACCAAAAGCCGCTGCTCGGGGGTAAACTGCTCGACTTCCCGCCGCCAGTTAAAGAGGAGCGACGAGGGGCACACGACGAGCGCAGGCCCCGGCTGGGTGCGCAGGAAGGCGAGCGCCTGCACGGTTTTCCCCAAGCCCATGTCATCCGCAAGGATGCCGCCGAGCCCGTTTTCCGCTAAAAAGCCGAGCCATGCGGCTCCGTGCTTCTGGTAGGGGCGCAGGGTGCCCTCCAAGTCGCCAAGCGGTAGCGGTTTCCACTCCGCCTTGCCTTGCTGGCGGCGAGCCCATTCGCGCCAGGGGGCGGGCGCTTTCAGGGTAAACCCGGCCTCTTGCGCGGCAGCCTCCAGTGCTCCAGCGTGAGCCTTGCCGACCCGGTAGACGCCCGGCTGGCGCTGCTGAGGGCTGGCATCGGCGAGGAGGTTTTGGAAGTCGTCGAGCAGCGCGGCATCAAACACCGCCACACGGCCATCGCGCAGGCGGGTGTGCTTCTCCCCCCGTTGCAGGAGGCGCTGCACTTCTGCATGGGAGAACACCTCTCCCCCACCCCCTGCAAGGTCGTACCGGAGCTCAAACCACTCTTCCCCAGAGGAGATGATCTCCACCCGGGGGGTGATTCGCTCCACCTCGCGGGTGATGTTGCCAAACCTCGGCCCGAGCGCCACCTCCCACTCACGGGCAAGGCGTGGGTACCCCTCGGCGAAAAAGGCAAGGATGCCCCGCTCACCCTTTAGGATCAGCTCGCCCTTGGAGTCGGGCCCACTGAAGCCGTAGGCCGCCAGCCGGGCCAGTGCCTCGCGTTCGCCCTCCACATCGCGGCATAGAACGCGCCGGGCTTGCGCCGGGTCGGGCAGTGCCCAGTTTTCGGAAAAAGGAGTCAGCCCCACGGTAACGATCGTCTTCGAGTACACCCGCTGGAGCCGAGCGGCCAAGTGGTTGAGCGACCCCTCTAGCGTGAGCGAAAAACGCCCGGACTCCGGAGCCATCTGCGGAGCCTCTCCCGGCTCCACCCCAGAAAGGGTAAACCATTGGCGCAGCCCCGGCAGCTCGTTTTGCAAAAAGGCCACCGCTTGGGCCGCAGGCAGGGTGATGTCTCTCTGAAGCACCTCCCGGTAAGCCGGGGGCAGCCCTGGCGCTACCGGGTGGAAAACCGCCTCCTCCAGCAGCCACACCGCGGCCTCGCCGAGTAGCAGGCGAACCCCGGTGGGCCATTGCACATGGAGGCGTGTCTGCCCCTCGCGGGTGGAGGCTACCTCCAGCACCGGCTTCCACGGTTTCGGGGTGATGTGGGCGGCGGCTTCGCGCCCGAAGGTGACGCGCGGGTGCCCGGCAAGCCCCTCAAGGAGCGTTAAAAATGCGTCTTTAGAGAGCGAGAGCATCCCCCCCATCGCCCCCGGGCCGAGCTTCTGGAGCGCGGCGATGAGACGTAAATCTGCCGCACTGCACCGGTAGGAGGCGTTTTTATCGAGCGTCTGTAGCACCGCCCTGCGCCCCCCGCGCTGCACTTCGACACCGACCGTAAGGCTCCCCCTCTCCCAAGCGAGGGCAAACCGGGGTGGCAAAAGGACAGAAAGGGCAACCACCTCTCCCCCTCCCTCCTCCTCGGGGATAAAGCGGGGGCCTTCCGGTGCCTTTGGGGTGGGTGGTGGCTCCGCAGCCTTTGCCTCCTCACGAGGCCGAAGCACTGCCAACCCCACCGCCAGAGAGTGAGCGCAAATGCTCCCCCACTCCCGGGAAGGGCGGCAAGTACAAAGGTTTTCCACATCGCTGGCCGAGCGGATCTTTAGCCCTGCGCGGTACTCCAGATCCCCCTCGCGCACCACCCCTTTGAGCAGCGGAGGCAGGTAGGCGGCGCTCACCACGCGCCGGGTTTCCAGAAGGGCGCGGGCCAGCTTCATCGCCTGCCAGCCCCCGGCATCGTTGAGTAAACGCTCAGTTAGTTCCACCGCCATTATGCCCGGTTTTCTAGCGTAAAACCTCAGGTTGGTCACCCGGATTTCTTGGATGCACGGCGAAGTTTATTTTACGTAAATAAAGTTAAATCTAACTCAAATGGATTAATTTCATAAAGAAACGGATATTTTATGATATTGAAAAGCGGGCAATTGCTCCATCGATTCTGAAATTGTTCACAACTCATTGAATGAAAATTTGATACGTCTTTTTTCACGAAAATATAAATAAATAATATTTTAAGTTAAAATGAATGTATCATGTTCAAAATGAGCGTGTTGCAGAATATTTTATGGCTTAATTGTGGCATCGTGACCGGCTTGGAGCGCCATGCTACGATCAATGGCGTATCCACAGCCCATCCGTTGCATGCTCATGAACCCGTTCGTTGAGCGAATGGTCGCGCCCCTGGGAGACGCCATGGGGGGCGGCCGTCTTACAGAGGCGGCCCACCATTTCCCGCTGCCGCGCTCGCCGGGTGCGCGGTGGCTCCTCCCCTCCCCCGCTCTCCAACCCCGGGGAGAAATGGGGTGATTTCGCTCTGTTCATCGCCGCAAAACCCTTTAATCTCCTCCCCCGCGCGCTTGAGAAGATGAAGATCATTGCCATTGCCAACCAGAAAGGAGGGGTCGGGAAGACGACCACCTCGGTCAACCTCGCAGTGGCTCTGGCCCAGTTGGGCAAGCGTGTGTTGTTGATCGATCTCGACCCGCAGGCCAATGCCTCCAGCGCTCTCGGCCTCTCCGGCTTTGAGGGGCAGAGCTGCTATGAGCCGCTCATCGGCCAGGCTTCGGTAGTGGATAAAATCCTCCCCACCCGCTTCGAGACCCTCTGGATCATCCCTGCAGATCTCGACCTTGCGGGGGCGGAAGTCGAGGTGGCCCGGCAGGAAGACCACCTTTCCCGCCTACGCGCCGCGCTGGAGCCGCTACGGGCCGATGCTACGTTTGACTTTGTTTTGCTCGATTGCCCCCCCTCCCTCGGCATTTTGATGACCAATGCGCTGGCGGCTGCGGATGAGGCGCTTGTCCCTATCCAGTGCGAGTACTTCGCTTTGGAGGGGTTGAGCAAAATCAGCGGCATTATTGAGCAGGTGCGGCAGACGGGCATTAACCCCAATCTTGAGCTAAACGGCATCATCATGACGATGTACGACTCCCGCACCAACCTGAGCCAGCAGGTCGTCGCCGAAGTCCGCACCCACTTTACCGAGGTCGTCTACGAGGCCATGGTTCCCCGGAGCATCAGGTTCGGGGAAGCGCCCAGCTTCGGAAAATCGATTCTGGAGTACGACCCCTCCGGCGCAGGCACTGTGGCCTACAAGGCGCTGGCGGCAGAGTTTTTGGTTCGTCACCCGGGTTAGAACCTCCCTCCTCCCGGTGGGGAATAGGGTTTATTCCGGTTGACTTTTCAGCGATTCTCCAGATTTTGGCCGGATACACATGGCAGCGTTTTCACCGAACCACGGATGGATTACCGGGTTAGCCCGCCCCGCAGCATTTGCGGGAGCAACCCTGTTATTGGCGGGAGCCGTACTCGGCTGCGCATGGAGGGCACTGCGGGCCGAACGTAAACGCGGGCGCATGCTCCAGCTCCTGCTTCGCCGGGAAGAAGACTTCAACGCCACGTTTGAGAACGCCGCCATCGGCATCGCCCACCTGGCGCTTGATGGGCGGTGGATCCGGGTAAACCGCAAGCTTTGCGAGATCCTCGGCTACGACCGGGAAGCGCTGATGAAGCTCCGCTTTCAAGACGTCACCCACCCGGATGACTTGCCGCTCAACGAAGTGCTGGTGCGCCGCCTCATTGCGGGCGACATCCCCGACTTCACGATGGAGAAGCGCTACCTCAAGAAGGATGGCGAAGTGATCTGGGGGAACGTCACGTGCGCGCTCCTGCGCAGCCGGGAGGGAGACCGCCGCTACTCCATCGTCACAGTAGAGGAGATCACCGCGCGCAAACGTGCCGAGGAGGAGGTGGCCCGCCAGAAAGCACAGGCCGAAGCCGCCTCGGAGATGAAAGACCGGATCCTTTCCGTCATCTCCCACGAGCTGCGCACCCCGCTCACCCCCGTGCTGGCCGCGCTCTCCGCCTTCCGGGGGCGCAACGCCGAAGAGGAGCAGACGCTCGCCCTCATCCGCCGCAACGTAGAGCACGAGATCTGCCTGGTGGATGACCTTCTCGATGCCACCCGCCTTTCGCACGGCAAACTGCGGCTCACCAAATCCGCGCTTGATCTCCATACCCTCATCCATGAAGTCGCAGCCTCCATCCGTGGCCCACTGACGGCGCGCGATCTTTCACTGGAGCTTAAGCTCGATGCCTCACACGCCACTCTGGCCGGAGACGCCGCGCGGCTGCGGCAAGTGCTCCTCAACCTTTTGGACAACGCCCGCAAGTTCACCCCCTCGGGTGGGAAAATCCGCCTCTCCACCCACGGCGGCGAGGGCGAGTTGACGGTGCGTGTTACCAACACCGGCAGCGGCATCTCCCGGGAAAATGCCGACCGCATTTTCGAAGCGTTTGAGCAAGGAGCCTCCGCCCACCGGCAGCAGGGAGGGCTCGGCCTGGGGCTCGCCATCGCGCGGGGGCTCGTAGAGGGGCATGGCGGCCGCCTTCTTCTGGAAGAAAGTACCCCCTCCGGCGGCACCACCTTTGCCTTCACCCTCCCCTGCCCCGGAGAGGCGCTCCCCCTTCCGGCGCAAGCTTCCCTGCCCCAGCTTGCCAGCGGCCCGCGCCGTATCCTCCTTGTCGAAGACCATGCTGATACCCGCATCGCCCTCCAGCGGCTGCTCCAGCACCAGGGGCATGAAGTCAGCAGCGTCTCCGGGGTGGCCGATGCCATGGCCGCCATGCGCACCGGCGAGTTTGACCTTTTTGTGAGCGACCTTGGCCTGCCCGACGGCTCCGGGCTCGACCTCCCCGGAGCCATCGCCCGGGTGTGTGGGCGAATCGTGCCGTGTGTGGCCTTGAGCGGCTTTGGCACCGAGGATGAAGTGCGCCTAAGCGTGCGCGCAGGCTACTCCCGGCATTTGACCAAACCGGTCAACCTCGCCGACCTTGAGGACGCTATCGCCACCGCCGCCCCGCGCTTGCCGCTACCCGAAGCGTAGTTTTTCGGTTGCACCCACGGGGGGAAAGGCCGATCCTTCCCGCCTCGTTTTGAAGAAGATCTTTTACCAGTGCCAACGTTGCACCGCCTGCTGCAAATGGCCGGGGTTTGTCCGGCTTAAGGAGGAAGAGATCGCCCCCATCGCCGCGCACCTCGGGCTGGAGGAGGATGATTTTATCCAACGCTTTACCCGCCTCACCCCCCAGCGCAACGGCTTGGCGTTGATCGACAAGCCCAACGGCGAGTGCTTCTTTCTCGAAGGGCAGGATTGCCGCCTCCAGGCCGTGAAGCCCGCGCAATGCATCGGCTTCCCCAACCGGTGGAACTTCCCCGGGTGGGAGAAGATTTGCGAAGCGATCCCAATCGAGGTCGAGGAGTAGGGCGGTTCTTTTTGAAGATGAAGCCGTTGTTCTCCCTCCTGATTGCGATTTCCTTCATCCCTTGTTTTGCCTGGGCGAAGAGTGCGCCGCTCTTCCTTCCCGATGCCGTGGAAGAAGCGGACATTATCGCCCACATCCGAGTTTTGGAAAATACGGACCTTTCTCCTCCAAGACCGCGGCATCGCCGCAATGAGGATGGCTCCGTTACGGTTGAAGGAAGGTTTTTCCACTCAGAGGAATATCAACGAACTGCCACCGTCATCGTGGTTCCCGGCATCAAGGGAGGTCAGAAAGGGCAGCCTCTTCTCATCGGTCATTCCAATGGGCTTACCTGCCCGAATGTCTTTTATGAGACCGGCGGGGAATACCTCGTCTTCCTCAAGAAGATCGACAAGAACCCGGGCGAATACGCCACCATGAATTACTATGCGGGCCAATTCCCCATCAAAGATGGAAAGGTGCTCCACTTCTATTTATGGAAGGGGTTTGAGGCTTCAGAAAAGGCCGAGATACCTTATGAGCAAGTTGCGGCTTTCCTCAAAACGTTGATGGAAAAGAAGAATCCGTAGGCGTCCCATCGCGTTCGTACGCCTCGTCGTAGCGAGTTTTCACTCCCGTTACCTCTTCTCCAGAAAATCAATGAGGGCCTGTAAATCGCGCCCCATGCCATCGGGCGAGGTGCCGAGTTCTTCAGCCGGAGCCCCCGCCCGGTTGAGCCAGAAGGTCGGGTAGCCGAACCACTTGGCCCCTGCAGCGTCCCAACCGGCGAATGCCACAAAGAGCACTTCTTCACGCGGGAGCCCCAGCCCATCAAGCGCCATCTGGTATGCCTTGGGGGCTGGTTTGAAGGTGCGTACGGCATCTGTGCTGTATACCGCGTCAAAGTAAGGAGCCAACCCGGATGCCGCCAGCCCGGAGCGGAGCATCTCCTCCGTCATATTGGAAAGAAAGACAAGCCGGTAACCCTTCTCTTTGAGCTTCTCCAAAGCCGCGCGAGCATCGGGCCATGCGGTGAGGCTAGCATAGGGGGCCATCAGCTTCTGGCGCGCCTCACCTGAAAGCTCCAGCCCGTGCTGGCGGGCGGCAAAGGTGAGGGCGTCTTCTGTCGTCACTTTAAAATCGCGGTACTCCCCACCCAAGGCACGGAGCCATTGGTACTCAAACTGGCGGGTACGCCACGATTTTGTCAGTTCCCGGCCCTGCTCGGGGAAGAGGGCGACTGCCGCCGCCTCCACGGGCCGGGGGTCAAAGATGGGAAACGCATCAAACGCGATGGCGCGAACCTTCGGCTCCGCAGCAACCGCTCCACCCCCCACAAAGCCAAATACGAGAAAGAGGCCCAGCCAAACGGTTTTCATGAAAACCAGTGTTACCACACCGGCAAACAGGGTGGCGACCTTTTATCGCCCCACCCGGCAGCGAATGCGCAGCACATCCGCCGCCATGCGTACGCTGTCGCGCAGGATATGGACGTGCGACTCGGGCGAGTTTGTCCACTCCACCGGGTGCTCCTCCACGGTGTAGCCAAGCTTGCGGGCGAGTAAGAGCAGCTCCACATCAAAGGCAAAGCCATCACTGCGCTGGCGCGCGAAGAGCGCCTCCGCCGCGCTCCGGCGGAAGGCTTTGAAGCCGCATTGCGTATCGCGCCACGGTACGCCCGCCACCAGCCGCAGGAGGTGGTTAAACCCCTCCCCCATTCGCTCGCGCAGGGGGCTTTGGCGTCGGACAATGCGGCTTTGGGGGTGTTTGCGGCTGCCGATCAGCACATCCACCCCCGGGTTTTGCGCCAGATAGTCGAGAAAGGTCTGCACCGTTGCGGGGGGGACGCTCAGGTCTGCATCCATAAAAAGACGCACCGCCCCCCGGGCGGCCAACATCCCCCGGCGCACGGCGTACCCTTTGCCCCGGTGCACCCCCGTCTCCAAAACATGGAACGACGGAAGGCCGGCCGCCGCCGCCCGTGCGATTTCCTCAGTCCGGTCTGCCCCTTTTTCCACCACCAACAAGACTTCCCAACCGAACCTCAAAGCGTTACAAAAGCGGGCCAGCCGCGGGAGCGTCTCCGGAAGCCGCCCTTCTTCATTGAAGGCGGGGATGATGATGCTCAGTTCGGGCTCGTTCATTGCGTGCGCAGGACCCAGCTATTCCCATAAAAACACCGGCTCGTGAAGGCCATTCTCTCCCCTCATGCTCTCGCTTTCTGCTGATGCCCCCCCGGCTCGCAACTCCCCCCCGCCCCCGGTAGCGGCGGGGCGCCTGCCATTGGCGGCGTGGGCGGTGCTGGCGCTGGCATTGCTGCTGCGGCTCCTCTGGCTGGGGGAGAAGCCGGCGCATTTTGACGAAGGGGTGAATGGCTTCTTCATAGATCAAATGCGGCAGACGGGCTTTTATCATTACGACCCGGGTAACTACCACGGCCCTTTCCATTTCTACGTTCTCTTCTTTGCGCAAGCGCTTTTCGGGCGGGATGTCGCAGCCCTGCGCCTGCCGCTCGCGCTGGCGGGAGCGGCCACGGTGTGGCTTATCTTCCTTTACCGGCGCTTTCTGCCATGGCGCATCTGCTTCTGGGCGGGGCTGGCGTTTGCCGTCTCGCCGGGGGAAGTCTTTTACGCCCGCTACGCGATCCACGAAGCGTGGCTGGTGCTTGGTCTCGTGCTAGGCATCTGGGGCGCGGCAGAACTTTGGAAATACGGCACACGCACCGGCCTGCATGCCACAGCGGCCGGGGTAACGCTGCTGATACTCACCAAGGAGACATATGTCATCCACCTCGCTGCACTTGGGCTGGCTTTTGGGACCTTGGTGCTGCTGGAAAAGCTCCGCCCTTCGTCTCCGCCGTTGCCGCTGCGCCCTGCTCCCCGACGCTGGAGCCGCTATGACGGGTTTAACACCACGGCAGCTTCTTTAATCGTCGTGCTCTTCTTCTACAGCGGCGGATTCCTGGACCCTGCTTCCCTGCACGGTCTTTACGAGACGTTTGCCGCATGGTTTGCCACGGGGGTGACGGAGCACTCCGGCCACGAAAAGCCTTTCCACTACTGGCTGGAGCTCATGGGGCGTTACGAATGGCCTGCCGCGCTCGGTTTGCTTCTTTCAGTACGAGCGCTCTGGCCGGGGCTGCCCGGGGTGCTGCGCTTCCTTGCCATCTACGGGGCGGGCACGCTGGTGGCCTACTCGCTGGTGCCGTATAAGACGCCGTGGTGCGTC
>JBBCKB010000090.1:0-26868 GCA_037189965.1 Chthoniobacteraceae bacterium | reverse complement strand
CCACCATCCGGTGGGCCAACCGCATCGGGTTTGAAGATAGCGGAAACCCCTTCCAGAGCGACTACACCGCCCGCACCGGCCTCTATGTGGACCATGTGCTGACTTCCCGCATCGCCCTTAACGTTGGGGGTACCTACTCCTACTCGGCCATCAAGGGCGTGGGAGGCAACCAGTTTAAGGGAGATCGCCAGACCATCACCGGTACGGTGGGCGGGCGCTACCTTATCAACCGCCACTTCACCGTATTTGCCAACTACACTTACACCCGCGTGTTGAATGAAGTGAGCTGGGGCGACTACGCCGTCAACGCCGTTTGGCTCGGCACGAGCTACTACTTCTGAGTTTGCCCACTGTGTAACGCAGTGGCAGGTGGCACGGGCTGGATGATCTCCGGCCCGTGCTCTTTTTGTGCCGGGGCCACCTCGGCGAGCCCGCGCTCCAGCAGCAGGGCGCTGTCGCTCCATTTGCCGAGCTTGTCGGAAGCCATGACGACGGAGATGACCTCGCGCCCATCGCGCAGGGCCGCGCAGACGAGCACATGCCGCGCCGCGCGTGTGTAGCCGGTTTTGAGCCCCGTGCACCCGGGGAAGGTGCGCAACATCCGGTTGCTGTTGCGCAGCGGCACCGCCCCCTCCGCCCCCGGCCAGACGTGGTGCTGCGTCCCCACCACCGCGCGGAACTCCGGCTGCTCCATGGCGGCGCGGGCGATGAGGGCCAAATCATGCGGAGTCGTATAATGGTGGGCGTGGTGAAGCCCGTGGGGGTTCATGAAGCGCGAGCCTTGGGCTCCCAACGCGGCGGCCCGCTCCGTCATCTTCTCGGCAAAGGCGGCGACGCTCCCCGCATTGTCGCGAGCCAGTGCGCAGGCCACATCGTTGCAGCTCTTGAGCATCAGCGCGTAAAGCAGCTCGCGGCGGGTGTAGCGCTGCCCCGGCTTGAAGTAGATAGCCGTCGGCTCGACTTGCGTATCTTCGAGCATGATCTCCACCTCTTCATCGAGCCCCCCGGCCTCGATCACCAGGAGTGCCGTGAGGATCTTGGTGGCACTGGCGGGGTAAAACACGGCAGCCCCCTCCTTCTCGAAAAGCACCTCGCCGGTAAAGGCATCGAGCACGATGGCCCCCTCGGCGATGAGGCCCGACTCATCCTTCACCACGGCTGGCGCGGGCGCAGGTGCCGCCTTCTTCCGGGGCCGGGCTTGTGCCCCCAGCGGGCAGGCCACCAATAGCGCAAGCCAAAGGGGGAGCGTTTTTCTTAACATATCGGCACCTCCCCCGCTACCCGCACCCACTCCACCGGCCCGGCATGGCCGACCACCGCATCTGCCGCCCCGCCGGGCGCGCCTGCGTAGGGGAGGGCGATGAGATCCGCCCACGCCCCGGGCGCAAGGCAGCCGAGCTGCCCCGCCTGCCCAATCGCACGTGCTGGGTGGAGGGTGGCCATATCAAGAAGCGCTTCGGAAGAGAGGGCGGGGTTGGCCCTGCCAGCGGCGCGAAGCTCGGCGAGCAGGCTCAAATCGGCGTTACTCGCGAGGCTATCCGTCCCCAGGCTGATCTCTACCCCCAGCGCTCGCAGCCGCTCCCACGCAAAGGGGCGGTGGCCAAAGAACGCATGGCTGCGGGGGCAATGCACCACGCGCCACGGCCCCGGGTGCGTGGCGATCCACTCAAAATCTTCCTCCTCCAGCTCATTGGCATGGGCAAGCAGCCAGCCCGGCCCCACCAGCCCGGCCCGTACCGCGTGGCCAAAGGCGCTGTGGTGCCCGCAATCGCCCATCGGGCGGCCCAGCCTCGCGAGCACCTCGTAGAGCGGCCCGCGCGCGTGGGCAAACATGGCCGCCTCATCGGCAGACTCGGCAAGGTGCGTGGAGAGCGGCACCCTCGCCCGCGCGCACGCCCGGTAGAGCCCTGCCGAAGCGGTATACGGCGCGTGCGGGCAGAGCCCCGCCCCCCCTGGCCACCCCGTGGCATGGGCCCGGTGGGCCTCCAGCGCGGCGGCCACTTGGGCTTCGGCGGCGGCCGGGTCGCGCACGTCGATGAGCTCATGGAACCACCACGTCCGCAGCGGTGGCCGGGGCAAGCAGCCAAGGAGGTGGGGGAAGGCTTCGAGGTTGAACACCGTCGTCACCCCCCCGCGCAAGAGCTCCGCAAAGCCGTCGCGAATCGCCCGCAGGTAGTCGGCCTCGGTAAGCCTGGCTTTAAGCGCATTGATCTGCCCTACCCATGCGGCAAACCCTTCCTGTGGCGGGGGGATCTGCCCACGCAGGCCGGTATAGTCCAAATGGCAGTGGGCGTTGATCAGCCCCGGCAGCAGCACCACCTCGCCCAGATCGCACACGGCCCCCCGGTGCCCCGAGCGCACCTCGGCAAATGGCCCCACTGAGGTAATGCGCCCTTCGCAAACCGCTACCCCCCCATCTTCCACATAAGGAGCCCCCATCGGCAAAAGGAGGCGGGCGCGGTAAAGAATGGGAGGCACGGCGGCGGCAACTTTACCGGCCCCCGGCTCCAAAGTAACGCCCTCTTTTTCCTCCCCCCTTTCTTGCGCCCGGGGCGTAAAAAAGCGGCATTCCCGCTTGCGCGAAAGCGCGGGCGCGTCTTCATTGCCCGGGTGAACCGTTTATTTTTAGCAATCGTCGGGCTCGTGGCGCTTTCCTCCGCCGGGCTGGCTTCCAAAACCACCGGGCGCCCGGTGGGGAACGACGTGCAGCAGCTTCTCGTCGCCATCGCCCCGGGGTGGGACTCCAACACCGGCAAGCTCATCGGCCTGGAGCGCCAGCGCAATGGCGAGTGGAAGACCACTTGGGGCCCTGCCCCCGTCCTCTTCGGACGCAACGGCCTTGCCTGGGGCCGGGGCCGCCTCGGCACGGGCGAGCCGGGCAAAGCCAAAGTCGAGCGCGATGGGCGCGCCCCTGCGGGCGTCTTCCGCCTCGGCAAGATCTATACCCACGACCCGGCGCTCCCCAAAGGGGCCAACTACCCGTTCCGCACCATCACCAAGGCCGATGCGTGGATTGATGACCCCGCCCTCCCCGAGTACAACCGCCACATCGTCGTAGATCCCAATAACCCGCCCCCATGGTTTGAGAAGCAGAAGATGCGGCACAACGATTTCGCTTACCGCTGGCTCGTCGAGATCCGCCACAACTCCGACCCGCCTGCCGCAGGCATGGGCAGCGCCATCTTCTTCCACATCCGCCGGGGGCCCACCCGCCCCACCGCCGGGTGCACCACCATGGAGGAGCAGACGCTCGCCTCCCTCATCCGCTGGCTCAAGGCGGATGAAAACCCGCACTATGCCCTCCTCCCTTGGAGCGAGTATGGCAAGAAATGGAAAGCGTGGGGGTTGCCAAGCCCTGAGCAGGTGAGCAAAATCGCGCCATGATGTCGGCCCTCTTCCTCGCCAGCGCGGCACAAGTCGCCGAAGCCGCCGCCACCCCGCCCCCGGAGACGGTGGGAACGATCGTGGCCAAGTCGCTCTATACGCTGGTGCTCACCGTCGTGACCCTTTACTTCGTCGTCCGCATTTGGAAGGGAGACGATAAGTAATTTTGGTGCGATCTTCTCCTCGCAATGGGCGAGCAACGCAAAGTCCGCATTGATGGCAAAGAAGCCGGGTACGCCGAAGCGCTCCCGCCCGGAGGGGGCACGGAAGACCCGCTCATCGCCTTCATCGCGCATTTGATGGATAATGCCATCCGCGTGCCCGGCACCCGCTGGCGCGTGGGGCTCGACCCGCTGCTCGGCCTGATCCCCGGCGTGGGCGATGGCACGGGGGCGCTGGTTTCGGTGGCGCTTATTGGCGCGAGCGTTCGCTATGGGGTGCCCAAAGTGGTGCTCGTGCGCATGGCGCTTAATGTGATGCTCAACACGGTCATCGGCGTCATCCCCGGCGTGGGGGATGTTTTCTCCGCGTGGTTCAAGTCCAACGCGCTCAACTACCGCCTGCTCCAGAAGCACGGCGGCGCGCGCCGCGCCTCTACGCTGGGCGATTGGCTCTTTGTGGGCGGCCTGATCGCGAGCATCCTCCTCGTCGCGGTGCTTGCGCTCTACGGCGCGTACCGGGTGGTGCGGGGGTTGGTCGGGTAGAGCTTTACCGGGGAGCAGCCGGGGTGTCGGCGGCGATCTCTGCTGCCGTGCGGAAGTGGCCGCCCCGGGCTTTAAGCCCGGCAATCAGCCGCCCCAGCTCGCGCAGCGCCACTTCTCCACAGTTTTGCACGATAAAGGGTTGCGGCAGCACCGCCCCTTCGCCGTAGGAGATGAGGCCCTCGGGCATCGGGTGGAACTCCCACGGGTGGAAGTAGAAGGCGAGCACTTTGCGCTCCACCCCGTTGCGCGCGAGGTGGGCGAGGAAGCGGTCGGCCTGCGCGAGCACGGCGTCGGCCCCTTCGGTGCGGAACTTGGGCCATTGGTCGCGGTCGCGCCCGTACGGGTCGGTGCTTTCGGCGTCGAGATCGGCGAAGTTGGGGATCTGCACGAGCCGCAGGTGGCCCGGCTGCGTCCAATCCTCCGCGCTCGGGTGGTACGGCTCCAGCCGCTGGCGGTAGTAGTAGAGCGGGTAAGAGGCATCGCTCACGTAGCCTAGGCTCTCCAGCGCATTGCAAACGGCGGTGGAGCCAAAGAGGCGCGGCGCGCGGAAGCTGCGCGGGCGCACCCCGGCCACCTCCTCCACCCAGCGGGTGTTGAGCTCCAGACGCGGGGCCACCTCGTGCGGGAGGAGCGGGTAGACGCCGGGGATCGGGAAGATCGGGTCGCCCACTGTCTCGTGGTAGAGGCTGTGCGAGCCGACTTCGTGCCCCGCATCGCGCACGGCGTGCACGCTCTGCGGCACCTCCCGCGCCGAGTGGCCGACGAAGTAGAACGTGCCGGTGATCTCGTGCCGCGCGAAGAGGTCGAGCACCGGCGGGGTGCCGTGTGCGAGCCCTTCGTGGAAAGGGGTCCACGAGCCGACATCCGTCTCCATGTCGAACCCGAAGAGGACTTCAAAAGCAGGGGCTTGGCTCATGGTTGTTGGGCGGGAGGGTACCCCATCACCGTATAGTAGGCGAGGTTTGGCTGGCGAATATCCATCCGGCCAATCTGCGCAACCACCGGCCCCTCGGCCTCCAGCACGAGGGCGTACTGCCCGGGGGGGATCTGCGCGCGTTCGGTGCCCAGCGGTTCATCCGTCCGGTAGCAGGCGACGCGGCGGGGGCCCACCTCGCCCAACGGGATGCGCCACGGCTCCTGGTCGCTGAAGTAGACGTAGAGCACCGGGTGCACGGCGGCCTCCCCCGTGTTGAGGACGACGAGAGATTCATGCCCGTGCGTGTCGTCGTTTTTGAGCGCGGGGTCGGTGGGGTCGTGCGGGGGGATGTCGCCGTCCGGGAAGACCCAGCGCCGTTGGCCGAGCGGGGGGATCATGGCCGGGCCTCCTTGGTACGGGCTCCAACGCCACGGCGGGCACGGAGACCCGCCCTCCAGGAGCTGCCGCTCCAGAGGGGAGAGGGGGGTAGCGTCCTCATGCCTCCACCTCCACGAGCGCGGTGGGGGCGGGCGAGAGCAGCTCGGTGCCTTCGGCGGTGATGCGGCACCCATTCTCCCACCGCAGGCCGAAGGCGGAGCCATTGGCGCGCTCCAGCTCGGTGCCTTCCGGGGTGTAGAAGTAGGTGTCGAGCTGGAAGGTCATGCCCGGCTCCAGCGCGTAGGTGGAGGAAGTCTCGATCCACGGGCGCTCGACTTCGATCATCCCGAGCCCGTGGCACGGGCCGTAGAGCTGGTAGTCGGCGAAGCCCTCTTTCTTTACAAACGCATCGTACCCGAGCGCCACCTCTTTGGCCGGGGTGCCGGGGGCGAGCAGCGTACGGGTGAAGTGGTGCGCCTTGAGGCCAAACTCCAGCAACTTCCGGGCGGCATCGCTCGCGCGGCCGAGGCTCACCGGCACGCCGATGCTCGCCGAGTAGCCGTGTACGCGGGCAGAGAGGTTGAGCTGCACGATGTCGCCCTTTTGCACCGCGCGGTACCCGGCGCGGCCGATGGCGTGGCCGCTCGCGGGGCCCGAGAGGACGTACTGCGGGAGCCCCTCGTACTCGGCCCCCTCGGCATAAATAACGCTCTGGGCGATCCCCGCGATCTGCAACTCCGTGAGCCCCGGGCGGAGCTGGGAGATGACGGCATCCGTCGCCGCGCGGGTAATGCGGAAGGCTTCCTTCAGGCACGCGATCTCCGCTTCGGACTTGATGGCCCGCTGGCGGAAGAGGATGTCGTCCGCCTTTACCAGCTCGGCGTTGGGGAACGCCTCGCGCAGGCTTTTGTAAACGGGGAGCGGGAAGATGGCCCACCCGGCCAGGCCGATCCGCTTCGGCTCGTGGCCCACGGCATCGAGGATGAGCTTGCGCAGCGGGGTGACGGCGATGGAGGGGTAGTCGGGCTCCGCAGGCTCGCGGTACTCCACCAGTTTGTGGAGCGTGGGGATCTTCGTGCGGCTGCGGGCAAACGTCTCGCTCTCGGGCCCGATGAAGAGCGCGGGCTCGGCATGGGGGGTGATGAGCACGCCCGCCGCTTCAAAGAGCGGCCAGTAGTCTGAGAGGTAGCGGACATTGGCAAAATCGGCCTCGTTGGAGTGGACGACCAGCGCATCCAACCCCGCCTCGGCGGTGAGGCGTGCGGTGGTGGCCAGGCGGGCTTGGAACTCGGCGTCGGAAATGCGGGGTGGGTGGCAGGGGGTCGTCATATATAATCGTTTATATCTTGCGGCGGAGGGCAGGTGCAAGCATTTTCCCCCCCGTTATGCGCCCTGCCCGCGTCACTCTTGCCGATCTGGCCCGCGCCCTCGATCTCTCTACCTGCACGGTGTCGAAGGTGCTGAATCGCTCGTTCGACGGGTTTTCGTACTCGACGGAGACGATCTCCCGCGTGGAGGCGATGGCGAGCAAGATGGGGTACACGGCCAACGCGCAGGCCCGCAGCCTGCGCACGCGGCGCACGCAGCTTGTCGGGTTTCTGCTGCCGACGGCGGAGATTACCCTCTTTGGCGCGCTCACCGACCGGCTGGAGCAGGAGCTGCGCGCCCATGGCTACCAGCTCCTCATCGTCCACAGCCGCAACGACCCGAAGGCCGAGCCGGAGTTGATTGCCTCGCTCATCGCCCACGGGGCCGACGGGTTGATCTGGATCCCCTCGCGGGAGAAAAAGGTGGACCCTGCGGCTCTGCGCCCGGGCTTCCCCGCCGTGGTGCTCGACCGTCCGGGGTGCGCGAGCGCACTCCCTTTCGTGGCGACGGAGAACCGCGAGGCCGCCCGTGCGCTGGCCGAGCGCGCCCATGCGTTGGGCCACCGGCGGGTGGCGCTGCTCAATGCCCCGGCGGGGGACTTGAGCTTGCGCGAGCGCTACGAAGGCTTTCGCGAAGTATTCGGGCGCGGCATCCGCAAGGTGGAGGTAGCCAACGAGGCCGAGGCCGCGCGGGCGGCGGTAGCCGGGCTGCTGCGCGAGCCGGGGCGGCCCACGCTGTTGGCGGCGCTCTCCGAGCCGCTGGCCATCGGGGCTGTGGCGGGGGTGCGCGATCTGGGGCTTGCCTTTGGCGAGGCGCTCTCCTTCGTGGCGTTTGACGACTTCCCCCTCGCCGCGTGGTGGACGCCGCGCCTCACCGTGGTGCGGCAGGATGTCGACCGGCTGGCCGCCGAGACGGTGCGCCTCTTGCTCGCGCGGCTCAAAGATCCGGCTGCGCCGGTGGAGTCGGTGCGGGTACCGGCAGTGCTGGAGTGGCGGGAGTCGGTGGTGGCGGTGTAAGACGAACGGTAGGGCGTCTCTGTGAGACGCCGTGGGGTTGGACTGCCGTCTCACCGAGACGGCCTACAAATCGCCAAACGACCCTCGGGCGGGAGAACTGTAGGGCGTCTCTGTGAGACGCCATGGGGTTGGACTGCCGTTTCACAGAAACGGCCTACAAATCGCCAAACGACCCTCGGGGGCGGAAATTGTAGGGCGTCTGTGTGAGACGCCGTGGGGTTGGATCCAATTGCCCACTTTATTTAAGCAGCGCCTTCACTTCCGGCGAAAGCTCGGCGCAGGTATTGTCGGTGCAGAGTTTGCGGACGGCTTCCTCCACGCTTTGGCCCTCGGCGTTGCGCGCGCTCAGGGGGAAGCCGTGCGCGAGCAGCTTGCGGATCGCCTCGGGGCTGCCCCCGGGGTTGCGCGTGGCAAAGCTCATGGTGAGGAGGAGGTGTTGCTCGGCCTCGGTATAGGTGCCCGCTTTTTCCAGCAGGAGATCGAGCGTGCGCAGGAAATCTTCCTTCGGGCGCTGCTCGGTGTACGGGTTCGCATTCCAGACGGCGGCTTCCAACACGGCGGTGGTGGGGCGGGCGCGGTTGATGAGGAGGTAATCGACCACTTCCCAATGCCCTTCGCTGGCGGCGGCTTCCAGTGCGGCTTCGAGCCCCGTCTTCTCGCCCGCGCCGCGCTCGACCATGGCGCGTACCCAGCCGAGCTTGCCGTGGTTGGCTGCGACGGCGAGCGGGGAGACTTGGCCGCCGGTTTCCAACTCCGCGCGGTGCGTTTCAATCAGTGCCTCGACTTCGGCCTCCGGCGGGTTCTGCGAGAGGCGGTAGGAAAGCTCGGGCACATGGCGGCACCCGGCCTCCCAAAGCAGCTTGGCGCACGCCCCTTGGCGGACGGCGAGCGCGTTCTGGATCGGGCAGGGCACCTCCGGGCTCTCCGTGCAGGGGCTCGCGCCGCCTTCGAGCAAGGCGCGCAGCGACTCGACGCTGCCAAACATTGCCGCAAGGGCGACGGGGGTGAACCCAAGCTTCGCCTTGGGCTGCACCCCTTGGGCGCGAAGGTAGGCGATGGCTTCGGGCCGCCCCACTTGCGATGCGAGAAGGAGTAGCTCCGTGCCGTCGCGAGCGAGGTCGGTCTGCGCGTCGTGCGGGACGAGGAGCGCCAGCGCCTTGGCGTCGGCTTGGTTGAGGATGAGATGGCGCGTCGGCGTCTGCCCGTGCAGCGGCTCTTTGGGGAAGGTGGCGCCGTACTCAAGGAGCACTTTGGCCATCGGAGCGGTGCGCACCCGCAGCAGCGGTACAAGGCCAGAGCGGAGCGGCGTGTTGGGGTCTGCCCCTTGCTCCAGCGCGGCGCGGGCGGCGGCGGGGTCGTCTTCGCGCAGGGCGGCGAAGAGCGCGTCTTCCTTCGGCCCGGCGCAGAGGAGCGCGGGCAGGAGGAGGAGCGCGCTGAGGAGGATTCGCTTCATCAACATAACTTTCAGGCAAGGGCATCGCGCAGGCCGCTTTCGCGCTCGGCGCGGCGGGCCACCCCGGCGGCAAAGGGGCCCGGGGCGTACCAGAGATCGACCCGCTCGCGCGCGCGGGTGAGGCCGGTGTAGACCAGCTCGCGGGTGAGGACGGCGCTCTCCCGCCCCGGCAGGATGAGGAGGATGCGCCGGAACTCCGACCCCTGGCTTTTATGCACGGTGAGGGCAAACGCGGGCTCGTGCGCCGGTAGCCGCGCCGGGGCGATGCGGCGCGGCGGCGCGCCCGGCTCCACGCCGGGGAACCACGCCCAGAGCCGCGCATCCCCCCCCGCCGGGTCGGGCAGGAGGAGCCCCGTGTCGCCATTGAAAAGGCCGAGGGCGGGGTCGTTCGCGGTGATGAGGAGCGGCTGCCCGCCATGTTGGAGCCCCCCCGCGCCGCGTAGCAGGGCGGCACATTGGCGGTTGAGCTCGTGGATGCCGTGCGGCCCTTCGCGCACGGCGGCGAGGATGCGGTACTGGGCAAACGCGGCGAGGGCGCGCGCCGGGTCGCGCTCGGCAAGGGTGGGGCCGTACCCGGCGAGCACGGCTTCGCGCAGCGCCCGCTCCCACGCGGCCCCGGTGGGGAGCGGCTGGCCATGTAGCTCGGCGCTCCCTTCCCCCGCGATGGCGAGGGCAGCGGCGGCGTCTCCGGTGCGGATGGCTTCGCAAGCGCGGTAGATGGCGCTCTCATTGCCAAAGCGGTAGTTGGTGCGCAGGAGGACGAGCGAGCCGTGGAGCGGGCTGGTGGGGAGCGCGGCGGCGTCGCAAAGATCGGCCAGCACGCTGCCGGGGGCCACGGAGGCAAGCTGGTCGCGATCCCCCAGCAACACGACGCGGGCGCGGGCGGGCAAGGCGTCGAAGAGCTTCGCCATGAGCGGCAGGGCGACCATGGAGGCTTCATCGACAATGAGCAGATCGACCGCCAGCGGGTTGCCCGCATGGTGGCGCAGGGCGGTGGTGCCGGGGCGCGAGCCGAGCAGGCGGTCCAGCGTCGTGGCACGCGGCAGGGTGGCGACGGTGTGGCGCAGCGCTTCGTTCTTGCTACGGGCGGCCCCGTCGCGCAGCGCTTCATCAAGCCGCGCGGCGGCTTTGCCGGTGGGCGCGGCGAGGAGGGCGCGGCCAAGCCGCCCCTCTGCGAGCAGACGCTCCAGCAGGGTGAGCACGGTGGTTGTTTTGCCGGTGCCGGGCCCGCCTGAGATGAGCGTGAGCGCGCGGCGCGTGGCCGTCTCTACCGCAGCCTCTTGCCCTTCGGCGGGGGCGGGGCCGGGTGCGCCCGCGAGCTGGCGCAGGGCGGCGGCGAGCCGTTGCTCGTAGCGGTGGTAGCGGGCGAGATAGAGCCGCCCCGAGGGGTCGAGAATGAGCGGGGTGCGCGGTTCCTCCACCGGCTTGCCCACGGCGGGCGAAGCCGCGAGCGCCGCTTGCCACTCGGGCAGGGAGGGCCAGTGCGGTTCGTCTGCCGGGGGGCGGGCGAGGTTCAGGCAGAGGTGCCCCTCGCGCACGGCGCGGCTCAGGTGGCGCGCGGCAAGGGCGGGTGCTTCGCCGCCCCCGTGGTGGGCGATGAAGCGGGCAAAGGCGTCATCGAGCGGTTCAGCATTCATGGCGTGAGAACAAGGCGGCGCAGGCGCTCCACCTGCGCGAGCGTGGGGCGCAGGCGGCAGACACCGCGTTCGGGGTGAGTGCGGCTCATCCCGCGCAGAAAGAGGTAGAAGACGCCGCCAAAGTGCGTCTCGTAGTCGTACCCCGGCAGGCGTTGGGCGAGGAAGCGGTCTGCCGCGAGGACGTAGAGGTTGGCCTGCAAGGCGTAGTGGTGGGCGCGCATGGCGCGGGCTAGGCCAGGGGCGTCGTAGTCTTGCGGGCGGGGCCCGAGCCAGTTCGACTTCCAATCGGCAAGGTAGTAGCGGCCTTCGTGTTCGAAGAGAAGGTCGATCGCGCCGCGCAGGTAGCCGTGTACCGGGGCAAACCGGAGCCGCCCCCACTCGCGCTCGCCCAGCTCGGCAAGCGCGGCTTCCTCCGGCGGCACAAGCCCGGCGAGGTCCGCCGGGGTAAGGCGCGGCAGGCGGCAGAAGAAGGTGGCTTCGCTGAGTCGCTGCGCGGGGGGGACGTTGGCAAGCCGCAGCCCGGGTGCGAGTTCGGTGGCGAAGGTTTCCTCCAGCGTTTGCTGCACGGCCCCGGCCATCGGCAGGTGGGCAAAGCCGTGGCGCGCCAGCCGCGTGACGATGAGCGGCTCCCACCCGGTGGGGGTGGTAAAGTCGGCATGTTCGAGCACATCGTGGAAGAAGTCGCCCGCTGCCGCGCCTTTGGGGAAGGCGTGGATGCCGCTCGGCTCCACGGGCTCCAGCGTGTCGTCATCTGCAGGGAGATCGCGCTCGGGCTCCTCGTGGCCGGTGCCTGCGGTGAGCCCGGTGAAGCTGGTGGTAAACGGCTGCCATGCGAGGGTGCCGCCAAAGGTACGCGCAGCCAGCGCCGGGGCTGGGGCGGGCGGCGGCGCGGGGGGGGGGGCATCAGGCGCGGGGCTGTTGGAGATAGCGGTGGGGCAAGCCGCCACTAGCCGCGCGATGCCTTCGGCCAAATCGCCGTCGGGGAAGAGGTAGGCGAGCGCGGATTGCCCGGCCTCCTTCATCGCACCGTGGTAGAGGTAGAGCCCGCGCTTGGCCCGCGTGAGCGCGACGTAGAGGAGCCGCACCTCCTCGGCGAGTTGCTCGCGGTCGTTGGCCTCTTCGTGCTCGGGCGGAGCCTCTCCCCGGGGGCGTAGCTCCAGGCACGCTTGACCCTGTGTATCGTGGAAGTGGAGCGCGCCTTTTTTATTCAGTGCCGCGCTGGTCACAAACGGGCAGAAGACGAGCGGGTACTCCAGCCCTTTGCTTTTGTGGATGGTGACGATCTCGACCGCTTCGTCATCACTTTCCAGCCGGAGCTGCCCGGTCTCGGGCGCTTCGGGGGCGCTCCGTTGCTGCCAGAGCCAGCTTTGCAAGGTGGCGGGGGCGAGCCGCCGCGTGGTTTCGGCAGTGTGCAGCAACTCGGCGAGGTGGAGGTAGTTGGTGAGCGAGCGCTCGCCGCCCGGCTCGCGCACGAGCCGCTCGCGGGTGCGCGCCTCTACCAGCGCGTGGCGGAAGACGGCCATGAACCCCTCCTCCAACCAAAGCACGCGCCATTGCGCAAAGCGCTCCAGCCAAGCCTCGCGGGCGGGTTCATCATCCTCCAGCGCGGCGACTTCCTGCGCACTTAGCCCGAGCAGCGGGGTGAGCAGGGCCCCCCGCAAGGCGGCTTCGCGGCGCGGCTCCAGCACGGCTTCCAAAAAGCGCTGGAGCACGGCGGCCTCGGGCGAGGCGAAGACATTCTCCTCCGTCTGCCGCACGCTGCGCACGCCGACTTCGCGCAGCGCTTCTTGCACCATAAGCGCCTGCCACCCTTTGCGGACGAGCACGGCCATCTCGCCCAAGGGGCAGCCTGCCGCGCGCAAGTGGGCGATTTCGACGGCGACAGCGCGGGCCAACGCGGGGTTGGCGAGGCTTTGGGTGGCCCCTTCCTCCAGTGCCACTTCGCGGAAGCGGAGCGGGGGCTCGCCCTCGGGAAGTTGCCCCGGCGCAGGGGCGACGGGGTGGTACGCTACCCCCGGGAGCACAAAGGGGTGCTCGACTTGGGTGAAGAGGGCGTTGAGCCCCTCAAGCAAGCGCGCGGTGGAGCGCCAGTTCACACCGAGGTGGTAGCGCCGCTGGGCCTCGCGCGCAGCGGTGAGGTAGGCAAAAAGGTCTGCTCCGCGGAAGCCGTAGATCGCCTGCTTCGGGTCGCCGATGAGGTAGAGCTGGTGCGCGCCCCCGGCAAAGAGCCGCCGGAAGATCTCGGCCTGCACCGGGTCGGTATCCTGAAATTCATCGAGCAAGACGGCTTGGTAGGCCGCGCCGATCTTGCCCGCCAGTGCGTTGCCCCCCGGCCCGTGCAGGGCGGTGTGCAGGCGGGTGAGCAGATCGTCAAAGGTGACGACGCGGCGGCTGAGTTTGCGGGCCTCCAGCTCCGCCCCGGCGTAAGCGAGGAAGGTATGCGGTAGCTCGGAGCGGTACGCCGCCACGGCTTGAGCGAAAGCGTCGCTGAGGGTGAGGAACGGGGTGCGCGGAGCGGTTTTGTTTTTATTGAGGTGCGCGGAGACGGTGGTGTCGCAAAAGGCGGCGAGCGCGGCGAGGGTGGCGGGGTCGGGCGCGTCGCCGTCGGCGAGCCGGTCCAACGCGGCGGCGTGGATCGCCACCGTTTCGGGGTGGAACGGCTTCCCCTTGGCGTGGCTGAGGTCTTTGGTTGTGGCCAGCAGGTCGGCAAGCGCGGGGCCTTCGGCAGCCCATGCCTGTGCCAACGGGGCAAAGGCGGTCTCCAGCGCGGTGCGCAACTCAGCGAGCGGCACTAGCCCCGGCTCGGGGAGGATGCGCACGCCCGGGTGGCGCTGGCCAAGGAGATCGGCCAGCGCAGTGGCCGAGGGGAGCTGGCCATCTGCCGCCAGCGCGGCGAGCAGGGGCGGGGCGGGGTAGAAGGTGGAGCGCCAGAAGTCGGCCGCCACTTCCTCAAGCAGGGGGCGTGGGTGCGGCACGGTCTGCCCTGCATCATAGCGCGCGCCGCTTTCAAAGGCGTGCTCGGTAAGCATCCGCTGGCAAAAGCCGTGGATGGTGAAGATGGGCGCTTCATCAAAGCTATGCAGGGCAAGCTGCAGCCGACGGATGGCTTCGCCCGAAGAGCCGCCGCTTGCGAGGGTGCGGGCGGTGGCTTCCTCGGCCTCGGGGCACCCGGAGCGGAAGGCTTCGAGCGTGTCGCGCAGGCGAGCGCGGATGCGATCTTTAAGCTCGCGCGTGGCCGCCACGCCGAAGGTAACGGCGAGGATCTTGCCCACCGGCAGCCCCTCCTCCAGCACAAAGCGCAGGAAGAGCGCGGCGATGGAGTACGTCTTGCCGGTGCCCGCGCTGGCTTCGATAAGCGTGGTGCCTGCCGCCAGATCCACGCGCCCGGGGTGGAAGGTTTCGCTTATCATCGCGGGCCTCCTTCGGCGGGAGTTTCGTTGGCGAGCAGTAGCTTCCAGACGGCGAGCGCGGCGGTTTCAAACTCCGCGCCAAAGGGGTCGCCAATGCCGAAGCAGAGGGCATTGGCAGGCTCTTCGCCTTCGGCGGGTGGCGCGTCTTGGCGCGTGTAGATCGGCTGGTAGAGGGTGCGCGCCCGATCCAACGGCGAAGCGGCGGCGCGCCCGCTCGGGTAGAGGGTGGCTTTGGCGTAGAGCGCCGAGCTTTCGGGGAAGAAGGGGATTGGCTGGCACAGCCCCCGGTGGTAAAGCGCCACCAACTCGGTAAGGAGGGCTTCGGCGTTCCCCAGCGGCGGGTAGAGGAGCGTGGTATCTGCCCCGGCGAGCACGGTTTCCCCCGGGGCTCCGGCGGCGCACCGCAGGAGGTGCCACACCCACGCGCGCAGGCGGTCTTTGGCTTTGATGCGCGCCGCCCGGAAGAGGAGGTGGCGCGAGCCGTGGATCGGCCCCGGCACGCCCTCCACCCGCCACGGCCCGGCGGGGGCGATGAGCGGGCAGGGCGGCTGCAACGGCTCGGCGAGCCAAGGGCGCAGCCGGGTTTCAAACCGCTCGGCCTCGTGGTGGAGCGCTTCGTGGTATTGCTCGCCAAGCGCGCCGGGGGGCAGCAGGGCGCGCGCGCTGTAGGCGGCGGCCGGGCGCGAGCGGGGCCGGGCGCGCAGGTGGTCTGCCACGCCTTCGGTGAGGAGGGTGTAGCGTTGCAGGGCGTTGGGGGTAAGCGGCTCTGCCTCGGGCAGCGTCTCCTCCCGTTCGCGCAGCGAGACGCCGAGCCGGTGCTCCAGAAAGAAGGCCGCCGGGCCGCAGAGAAACCGCGCCAGCCGCTCGGCGGGGAGCGGTTCGCCCGTCTCCTCCCGCGCGGGGAGCGGCTCGGGGAGGAAGGGTGCGGCCTCTGCGGGGTGGGCGAGCGCGGCGGCGGCGCTGGCGTTGGCCTGCGAGTAGCTGAAGGTGCGTTCCCCCCCTTCGAAGTAAACGGGGCTGAAGGCGGCGAGCCGGTGCTCAGTAATGAGGTGCGCCTCGGCGGTTTCGCGGCTGGCGAAGTAGGGGCAGAGCGCATCAATCAGCTCGCTTACGACGATGGAGGGGGGCACCGGCTCGTTGTCGCGCAGCGAACGGCCTACGGCGCTGATGCCGAGCCGCTCGCGGGCGGAGAGGAGCGTTTCGAGGAAAAGGTAGCGATCGTCATCGCGCACCGAGCGGTCTCCCGGTTCGGGGCGCTGGGCCATCAGGTCAAACGGCAGGGCGCGCGCTTTGCGGGGGAAGGTGCCTTCATTCATCCCTAGTAGCCAGATGACGCGCGCCGGGATGCTCCGCATCGGCTTGAGCGCGCAGAAGGTGATACCCCCGGCCAGGAAGCGGTTGCGCCCCGGCTCGCTCTCGGCAAGCGCTCCGGCCACGTACTCGCGCACGGCTGCAAACGGTACCGGCTCGCCCGGCCCGGCCAACGCCTCCGCCGCGTGCGCCAGCTCGCCCCCGGAGGCAAACTGCTCCCGCAGGGCGCGCACGGCTTCGCTCTCAGCCTCCTCGCCCGCGCCGAAGAAGCGCGCGAGCACGGTTTCAAGCACGGCAGGCCACTCGCCCAGTGGGCGCGGCTCGCGTAGCTCGGCCACGGTGTGGATGAGCGCTTCCACCGCTTCGGCAAGGCGGCCTGCGAGCACGGCGTCACTCCCCTCTACATCGTCGAGCGGGAGGACGCCGCCAAAGAGCCGCGTGTTCTCCCCCGGTAGCGCGAAGCCGAGCAGGAGCCGCTCGATGCCGTATTGCCAAGTCCCCTCCGGCTGCTCGGGCAGGCCCATGCGGGCGCGGTGCGCGGCGTCGAGCCCCCAGCGGATGCCCGCCGCCTCCACCCACTGGCGCAGGCGGGGGAGCGCGGCCTCCTCCCACCCAAAGCGGTGGCAGAAGGGGGCGCTCTCCAAAAGCGTCATCACTTCCGGGGCGGTGGCGCGCTGGTCGGGCAGCTCCAGCAGGCGCAGGAAAGTATCTGTCACGCGGCTCTCGCTGCGGGCGTGGCGGTCGGCCACGCTGTAGGGGAGCCGCAGAGCGGGGTCTTCCGGTGCGCCAAAGACGGCGTGGATGAGCGGGGCGTACGCCTCGATCTCCGGGGTCATCACCAAAATGTCGCGCGGTTGCAGGGTGGCATCGGCCTCCAGCAGGGCGAGGAGTTGGTCGTAGAGCACCTCCACCTCGCGCATGGCCGAGTGGCAGAGGTGGATGCCGAGCGAGGCATCTCCCGCTTGCGGGGGCTCGGGCTCCAGCGGGCGGCGCGCGTGCAGGATATCGCGCTGCACGCGCTCCAGCAGGGTGCGGCCGGCGGGCTCGTGGTAGGCTTCGGTGGTGTCGATGAGGCGGTGCCCGGCGCGTTCGTCGACCTCCAGCACGGTCTCCACAAAGCGCGCGTGCAGCCGCCCGAGCGAGGTGAGGAGCGGGTTGCCCGCTTCCTCCGGCGCGGCGGGCGGCAAGCCACGGCGGGCCCGTTGCCGGGGCGTGAGGTCATCCCCATGGTACTCGGAGGAGGGGGAGAGGAGAAAGAGGTGCACGGGCCGCGTGGCCGCGAGGTGGAAGAACACCTCCACCTGCCCGGGTGGCAGCGCGGCGATGCCGAAGATCGCCACGGGCCCGCCTGGTGGCAGGGTGGCTTCCCCTCGGGCCAGCGCCTCCAGCGCCGTGCCGAAGTGCCCCGCTGTGGGCGCGCAAATTTCCCGCCAAAGGCGCGCTTGCCAGAGCGCGTCGCCCCCTGCGGGGAGGCGGCCTTCCCACTCCACCAGCAGGCGCGGGCGGTAGGCAAGGTATTGGTCAAAAAGCCCGGCAAGCCGCGCGGCAAGCTGGTAGCGCTTTACCGGGTCGTCATCCGCAAGGTAGCGGCGCACGGGGGTGAAGGCTGGTTCGCCCACCAGCCGGGGCAGGGCGTCATAAATTTGCCACGCCAGCTCGGGGGCGGAGAAAGTGGCCTCCCCCGCAGGCACCACACCGGCAAGTGCCTGTGCGAGAAAAGCGCGGGGAAAGGGGAAGGCGCAGTTCATGCACACGCCCAGGCGGTCGGCCAGTTGCAGGGAGACCCAGCGCTGCATCCCCTGGCTTTGCACGAGCACCGTCTGCGGCTCCAGCGGCGAGGCGGGGAGCGCCTCCGCGAGCAGGTGCGCCAGCGCGTCGGCGAGCGTTTCGAGCCGGTTGGAGGTGTGGAGAAAGAGCCCGTTCATTGGCTCCGGGGGGAGAATGCTTACGCCTCGGCGCGCTGCCGGTGGTATTTGGAAAGCTCGACGTACTTGAGCGCCCAATGCTTGAGCTTGGCCTGCTCTTCAAGGTCGAGCGTGCGCACCACCTTGCCGGGCGAGCCAAGCACCAGCGAGCCGGGCGGGATCTTCTTGCCCCCGGTGACCAAAGCGCCCGCGCCGATGATGGAGCGCGCGCCGATCTCCGCGCCGTCGAGGATGATCGAGCCCATGCCCACGAGCACCTCATCGTGCACCGTGCAGGCGTGGAGGATCGCCTTGTGGCCCACCGTTACCAGCTCGCCCACGAGCGTCGGCGTATCGTTCTCCAGATGCACGACCGCGCCGTCCTGAATATTGGAGCGCGGGCCGATGTGGATGCGGTTGATATCCGCGCGCAGCACCGCCTGGAACCAGACGCTCGCCTCTTCCTCCAGCGTGACGTGGCCGACCACCGAAGCGCCCGGAGCGATAAACGCCGTGGAGTGAACCGCCGGGCGCTGGAAAAGGTAGCGCGCCATCCGCTCGTCAAAAGAGATACCCATGCGGCGGAGTATGGGGCCCCTTGCGGGCAAAAGGCAACCCCGCGAAGGCTGAAAAACAGAGCTTTTGCGCTTTTTTTGCCCCATTTTGGGCTCAAGCGCAAAAATCCTTTTGACAGGCGAAAACCGGGCTGCCACAACCACAGACGCGAGGCCGGGCGCTCTGGAGCAGGCCGGAAGCCGCTTGGAAACAGCTTTCAACGGTCATTCCTCCCCGCCCCAGCCACCCTGCCCCAAGGCAGACAACAAACCACAAACCTAATCCCCAAGGATAACGTAAAATTCCATGAACAAGGCAGAACTCGTCGAGTCCGTCCAGAAGGCCCTTGGTGGCGTCAGCAAAGCCGAAGCCGAGCGCTCCGTCTCCGCCGTCATCGATAGCATCAAAGGTGGCCTCAAGAAGACCAAGAGCGTCCAGCTCATCGGCTTTGGCACCTTCCGCGTAGCGGAGCGCGCCGCCCGCACCGGCATCAACCCGAAGACCGGTGAGAAGATCAAGATCAAGAAGTCCAAGACCGTTAAGTTCGCGGCGGGCAAGGATCTCAAGAGCAAGATCTAAGCGCACCTTTTCAAAATACGGCAGCTGGGAGGCTTGGCCTTCCTGTAGCCAGAGGCACCCCGTTTGGCCGGTCACCCGGTAAGACGGGGTGTCTTTCATTCCCGCCCTTTTCTTCTTCGCGATGAGCACCCCTTCCACCCATTGGTTTGAGCAAGCCCGCTACGGCCTCTTCCTCCACTACGGCCTCTACAGCCTGCTGGAGCGTGGCGAGTGGGTGATGAACCGCGAGGGCATCCCCCCCGACGAATATCGCAAGCTGCGTGAACGCTTCCGCGCGGAGGGGTTTGATGCCGGGGCGATCGCCGACCTCGCTGTGGCCGGCGGCATGCGCTACATCGTTTTCACCACCCTGCACCACGAAGGCTTTCGCCTTTATGACACAGCGCTTTCAGACTTTTCCGCACCGCGTTCGCCCGCCGGGCGCGATTTGGTGGCCGAGATCATCGCCGCCGCACGCGAGCGCGGGCTCAAAATCGGCCTCTACCACAGCCTGAATAACTGGAGCGACCAACCCGACGGCGTGGCCGCGCTGGAAGACCCGCAAGCGCGTGAGCAGTTTCTCGACGCCACTTTCGCCCGGCTGCGCGAGCTGGTCACCCGGTATAACCCGATCGATATCCTTTGGTACGACGGGTGGTGGCCCTTCTCCGCCGACGGCTGGCGCGCGCGAGAGATGAACGCCGTGGTGCGCGAGATCCAGCCGCACATTCTCTTTAACGGGCGCAACGGCCTCCCCGGAGACTTTGCCACCCCGGAGCAACACCTCGCCACCCCTTCGCCGTGGCGGCCTTGGGAAGCGTGTGTAACGCTCAACCAAAGCTGGGGCTACCACGCTGCCGATGCTTACTGGAAGAGCCCCACCCAAGTCATCGAGCTACTTGCCCGCACCGCGCAGGGGAGGGGAAACCTGCTGCTCAACCTCGGCCTGCGCCCGGATGGTTCGCTCCCCCCGGAGGGGGCAGAGACGGTGCGCGCCGTTGGCCAATGGCTGCGAGCCAATGGCGAAGCGATCTTTGATACCGACCTCTGGACGCTGGACGCCCACCACCGGGGCGAAGCCCACCGGGCCGATTGGTGCAACCACGGGCCGATGACCGCGCGTGGCAACACCCTCTACCTCATCGCCACCAAAGAGCCGCGCACCCCGTATGCGCTTAGTGGGTTTGAGACGGCGGTGCAGGCTGTCCACCGGGTCGATACCGGCGAGCCGATTGTCTTCCGGCAGGAGGGGCCGCGCCTGCACCTCACCCCGCCGCCTGCGCTCGAGCCCGGGGCGTTGCCGCGCGTCTACCGCATCACCTGCGAGGGCCCGGTGGCGCTTTATTGGACGGGGGGGATGCGCGTGCCGAGTGTGCCCCACCCACGCTACGACCCCGTGGCCTCCGACATCGCCTGGTAGCCCCGCCCCATGGCTCCGGAACCGCCCACTTTTGCGCAAGCGTGCCGGTTCTGGGCGCGGCTGGGGTGGATCTCCTTTGGCGGTCCGGCGGGGCAGATCGCCATCTTGCATAGTGAGATCGTCGAGCGGCGGCGCTGGGTCGATGAGCGCCGCTTCCTCCATGCGCTCAACTACTGCATGCTGTTGCCCGGGCCCGAGGCCACGCAGCTTGCCGTCTACATTGGCTGGCTGCTGCATGGCGTGCGCGGCGGGCTCGCGGCAGGGGTTCTTTTCCTGCTCCCCTCCATCCTTTTGCTCTGGGGGTTGAGCTGGGCTTACGCGGCCTTGGGGAGTCTCCCGGTGGTGGCCGCGTTGTTTGCGGGGCTCAAGCCCGCAGTGCTCGCACTGATTACCGCAGCGGCGTTGCGAATTGCGGGGCGCGTGCTCAAAACGCCGCTGCATTGGGCGCTGGCGGTGGCGGCACTGGGGGCAATTGCGGGGCTTGGCGTGCCGTTCCCTGCCGTCATCGGCGGCGCGGCGCTTATCGGCTATCTCGCCGGGCGGCTCAAGCCCGAGCCGCCGCCCGAGCCCGCCGCGCCGTTGCCCAAAGGGAGCGGCTGGCGGCTCGTGGGCGTGCTCGCCATCGGGCTCGCGCTCTGGGCGTTACCGGTGGGGCTTGCGCTGGCGTGGCAAGGGCGCGAGGGGGTTTTCTACCAACAGGGCGTCTTCTTCTCCAAAGCCGCCGTTGTCACCTTCGGCGGGGCGTATGCGGTGCTCCCCTACGTCTCGCAGCAGGCGGTGGAGCGCTTCCAGTGGCTGCAACCCGGGCAGATGATGGATGGCCTTGGCCTCGCCGAGACCACCCCGGGCCCGCTCATCATGGTGCTGGAGTTTGTCGGCTTCATGGGCGGGTGGCAGAACCCCGGCGCGCTGGCTCCGTGGCTGGCCGGGACGTTGGGCGCGGCCATGACGGTGTGGACCACCTTTGTCCCCTCCTTCCTCTTCGTCTTTCTTGGCGCGCCGCTCGTGGAGCGGCTGCGCGAGCACCCGGCGCTCTCGGCGGCGCTCGCGGGCGTCACCGCCGCCGTGGCCGGGGTGGTGGCTAACCTCGCCTTCTGGTTTGGCTGGCACCTCCTCTTGCCCGGGGGCAAGGGGGTGGATTGGTTTGCACTGGCGGTAAGCGCCCTCGCCTTCACCGGGCTCGTGCGCTGGCGCTGGGGCGTCGTCCCCGTTATCCTCGGCAGCGCGCTGGCAGGGGTGCTTTGGTGGTGGGTGGCAGGGTAAGCAGCTACTTCTCCGCCGTCTCCTCGCGCTTGGTCTGGAGGCGGAGCTGGCCGCAGGCGGCTTCGATGTCGTGGCCTTTTTCGCGGCGCAGGGTGGCAGAGATGCCCGCGCGGTTGAGCACGGCCATGAAGGCATCCTGCCGCCGCAGGGAAGGGCGCTTCCAAGGCAGACCCTCCACGGTGTTGTAAGGGATGCAGTTGACCTTCGCCTCCAGCCGCTCGGCTAGGCGAGCCAGCTCGGCGGCTTGCTCCAGCGAGTCGTTGATCCCTTCGATCAAGATAAACTCAAACGTCATCCGCTGCTTTTTGCGGCTCACGTAGTATTCGCAAGCGGGGATCAACTCCGCGAGCGGGTACTTGCGGTTGACGGGCATGATCTGCTGGCGCACTTCATCGGTCGCCCCGTGCAGCGAAAGGGCGAGGCGGATTTGCAGCGGCTGCTCGGCGAGCTTGCGGATCTGCGGGGCGAGGCCGCTGGTGGAGACCGTCATGTGGCGCGCACCAAGCCCGATGCCCCACGGGGCGTTGAGGAGGTTGATGGCGCGCAGCACGTTGTCGTAGTTGGAGAGCGGCTCGCCCATGCCCATGAAGACGATGTTGTTGATCCGCTCGCCGGAAAGCTCCTCGACCTTTAGAAATTGCCCGACGATCTCCCCCGCGTGCAGGTGGCGCGCAAAGCCGTCGAGCCCGCTGGCGCAGAATTTGCACCCATACGCGCAGCCGACCTGTGAGGAGATGCACAAGGTGCGGCGGTCCGAACGCTCGCCATAAAGCGCGGGCGACGCGGGGATGAGGACGGACTCGATGAGCGACCCATCTCCCAACCGGAAGAGGAACTTCTGCGTGGTATCGCGCGAGCCTTGTTTGCGCACGGTCTCCAAGCTCTCGAAGCCGAAGGCGACCTCCAGCCGGGCACGCAGGGGGGCAGGCAGGTTGCTCATCTGCGCGAAGGAGCCCGCGCGCTTGCGGTAGAGCCACTCGAGGACTTGCCCGGCGCGGTAGGCGGGCTCGCCCGCTTCGCGCAGCCACGCCTCCACCTCCTCAAGGGTGAGGGAGGCGATCGGGGTCTTTGCGGGCGTGTATTTCATGGAGTGTAGCGGAAATTCCCCCTCCCCGGGGCGTGCACGGACGGCTCGGGAGGTTGCTGCTATTGTGCCGCAGGGAAGAGGCGGAGGGTAGTGGAAAAACGGGGCGTTCGCCCACAGTGGCAAAACACGGATGATAGGGTGCATCGAAGGCGTTGCCGGAGGATTGTGCGGCGTCTCTGCGAGACGCCGCGGGGTTGGACCGCCGTTTCACCGAAACGGCCTACAATGGGTCAAACGACGCTCGGGCGAGAGGAATTGTAGGGCGTCTCTGTGAGACGCCGCGGGGTTGGACTTCCATTCTACCGAAACGGCTTGGAATCTCTCGAACGATGCTCGGTTGGGATATCGATCCGCTACGCTGCAAGCTGCCTGAGCAATTGGCGGAGCTGGCTGATGCGGGCCTCCTGCTCGACGCGGGGGAGGTAGGCGGTGCGGATGCCCCACCAAAGCCGCCCGACGCCGTTGCGCGGCTCGGCCAGCCGCGCCAGCAGCCGCGAGGGGAGGCCCGGGGTGGTGGCGCGCGGCAGGTACTCGCCAAGGAAGCACCCGGCCCGGGCGAGCCACGCGGCGCGGTCATCATGGCTCATGAGGTCTTGCAGGAAGACGAGCAGATCGTCCGCATGGCGCTCGGGTTCGGGCAGGCCGGGGCGGTGGGCGACTTCAAAGTCGATCAACCGCGCGCGGCCCGCGCCGTCGTAGATGAAGTTGCCCATGTGCGCGTCTCCGTGGGACCACCGCTCGCCCCCGGCCACGGCGGCACTGGCGTGGGCGCGCGCCATCTCGCGCGCGGCGGCTTGCAGGATGCCGGGCTCCAGCCCGTCTTGCGCGGCGTACCGGTCGAGCGAGCGGCCGGGCAGCTCCTGTGCCCAGACGGTGGTTTCACCTTCGGCAAAGGCTTCATACCCCTCCCACCCGTGCAGGAGCCGGTAGGAGGCGACCTCCCACGCCTGCCACTGCGCCAGCGCGCCGAGCACGATGACGGGGTTGCCCGCCGCGCGGAAGAAGGCGTTTGCACACCCGGCCACGGCGCGGCCCCACGGGCGGCGTTGCTTGACCCAGTAGCGCCGCCCCGCCCGCTCGCCGGGGAGGATGCGGTTGATGCGGATGCGGTCGATCCAGAGGCCGGGGGTGAAGCCGGAGCCGTTCATCGGGAGAGGGTGATGCCGTTGCGCAGGAGCGTCATGCCGGTGCGCCGGTCGTACTCGGAAAGGGCGTTGCGATAGTCTGCCTCGGCTTTGATGACGGCGGCTTCCGACTCCGCGAGCCGCCGTTGCAGCTCCAGCACTTCAAAGGGGGTGGCGCTTCCGGCCTTGAGCCGGTCGCCCCCGGCAGAGAGGCTTTCATTCGCAAGCTGGAGCGCCTCGCGGGTGGTGGCGATGCGTTTGTGCGCGGTCTCCACCTCGGTGGCGGCGTTGGCCACTTCGACGATGATGATCTGCTCCATCCGGTGCAGATCGAGGAGCGCCTGCGCCTTTTGCAGCTTGGCGGCGTTGTAGCGGCCGCGCGCCGAGCGGTTGGGGATTGGCAGGCGGAAGACGACGCCCACGCTCCAGCTATTGGGCGAGGCCACACCGTCATCAAAGAACCCGAAGCTGGAGCCGAGCTCCTGCTGCTGCACGCCAAGGAGGTTCAAGCTTGCGGAGAGGTCGAGCCGGGGGAGCTTGGCGTTGCCGGTGACGACGATCTCAATCGCCCGGAGCCGCAGCTCGAGCAAGGCTTGCCGGTAGTCAGGCCGCTCGTTAAGGGCGTCGCGCACGCCTTGCTCGACATCGAGCCGGCCCACGGCGGGGATCGGCGGCGGGGTGATGACGACCGGTGTGCGCAGGAGCGTGGCTGTCTCGCCGGTGACGAGTTGTTTGAGAAAGCGCTCGTTCTGCGCGATGGCGGCCTCGGCCAGCAGCACCGCCTCCTCCCGCGAGGCAGCCTCGGCGCGCGCGGTCGTCACATCCAGCCCGATGCGCACGCCCAGCTCGGCGCGGCGGCGCTCATCGCTCTCCAACCGCAGGGCGGCGTCGCGCGTGCGGCGCGCGGCATCCAGCCGACGGGTGGCGGCGTAAAGCTCGTTGTAGACGTAGATTGTCTGCGTGACGACGTTGATCACCTGCTGGCGGAAGACCCACTCGCTTGCCTCGCGGTTCACCCTCGCGATGCGTAGCCCGGCGAGGTTGACCCCCGTGCCAAAGCCGCGCAGGAGCGGCTGGGTGAGCCCCGCCGAGAGGCTGGAGTGGTAGCCGTTGTAGTCGTTAAACGCGGTGGTATTGGCCCCAAGGGTGTAGGTGGTGCCCAGCGGGGTGAACCCGCCGAGCCCGAGGGAGAAGCCGCCCACGCGCGCCTCGGCCCCGAGGGCGGTGCGCGTCATTTCGTGCTCCCACCCGGCTTGCAGCTCGGGGTCAAACGCGCCGCCTTCGGTGCGCACGCGCTCTTGGGCGATGTCGGGCCCGTACGCGCTGACTTTGATGGCGAGGTTCTTCTCCATCGCCATGCGGATCGCTTCGGTGAGCGTGAGCCGCAGCGGGCGCTCGGCCTCCCGCGCGGGGGCGGTGGCGACGAGCAGGCAGAAGCAGAGCAGGGCGGGGAGCGAGGCGTTCAAACGGAGAAAGAGAGAGGGGTGCGAGGAGAGGGAAAAATAGGGCCCGCCCCCGCGAGCGACAACCCTAAACCGCCGCCCGCTCCCAGATGCTCGCCTGCGCCACGCTCCACTGGTATTTGCGGGCGTGCTCGCGGATGAGGAAGGGCAAATCGCGCGTTTCCCGCAGGGCAAAGGCGGGCTCCAGCGCGGTGCGCAGGCCGGCCAGCGTCGTCACGCGCAGGCCGTCGCGCTCCAGGCCGCCGAGCCAGTGGTCGCGCGGGGTGTACTCCTCCATCCACGTGGCGGGGGTGGAGATGACGAGCCACCCCCCGGGGCGCACAAGGCCCGGCAGTTGCGCAAGGCAGCGCGTGGGCTCGGGCAGGCGGCAGAGGAGGTTGGCGGCCAGCACGGCATCGAAGGTGCCCAGGGAAGCGGGCAGCGCCTGCGCATCCCCCGGCTCGAAGCGGAGGCGGGCGCGCTCCACCCCCTCCGGGGCGCGGGCGAGGAGCGGCGTGGTGAGCGCCCCTTCATCCACCCGTTCGTAGGGGAGCGCGCCGGTGGCCGCGAGCCGCCGCGCGGCTTCGATGAAGCGGTGGGAAAAATCGACCCCCACCACCTCGCGGCACCGCCGCGCCAGCTCGAAGGAGGAGCGCCCCACGGCGCACCCAAGATCGAGCGCGCGCCCCCCTTGCGGCAGAGGGGGGAAAGTTTCAGTGACCACCCGCACAGGGAAGCCGAGTGCTGCCTCCGGCCCGCCGCCCCACGGGAGCACCTCTTGCGCGCTGCCGTAGTGGAAGAGGAGGTACTCGTTGAGGAGGCGGTCGGTCTCGTAGAGGTTCATGCCCCTTGGGTTGTAGCGGATCGCCACCCCCTCCCTGAAGCTCTAATATTCCTACGTTAGATGGTTTGAAGGTTCGGTGCGAGGGTCAAAAATGGTAGGGCGTTTCTGTGAAACGCCATGGGGTTGGGCTGCCGTCTCACAGAGACGGCCTACAATTTACGCTTCGCAGGTGTCCTGCCGAGATTAGCTTAACATGGTAATACTAATCTCGCCGCACGAGCCGGGGGGGTGCGGGGTGCGGCCGGGCCTCCCACCAGCTTTGCACCCCATCGGCCACGCCCCGGGCGATGCGGCGCAGGTAGGCGTCGTTCTGCACGAGGCGCGCCTCCATCGGGTGCGAGAGGAACCCCCCCTCCACCAGAATGGCGGGCATGCGCGTGTAGCGGGTGACGTGCAAATCCCGCCCGCGGATGCCCCGGTCCCGCGCGCCGGTGTGCTCCACGATGGCGCTTTGCACGGCGGCGGCGAGCGTCTCCCCGGAGTCGCTCGCGGCCTCTTCCTGCGTAAAAAAGCCGAGCCCCCGCCAGCCGCGCGGGGCGGGGGTCTTTACCGAGGCGTAGAACGTCTCCACCCCCTCGCCGCGCCCTTGGTTGAAGTGGAGGCTTACGAACACCGCCGCCCCTTCCTCGCGGTTGGCCTGGGCCACGCGCTCGGAGAGGTAGACGTAGCGGTCATCGCGCCGGGTAAGCACGGCGGTGAACCCCCGGGCCCGCAGTGCGGCCTCCACCTCGCGGGCCAGCGCGAGGGTGCGCTCTTTCTCTAGCACCCCGCGCGATTTTGCCCCCCCATCATTCCCCCCATGCCCGGCATCTACAAAGACGAGCGGCACCCCGGTATACGGATGCGGCGGGGGGAGTGGCTCCTCCGGGGTGAAAACGGTCATAAACACCCCTGCCACCACGATCAGCCCCACGCACGGCAGTTGCCGTCCGGAAGCCCACCCCCATTGCCAGATACGCCCTCCCATCGTCTAGGGTTACGCGCCAACCCGCCCGCCTGCCCCTCCCTACGGCAGATTTTCCTTACTCTGGAGGGTGAAACGATGACTTTACAGCGACATTTCCGTTACAGTATGACGACAGCTTCCATGAACG
>JBBCKB010000089.1:0-8954 GCA_037189965.1 Chthoniobacteraceae bacterium | reverse complement strand
GACCTTGCCCGCATACGGCAGGTTGAGGGCGTACCAAACGCTTCCGTAGGGGGCTGCCTCGCGCGCTTGCTCGGGGAGGTCGCGCGCATTGGCATCTACGGGGGTAAACTCCACTTCGGTGATGACCGAGCCATTGTGGTTGAGGAATTGCAACATCTGCCACTGCTGCTTATCAAGCCCATCGAGCGGTGCCCCTTGGGTATAGGCGATGGGGAGCAGCGTTTTCTCCGCGAGCGCCGCTTTGGCGGCTTGGGTAAAGCGGGCTACGGCTTCGGCAGAGGGGGGGGCTTTGGCAAGGCCCTGGAAGGGGATCGCCTCCGGGCGCTTGAGGTCGCCAGGCTGTTCCGCCTTATGGTCGATGAGCTTGAGCTTGCCATCGGCAGTGAGCCCGACCGCCGAGGTGATGCCGGATTTCCCAAAGACCTTGAGGGAGACGGAGCCGACGGCTGGCAGGTTGGGCACGTAGCGTCGCCCATTGATGGTGCGGGGCTCTACCATGCTGCGGTAGGCATCGATATTGCGGCCCGGCTTTTGGGTGAGCCCCTCTTCAAGCGAAAGAAACTCCACTCCGCCCCACGGGGCCGGTTTCTCCTTGGCCATTTTGAGCAGCAGGCCCCAGTAGCCCGCCCGGCTGTCACGAGCGGATTCGGACAACCCATCGTCGGCCATGGTGGCAAGGAGCCCTTTCAGATCTCCCGCCTGCCATGCCTTGCCAAAGGCGTCGGAGAACTCGGTGATCTGCGCTTGCGAAGGGGCGGTGGCAAAAGCCGGGGCGATGAGCGCGGGCGTTACCAACAGGGGGAGAAGGTGCCTCATAAAGCGGAGCTTAGGGCTACCGCCGTTACGCTGTAAAGCTTGCCCGCCGCCGCGCAAGCCGCTGGGCGCAGAGCAGCGGGGCCGCGCCCCCGAGCGCCCAGATTGCCGTTGGCTCGGGCACGGCGGTTACCTTCACGTTATCGAAGCTCACCGCCGCTGCAAAATCGACCATCTCTACAAAATGGATGCGCAGGCCGACGTTGTTGCGCCCATCCAGCTCGCCGCCTTCAAATTTATAGCTCACGAGGGAAAACTCCTGCCCCGGCTCGGCCAAGGTGGTGGCGGTTTGCCACCCGGTGCCGACGTTGTACTCGATCCGGAAGGTGGAGAAGAGGTCTGCTACCGCCGATTTGCGGGCGGCAAATGAGAAGGTGGGGGTGTGGAGCCCGGTGAAGTCGAGCCCATTGACCTGTACAAACCCTTGCCCGACGATGGTGGCAAAATGCGCGAAGAGGGTCGCCTGCCCGGCGGTGGAGGGGGGCAGCAGGTTTACGGTAGTGCCCGCATCATACGCCATAAACTCCGGCCCCAGCCCAAAGTAATAGGTGACGAGGCTGCCGGAAGTCCCCGCAGTGCGGGTGGTATGGGTATTGAGATTCCAATACCCGACCAGTGTATCCTGCGCCTGAAGGGGGGTGGTAAGGGAGGCCAGTAACGCGGCTGCCGGTAGAAGGGGCTTTAGCATGCGCGGGCGAGTTTAGCGAAACCCGGGCCGGGGGGCAACTGCGCGTTACGATGCCTCTGCCGGGGGCTCGCCCGCGCGGCGAAAGAGCGGGGCGGCATCGGCGGCGTTGAGGTCGGAAAGGTCGATCCCCCCCGAATCGTCCCGCCCGGCGGCGGCTTCAAACTGCTCGGCAAGGCGGCGCACGGCGTCTGCACAGAAGAACTTGATCGCCCCCGCGCTCAGCTCCGAGCGGAACGCCACGAAGAGGATGACGCCCGGGTTGATATGCAGGGTAAAAGTGCTCACGCTGCTCCCCTGCTGGTACATGCCGGAAAACTCCGGCTCTTTGATGAGCGTGGCCATAAACTCCGTGGCCGCAAAGGCATTGGAGGCAAGGGTGGCGACCTGCGTGGGGTCAAACCCCTCCAGCCGCCCGTGTTGGTGGATGAGGTAGCCCGCGCGGTCTACAATGAGCGCCACGCTCGCCTCGCTCTTGGCGACAAGTTCGCACAAAACGGCCTCAAAAACGGCCACGTCTTCTTCGGTAAGGCGGGGAATCATGCAGGGGGAGCCGCGGGGGATGTCGCGCCGCGCGAGGCGCTTTGCTGGATGAATTTCTGGAGGAGCAACCGGGTGATGCCGTTGAGCGTCTCGAACACCCCGCCCACTTTGGTGGCGGAGGCTTCAAACGCGGGGACCTGCACGTCGCGGTTGTTGAGCAGGTAGTCCATAAACTCCACGGGCGCGGCATTCTCCAAATCGCGCTTGTTGTACTGGAGGACGTAGGGGATATCCGCGAGGTCGAGCTTGAGGGTGCGCAGGTTTTCCTCAAGGTTTTGGAAGCTGGCGACGTTCTCCTCCATCTTGTCGTACTGGGAGTCGGCCACGAAGACGATGCCATCCACCCCGCGCAAGACGAGCTGGCGGGTGGTGTTGTAAATGACCTGCCCGGGCACGGTGAAGAGCTGGAACTTGGTGGTAAACCCGTTGATGACGGTGGCCTCGAGCGGGAAGAAGTCGAAAAACAGGGTGCGGTCTGCGCTGGTGGCCAGCGAGACGAGCTTGCCCTTCTCTTCCGGGCGCGCCGTTTCGAGGTTGGCATGCACTTGCTCAAGGTTCGTCGTTTTACCCGACTTGGCAGGGCCGTAGTAGACGAGCTTGACGTGAAGCTCCCGGGTGGCCTGGTTGATGAGTGCCATGGTTTATCCTCCGGTTTGCCGTGCCAGCTGCGCGGCGATGATTTTGAGCTGCGCCCCGGGGAGTAACTCATTGGGGCGGCCCAGCGCGGCAAAGAGGACGGCCCCCGCCTTCCAGATCTGCCACGGGCGGTTGCCTGCGGTAAACTGGAGGCTCTGAAGCTCGCCAATCTCCATACTCTGGGTGCTTTGTTCCACGCGGTTAAAAAGTTGTGGCAGGAAAGCGCCAAGCGCTTCGGCCTTGAGGTCGGGGGGGACTTTGGCCGCGACGACCAACCCTTCTTTAAGGGTGATGACGGCCCCCGCCACCCCGTTGATCTGGCAGGCCCGCTCGATTAACTCAGCAGGGAGCTTGCCATCGAGCCCAAGTGCTTCCATCCGCTCCTCGGCGGTCAGCTCCGTTTCGGCGGAAAGGGTGGGGGGCTCGGCGGCTGTAGGCTCCGGTTTGGGCTCCGGTTTTTCGGGGGTGATCGGCTTCGGTGTCGCCACCGGCTTGGGCTCGGCCACCGGGCGCGGCGTGGGGAGGGCCACCGCCGGGGCATCCACTACAGGAGGCCGCGCCAGCTTGGGTGCAGGTGCAGGTGGCGGCGCGGCGGCCCGGGAGGCAAAGGGGGAGGGGATCGCTTCGTCCACCACCACGCGCGGGGCTGTTTTGCGCGGGGCTGCACTGGCCATGAAGCGCGGAGCCACCACTGGCAGCGGCAGCTCTACGAGGGCGTCTTGGTAGAGCGGGTCTCCCGGCTTTGCCAGGGCAGGGGCGAGCCAGCCGCGCAGTTGCTTCCACGGGACGAGCACTTTGCCCCCTCGCAATGCTTCGGCAAGGGCGGGGGCCGGGTAGTTGATGAGCGTGCCTTCTGCCGCCCCGACGATCTCTTCGCGGATCGTCTCCGGCCAGCCCCGGCTTACCTCTGCAAGCGGCAGGGCCACCACGGCGTCCGGGGCGATTTGCGAAGCCGGAGTCGCATTTTTGAGACGCGCGGCTGCTGGGGCCGCCTCTTCGCGACCCATCGTGGCGGGGAGCGGGCGTTGGCGTACGCCCGGCGCATCCACCACCGGCAGGCGCGTGGGGGCAGGCGTGGTCGGCTTGAGGTTAAGCTGCGCGGGCGAAGGCGCGGGTGCTTGTGCGGTCTTGGGCAAGGGCGTTGGTGCCTGCACTGAGGGCGCGGGCGCGGCGACTTTGGGCGGAGCGGCCTTTGGCGGGGCGGGCGGCGGTACCTCCGGGTGTTTTGGGAGGTGGGAAAAAAGCTCCCTTAGCTCCTCCGAGGCAGCCAAAGTCCCCGCAGCAGGGGGGGCGTTTTTTGCAGGAGCCGCCTCTTTGCGTGGTGCCTCCTTCTTGGGCTGGGCGGCGGCTTGAGCCGCGGCTTGGGCGCGAAGGTCCTCGGGTAGCAGGGAAGGCTCCAGCCGCTCCAGCACCAGTTCCAGCGGGATCTCCACCTTCTCCTCATCGTGGTCTGTCTCCGGCGAAAACGTTTGGGCCGGGGCAATGCGCCGCAGCTCCCCGAGAGAGACCTCCACCTTCCCCCCTTTGAGGCGTTCCAAAATCGTCTCCACCGACATTGCCACGATGGCCGACTCTGCCGGGGCCGTGGCCACACGCTCCGCAAGTGGCGCGGGAAAGCGGTCCACAATCTGCTTTAGAGGAAGGAGCACCCGCTCCATTTTCGACTTGGCCCGGTAGACGGGCGGAGCCGAGACAGGGGGTACTGGCGGAGCCGGTGCCGGTGCCGGGGGGGTGGCCACACCTCCCCGGGCCGCCGCCGGAGCCTTGGCCTCCCCGGTCTTCGGGTCGGGAGCCTTCGGGCCTGGAGATTTGCCCTCGGGCGCATTCAGGTCGGGAGCCTTGGAGGCCGGAGCCGCCTTGGCGGGAGCCGGGGTGGAGGGCGGGGCCGGTTTATCCCCCATCAGATTTTTAAAAAACCCAAACATTGGCAGCTTCCTAAAAGACGCAGGTTTCAAGCCATCGCACTTATATTCACCGATTCCCCTGTTGACGCAACGATTTGTGGATGCAAGGGCTTGAATCCGCAAGCAACAAGCGCCACCTTCCCTTCAAAACCTTGTCATGTCGCTGCCCCGCCCGAAATTGCTGATTCTGGATGACGACCCGGATTTTCTCGAGGTCTGCCGCCAGATGCTCTCCGGCCTGCCGAGCCAGCCCGATATCCAGACAGCCACCTCCGGCACGAAGGCGCTGGCGCTTTTGGATAGCGAGACTTTTTCGCTGCTGTTGACGGATTTGCGCATGCCGAAGATGGATGGCTTCCAGGTCCTTTCCATCGTCCGGCGGCGGCTCCCCGCGCAGCGGATCGTGGTGATGACGGGGGCCACCAACGAAGCCGCCCGCGCCCGCGCTTACGAGCTGGGGATCGACCTTTTTGTCGAAAAGCCGAAGACCCGGCAGGAGACGCAGCTCTTCTTCGAGTGCATCGAGTCGCTGATCGAACGCGGCGCTCGGCAGAGCGGTTTTCGCGGTGTGGTGGAGCACAAGGGGCTTGTGGATATCATCCAGATGGAGTGCCTCACGCAGAGCTCGGCGGTGCTCAAGATTACCAGCGGGCGCAGTGTCGGCTACATCTGGTTTGCCAATGGCGAAGTGGTCGATGCCGCCACTGCCACCACCAAGGCCGAGGCGGCGTTTGCCGAAATTTTAGGGTGGAAGAATGGGAGCTTCGATCTTCTACCGCCCGACCCGGGTCGCACGAAAACGATCTTTGCCTCTGCGCAGGCGCTCCTGTTGCATACCGCGCAGGCGCTCGATGAGGCCGCCCCGCAAGCCACCGCCGAGGCGCACGGCTCCCCGCTGGCCCGGCTTGGGCAGGCGCGCGGGGTGGAGTATGTCGTCGAACGCAAGGCCGGGGGCGAGGTGGAGGGGTGGGGGTGCGAAGAAGCCGCCTCCGTGGCCTCGTGGGCCGAGCGGATGCTCGCTGAAACGCGCACTTTGGGAGATGCCCTGCAAGCTGGTAGCCCCGTGGAGATGGAGGGGTTTGGCCCGCAGCGGCACCTCGCCCTCTCCGTACGTGGTGAGGCGGCGCTTGTCACTGCGCTGGAGCGCACGCTCAAACCTGAGGAGGTGCGCCAAACCGTTCAACAACTCCGGGAACAATGGGAATCCTGACACGCTTTTCCAAATCTACCGCCGCCGAACCGAATGCTCCGTGGCCGCCGACAGGCTCGCTCGCGGTGAACCGCGCGGGGGAGCTGATTGCCAGCACTCTTTCGAGCCGGGTGCCGGAGGCCACGCTCAAGCTCATTGGCCGTACGGCGCTGCACGCCTTTGCCTCGGCCCGCAAGATCCGCACGCCGCTTTCCGAGTGGGTCGTGCATTTCGATGGTCTTAAACTCCACGCGCTGGACCTTCGGGGCGGTGCGCTCATCTTCATCTCCGGGGCGGATACGCCGCGCCCGGAAATTTCCCTTCCAGCCATGAATAACCCTTCTCTCGACGATTTTATCCTCTATCTGGAAACCTACATCGAGTGCTGGAAACAGTTTAACCACTACCTCAACCTCGCCCGGCAGAAGCGCTTCACGCAGGAGGATGAGATGCAGTTTCTCGAAGTAAAGAGCCTCATCACCCAGGGGTTGGAGGCGATCCTCGCCACGGTGGAGCAGGGGGGGCCGCGCAAGGAGGAGGTGTTTGCGCTTATTAACGGCGCGCCCTCCATCCGCTTCCTCTCGGAGCATGAGAATACGATCGGCGCGGTGGAGAGCCAGTGGCACAAGACGTACCTTTCCATGCAGTCGCTACTCGGGCGGCTCAAAGTCCAGCAGCAGAAGCAGGAGGGCGGCTGGAGCTGGGGCTCGCTCTTCGGGCGCGATAAATAGGCGCTGGGACTGAAAAGGGGCTACAAGTCGGCCAAAGACGTCTGGGGGAAAGATTGTAGGGCGTCTCTGTGAGACGCCGTGGGGTTGGACTGCCGTTTCACCGAAACGGCCTACAATTCGTCCAACGACGTTCGGGCGGGGAAGATTGTAGGGCGTCTCTGTGAGACGCCGTGGGGTTGGGCTGCCGTTTCACCGAAACGGCCTACAATTCGTCCAACGACGTTCGGGCGGGGAAGATTGTAGGGCGTCTCTGTGAGACGCCATGGGGTTGGACTGCCGTCTCACAGAGACGGCCTACAGGTTCGCCAAATGCCGTTCGCGGGGGAATTGTGTCGCTTCACCGAAGCGGCTGGCCGAACTGCGGTACCCGCCTCGCTACGGTGCGGCAAGGCGGGCCCGATCTTTCCCGCAGGCTACCGTTGGTTAAACCGCGCAGCCCCGGAGGCGATTGTCTTTTCCACAAAGCCGGTGTTGTAGTCTCCCCGGATGAAGTCCGGGTTGTGCATGATGGCTTGCTGGAAGGGGATGGTCGTCTTGATGCCGGTGACGAGGTAGTCGCCCAGGCCGCGCGTCATCCGGGCGATGGCGTTGGCCCGGGTGGTGCCGACGGCGATGAGCTTGGCGATCATCGAGTCGTAGTGCGGCGGCACGGTATACCCGGCGTAGGCATGGGTATCGACCCGCACGCCGCGCCCGCCGGGCTGGTAGTAGAGGTCGATCTTGCCGGGGCTGGGCTGGAAGTTGTTAAACGGGTCCTCCGCGTTGATGCGGCACTGGATGGCGTGGTAGCGCAGCTTGGCGTCGCGAACGTAAGGGGTAAGCTTTTCGCCTGCGGCGATGCGGATCTGCTCTTTAACGAGGTCGCACCCGTACGCTTCTTCGGTGATGGTGTGCTCCACCTGGATGCGGGTGTTCATCTCCATGAAGTAGAAGTTCCCCTTGTCATCCACGAGGTACTCCATGGTGCCCGCGCCTTCGTAGCCGACGGATTCGGCCAGCTTCACGGAGGCTTTGCCCATCCGCTTGCGGAGGTCATCAGTCATTACGGGGGAGGGGCACTCCTCGACGATCTTTTGGTTGCGCCGTTGGATGGAGCAATCCCGCTCGCCGATGTGGACGACATCGCCATGCTGGTCGGCCATGATCTGGAACTCGATGTGGCGCGGGTTCTCGATAAGCTTCTCGATGTAGACGCTCGCGTTGCCGAAAGCCTTCTCGGCCTCCATGCGCGCGGCGCGAAAGCCTTGTACGAGGCTTACGTCGTTATGCGCGGGGCGCATTCCTTTGCCGCCGCCACCGGCGACGGCTTTGATCATCACCGGGTAGCCGACGCTCTTGGCGACTTTGAGCGCTTCGTCCTCCGTCTCCACGCACCCGTCGCTGCCGGGGGTGATGGGCACCCCGGCCTTCAGCGCGGTTTCGCGGGCGGAGTTTTTATCCCCCATGGAGCGGATGGCCGAGGAGGCCGGGCCGATGAACTTGATGTTGCAGCTCTGGCAAACATCGGCAAAGTGCGCGTTCTCCGCGAGGAAGCCGTAGCCGGGGTGGATGGCATCGACATCCGCGATCTCGGCGGCGGAGATGATGCGGTCAATCTTGAGGTAGCTCTGGGCGCTCGGCGCGGGGCCGATGCAGACCGCCTCGTCGGCAAGCTGGACGTGCATGGAGTCCACATCTGCCTCGGAGTAGACCGCCACCGTGCGAATGCCCAGCTCCCGGCAGGCGCGGATGACCCGCAGCGCGATTTCGCCCCGGTTGGCGATCAGGATTTTATCAAACATTTACTTCACCTTGAAGAGGGGCTGGCCAAACTGCACGGGCTTGCCGTTTTCGGCGCAAACCTCGACGACCGTGCCGCTGACTTCGGCTTTGATCTCGTTCATCACCTTCATGGCTTCGATGATGCAGACGACGGTGTCGGGCGTGACCTTCTGGCCGACTTCCACATACGAGGCGGCATCCGGCGATGGGGCCCCATAGAAGGTGCCGACCATGGGCGAGGTGATTTCGGTGAGCTTCTCCGCCGGGGCGGCTGCGGGAGCCGGGGCGGCAGCAGCGGGCGCGGCCACCGGGGCGGCGGCCTGCTGCAAAAGGGCGGGGGGCAAGTTGGTGGCGGTGATGACGGGCTGGTCATCCCCCCCACGCTTGAGGGTGATTTTGAACCCCTCTTGCTCCATTTTGAAGACCGAGAGGTCGTTTTTCCTCATCAGGTCGATGAGCGATTTGATGTCTTTAATGTCCAAAAGCGTCTCTCCTCAAAAATAGCGAGCGGTTAAAACTTGTTCTTCACGGGCCGACGCGGGGCCTTGGTGAGGCCCGTGTCCGGTCGCAGGGGCAAAGCTAAACGGGCCGGTTTCGGCAGGTCAAGCTCGGGAATTGGGGGTTCCCCGATGGGGGAACCGGGAAAAACGAGTGTCCAGTCACTCATGAAATGTCGCATTGAGCTTGTCTTT
>JBBCKB010000088.1:0-49194 GCA_037189965.1 Chthoniobacteraceae bacterium | reverse complement strand
GAAGGAGGAGGGGTTCCCTGTCATCCTTTCCAATAAACCGGCAGAGCCGACGACGCTCAACTATGTGGACTATGATAACAGCCACGTCATCCGCGAAGTGGCGCGGCGGTTTATTGAGGCCGGGCACCGACGCATCGGCGTGGTCTACAGCGAAGGAAGTGTGACTGACTATTTCGCCGGAATGCGGCTTCACTTCCTCGATACGCTCATGCAGCTTGGCGCGGTCTACGACCTTGGGGCGTACTGGCGCGGCGTCCACCGACAGCCAGGCAAAGGAGGGCTCTGTCGGGGAGTTGGTGAGGTGGTCTCCGCCATGCTCGACCTCGAAGAACCGCCTACCGCTTTTTTCTGCTGGGAACCGGGGATGACGCCTGCCTTGCTGCGCGTTCTTGAGAAACGCAAGCTCCGCGTGCCGGAGGAGGTATCGGTGCTGGTTTCCAGCCATGCGGATGCCTCAGAGATGGAGTTCTCCGGTTTTGTAATGCCGCACCGCGAGTTGGGGGCCGCGCTTGTGCGCCACTTGTGCGCAACGGTGGAGAACCCCCACCACGGGGTGCAAGAGCTGCTCAAACCCCGCTTTGTAGACCACGGTACCGTGGCGGCCCCCAAGGCAGGGCGGCTTACCGCGCCGCCCGCCGCCGCCGGGCGGTGAGGAGGCCACCGAGAAGCGCCAGCAACATCAACCCTGCGGGGCCGGGCTCGGGCACGGCGACGATCTGCCGGTTGGCGAGGCCGAGCGCATTGGCATCGCTGCCACCGAGCGATTCGCTCAGGTACGTGTAATCGACCAGGGTGCCAATGGCCGGGAGCACCCAGCCTGCGTTGTACTCTCCATAAGCCACGGCTCCGGGGGTGGAGACGCTGGCCTCAAGCGTCGGGTACCAACGGATGAGCAAGGGGGCAAACTCTCGGGGGAGGAGGCCATTGCCCAGCGCATCCTGCACCGTGAGGTTGAGCGAAAAGACCATTGCGCCGGGGATACCGGTGGTCGAGCTATCCCACGAGCCGGACCATAGGAGCACTTCGCTCTCGCCAAGGAAGCTGCCTGCCGAGGGGGTGCCAAATGTACCGCCCCCGGGGGCGAGACTGATGACTTGCAGCAGCGCTCCGTCTGCCAGCGGGTTGCCATGGGCATCCTGAAGCTCGCCGAGGGTGAAGTTGAGCGTTGCGCCGCCGGTTTGCGCAGGCGCGGTAGCGGCGATGAGGGTGAAAAGAAGGGTGAGTAAGAGTGTTTTCATTGGTTTTTTGGGTTTGGGAGTTAGGGGAGAAAGGTCCAGACGTGCGCCGGGGCGGAGGCCGCTTTGCGGAGGATGAAGCCGCCCCCGGCGGGGAGCGTGGTGGTATCGGAGAAGTCGGTGGCTAGTGAGGCGCCCAGGCGTCGCCAGCCTCCGTTGAGGTAGTAGTAGGTGGCGGTTGGGGCGGGGTTGGGCCCGGTCTGCGAGGGGTCGAAAAGGAGTAGCTCATCGCCCCTCACCAGTGAGGATGCACTGGGGGTGAAGCCGCCGCTCTCCACGAGGCCGCTTTCACGCAGCGTTACCGGTACGGGGTAAGGGAGGGTAAGCGGGTAGTCTTGCCGCGTGCCCGCCCGGCCCGCTACGAGCATGGCTTGCGGCCCTTCGGCTACGGTGCCGCAGTAGATGAGGGCGGTGGCGAGCGCCTTGTTGCGCTGCACAAGAGTGGTGCCGGGTGGGAGCGGCGTGTCGTTAAATGAGGTGGTCGCAGAGGCACCGAGCTTGCGCCACGCCCCGTTGTGGAAGTAGTAGGTGGCTACTGGCGCGGGGTTGGTGCCCACTGCCGCAGGGTCGTACATCAGCAGCTCTGTCTGCCTCACCAACGACGAGGCCGACGCGGCAAAGGCCACGCCCACGGCCTCGGGCGGGTAGAGGGTGCCAAGCGTCCAGTAGGGGGTGATGGCGATGGCGGCCCCCGGCTCCAGGCCATGGGGCGTGGAGGCAAGCTGCAGGGTTTCGGCGGTGTGGCCCGTGATGGCGTAGACCCGGCCTGCAAGCTCGCCGGTGAGAATGCGGGCGTAGCATGGCTGGGCACCGAAGTCGCCCGGCAGGCTTTCGCAGTAGAGGGTGTTGGCATCGTGGCCGGTGAGGCGGGTCTCCCAGAGCGGTTCACGTTCCAGCGCGGGGCCGATGCGGGTATCTCCCTGTGCGGCGGCATTCTGGCGGACCCAGCCGCAGGAGGTGGAGGTCTGGGCCACCCCCGGCAGCAGCGGGGTAAAGAGCCCCGTGCAACAAAGGAGCGTGAGGAAACGGGTGTGCATGGTAGGGATCATTTGGAGTGGGTTACGGGGTTTGGATGCGGGCGCGGTAGAAGGCACGGTCGCCCTCAAGGGGTTCGCGGTATTCGTACCCTTCGGAGCCGAGCGTGCCTTCAGCAGCGGGCTCCCAGGTATGGAGGTCGGTGGAGCGTTCGATGACAACGGAGGAACCGGCCGTCCCCACCACGTGGAAGACCATCTCGCCCTGCTCCAACCGGGGGGCGATGATCTCGAGCATCTCGGGTGGTGCGAAGGTTTCCAGCAGCGAACCATCCTCGCCAACCACGGCGGCTCCGGTGGGCGAGGGAGTGAGTGTGAGGGATGAGCCGCTCTGGCTCAGCTCGTAGCGTGCTCCTTTTTCGAGGTTGAAGACGCGCAGGCGCACGGGCCGCTCGGCCTGGTGGTGGAGGGTGATCTCGCCCTGCGGCGCGGAGCCATCCGGCTGCGAGGAGAAGCAGACCACCTCATCCACCCCGGCACGGGGGATTCGCACGCCGATGACACCCTCGCCCTCGATCCGGTGGGCGAGCTGGACTTCGGGGTCCGTCTTGAGCCGGGGGTGCAGGACGGTGATGAATACGTGGTCGAGCCCGTTATCCGCAGGCTCCAGCTCGAGCCGCCACTCGCCATAGGGCACGGGGTCGAACTCGCCGTTGGTCGGCCGGGGGAGCGGCTCTTCTTCAAACCAGTGGTAGTCGGCATTGGTGCCAAAGACCCATGCGCTCTTTTGCCCGGCCCCGCCGACTTTGCGCACGTTGCGCTGTGCCGGGTGGAGGAACTGGAAGACCAGTTCGCCGTTATCTGCCTGTGCCATGGCGTGGGCCGCATGGGGGTGGAGCGTCTCGCCGGGGCTGATTGCCTGCATGGCTCCAGAGACGCTGGGCTCATGGAGCGTGTGGAAGAGGAGCTTGGTATTCGAGCCGCTGAAGGCCGCTTGCGCGAGGCCCACGCGGTCTACGACGATGACTTTCTCATCCACAGACGCTCCGGGCTGGGCCGGGTCGCGCAGGTAGAGGAACTCGCGTACATACCGGGTGATCTTGGCCACATTGCCCGAGAGCGTCGTATCCTGCGCCTGGTTGTAGAGCGTGCTGTTGTAGGCGAGCGTGGCGTCGCCCACGAGGTAGGTGTACTCGGGCGTATCACGATACTCGCGGATCTTGCCGCGCTCGTAGGAGCGGTAAAAATCCCGGTAGTGTTCGATGGTCGCTGGCGAGCGGTTGCCCGGCGTGGGGCTGCGCTGGCCGCCGTCATTGAGGTTGGCCATGGAGCGCGAGGCGCGCAGGTCTTCAGCGGGGTTGTAGACGACTAGCGTGTTGTGCGCGATGGTGCGCACGTAGTAGTTGCGGTCGTGGTAGGAGGTGCCTTCGCCACTATAGACACCGCTGTCGATGAGCAGGTCGCCCCCCTTGAAGAGGGTGAAGCTGTTTTGGTCGTAGTGCTGGTGGTAGGAGAAGAAGTCTCCACACTGGAAGATGGCGTGGGTGACGTTGCGGTCGTGGTCGGAGCCACCGGTGGGCCACCCCGAACGCATGAAGACAGTGCCCGTACCCCGGGCAAAGTGGCTGCGCAACGTGGGCGGGGTGGAGGGGTGGGCGGCATCGAAGTAGATGAACTCCTCGGCCATCAGCAACCCTGTGGCGTTGTTGGGCGGCAGCGCAGCCATGGTGGACTGGAGTTGGCGTGCAAGCGGTTCATTGGGGAAGGCTTTGCCAAGTACCAGCGCGGTGGCGCGCCCGTAGTTGTTAATCGAGTGGCGGTTGCGCTCGGCGTCGCCAATGGAGGGGTAGAGCCGGTAGGGGCGGCCATAGTAGTTGCCCTGCCCGGGCCAGACTTGCATGAGCCAGGTGCCGAAGCGCTGGCGAAACCAGTCGGTGCTCAGGAAGAGGTTTTCCCCTGTGGCCACGCGCCACGCTTCGATCGACATCACCTTCGGGTAGTTGGCCACCCAGTCGTAGACCGTCCCCTCGGGCCAGTTGCCCCCATCGGCAATCTGGTCGTGCAGGGGGACGTCGATCTTCATCCACCGTTCATCCCGGTAGCGGCGCAGGGCGCTGAGGGCGAGCGGGCTTTCGCCATGGGTGGCAAGGCCGACGAGTACCCACGATTGCGACCACCGGGGCCAGTAGTTGCCCCAGCCCGAGAGGTCGTTGTACTCCGGCGGGGCCTGCATCCATGCCTCAAAGAAGGCCAGGAAGGTGGCCCGCTGCTCGGGGGTGATGGCGGCATGGCACCAGTCGTAAATGAGCGCCACCTCTACCGGGCGGGTGCTGCTGCGGTTGGTTGTCTCGGCAATGAGGGCGAGGGCGCGCTCGATCGCCTGCTCGGCAAACTGCGGCTCTCCGGTGATGAGCCACGCCAGCGCTTTGCTCTTCGCCTCGCCGTTGTGGTAGCCGTTGCTGTTGCGCGCGTGGTTGAGGAGCTGCGCCCAGCGTGGGTCTCCGGAAGCCGCACGGGCTTGCAGCTCGGCGACTTTCTCCGGCGTAAGATAGATGCGAGGGCGGGTGGAGATGAGGTTCCAGACCCGCAGGGCGACTTCATCGTGGGCGCTTTCTCCCAAGGAGTTGGTGACAACCAGCTCAAACTCCCAGTCGCCCGCCACATCGGGGGTGAAGGAGAGGAGCGGCTCGGTGCCGACCGTTTGCCCTACGGTGAAGTCTGAGCCAAAGGCGGCTTTTTTCACTCGCCACTGGTATTGCAGCGCGGAGGGGGCATCACCCCCGGGGAAGTCGGCACTGGTGCTGCCATCAATCTCCACGGGGGAGCCGGGTGCCCACCCGGTTTGCTCGCGGTCATCCCCAGCGCGTGCCATGGGGGCGTGCGGGTTGTAAACGATGGTGAGCCGGGGGCGGAAGGCGGAGTTGGCGGCTTGGTTGGAGTGGAAGGTGCGCCAATCCGGGTTATTATTTTGGTAGCCGGTGTGATCGCGCAGGGTGAGGCCGTGGTTGGGGTGCTCCCCGCGCACCCACTGGGCCACGAGACGCTGCACATCCCACTCCACCCAGCCGGTCGGGCCTGCGGCGGCTTGGGCTTCCACGGTGGGGTTGAAGTCTGCATTCGGTGCCATGGCCACGGCACCCCACGGCACCTTTTCGCCCTCGTTCTCGAAGTAGTCGGCGGCGTGGTTGCCGGTGGCTCCTTGGTGGCCCGGCGCGGAGATCGGCTGGCCCGGGCGGTTGCCCTCCAGCCACGGTTTGGTAACGCGGAAGAGATCGACCACGCGAGGCAAGGCGGTATCCCCAACGTGGTAGAGCTCCAGCTTTGCGGAGAGGATGACGCTATGGGCGGGAATTGCGGAGAGGTCGAACCGCAGGAGGAGGTTATCTCCTCCATTGCGGCTCAGGTAGAGGGTGGGGGCTTGGCCGTAGTTGCAGGTGATCTGCGAGGGCGTGCCCCAGGTCGATTTGCTCACATACGTATCGGCGCTGGTGTGGTAGCCATTGCTGCCGTACTGGAAGACGGCTTCCACCGGGGCGGCGCTGGCCAGCCCGGAGAGAAGGAGCAGCAAGCTCAGGGAGAGGGGTGCGGTTGCTTTCATAAAGATGAGGCCGATGTTGCCCGCCTTGCTGAAAACCCGCCATCCCACCCCGGTACCACGGCGGGGCGGCGCATCTACTCCTTTGGTAGTATGGCAATTTGGCGCGGGGTGGGGTTATGCTGCCGGGCGATGCAATTTCCCCGTCGGCCTTCCGTAATTACCCGCACCCTTTTGCAGATCGGTGTGGCGATGACGCTGATCCTCGTCGCGACGACGGCGGCGGTTTACTGGACGACGCTCAAGGCGATCGAGGCGCGGGTGTTGGAGACACTCTCCGAGTATTCGTTGGAGCGCTCCAAGCGCGAGGCGCTGCTCTTTCGCCAAGGCGAAGAGAGCCTGCGCATCATGCAGCAGGAGCTGGTGGAGCGGCTTGCCACGGCGGGGGTGGGGGATGAAGCGGCTCGCTTTGCCGCGCTGCTGGCGCACGATGCCGATGGCGCGTACCGCTCCCGCCGCGATGCGGTGGACCCTCGACGCCATGCGTCAACATGGGTCTCGGCCCATGCGGAGGTGACGCCGGAGCTGCGCCGCCTCGTGGTGCTTGGTACGGAGTTGACCGAGCGCTTCTACCCGGCCTGGGCGGGGCAGTTTGTCTCGCTCTACGTCTCTTCGCCCCTGGGGTTTAACACAGGCATTGCCCCGACGGAGCCCAACTGGGTCTGGTCGCTCCCGGCAGATTACAACCAAAGCGACTTCGAGTGGTATCGCGTCGCCGCGCAGCAGCTCAACCCCCAGCGGCAAGCGGTGTGGACGCGGTTGCAGGCCGACGAAGTCGATACCGAGCATGGCGATACCGCCTATGTGACGCTGAGCCAGCCGGTCGATATCGCAGGCCGGCATCTGGCTACACTGCATTTGGATCTGGAGCTTGGCGGGCTCATCCAGCGGACGATCGCCTCCGAGCGCCCCGGGCTGGAGCATTTGGTGGTGCGGAGCGATGGGCAGCTCGTGGCCTCGGCGCGGGTGGAGCGCACGGCGCTCAAACGGGGCGACTTCTATTTGCAGAATGGGGCGGATGCTTCGCTGCGCTCGGTTTATGAAACGGTGGCCGCGCAGCCGCAGCTCCCATGGGCTGGGTACGACCCGGGGAGCGATACGTACATCGCTGCGAGCCGCCTGGCCGGGCCCGATTGGCTCTTTGTCTCCCTGCTCAAAGGGGCCGACTTGCGCAAGCAGGCGTTTGCCTCCGCGCAGGGGATTTTGTGGGTGGGGGTGGCCTCGCTCGCGCTGGCGCTCTTGGTTCTTTCGCGCATTCTGCGGCGGCAGATCGTGCAGCCGCTCCACCAGTTTCTGGAGATGACGCGCCGCATGGGAGCGGGGGAGACGGGCGTGCAAGTGGCTTGGCAAACGCGGGATGAGCTCGGGCAGCTCGCCACCTCCTTCAACCGGATGGCCGCGCGCATTGCCGAGCGCGATGCCTCGCTCCAGCAGCTCAACCAGGAGCTGGAGGGGCGCATTGCCGCGCGCACGGAGGGGTTGCGCCAGTCGGAGGAGCGTTTCAGCCGCGCGTTCCACAGCAGCCACGCGCTGCTGGCCATCCTCGACCTTGCGGATGGACGGTTGCTGGATGTGAATGCAGCGTTTCTCGATACTTTTGGCTACCCGCGCGAGGCGCTGCTGGGCCGCCCGCTCCAGGAGCTGCCGCTTTGGCCGCAGGGGCCGGATGCCTTCCTGAACCGCTGCCGCGAGGAGGGGAGCATCCGCAATGTGGAGATGACGCTGCACACTCGCAAGGGGGAGCCGCGGGTCATCCTCCTTTCGGCAGACCGGGTGATGATCGGCCATGCCGGGTGCATCCTCGCAGCGGGGACGGATATCACGGCGCGCAAACGGGTGGAGTCCGACACGCTCCGCGCGCTGGAGCGGGAGAAGGAGCTCAACGAGCTTAAAGGCAAGTTTGTGGCGATGGTTTCGCATGAGTTTCGCACGCCGTTGGAGATGATCCTCTCCTCCACCGATATTCTGAGCCGCTACCTCGGGCGGCTCTCTCCCGAGCAGCGGGAGAAGCATTTGGGGACGATCCAGATGGCAGTGCGCCGCATGGCTGGGATGATGGAGGATGTGCTGCTGCTGGGCCGCTTCGATGCGGGGCGACTCCCGTGCCAACCGGAGGATCTGCACCTCTGCGCATGGTGCCAGCGCCTCGTCCGAGAGACGGTGGAGGCCCTGCCGGAGCCTCGCGAGATCGTGCTGGAGCTGGGTGATTTTTCCCCCATGGTGCAGGCCGATGAAAGCCTCCTGCGGCATATTTTTACGAACCTCCTTTCCAACGCCCTCAAATACTCCGCGCCGGGAGAGCCGGTGCGCCTGCGTGTAACGAGGGAGGGGGCAGAGGCGGTCTTCGAGATTAGCGACCACGGGATCGGCATCCCCCCGGAAGACCACGAGAAGCTCTTTTTCGAGTTCCACCGGGGGGCCAATGTCGGCAACCGCCCGGGCACCGGCATTGGGCTGGTGATCGTGAAGCGGTGTGTGGAGCTTCACGGGGGCATCCTTGCCTTCCAGACCCGGCCCGAAGGCGGGACAACGTTTACCGTCCGCCTGCCTCTTTTTTAAGTAGACCTTGTTATGAAGACGATTCTCATCATCGAAGACGAAGAGCGGACGCGGGAGAACCTCGCCATTATCCTTGAGATGGAGGGGTACCGCGTTTGCTCCGCCCCCAACGGGCGCGAAGGGGTGGCCCTGGCGTTGCGCGAGCTGCCGGAGCTGATTTTGTGCGATGTGACGATGCCCGTGCTCGATGGCCACGCCACGCTGGAGCAGCTCCGCGCGCGCCCGGAGACGGCGCACACCCCGTTTGTCTTCCTGACGGCGCGGGGCGAGCGGGGCGACTTCCGCACCGGCATGGATCTAGGGGCGGATGACTACCTTGTCAAACCCGTGGGTGCGAGTGAGCTGCTCGCCTGTGTGCAGGCGCGGCTGCTGCGGGCCACGCGCCGGGGGCCTGCCGCTTTTGCCCCGGATTTTAGCACCCACGAGCCGCTGCTGGCGCTGGGCCTCACGCAGCGGGAGGCCGAGGTGTTGCTATGGGTGGCCCAAGGTAAGAGCAATGGAGAGATCGGAGTGATCCTCAGCGCAGCGGAAAATACCATCAAACGCCACCTTCAGAATATCTTCGAGAAGGTGGGGGTCGATAGCCGCCACGCGGCGACGGTGCGGGCGCTGGAGCTGCTTAATGGAGGGTAGCTCCAAATGAGCCGCTACTCTTTGGGGGCCCGGCGCTCGGCGGATTGCAGGGCGTAGTTGTTGAGGATCGCGTCGCGCACTTTGTAGACGGGTGCGATCTTCTGGGTAAGCAGGTCGACATTGCCATCCTGCCCGATGATGGCGACGCCATAAGGCACCCCGCCAAGGCCGAGGCCAGCGGCGAGGGAGGCTCCATCGCGCGCGACACCAAAGGGGATGCTGGAGCGCAGCTCTCCGGAGTTGCCCCCGGTAAACGCGGCGACAAAAACAACCGAACGGGCCGCCAGCTCGCCGTACTCCTGCTCAAAGCGTTTGACCTGATTGCGGAACTGCCGGTCGCGCGGCCCATTGGCCACGACGACGACGACAGGCTGCCCGCGGAAGGCTTTGAGGGTCTTGCCCCCCTCCAGAGTGAAGGCCGGGGCGGGGCGGACGATGCTGGAGACTTTCTTCTGAGGCGCGGAGAAGGCCGTTCCAGCGGCGAGGAGCATCGCGGCAAAGGCGGCGATGGCGGCGGCAAGCGAGGTCAGTTTCATTGGGAAAAAAAATCAGACTTTGAGGATCTCGGCCTCTTTATTGACAACGGCTTCCTCGATGAGTTTGACGGATTTGTCCGTCAAATCCTGGACTTCCTTTTCCATGGTGCGGAGGTTGTCTTCGGTGATGGTGCCTTCCTTTTGGAGCTTTTTGAGCCCCTCCATGCCGTCGCGGCGGATGGCGCGGATACGCACGCGCGTCTCTTCGGCCATGGTTTTGATGGTTTTGACCAGCTCCTTGCGCCGCTCTTCGCTCAGCTCCGGGATGCGCAGGCGGATGATTTTGCCATCCACATTGGGCATGATGCCGAGCTTGGATTCTTTGATCCCTTTTTCAATCGGCTTTACGGAGGCTCCATCAAAAGGCTGGATGACGATGAGGCGCGCCTCCGGGGTGGTGATGACGGCGAGCTGCTTGAGCTTCATCTGGCTGCCATAGGCATCGACATCCAGATTCTCCACGAGGGCGGAGGAGGCTTTGCCGGTACGCACCGCGGCAAACTCGTGGTGCATGTACTCCACGGCTTTTTCCATGGCGGCTTCCGTGTCGAGGAGGATTTCGTCTGAACTCATAGGGTGTGTGTGGAGGGGGGCTAATCTGCCGAGGTGACAAGGGTGCCTACCGCTTCGCCGAGGATGATGCGCTTGATGTTGTCCTGCTGCATCATGTCGAAAACGACGATGGGGATGCGGTTGTCCATACAGAGGGAGAAGGCGGTCGAATCCATCACCGCGAGGCGGCGGGTGAGCGCTTCGGTGTAGGTGATCTTGTCGTACCTCGTGGCGGAGGGGTCTTTGGTGGGGTCTGCGGTGTAGATGCCATCCACCTTGGTGGCTTTGAGGATGACTTCCGCTCCGATTTCGCTCGCGCGCAGGGCGGCGGTGGTATCGGTGGAGAAGAAAGGGTTGCCCGTGCCAGCGACGAAGATGACAACGCGCCCCAGCTCCATATGCCGCATGGCGCGGCGGCGGATGAAGGGCTCGGCGACGTTCTTCATCTCAATGGCGGTCTGTACCCGAGTGGTGACGCCCGCTTGCTCCAGGCCGCTCTGCAATGCCATGCCGTTGATGACGGTGGCGAGCATGCCCATATAGTCTGCGGTGGTGCGCTCCATGCCCCGGTGGCTGGCGGAGAGCCCGCGCCAGATGTTGCCACCGCCGATGACGACGGCGATCTCGACGCCCATGGCGTGGATCTCCTGAATTTGCCGGGCGATGTCGGAGACGATCTGCGGGGAGATGTTGTCTTTGCTGCCCGCCTCGCGCAATGCTTCACCGCTGACTTTGAGGACGATGCGTTTGTATTTAGGGGTGTCTGGCATCAGAGGTCACTCAACACGATGTAGAGGCCGGGCATCAAGCCTGATCTTTGCCCCGGGGCAACTCCGGGGGGGATTTGGCGCTTACTCCTTGGCCAGCTCCACCCACGCGAGGGTGGGGGGGCGCTCGGTGGGGGGAAATTCGAAGCGGACTTCGCGTGTTTCATTCGGTGCAAGCTCCAGCACGATATCCTGCCGCCCCACCACGGGGTGGGTGAGGTCTTTGGCGCTGGTGGGCCGCTTATCTCCCACGGAGATGATGAGGCGCTTGCGCAGGGGCCCATCCGTGCGGTTCTGCGCGGTGAAGGTGACGGTGGCCGCCCCTCCCTCCTGCACGGCCAGCTCCGGCCACGTCGTCACAAACGCGGGCCGCATGAGGAACCCGATGACAAATGAGACGAGCGCCAGCAGCACCAGCACCCCGGCAGTTATGAGAAGCGGGCGTTTATTGGCCATGGCCATGGGGAGCTAACCGCGCACCTGCCCGGTACCGCGGATCTGGTATTTATAGGTGGTCAACTCCTCCAGAGCCATCGGCCCGCGGGCGTGGAGCTTGTCGGTGCTGATGCCGATCTCGGCGCCAAAGCCAAACTCGCCGCCATCGGTAAACCGGGTGCTGGCGTTCCAGTAGACGGTGGCGGAATCGACTTCGTTGAGGAATTGCTCGGCCGCTACGGCGTCGGTGGTGACGATGCAGTCGCTATGGTGCGAGCCGTATTTCTCGATATGGGCCACGGCTTCCCCGAGGCTCCCCACCACGCGCGCGGCGAGGATGAGGTCGAGGTATTCGGTGCTCCAGTCTGCCTCGGTGGCAGGGGTGGCTTTGCCGCCCAAGAGGGTGCAGACGGCTTCATCCCCCCGGATGGCGACGCCTTTCTCCGCCAGCGCGGGCGCAGCCTCGGCCAGAAACGCCTCGGCCACGTCTTTGTGGATGAGGACGGTCTCCAAAGCATTGCAAACGCCGGGGCGCTGGGTCTTGCCGTTGAGGAGGATTTCCTTAGCCATGCCCAAGTCTGCCGCTTTATCGACATAAAGGATGCAGACGCCGTGGTAGTGTTTGATGACGGGCATCCGCGCTGCGGTGACGACGGCTTCGATCAACGCCTGGCCGCCCCGGGGGACGATGAGGTCGATAAACCGGTCCATCCCCGCCATGAGGGCCACGGCTTCGCGGTCGGTCTTGGGGACGAGGAGGATGGCGTCTTTAGGCAGCCCGCTGCGCTCGGCCCCGCGCGCAAGGGCGGCGGCGATGGCGCGGTTGGAGTCAATCGCTTCGCTGCCGCCCCGCAGGATGGTGGCGTTGCCCGTCTTGGTGCAGAGGACGGCGGCGTCGCTGGTGACGTTGGGCCGCGATTCGTAGATGATGCCGATGACGCCGATTGGCACGCGCACTTTCGAGATTTCGATGCCGTTGGGGCGGGTCCATTGGCGCAAGGTTTCGCCCACGGGGTCGGGCAGGTTGGCCACTTCCCGGATACCCTCGGCCATGTCGGCGATGCGCTTGGGGGTGAGGGTAAGGCGGTCCAGCATCGCATTGGAAAGGCCGTTGGCGCGGCCGCGTTCCACGTCGCGGGCGTTGGCGGCGAGCAGCTCGGCCTCGGAGGCCACCAGCTCGTCGGCCATGGCGCGCAAGCCGTCATTCTTTTGGGCAGCGGAGAGGCGGGCCAGCTCGCGGGAGGCCGCGCGGGCACGCTCGCCGAGGGCTTCGATTTCGGTTTTAAGATCCATAGAAACTTTTAGGGGTTAAGGCTGGTAAACGCGGGGCGGAAGCGGGTGCCCGCCGGGTTGCCCGAGGCGATGGCGGGGATCACCCCCGGGGTGCGGCCATTGGCGATGTACGTCTCAATACCCGCCTCCACGGCGATGCGCACGGCCTCCAGCTTGGTCTTCATGCCGCCCACGGAGAGCTTGCCCTTCACCGGCTGTACCCACTCGAAGGCGGCTTGCAGGTCGGTCACTTCGGGTACCACTACATCCCCCCGTAGGAGGCCATCGGCAGAGGTCAGCAAAATCAACAAATCGGCCCCTGCAAGGAGGGCGACTTCGGCGGATAGCCGGTCATTATCGCCAAACCGCAGTTCCTCCACGGCTACGGAGTCGTTCTCGTTAATGATGGGGACGACGGTGTTGTAATCCAGAAGGTGGTTGAGCGTGTTGCGCGCGTTGGCGTGGCGGGTGCGGCTATCGAGGTCGCCATGGGTGAGGAGAAGCTGCGCGACGTGGAGCCCGTGGTCGGAAAAGGCGCTCTCATACATCTGCATGAGCTTGCTCTGGCCCACCGCCGCGCATGCCTGCACCCCGGCAAGGCTCGTGGGCCGCTCGGAAAGGCCAAGCATCATCAACCCCGCGCCCACTGCGCCGCTCGAGACCATCACACACCGGTGCCCGGCCTGCACCAGCCCGGCTACTTCTGCGGAGAGGCGTTCGATCTGCGCCTGGTCAATCGTGCCAGTCTCCTGCTGGGTGAGGATGCCGGTGCCAAATTTAAGGACGATGCGTGCCATGTTCTGGAAAAAAGAGCCCCTATTCTAAGCGCAAATCCGGCCCCGCTAAAGCGGAAAAAGCCCCCGGAAATTTCGTACAGGGGCGGAAATCATTTGACGACCACATGGTTAGTATACTAATTAATCCTCCCATCGCGTTTCCCTCTGACTTTAACCCCCTTTGCTGGCTTCTTGTTTCCATGTCTGACTTCACCTTCTCCCTCCCTTTTTTCCAAACCCGCTGGCTCTTGGGCGCGAGCACGGTGGCGTGCGCCAGCCGGGAGGCCACGCTCTTTACCTCTCGCCCTTGCCCTTACCCGACGCGCACACTGGCGTTCGGGGGGGATTTCTGCGACCGCGAGAAGCTGGAGCAGCGCCAGCAGATCCTCAACGTGCAGGTGCCCGATTTTGATCAACACACGGTCGATATTTCTACGAGCGTGGGGCACCACCGCTGGTTCAACTCGGCAGTGTACGGGCGCTTTGCGCAGGTGCGCAGCGTGGTGGTGAGCCCGCTCACCGGGCGTTTTCAGATGTATTATCTGGTACACGGCCACTTGGATATCAGCGCGAGGTGGACGGGGGGGGCTTACGCGGCGTGTTATGCGGAGTCAAAAGACGGCATTCATTGGGAACTACCAGTCATTGGCAAGAATGAGATCTTCGGCAGCCGGGAGAATAACGTCATCTTCCCAGCCGGGTATGAGGCCAACGTCGTTCTCGATCCGCATGAAAGCGACCCCAACCGCCGGTACAAGGCGTTCCTCCACCCGGGGCCGAAGGTGGCGTTCTCCCCCGATGGCATCCACTGGACAGCGCCGCTGCCCGCCTCCATTGAAACGGAGATCGGCCGTTCCGATGGAGATTCCGTACTCGGTTGGGATGAGCGGGTGGGGAAGTACGTGGCCTATCTCCGGCCATGGGGAGTGCCGCCCGGCGCGCCTCCGGGGACGTTGTTCAAGCGGAAGATTGGCCGCGCGGTGAGCGATGACTTTATCCGCTGGCGGGAGCACACCGCCGTGTTGGAGGCGGAAGAGGGGGAGGGGTGGACGGAGATCGAGCGGATGCACGTCTTCCGCCATGGGCACCTCTACTTTGGCCTGGCAGTGATGTACCGGGGCTACCCGGAGGAGCGTGTGGCGATTTCCCACATGGTTGCCTCCACTCATTGCGAGTTGGTCTATAGTGAAGATGGCATCCGTTGGCAGCGCTTCCCGAGCCCCGAGCCTTTCTTGGAGCCTCTGGCCCCACGCGGGATGTGCCTCTCCGGGGGGCAACCGGTGCGGGCAGATGGGCAGCTCTGGTTTTACCATTCCAGCTCGTTTCAGAGCCATGGAGAGCTGCCGACAGGAATGTTGCCTTGCCTCTCCCGGCTGGATGAACACCGGCTTACGGGGTGGCGCGCCGGAGCGCAGGAGGCAACGCTGGAGACTCAGCCCTTCCTTTGCCCCGGCGGGGTGCTTACCGCTGCCGCGACACTGGGGGAGAAAGGGCACCTCCGCGTTGCAGTGCTGGCGGAAGATGGGATGCAGCATCTCGAGTTTGCCGCTTACCGTTGTGCCTTTGCGCAAGGGGGAGGTGCACACCACCCGATGCGATGGCAGAAGGCAGGGGATCTGGAAGCTCTCAAGGGGCAGAAAATCTCGCTCAAGTTCTATTTTGAAAACGCGGACCTGCACGGGTTCACCTTCGAGCCGCTGCCACGATGAAGGGCCTGAAAATGATGAAAATGACATTGCTTTGCACATTGTTGGCCCCTCTTGCCGGGGGAGCTGCGCAGGTATCGCTGCTCCTTAAGGACGGGTGGCATGTAGAGGGGCCCACGCTGGTCCGCGAGGCGGGGGAGATTCTCACGCTGGAACGTCTGGGGGAGGTTTCCGGCGAGGTGTGGCGGGAGGTGGATGTCTCCGGCCAGGAAGGGCAGAAGTTTGCGCTCCGGTTTGAGGCTGCGGTGAGCGGCGGCGTAACGCCGTGGTTTGAGGTGCGCTCTTTGGATGGGGAGCGCTCTTTCGTGGCAGGGGGGACGAAGATGGTGGCTACGGATTTGCTCACCGAGCACAACCGCTTTGGCTGGTATTATGATTTTCGTTACGGCTGGCCGGTGAACCCTGATCTACCCCACCTCTTTCGGCAGGAGTGGCAGCAGGTCGGTGGCATCTTCACCGTGCCCGAGGGAGTTCGCCGAGTGGCGGTACGCCTTAGGCCGCGCCCGGTGAAGTATGGCCTCATCGACCGCCGCCCGCAGGCGCCGCGCCATGGGGAGGTGCGCATTCGCAACCTTCGTTTGGAGCCGGTGCAGGAGGTCGCCATGGAAACCGCCGTGTGGGAAAAGGAGCAGCTCGACCAAGATTCCTTCCTCTACCTCTCTGTGGTGCATAACCGCGAGCAGATGGCGCTCAGCCGGGTGCAGTGGACGCTCTGGCGGCTTCGGCGGCTGGCGCAGGACCACGGCATGCCCACGGCCGCTGCGGAGTGGGAGGCTCTCCAATCCCGGTTGGACCAACAGCGCGGGGCGCTGGAGGGGCTGGCACACTACTTTCACAAGCGGTTTGCAGACGAACGCAACCAGCTCAACCTGGAGGCGCAGCTTCGCAAATACCCAGGGAGTGGCGGCGGTGCGTTGATCGATATCGGCGGGCAGTTGCCGTATTATCTTTCCCTCCATATCCAAGATCTTGTGGATGCCGGGTTTGAGCTACGCTCCGCCGCCGCCGATGCGCTGGCTGCGGAGACCCGCGCGCTGGAGAAGGCGGTGGCGGATGCGCAAGCGCGCCTCTACCCCCAGCTCAAGGCCGTGGAGGCTCCGGAGTTGGCCGCTCTTTCCTACCTCGACAAGCCGGCGGTGCTCCCGGCAGATGGCAAGGCCCCAGCCATATTGTATGCCACGGGCAATACCGTCTCTCCCTTGCGGATTTACAAGGAACTGGGGGTCGATCTGTTTTCCAAAAACTACCCGGTTTCTACTTTTGATGAAACGGGGCTCAAGGAAGACCCGCACCTTCCGGCTATTTTGGAGCGGTATGGGATGCGACAGATAAGCTGTCTCTTTACTCCCGTGCATGGGCTCTTTGCCGTATCGGAAGGGTTCCTCAAGGAACATCAGGGGCGTTGGCGCGAGTTTTTGCGCGAGAATGAGCCGGGGGTGGCCGCCATCCACGCGCGGGATTTCAAAACCGGCAAGCGCGATGTGCTCAAAGTCAGCATGGATGAGTTTACCCCCGAGCCGGGTAAGGCGTATATCCTGCCGATCAACCCATTGAGCCCCCAAGGGCGGCGTATTCTCGAAGAGCGGATGGATCTCATTCGCCAGCATACGCACAACCCGGCAAACCAAAAGGTGCTGGCGGCGCTGGAGCTTTCCGCAGAGCCGACGGGGCTTATCGGTGTCGTTACCGAGCCGCACACGCGCGCTGCTTACCTGAAGTTTCTAGCCAAAGAGGCGGGGGATTTGGAGGTGCTCAATGCCGCGTATGGCACCCGGCTGGCCAGCTTGGAGGCGCTGGTGGACACTCCAGATAAAGAGCTGCCAGAGCGGCTGCGCGCGCAGCGCCAGCGGTGGGAGCGTTCCTTCCGCGTTTTGGGAGATGCGGAGGTTTACCACCACCTCCAAGCCCGCGCGGGCCTCCCGGAGATGGCTTTCCTGCATCGCAATAACGACCTCTACTTCTCCGACCAAGCTTTGGAGCGGGCGCAGCTCAAAGACTCCTACGTCAACTACCATGCCGCGTGGGACCGCGTTTATGGCTACGATATGGCTAGGGCTTTGGGGCGCGACCACATAACAGGGGAGGACCACCCCGGCCTACCTACGGGGCTTAAAGACCGGCATACCGCCTCGTTGGCAGCGGCAAATTTGCTCAAATCCATCTGGGGGTATGCAAAATGGGGGACCAAGGTGATCCAGCTCTGGCGGCCCTACCGGGAGGTGGCTTACCATAGCGTGACAACGGCAGACTCCGCCTACACCCTGCTCAACCCAAACTGGAGCTTCCTACCGGTGATGAAGGATTACACGCGGCGGCTCGGGGCGCTTTTGGATGCCGAGGTGGCTCCGCGCCGAGTGGCGTACTTGCAACTGGAAGGCCAAGGGCACGTGACATGGTACGTGCCCTCAGTCTACACCACCAACCAGTTTCTTCGGCGGCAGCAGGTTCCGTATGCCTACCTTTTTGAAGAATCGCTCAAGCAAGGTAAAGCCTCACTGGATGACTATGATGTGCTTTTTGTTCCCCCCTCGCTCTTTGTGAGCCAAGAGATGCAGGAGCGGCTTTTGGCGTGGGTGGAGGCGGGGGGCAAGCTCGTCCTCTTCGGGCCATTGGGGCTGCACGACGAACGTTCGTTGCCTTCCTCTTGGCTGATGGACCGCGCCTTTGGCCCGGCCAAGTATCGGCTGGTGGGCGAGGCAGACCAGATTCGCCGCCCCAACCAGGAGGGGATCTGGATGATCCATTGGCTGCGCGAGCAGGCAGCCCATGTGCAGGCCACGCCCATTGCAGGGGCGGACTTTCCGCTACCCGCACCGAAGGCACCGCTTTTTGAAAAACGGTGGAACGACTTCAAGGATGTCACGCGCATTCCTGCCACGGAGAAGGTGGACCCCGCTTGGATGAGCGATACCCTCTACACCGCCACGGTGGGGAAGGGGAAGGTGATCCTCATCCCCCGCGAGCTGCTCCCCAACGCCTATGGCCCGGCTCTGGAGGCGGCGCTGGGGGATCTCACCAGCGCGCAATGGGCGGAGGCGGATGCTCCCTCCTTCGATGTGATGCGGCGGCGCATGGGGCCGGATGGTGCGGAGTTTCTCATCGTCCAGAATGAGGACGAATGGCAGGGGCGGCGGACGGCCAGGATCTCCCTCTCCGGCGCCGTGGAGGCGGTGGAGGATGTGAGCGACCTCAGCCATGCCGTGCCGGTCAGCACCGTGGAGAAGGCTGGAAGCAAGGTCTTCTCGGTTACTTTGGAACCGGGTGAAATTGCCACCTTCCGGCTTCGCTAAGGCAAGAGGCCGTGATATAGGGGGGGCTTCCATGAAAGGCCACCCCAAACCGTTATACGAGCAGATCAAAGACCGGATCCGGGCCCAGATCCTCAAAGGCGAGCTCAAGGCGGATGAGCTCGCCCCCTCGGAGGCGGAGATTATCCAGCACTACGGGGTCTCCTCCATTACCGCGCGCCGCTGTCTTAATGACTTGGAGAACGAAGGGTACGTAACGCGCATTCGCGGCCGGGGTACGTTTGTGCGGTCGTTGGATGCGTTGGCCGCCTTCCGGCACGTCGGCCTTTTTTACCATGAGCTGATGTCCCTGAGCGGGAGTTTTGTCTCCCACGCTTCGGGGGCTATTTTAGCGGAGCTGCGGTCAAGCCGCTTTGAACCCGATCTCCTGAGCTGGGCGCCCATGCGGCGCAGCCCGCGCCCTTCAGAAACCTTGGTGGAGCTGACTCGCATCCGCAATGTGGACGGGTGCATCATCCTGAGCCCCGCCCCGGCAGATTGGCTCAACCACCTGGCCGCTACGGGGATGCCGGTGGTGAGCTTTGGCTTTTCCTTTGGCAACCCGCTGATTGCTTCGCTCCTTTTCGACTATGAAAAGATGATCCTCGAACGGGAGAAACGCCTCCTAAACTTGGGGCATGAGTACATCGCCGTGTTTCAGGAGTACATGGACGAGGTGACCCCCGGGCTGGTACCGGAGCCGCGCGTCTGGAATGAGAAATACTTCAACGTGCGCGAGGTGCGCATCCCCTTCATGCAGTACCACCAGGTGCGCAAGACGATTGAGCAAATGGTCAACCACCCGGAGATGCCGACGCTCTATTACGTGTATGACTATGAGCTCGCGCTCTATGTGCGCCAGGCTTTGAATGATTGTGGCGTGCAAGTCCCCAAGCATGCCTCGATCATCGTCTGTGGAAATGCGCCGGGGCCGACGCGCTTTGAGCTTGAAGAGATGCCCACCGCCGAGATGGGCCGTAAGGCCGCGCAATTGGTAACGGATGCACTCCAGGGAGCCCCGTGGGAGGGGGTCTCATTGCGCTTCCCGGTACGGCGGCGGGCGGGGCAGACGCTGGCTGCCGCGCCCAAGCGTGCCAAGACCCGCCGCAAGTAGCTGCCCCGCTCAAGGAATCGGGTTTGTGCGAAAGAGGTAAAGGCGGGTGTTGATCTGTTCGCGACGTAGGGGGAGGACGGAGAGGTCCGCCATCAGCACATTGGCCCGTTGGGCATGCCGAAAGCGGGGAGCCTCCGCAGGAGAGGCGGAGCCGGAGCCCGCGCGGATGAAGTACCACCGGGCGTCCATGACGAGCCAACGCTCTCCAAGAGTGGGGTCGCTTAGAGTGGCGTTGTTTTTAAGCGCGGCAAAGCGGATGGGCGGTGGGATGGCCCCGCCACCTACGGTAGCCGCGTAGTCGATCGCATAGCTATGGCCAGTGCCTTCCTCGGCTGTTTTGGAAGGGCAGGCGAAGATGGATTGCCCGGCGGCAGTGGTGACGATGCCCAAGTAAGGATACAGCTCCCGGTACCAGATGCGGGTGGCTTGGTCCCGCGTGGCGGGGGGCATTTCTCCTTGGTGGTCATTGGCATACAGGGTGATGAGCCCTCCGATCTGCCGGAGGTTCGCGATACATTTGGAGGCTTTCGCTCGTTCCGTGAGCAGCCCCAGCCCCCCCATGAGCAGCCAGCACAGCAGCGCCACCAAAAGGAGGGCGATCAGTAGCTCCACAAATGTGAAACCACGCTGCGGCTGCCGGAGGTGGCATTTCATTTTAAGGGGCAGGGGTAAGCGGCAGGGTGAAGGGGAAGGTGACGCCGGAGCGGAGGATGAGGTTGTTGGTGTAAGTGATGCTCTCCGAGCCACCATCTGGCTGGCCAATGCGGAAGAAACGGACGGCTTGGTTCTTCGTCGTCCACGGGAGTTTTTCTGCCAGCGGAGTGCGGCCCGGCTGGCCTTCTACTTGCACGAAAGCGCTGAGGGTATGGGCATCGCCATCCACCTCCAGCTCAAAGCGGTGCCATTTCCCGGGCTCCATGGTAAATGCGGTGGTATGCCGTTGGTGGTTCCAGTGGGTAATAATCTCTACAACGCCGTCACCCCGTACCGAGAGGCCGGCACCCATCAATGTGGAACCAGGGGCGGCGAGGGGAGCCCACAGGGCGCGTGATCGGGCGTTGACGCGGTAGGCATCCACCGCCATGTAGATGCCCGGGTCTTCAGTGGGGAGCGGCGTAGCCAGCGCCACATGGGCGTGTGCACCCCCATGGCGGGAGATACGCAGGACCAGTTGCCCCTCCGGGGAGGGCTCCACGCTGTATTGTGGGCCGGTGGTCTCCCACTCTCCGCCCACCAGGCCGAAGCGTTGGCCGGTGATGTCTCCTTCCGCGTACCCTTCTCCGAAGTGGACTTCCAAGTGTTCCGCAGCCCCGCAAAGGCCGGATAGGCCGGCCCATGCGGTGGTGGCGGCCAGGGCGATCAGGAGTTGAGGGCGCATCGGGAGGTTTTGCGTTGGCGTCGAAGGAGCAGCAGCAATGCGCCGCCGCCAAGAAGAAGCACCGAGCCCGGCTCGGGGACGACGTCCGGGGTGATGAAGCCAAACGCATCAATCCGCGCAACGGCATCTCCATAGTCCGCGAAGCGGAAGAGGGCAAGCTGCGCCTCGGTCAGCCCGCCCCCGGAGATGCCGAATTGGAGAAGGTCTACCCCATTGGTGAAGCCGGTGACGGTGATGGTAAAGCTCTCCCAGTTTTCCGCGTTACTTGCTGCAAAGGCGAGGGTGTTTGTGCCCGTACCAAAATGGATGACGGAGTTTGAATTGAGCGATAGCGCGGTCGAGAAGGTCTCTCCAGCGGTGCCATTGAGATCCAGCGTGCCGCCACTGAGCTTCAAGGCGGCGCTGTCGTTGATCTGGTTGGCCGCGTCGAGGCGGAGTGTTGCGCCGGTGGCAACCTCGACCGTTCCTCCGGAGATGGCATCCACCCCCGCTGTCTTGGCCAGCGCGAGGGTGCCCGCACTGATGAGCGTGTTGCCGGTGTAGACGTTGGCGCTCTCCCCGCCGAGGATCTGAGTGTATGCGCCGCTTTTGGTAAGGTGGAGCGTGCCGGTTGTCACAGGCCGGGTGATCTGCCCTTCAAACGTTTTGGTGCCGGTGGCCGCGCTGAGCGTGAGCGTGGCGGCCCGGTTGCTCTGCCCTTCATAAACGCTCCCCAAACCCGTAAGGCCGGAGATGGTGGTGTTACCCCGGATATCCAGATTGGCCCCGGTGGAAATGTCCACAGAGGTCGCCGTGGGGAGACGCCCGGCGGCAGAGAGGCGCAAGGTTCCTTCCGTGATAAAAGTGTTCCCCGTATAGTTGGGGATGCCGGAGTTGAACTGAAGAATCCCCGCGCCCGTCTTGGTCAACCCGTTGGCACCCCCAAAGATCGCGTTGAAGGCCAGCCGGGAAGCGGCTTGCCCATTGACGGCGATCACCCCCGTTTGGTTGAGAATCGTTGCGCCCGTTTCGATCGTTAGCAATCCGGTTCCCGCTCCAGACGTATCATCATACGTAAGGGAATTGACCGACGTGACGGTGGAGTTGGGCGTTACGGAGTAGGTGCCAGTGGCGTCTGTCCCGGCAGAGAAGACGGCATCACTCCCATTCACCCAGGCGGAGATCGTTCCGGAGCCATCCCCAGAGGAAGCGGAGTTCCAAAAGGTGTTGGTGGTATTCCATGCGCCGGTGGGCGTGGGGCCGCCGGAGCCGGGGGTGGCTCCGTTGATATCCCAATAGAGGGGGGCGGCCTGGGCGGGGAGTAAAGCGGCTCCAAAAGCCATGGATAGAAGGAAAGGGGGTAGTCTCATGCGGGTGTTAGTATACTAATTGAAATGCGTGGTCAATCCTCTTGTTACAGGGATCTTCGGGGGTGCTTTTTCCCCAAAGTTTGCGCTTGCCCGTGGGGGTGGCGGTCGTAGAGTTCATGGGTTATGGCATCCCAAAACACCGCGCCCTTCGGCTACGACTCGAAGATCGAGGGGAACGTGATTTTTACCAAGACCGACGCCGCCATCAACTGGATGCGCAAAAACTCCCTTTGGCCGATGCCGATGGGGCTGGCCTGCTGCGCCATCGAGCTGATGGCCACGGCCTCCTCGCGCTTCGATATTTCGCGCTTCGGTGCGGAGGTCATGCGTTTCTCCCCCCGCCAGAGTGACCTTATGATTGTCGCCGGCACCGTTACTTACAAGATGGCCATGGCCGTCAAACGCATCTACGACCAGATGCCCGAGCCCAAGTGGGTGATCGCCATGGGCGCTTGCGCCTCCTCGGGCGGCATGTACCGCAGCTACGCGGTCTTGCAAGGGGTGGACCAGATTATCCCTGTAGATGTCTACGTCTCGGGCTGCCCTCCGCGCCCGGAGGCGCTCATCGAGGGGCTCATGCGCCTCCAGAAGAAGATTGATGGCGAATCCGCCTTGCTCGAACAAAAACGCGAACTCCTTGCCTCCCTGCCATGACGCTTGCTGAAGCCGTAGCCGCCCTTGAGGCGAAGTTTAACATCCTTCTAAAGACCGAGTTTCGCGGCGAGATTTCGCTGACGATCGAGCGCGAGAAGATCGCCGAAGTCGCCCAGGCCGCCAAGGAGCTGGGGTTTGACACTCTGGCCGATGCCTCCAGCGTCGATAATTTTGGCGATGAGCCGCGCTTCGAGATGGTTTACGAGCTCTACTCGCTGCGCGATAACCATTACCTGCGCCTCAAGGCCTCTGTCTCGGAGGATGACTTGGAGGTCCCCAGCGTCACCCCCATCTGGAGCACGGCCAACTGGCACGAGCGCGAAGTCTACGACATGATGGGTATCCGCTTTGCGGGCCACCCGGATTTGCGCCGCATCCTCATGTGGGAGGGGTACCCGTACTTCCCGCTGCGCAAAGACTTCCCGCTGGCCGGGCGCCCGAGCGAGGTGCCCGATGTTGCGTTTACCGGCATTGCCCCGCTGGAGGGGGGGCCGTTTGTCACGCTGCCTAGCTCCGCTACGGCCAAAGACCGCGAGCCACGCTCCCGGCAGATGGAGTAGGCAGAGCCCGGGGGGATTGGTAAGCTAATCCCGACAGCACGCCTGCGAAGCGTGAATTGTAGGCCGTCTCTGTGAGACGGCAGTCCAACCCCGTGGCGTCTCACAGAGACGCCCTACAATTCCCGAATCTCGCACCGAACCTTCAAGCTCCCTAACGTCGTAATATTAGCCCTCCATCCGATAGCGCTGCCGCCATGCGGCGGGGGTTTCCCCCGTTTGGCGGCGATAGAAGCGGTGGAAGTATTGCGGCGAGGTAAAGCCACATTCCTGAGCGACTTGGGTGATTTTGTAATACGTTGTCTCCAGCAGGCTGCGGGCGCGCTCAAGCCGTAGCTCATCGCGCAGGGCGGTGAAGGAGTGCCCCGTTGTCTCCACCACCACATGTGCGGCCCGGGTGGCCGAAAGGCCGAGGTGAGCCGCCAACGCGGGGAGGTCCGGGTTTTGAGAAAGCTGGGCGCTCAAAAAAGTGCGGATGCGCTCGGCCCGCTCATTGTGAACCGGCTTGCCGGGGAAGCGTGGCGTACGCAGCAGCTCGCCGATGTAGGCCGCCAGCAGCCTCCCCACTCCCTGGGCTTGCCGGATTTGGGCCGGGGTAAAGAGCGGCAGCGAGGCGGGCTGCCCCTTGGTACGGCGAAACTGGCCGAGGAAGAGGATCGCCGCCAGGCGGTTTTCCAGAAAAAGCGGGAAGACCAGCTCATTGGCCCCCGCGTGGCAGAGGTTCACAAACGACGCACGCTCGCGCTCGCAGCGCAGGGGGACTTGGCGCAGATCACACTCGATGCAGCGCGGGTTGTGCGCCCCTTTTACATCAAGGCAGAACGGCGTCTTGTGGATGATGTGGCTCTCCGCCGGGACCCCCGCCATGGAGAGGCGCTTGCGCTCGCGGTCAAAGAGCTTGATGCAGAGCGAAAGCCCGGTAGCGCGCTCTGCAGCGGCGATGGCTTGCTCGATCTCGGGGTATCCTTTCATGCAGTTTATAGCTGGATTGTACCCTTTTATAGCGCCTTCGTCCACTAGCGGCGTTGCAGGACGGGGGTAACATGGGGGGCATATGAAGCCCTCTCTCTTTTCCCAAACGGTGGATGCGGTAGTCTACGGAACCGGTATGGTCGGCCTTGGGGCGGTGGGGCGGTTGCAGGCTGCCGGTGCGGCGGTGCTCTGGCTCAACCCCTCTGCGGACTTGCTATGGGAAGCGACGCGTGCAGGAGAAACCGCCATCCACCCCGGGCCCGAGCCGTGGCAGGCGTGGCTCCACGAAGCCGGGCAGGGGAGCGTGCTCGACCCGGTGGCGGCAGAGATCCACCTCAGCAAAGCGTGGCTGGGCGGAGCGTTGGTTTTTGGCGCGGTACCGGTTTCGGTAGAGGTGGAGGCGGGGCAACTGCGAGCGGTAGCGGTGGCGACTCGCGGCGGCATCGAGACTCTCCGTGCCACGCAGTGGGTGGATGCGAGCGAGCATGGCACGCTCGCACGGCTACTGGGGCCCGCCGTGGCGCGCAAGCCTTCCACTCATTGGTGGAGCCTGCTCGCCCAAGCCAAAGATCCCGATGCTTTTTTGCAAGCCGCGGGTGATGCCGCCACCGCGACCTGCCATCGGCAACTGGTGCGGCTGCGTTGGCAAGGTGGTGAGGGGTGGCACACCCTGGCCGAAAAGGTGCGCGAGCTGCGGGCCGCGTTGCCCGAGGGGTGGAGCATCATCCCTTCCGGGGAACGTGCCTTCCCCATTTATGAAACCGGAGGCGGCGGGTGGGCGGGCGAGGTGGAGAATGTGATTGTGGCCAGCCCCACACTGCGAGGGGAGGCGTTGACGACGCTGGAGGAACGCTTCCGGCTCGGCTGGGAGCTCCATGCCGCGCCGCGTGCCACAGTGGGCGAGGGGTGCGCATCGGCGGATGTGGTTGCAGAAGTCGCCATCGCTGGTGCTGGCACGGCGGGAGCGGTAGCTGCCATCGCCGCAGCGCGGCAAGGAGTGCGTACAGTGGTCTTGGACGCAGCGGATGCCCCGGGGGGAATCGGGACGCTCGGCGGCATTACCGGCTATTTCCACGGCGCACCCGGCGGCTTGCAGGAGGAGATCGATACGCGCGCCGAAGCATGGGGCCTCCTCCTCACGGGCGAAGGCCCCAAGCCCAAGCGTTGGCACGCGCTGGCGCGCACGTGGGCGCTCTATGAGCTATTTGAGGCGGCAGGGGTGTGTTTTCTCCCGGGTGGTTTTCTTTATGATGTGGAGATGAGTGAGCCCGGCGTGGTCGCCACTGCCCACTTTGCCGGGGAGCACGGTACTTTGCGCGTAAGCGCCCCCGCATGGGTCGATGCCACCGGCGATGCCGACCTCTGCGCCCGGGCCGGAGCCCCCTTCTCCCACGGCCGCGAGGGGGATGGCCGCTCGCTCTCCTACAGCCAGCTTGCCTACACCGCGCAAGAGGGCGAGGGGTGGCGCGGGTGGAACTTCGATGCCGGTTGGGTGGATGCCACCGACCCGCTCGACCTCACCCGTGCGCGGCTGGAGGGCATCTCCCAGTATACCGCCTTCAGCGGGAAGCCGGGCGAGGTGGTGGCGGCTTTTGCGCCGTTGCTAGGGGTGCGGCAGTCGCGGCAAGTGGTGGCGGATTATGTCGTCTCGCTCAGCGATCTTGTGGCCGGGCGGCAGTTTGCCGACTCCATCGGCCAGGTGGAGTCGGTGGCCGATACGCACTCGGTCGATTTCGAGTTCGAAAGCGATGAGGCGGCGTTCTACTTCTGGTCGTGCCGAGGCTTTCGCAACCGGCTGCGGGCCGAGCTTCCCTACCGGATGCTTTTGCCCAAAGGGGTGCGCAATGTCTGGGTGGCGTGCCGAGGCGCAGGTATCTCGGTAGATGCCGCGTATGGCTTGCGGATGCAGCGTGAGATGCAGCGCCTTGGTGAAGCCGCCGGGGTGGCTGCCGCGCTTGCGGTGCGGCAGGGTGGGGAGGCGCGGGCCATTCCGCTCGGCGCGCTACAGACGGCGCTGCGGGAGAGCGGCTCGCTTTACCCATTGGAAGCGGCAGCCCCTGCGTCTTGGGAGGAGTTGCTGGCCTTGCTCGATGCCGGGGTGCCCGGTGTCTGGCTCTGGCACCTCTACCGCACCATGGTCGAGGAGCCAGGGCACCGCAGCTCTGTTGTGGCGCGCTTGCAGAGCGCAGACGCGGGCGTCTCCTTTTGCGCTGCAGCGGCCTGCGCCATGGCGGGTGAGGGGGCGGCGCAGGAACGGCTGCTGAAGGCGCTGGCAACGCGCGAGCGCGGCCCCGAGCCGGGGGAGCGCCCGGTGCCCGGTGCTTTTGGCCAGCTCATTGATATTCCGTACTGGTTGCAAGCCGCTATCCTCCTGCGCCGGGTGGGCACCGAGGCGGCGCTGCCGCATTTGCGCGGGGTGTTGGAAGAGGAGGTGCCCTTTAATGTCCGCACCACCGTCGGCCTCACCCTGCTTGCGCTTGCGGCGCGGCTGGGGGCGCACCCAGAGCTGGTGGCCGCGGCGGAGTTTGCGGCAGCGCTGCCGGTGGGCGAGGCCGACTTGCCCCCCTCGCGCTCGCTTTGGCGGCAGCTTGCGGGCGAGCCGGAGAAGCAGCTCGCCAACCAGCGCGGCCCCGATACCCGCCAGAGCCACGCCTGGCAGTGGAGCCTCATCCTCTCGCGGCTCTTTGCGCGCCTGCACCTGCCGCCGCCCGCCGTCGCTGCGGAGCTGGGAGCCGACGTGCGCGGCTTTGTCCGCCAGACGGCGTGCTTGAAGTGAGCCGCGCCAAAGCATTAAGCTGCCCGTTCCTCTTCTTAATGCCATGAGCACCGTAGAAAAACATGAATTTCAGGCCGAGATCGCGCAGCTGCTCGATATCGTCATCCACTCGCTTTACACCGATAAGGAAATCTTCGTTAGGGAGTTGATCTCCAACGCAGCCGATGCCACCGAGAAGCTCCGCTTTCTCCAGACCTCCGGCGAGAGCGTCTACCAGCCCGACGCCGCGCAGACGATCTCCATCCTTACTGACGAAAGCGCCAAAACGATCACCTTTACCGACGCAGGCTTGGGGATGACGCGCGAAGAGCTTGTGGAAAACCTCGGCACCATCGCGCACTCCGGCTCGCGTGCGTTTTTGGAGCAGATCCGCGCCAACCAGGGCAATGCAGATCTGATCGGGCAGTTTGGCGTCGGGTTCTATGCCGCCTTCATGGTGGCAGACCGCGTGAGCGTCTACAGCCGCTCCTGGCGGCCCGAGGCCGAAGGGTGTCGGTGGGAGTCCGACGGCAAGAGCGGCTACGAGATCGAGCCTGTGGCCGACCTGCCGCGCGGCACCAAGATCGTCCTCCACCTCAAGGACGAGGAGTTTGCCAACGGCTCGCGGATTGAGGAGATCATCAAACGCTACTCGAACTTTGTCCCCACGCCGATCGAGCTCAACGGCAAAGCTGTAAACACCGTGCAGGCGATCTGGACGCGCAGCAAGAGCGAGATCACCGAAGAGGAGTACACCCAGTTTTACGAGTACATCGGCCACGATACCGAGCCGCCGCTCTACCGCCTTCACTTCAACGCCGATGCGCCGTTGGCCATCCGCTCGCTCCTCTTTGTCCCCGCGCGCAGTATCGAGAAGTTTGGGATGTCGCGCGCGGAGTCGGAGGTCAACCTCTACTGCCGCAAGGTGCTCATCCAGGCCAAAGCGAAGGGGTTATTTCCCGAGTGGCTCCGCTTCCTCAAAGGCGTGGTCGATAGCGAGGACCTCCCGCTCAATATCTCCCGCGAGACGATGCAGGACTCTGCCCTGCTCCAGAAGCTCAACAAGGTGCTCACCGGGCGCTTCCTCAAGTTCCTGGAGGAAGAGGCCAAGGCCGACGCCGAGAAGTACGCCCGCTTCTTCGCCGAGCACGGCGCTGCTCTTAAAGAAGGGTGTGTGACGGATTATGACCACCGCGCCGCTCTCTCGCGGCTGCTCCGCTTCGAGTCCTCCTTCACCGAGAAGGGGAAGGAGACTTCGCTGGCAGATTACATCTCCCGCATGCCTTCCGAGCAGACGGAGGTCTACTACATCCTCGCCCCCAACCGCGAAGGTGCCGAGGCGAGCGCGCACTACGAAGTCTTCCGCGAGAAGAAGTTTGAGGTGCTCTTCCTTTACGATCCGAGGGATGAGTTCGTCATGGACAACCTGCGCGAGTTTGACGGCAAGAAACTCGTTGCTGGCGAGAAGGCCGACCTCGCTCTGGATACCGAGCGCACCGGCCTCTCCGAAGAGGAAGCCACCGCGCTGGCCGCCTTCATCAAAGAAACGCTCGGCGAGCGTGTGAATGAAGTGCGCGCCTCGCGCCGCCTCGTCGGCAGCCCTGCCGTGGCTGTAGAGAGCGACCGCTTTATGACCTCCTCCATGCGCCGGATGATGAAGGCGCTCAACCGCGAAGGCGGCGGCGGCATCCCCGACGCAAAGCCCGACTTGGAGTTTAACCCCAACCATGCCATGATCACCCGCTTGGAGAAGATTCGCCACGACGACGGCAAGCTTGCCGCCAAGGTGGCCGAGCAGGTCTACGATAGCGCGCGCGTCTCCGCCGGGCTGCTCGAGGACCCGCGCGAGATGCTTTCCCGCATGAACGAACTGTTGGAGGAGCTTCTCTCCCAAAAGGGAACCAAGTAACCCTCCACCAACCCGCGCCGGAGCTCGCCCACACACGGCTCCGGCGCTTTCCTTTTCTCTCCCCATGCACTTCCTCATCACCGCAGGGCCCACGCGCGAGCCGATCGACCCCGTGCGCTACCTCAGCAACCGCTCTTCGGGCAAGATGGGCTATGCCCTCGCGCAAGCCGCGCTGGAGGCGGGGCACGAAGTCACGCTCGTGAGCGGCCCCGTCTGCCTCGCAGCACCCGAGGGGGCGCGCATGGTGAGGGTGACGACTGCCGACGAAATGGCAGATGCGGTAGAAGCCCACCTCGGCGGCGTGGAAATTGCGGTGCTCGCCGCCGCCGTGTCGGACTTCAAACCGGCGCAAGTCGCGCCACGCAAAATCAAAAAAGGCGACGGCGCGCCGCGTCTGGAGCTCGTGCCCACGCGCGACATTCTCGCCACGCTCGGCGCGATCGGTGAAAGAAAATTTCTGCTCGCCGGTTTTGCCGCCGAGACGGATAACCTCGCCGCCAATGCGCAAAAGAAACTCGCCTCCAAACGGTGCGACCTCATCGTCGGAAATGATGTAAGCAAGGAAGGGCTTGGCTTTGAGAGCGACGAAAATGCGGTGACACTTTTTTTACCTGACCAAACCAGTAGGGTATTAAACCGCGCCACCAAGCGCGAGATCGCGCGCCAGCTCATCGCGATTCTGTGTGAGCTGAAGAGAAAAGCATTGACGAACACTTAGCTAATTGGTTACTCACCGCCAAGGTCGTGATGCTGTTGTTCCCCGAACTCTCCGAATCTGCTGCATCCAACTCGATCATCCTCGAAGTGCGAGGTAATGACCGGTTTGAAAAACCGACTTCGGAAAGTTCGGGATGTTCGTACACCCATCCGTCTGCCTGTTCCGTTCGTGAAACCAAAACCAGTTTTTTCTCTCCGCTGCTGCGGTTTGAAAGGGGGGATTTTTAATGGCGATCAAGAAGACTACTGCAAAGCCCGCTGCCAAGAAGGCTCCGGCCAAGAAAGCTCCAGCCAAGAAGGCTGCCGTAAAGAAAGCGGCACCTAAAGCCACCAAGGCTGTAGCGAAGAAGGCTCCGGCCAAAGCTGCTGCAAAGAAAGCTGCTCCTAAGGCTGCTGCAAAGAAGGCGCCAGCCAAGAAGGCTGCTGTCAAGAAAGCTGCACCCAAAGCTGCTGCGAAGAAGGCTCCGGCCAAGAAGGCTGCTCCCAAGAAGCTTGCTGCAAAGAAGCCGGCCGCTAAGGCCGCTCCTAAGAAAGCTGCTGCTTCCAAAGCTGCTGCAAAGCCGGCCGCGAAGAAGGCTACCAAGAAATAACTTGGTAACCGCGCACTGCCCAACAACCGGCGGTGGCCCTTCGGGGTAAACTTCATCAAAATGGGAGGAAGGCTTCGGTCTTCCTCCCATTTTCATTGATCCACCTTGATCCAATTAGTCGCCTCGTCGGTGGCGGTGATTGCAACGTCTCCGCCCAGCGCCAAGGGGGCCGACCACCTTCTCATCGAGAGGGTCTACCTATTTCTCCTGACGTGGCTACTGCGAGCACCCGCGCAGATCCACCCGCCACGCCTCGTGCACCACCCCAGCTTCCGTGAGGTAGAGCCAATCAAAGAGGTTGACCGTGGGGTCGCAGTGGGAGACGGCCAGCTCCAGCCGCTCGGCCGGGGTAAGGCGCGCTCCCTCCGGGAGGCTAATGCGCCCGTACTCGTCTCCATACCAATCGTAGCTCCACCCCGCGCCACCGGGGGAGAGCACCACCGGGGCAGGGCCATCGCGGTAGACGCTCTTTAGCCCGGCATCCACCGTAGCAAACCCGGCGTGGCGCGCGCTCAAGACCGTCGTATGCAGCCGCAGCGCCGTGGCAAAGGGTTCCCCGGAAAATTCCACCGCCCCGTAGTCGGCATCCATGAGCGCGTAGCTCCCGGGCTGGATCTCCGTCACCCCCGGCAGCTCCACGTCGAACGCGGCCGTGCCGGTACCCCCTACCGAGAAGACTTCCAGCGCATACGCCGCTTGCAGCCGCACCCACGCCTCGCAGGCGGGCTCCAGCGCGCGCCGGTTGGCCTCGCGGCGGTTTGCCAGCCCCGCCTCGTGCTGCAGGTGCCCCGCGTAGGCTTGGATGCCGACCAGCCGCAACCCCGGCAGCGCCGCCAACCCCGCAGCCGCCCCATCGGCCGCCTCCGGCCGGGCTCCGGTGCGGAGCTGGCCTACATCAAGGTCGAGCAAATGGCGGAGCACGAGCCCCTCTGCCGCAGCACGCTCCGCGAGCGGGCGGGCGAGAGCGGCGTCATCGAGCACCAGTAGAAACCCCGGGTCTGACTTGGCACAGCGGAGCACTTGTTCGTGGGCCCACGGCGTGATGGCCGGGCCTGTCAGCAATACATTGCGCACTCCGGCCTCCACCAGTGCCACCGCTTCGGAGACTTTGGCGGCACAAATACCCACCGCCCCGTGCGCCACCTGCCGCTTGGCCAGCTCACTGCATTTGTGCGACTTGGCGTGGGGCCGCAGCGCCTTGCCGGCTCCGGTAGCCAGCCGTTGCATCCGCGAAAGGTTTGCCTCCAGCGCGGGCGCATCCAGCGTTAGGCAAGGCGTTGGTAGCTCTGCCACCGGGCAGCCGATAAAAGGGGAATTCATTAGATAACCACCTCCAGCAGCGTCGCCAACACAAACACCGCCCCCACCACCGCGTTACTGGTGAAGAACGCCCGGTTGATCCCCTCCAGATCGAGCCGCCGCGCGCAGAGGTGCTCGTACACCAGTACCCCGGCAATGAGCGCCATGCCTGCATAATAGATCGCCCCCAGCCCCGCCAGCACGCCAAAGAGTGTGAGGAACCCAAACATCCCCAAATGCAGCCACTGTGCGAGCAGGAGAGATTTGGGCACCCCCAGCTTTACCACCAGCGAGTGGAGCCCTTCGCGGCGGTCAAACTCCACATCCTGCGTGGCGTAAATGAGATCAAACCCCGCCACCCAGAGCAACACGCCCGCTGCCAGCACCAGCGGCGGCAGCGCAAAGGCTCCGCGCACCGCCAGCCACGCCCCGACCGGCGAAGCCGCCAGCGCCAGCCCGAGAAAGAAGTGGCACCACGCGGTAAAGCGCTTCGTCAGCGAATAAAAGAAAACGAGCGCCAGCGCCACCGGCGCAAGCCGCAGACAAAGGGGGTTGATATAGCGCGTCACCACGATAAAAGCCGCCGCGCTCAACGTGCAGATGGCCACCGCCGTGGGGAAGGAAACGAGCCGGTGCCGCCCGGCGGTGCGCGGGTTGCGCTTGTCAATCCGCCAATCCACAATCCGGTTGAACGCCATCGCCGCCGTCCGGGCAAAGACCATCGCTGCGAGGATGAGCCCCAGCGTCTGCCAGCGGGGGAACCCCCCGGCGGCCACCAGCATCGCCCCCAGCGCAAAGGGGAGGGCAAAAATTGTGTGGGAAAAGCGGATGAAGGTGAGCATCCGCCCGAGGCTCCCGGCAGGCGCGGCAGCGCTCATCGTGCGGGAGAGGGGAGGGCAGACAGCGGCTCGTCAAACATCTCCGAAAGGCGGTCGCTGATGCGGATATCGATCAGCCGGGATTGCCCCTGCGTCTCATAAAAATAGAAGCGCCAGCGCATCGGGTAGTCTGCCCCGAAGGAGAGGAACACATAGCGCGAAAGCCGGGTGCCGACCCGCTTGGTCTCCACCCACTCCGCGCCGGAGATCGGGCCAAAGGCGCGGATCGCCTCCTCTGTCTTCCCTTTCAGCATCGACACATCTTGCGTGGATTCGCCGATCTTTGTCCCCGTGAGCAACCCCTTGTAGGCCGCCTCTACCTCGTTTTTGGCCAGGGCGGCAAAGAAGGCGCGGATCGCCTGCGGCGGAGCCTCGCCCGTGGGGGTGGGAGCCTCCGTGCGGCGGGGTGCGGCCTCCTGCGCCTGCAAAGGGGTGGCAAGCGGGAGGAAGGCGGCAAGGGCGAGAAGGGGCAGCAGTTTCATTACAGCGTAGAGGAAATCTCAAAAGCCTCCGGGGAGCCAGCGGTTTCTGTCGCCGCCGTCAGCGGGGTGACACTCGTGTCGCCCCGGCTGACGTACCTCGCCATGGGGGAGGCGGGCTCCCTTCAGGGGAGCCGGGGTGGCACGGGTACCGCTCCCCCATTTCAGGCAAGAAGCCCATACCTACTCACATCACATGCCTTCCACGATCCCTGTTCCGCTGCCGACCCTCCATGCCACGCCCGCCCGCCCGCCTCGCAAAGCCCCACCCGAAGTGAGCGATGAAGAGTTGATGACGCGCGTCGCCGGGGGCGATGCCGTTGCCCTCTCGGGCCTTTTTGACCGCCACTCCGGCGTGATCAAGAGCGTCATCTTCAAAATCATCCATAATGAAGCCGAGGCCGAGGATGTCCTCATGGAAGTCTTCCACGAAGCGTGGAACGGCGCCGCCAAATACTCCGCCGAGAAAGGCAAAGCCCTCGGCTGGCTCGTCACCATGGCGCGCCGCCGGGGCATCGACCGCTTGCGCAAGCGCCAGAGCTACTCTCGCGCGACAGATCGCCTGCAAGTGGAGGTCGAGCACGATCCCAAGGCGTGGATCTCCAACCACGATGCCGATGTCGATGCCGAGCAGGCCGATGTCCGCGCCTTTATCCAAGCCAAGCTGCGGGAGTTGCCCCCCTTCCAGCGCGACGCCATCGAGCTTGCCTTCTTCAAAGGGATGAGCCAGCGCGAGATCGCCGCACACACCGGCATCCCTCTTGGTACCATCAAGACCCGTATCGAGCTTGGCCTGAAGAAACTGAGTGCCTCGCTCGAAATCCTCGGTAAAGAGATGTTCTAGGATTGTCCAAGCCCCCCTTTTTGAAGCATCCTGCCGACCTATGAAAGGGATCGGATTTAAAGAACTCGCGTTTGTCGGTTACCCCGTGACCGACTTCACCCAGGCCCGGAAGTTTTACGGCGAAATCCTCGGCCTTCCGGAAGCCGCCAGCTTCGAGCACGAAGGAGAGCTTGGCTGGCTGGAGTACGATCTAGCCGGGCAAACCCTGGCGCTAGCCAAGGCTTCGCCGGAGTGGCAGCCGAGCGCTCATGGCGGGGGAGCCTGCCTTGAGGTGGAGGATCTCGATGCCGCCGTTGCCTATCTGGAGAGCCAAGGTGTGCGGATCGTTCTGGGGGTGCAGGATTACCCGGTCTGCCGCATCGCCCTCATTGGTGACCCGGATGGCAACACCCTCGCGCTCCACCAGCGCAAGCCGCACCACCCGGACCATACCTGATTTTGCCTACTCCAGCGGCACCGCCGCGGCAGGCACGGGCGAAGGAGCCGGGGAGGGAGCCTCCTCGGCCTTGGGCGGGTCTTCAATATCGTGGGCGATCGCATCGTAGCCCGCATCGCGATATTTCGGGGCCGCCTTGTAGAGCAGCGGTACCAGCCCCTTGGGGGCGATTCCTTTGAGCTGCGCATACGGCCACGTCTCCTTACCAAGCGCGTAGGGCGTGAGGAAATCGAGCGCTTTGCGGAGGCTCCCGCCTTTAGGGCCGGTGTAGGCCCAAAGGTCGACCCCCACGCGCTCGCCGAGGTCGCAGAGCGTCATCATCGCGCGCAGGTTGTAGAGCGAATAGTCAAACGCCTTGGTGCGTTTGAGCTCCGCAGGCTGGCTCCCGTCTGCGGCGATCTGCCGCCCGATCCGCCGGGGGCCTACCTCGGTGAGCATGGTGCGCGCCTCCTCGTCCCGGCCCAGAAAGAGAAGGTAGGTGGCCCGCTGCACATCATACCAACAACCGTGGTTGTTATCTGCCGCGGCGATTGATTTCCCCGCTTCGCTCTCCTCCAGCCAGCGCAGCAGCTCGGTCACCCAGGTGCGGATCGCCTCGTACTCATCATCCGGCAAAGCGCCGGCTTGGCGCATCAAAATCACCGCATCGGGCACCGAGCGCGCAAAGGAGACGCCTTCGAGAATCCCCGTCGGCGTGCCATCCATCCACCCCGGCCACGATTGGGCATAGCGCAGGTGGGGGTGCATGCGCGTCCGAGGGTCTACCAGCCAGGCGTGCAGGCCGCGCCGAGCGCGTTCGAAATAATCGCGCCGCCCCGTTACCGCACCTGCCAGCGCAAGGTCGAGCGTCTCGCGGGAGAACGTCTCCAGCTTTACCCGGTCGTACCGGGCTGATTCGGGGTTGTAATACCCGTCACGGTGGATGTACGGCTTGCCTTTGGTGATTGGGTTGGGCCACCAGTAAATGCCGATGGAGTAGTAATCCTGCTTATCTCCGCTGGCCGGAGCCCGCATCTTGTCGGTGATGAGCGCTGGCTCCTGCGTGAGCAGCGCATCTGCCGTTTTGAGCAGACGCGAAATGCGGGCCGGAGGGTTCGGGCTTGCCCATTCGCGCCGCATCGCCCGCAGCTCCTCCGGGTCACGGAAGAGGAGGGCCGGTTCCTCAGCCACGGTCGGGCAGAGCGGGAGGAGAAGGAGCAGCGGCAGAAGCAGGCGTTTCATGAAGGCAAGGCGTGAGGGGCGGGGAAGCGTCCCCTATTTTGCGCGGGAAGCAACCGAAATCAACTCGACAAAACGGGGGAACTTTCGTGGAGTCTCCCTGCCATGCGCCCGGACCCCGACGCCGCCCCCCCGCCGGAGAAAAACCCGGCCGAGCCTTTCGATCTTTGGATCGAGGCCGGGCATGCCGAACGCCATTACTGGCGAGACCTCTGGCGCTACCGCGAGCTCTTCATCATCCTCGCCTGGCGAGACATTGCCGTGCGCTACAAACAAGCGGTGGCCGGGGTGGCTTGGGCGCTCCTCCAGCCATTGGCTACCATGTTCGTCCTCCTCTTTATCGGGTGGATCTCCGGGCTCTCGGCGACGGAGGGCGCGCCGTATGCCATCGTCGTCTTTTCCGCGCTCCTGCCATGGCAGTTTTTCGCCAATGGGTTGACGACGGCGAGCCAAAGCATTGTCGGCAATGCGAACATGATCTCCAAGGTCTACTTCCCCCGGCTCATCATCCCGGCCAGCTCCATCGCCGTGGCGCTGGTCGATTTTGCCATCTCCGTCGGCATCCTTGGCGGGTTGATGGCGTGGTACCAGTTTTGGCCCGGGTGGCGGCTGCTTGCGCTGCCGTTGCTCACCCTGCTGGCCATTGTGGCCGCGCTGGGGGGCGGGTTGTTTATCACCGCGCTCACCGTCCGCTACCGCGATTTCCGCTTCATCATCCCCTTCATCATCCAGTTTGGGATGTACCTGAGCCCTGTCCTCTTCACCAGCGCGCAAGTGCGGGAGAAAGTGGGCGAGGCGTGGTTCCAGCTCTATTGCCTGAACCCGATGGTGTGTGTGATCGACGGCTTCCGCTGGGCCGTCCTTGGCGGCGAGGCCACCTTCCTCACCCCCGCCACCTTCATCTCGTTGGCCGTGGCTGTGGGGCTGCTCTTTGGGGGTATCGCTTACTTCCGCAAGACGGAGCGCTCCTTTGCCGATATTATTTGAAAACCATGCCCGCCGCATCCACCGCCATTTCCGTTTCCGGCCTTTCCAAGCGCTACCTGCTTGGGCAGCACGCGGCGGTGCAAGGGTTTCGGCATCTGGTGGAGGATACGCTCAAAGCCCCCGTGCGCTGGCTGCGCGGTGGCCAGGGTAAGCCGCGCGCGGCGGGGGCGGAGTTCTGGGCCTTGCGGGATGTTTCGTTTGAGATCGCGCAGGGCGAAGTCGTTGGCATTGTCGGGCGCAACGGCGCGGGCAAAAGCACGCTGCTCAAAATCCTCAGCCGCATTACCGAACCGACGCAAGGGCGCATCGGCATCCGCGGGCGCATCGCCAGCTTGCTGGAGGTCGGCACCGGCTTCCACCCCGAGCTGACCGGGCGGGAAAACATTTTCCTCAACGGGGCGATTTTGGGGATGACTCGCGCGGAAGTCCGCTCCCGGTTGGACGAGATCATCGCCTTTGCCGGGGTGGAGAAGTTTTTGGATACCCCGGTCAAACGCTACTCCAGCGGCATGTATGTGCGGCTCGCCTTCGCCGTGGCCGCGCATTTGGAGCCCGAGATCCTGGTTGTGGATGAAGTCCTTGCGGTGGGAGATGCCGAGTTCCAAAAGAAATGCCTGGGCAAGATGCGCGAAGTCACCGCAGGTGGGCGCACCGTCCTCTTTGTCAGCCACAACCTCCCCGCCGTCGCCGCCTTGTGCGACCGTGCCATCTACCTCAAAAACGGCCACCTCGAGGCCATGGGGCAGACAGCCCCCATTCTCCAACGCTATAAAGACGATGCAGCCCTCGCTGTAGAAGCCACGGCCACTCCGGCCCACCGCCGGGGCAGCGGCACCCACCGCATCGCCACGCTTACCCCCTTGGCCACGGAGCAACCCGCGCGAGCCCCGCTCGGCTTTTGCGCGCAGATCCGCCAGCACGCCGAGGATGGCCCGTTCCACCTCTCCCTCCACCTTCGCGATGAGTGGGATAGTGAGATCACCGCGCTCAATACCGAGTATCTGGAACGCGGCGCACTCGCCCCGGGCGACCAGGAGGTGCGCATCACCCTCAATACCCCGTGGCTTCCGCCGGGAGATTACCGGGTGGAAGCCTTCCTCCACTCGGGGGGGATTATCGACCACTGGCCGGATGCCTGCCTCTTCCGCGTCGGCTCCGATGTCGCCACCCTTGGCTACACCCACTCCAGCGCGCACAATGCCGGGCTTGTGTTGGCAGACTTCCGGCTCGAAACCACCCCCTTGCAGAAGTGAAGATCGCTCTCGTCCTCATCACCCCCTGGTGGCGCGCATCCATCGATTTTGATGGGCTCGCCGCTGCTTTTGCCCGGCAGGGCCACGAGCCGATCCTTGTCTGCCACCGCAACGATGCCGGGCCGGCCGCATTCCCTGTGATTGAAGCCACCCCTTCCGAATATGCCGACCCCGCCTTCTGGCAACGGCTCGGGGTGGAAGGCGCGATCCTCTACAGCTGGCTGCAAGGCGGCGAGACGGTGCGCGCCCTGCGGCGTGCGGGCGTGCGCGTCCTGCTCCGCGCAGACCACGATGGCACCGCGGGGGTACGTGTTTTCCCCAAGGCTGCGTGGCGTTCCACTGTTGCCACCGCGCCACCGGGCCGCCGCTTGCACAGTGTGCGCCACTGGCTCCACCGCTGGCTGCGGCTCCACCGGCAGGAGGATGCCGCCGTCCTCTCCGCGCTCGAAGCAGCAGATGCCGTGGCCATCGAGTCTGCCGAAGCCGCGGCCAACCTGCGCACCTTTTTGGCGTGGAACGGGCAACCCGCCTTGGGGGGGAAGCTCCGCGTCGTCCCCCACAGCGTGGCGGACCTTTTTTTGCAACCCCCACCTGCAGGCCCCGAGCGCCCCGCCCGCATCTTTTGCGGCGGCCGGTGGGAAGACCCGCAGAAAGATGCCCCGCTGCTCGATGCCACGCTGGAGCACCTTTTCGCCTATGATGCGCGTGTAGAGGTCGCCATCGGCGGTAGCGGTGTCCACGAAGCCTTTGGCCACTGGAGCGGGCACCGCCAAGTCCAACTCCTGGGGCGGCTCCCCCGCGAGGCGCTTCCGGCAGAGCTTGCGCGCTCCCGCTTCCTGCTCTCCAGCTCGCGCTGGGAGACGCAGCCCGTCGGCACACTGGAGGCTCTTTGCTGTGGGTGCAGTATTGTCGCGCCCGAGCTGCCCGGCTTCATCGCCCTTGCCGGAGGCGGCAGCAGCGGCACCCTCGCGGCGCGCCGTACCCCCGTCTCGCTCGCCGAAGCCGCCTTGCACGAGCTCGCGCTTTGGGATGCCGGGCTGCGCGACCCCCATGCCATCGCGGCCCGATGGCGCGCCCGCGTCTCCAGCGACGCAGTGGCCGCCGGGCTGGCCAACGCCCTTGTCGCGCCATGAAGCCGTTGCGCGTCGTCATGGATGTCTCCTTCTGCGGGATGCTCCACGGCATTGCGCAGAGCGCCACCGGTGTCGGGCGGGTGATCGAATCGACCGTCGCCCGCCTCAAAATCGAGCCGGGGCTCGACCTCGCCCTCACCGGCTGCCGGGGGGGAGACCCACGCCCCGCCTTTACCAGTGCAGAGGCACGCCGCTACTGGCAGGCTCGGTGGGCAGGCGAGGGGGTGCCATATGCCGAGCCGATCGGCTCGCGCGCCTTTGCCAGCTACCGCGAGGCGCTTTATACCTTGAACCGCGAGCCCCGCCCGTGCGCCACCCGGCGGCTTGCGCGAGCCGGGCTCAACCGCCTTGCCCACTGGAGCGCCCGGCCCCGGCTCCCCGGCGTGGGAGTTTTTCACTCCCCATTCTTCGCCCTGCCGCCGCGCGAAATCGTGGGAGATGCGGTGCGCCTCCTCACCGTGCACGACCTCATCCCCCTTGCCTCGCGAGAAGATACCGAGGCTCGCCGCACCACCTTGGCCATGCTGGCCTCCTTCGACCCTGGGCGAGACTGGGCTATTGCCGTCTCCGCGCACACGCGGCGTGCTTTTTGCGCTGCCACCGGGGTAGAGCCCGAGCGAGTGGCCGTCATCCCCCTCGCGGCGGAGCCCCACTTCCACCCCCGGCAGGAGCGCGCCGCGCTGGACTTGCTGGTGGCCGAGGGGCCGTTTTTTTTGAGCGTTGCCAACCCGCAGCCACGCAAAAACCTCCCTTTCCTCATCCGCGCCGCCGCAGCTGCCGGGGCGGGCCGCCTCGTATTGGCCGGGGCGGGGGCACCATGGGGTGGGTTGGCTCCATTGCAGGCCGAAGCCGCCCGCCACCCGGAGCTGGAGGTCATCTGGCTTGAAGGGGTGGGGGATGAAGCGCTCGCCGCGCTCTACTCGCACTGCACCGCCTTCCTCTTTCCCTCGCTGGATGAAGGCTTTGGCCTCCCCCCGTTGGAGGCCATGCAATGCGGAGCCCCGGTCGTGTGTTCCAATGCCGCCTCGCTCCCCGAAGTTGCCGGAGAGGCTGCGCTATTGCTCGACCCTCGGGATGAACGCGCCTGGGTGGCCGCCCTGCGCGCCGTCGCCAGCGACCCCGCCCTGCGCGCCCGCCTCTCCGCAGCCGGGTTGCAGCGGGCTACCCATTTTTCTTGGGAAAAGACAGCCGCGCAGACGGCGGCGTGTTATAAAGAGATCGCCCCTGCATGAACCGCCGCGTCATCGCCTCTGCCCACGCTCCCACCTACCACGGTGGGTTGGCCGCTTACGAGCGGGCTTTGGCGTCTGCGCTTGGGCCGGGGCAAGGCGTCTTTCTCTCCACCCCGGAGGCGCTGCCCGGCTTCGCGGGGGATGATGCCCCGCTCCCTTGGCCCCTGCTGGAGATGAAGCCGCGCACCCCGTTTTACGAAACTGCGCCGCTCTGGCCCCGGCTCGCCTCGCGCCCCGCCACGCACCCTGTGCTGGAGGCGCTGGCCTCCCGCGCGTGGCGTTTCCCGGCGGGGCTGCCCACGCCGCGCGTCGTCCACCTTGTCGATACCGGGTGGCGCTTCAGCAGCTTTGCCATCGCCCACTGGGCGAGGCGCAACGGGGCGCGGTTTACCATCTGGCCCGCCGTCCACCCCGGCCAGTGGGGGGATGATGTGGTGGATCTACGGCTCTACCGCATGGCCGACGTGGTTTTCTGCCAATCCCAAGCCGAAGCCGCCCACCTTGTCGCCCGGGGGCTTGAGCCCGCACGCATCTGCCTCTGCGGCCTCCCGCCCATGACGCCGACGGATGGGGATGCCGCCCGCTTCCGCCGTGCCCACGCCCTTGGCGACCGCCCTGTCGTATTCTTCCTGGGGCGGCGCACTTTGGGGAAAGGATACCCGCTCTTGCTTGCGGCCTGGCAAAAAGTCCTCAAAACCGTGCCCGAAGCCATCCTTGTCCTTGCCGGGGGCGGGGGTGAAGAAGACCCCCCCAGCGCCTCGCTCTTCCCGCCCGATTCATGGCGCAACCTCGGCCCGCTGGACGATCTTGAAAAGCAGGATGCCTTTGCCGCCTGCACCCTCTTTTGCCTCCCCTCCGCGCATGAAGCCTTCGGCATTGTCTATGTCGAGGCGTGGGCGTATGGCAAACCCGTCATCTGCGGCACCTCGCCCGCCAGCCGCGAGCTGGTGGCCAATGGGCAGACGGGCCTCTGGGCCGAGCCAGATGCCGCCGGGCTGGCGCAACAGATTACCCACCTCCTGCGCCACCCGCAGGAGGCCCACCGCCTTGGCGAAGCCGGGCGCGCCCTCCAGCAACAGCGCTACACCCGCGAGGCCTTCGTGCAAACCCACCGGCAGGCATGGGGAGAGGTGCCGTAGGCAGCACAATGGCAGGCGACTCACAACCCGTGGTAACGCTCATCATCCCCTCCTGCGGGCGGGAGCGGGAGCTGCGTGCTTTGCTAGAGCGGCTGCTACCCCAGCTCCCGGGAGATGGCAGCGTGGAGTGGAGCGTGTGGGACGATAGTGGCGATGCCACGGCCCGACGCGTCCTTGCCGCCCTCGGCCACGAAGCCGCCTGGCACGCCGGCCCGCGCCGGGGCCCCGCGGCGAACCGCAACTCCGGCGCACGCGCCGCCCGGGGCCGCTGGCTTCTTTTTTTGGATGACGACTGCGAGCCCCGCCCCGGCTTCCTTGCCGCCTACCTTGCTGCCATTGCCAATGCTCCGGAGCGCACCGCGCTGGAGGGGGCCACTCATGCCGCCGAAGCCCCACTTCCTTCGCTCTTGTGGGAAGCCCCGCACAACCCCCACGGCGGCGCGTTGATTTCGTGTAACTTTGCCATCCCCCGCGCACTCTTCATGGAAGCGGGGGCGTTTGATGAACGCTACCCCTCCGCATGGTTTGAGGATACCGAGTTTGCCGCCCGGCTCGCCCTGCTGGGCGTGGGCGTACGCTTCGTACCCGAAGCCGCCGTGGACCACCCGCTGCGCCGGGCCCCCTCCGCCGTGCGCCGCTCGCGGCGGTGGGAGGCGCGCGTCATCAGCAGCTACGACTTCGGGGCCTCCACGGCGGATATTCTTTTGCGCCTGCCCAAGCACATCGCCGCCGTGAGCGCGAGCCGCTTCCGGGGCGTGCGGTGGAGCGGGGCCAACCTCCGCGCCGCGTTTTCCCATATCGCCGAAGTGGCGCTCGCCGTTGTGCGCGTTCCCGGCTGGGTCTGCAAATACCGGAACGCCCCGCGCAGCGCCTTCTGGCAAGCGCAAGTTGCCGCTGGCACCGCCCCCCCGAGGTACGGCCTATGAAGCTTGCCCTCCTTTGCAGCGGCTACCCGCCGGATTTTGATGCCATCGGCCAGTACACCCGGCACCTCGGCTCGGCGCTGGCCGGGCAGGGGGCTAGTGTCACCATCTTCACCGCCGGGGCCGCATGGTTTGAGGATGGGCCGCTGCAAGTGCGCGGCGTCTTCGACCTCGGGAAGCCGCACCCCTTCCGCGCCCTGCCCTCGGCCATGGCAGAGGCCGGGGCCGAGTGGTTGGTGCTTCAATACAACCCCTTCAGCTACGGGCGGCGAGGGTATGCCCCCGGGCTCGCACCCGCGCTGGCCGGGCTGCGCGTGGCGCTCATGGCGCATGAGACTTACGTCCCCTTCTGGCCGCCGCAGTGCGCCCTCATGCGGCTTTGGCAGGTGCCGCAGTTTACCCGGCTCTGCCGCCTGGCGCGGCGCGTCTTTGTTTCCACCGGGCGGTGGAGTCCCGCCGTGGCCCGCACTCCCGGAGCCCCTGAACCGATTCTCTTGCCTGTGGGCTCCAACATCCCGCTCTGCCCCATCGGCCGCGAGGAAGCGCGGCAGCGGCTCGGCCTCGCGCCGGACGCATGGGTGGCCGGGATCTTTGGGAACCGCCACCCGAGCCGCCTCCTTGGCTGGGCCGGAGCCGCCGCGCGCGGGGTGGAGGGCACGCAGGTCCTCTACGTCGGGCGCGATGGCGACGCCGCCAGCGCCGCTTGCGAAGGAGCCCCCTTTCGCGATGAAGGCCCACTCCCCGACGACGAAGTGGCCCTGCGCCTGCGCGCCATGGATTGCCTCCTTTCCCCCTTTTCCGACGGGATCTCCACCCGGCGCAGCTCCGCGCTGGCAGGGCTGCGACAAGGGCTCCCGCTCGTTACCACCCGCGCCGGGTGGAGCGATGCCCTGCTGGTCGAAAACCCGCTCGTCTTCAGCTCCCCCGTGGGGGAGGGGGAGGCCGCTTTTGTGGCAACCGCCCGCGCCACCCGCGAAGCCGCCCGGCGCGGTCTCCCCGCGTTTGATTTCGAAGCCTCCCCCTTTGCTTGGCCGCGTATCGCGCAGACCCTGCTTGCCGCCCTATGAGCCCGCTACGCCTCGCCGTTACCGGCTACGTCTCGGAAGAAGCGGGCAGCGTTGCCAGTGCCAACGCCCTCCTCCTGCGGGCCCTCCTGGAGCGTGGGTGCGAGGTGGTCTTCTTTTCCAAAGCCTCGTTTGTAGACCCCCGGCCTGCCGTTGGCGCGCACCCTGCCTTCCGGTTTGTGAATGTCGAGAACCGCGCTGCCGACCGCCTGCGCGCCCGCGTGGCAAAAGTACCATTCCTTGGCTTTCTGGCCGCGCGGTGGGATAGCGCTTCCTACCACCGCGCCCTCCTCGCCGGCATGCGGCGTGAGCATGGCGCGTCGCCCTTCCACGCCGCCCTCTGGCTGGGTGAGTACGCGCGCGGGCCGCTCCCCGGGGCCGCTGTCATCAGCTACGCCCAAGGCCCACCGGGCACGGATGCGCGCTCCATCCTCCACCGGTTTGGGGAGATTTGCGCTCTCGCCGGGCTCGCCACGGCGTGGAAGTGGCGGCTCCTTGCCGCCCTGCGGCTCTCGCGGCTTGGGCTCCCGCCGCTGCATTGGAGCGAGCGCATCATCGTCGGCAGCCGCCAATCTTGCCAAACCCTGGAGCAGCGCTACGGCATCGCCCCCCAGCGGCTCGCCGCCCTGCCGTACCCGATTGATCTTGCCCACTTCCGCCCCGCTGCCGATGCACGTGCCCCGGGCGGCCCGCTGCGGGTGCTTTGGCTCGGGCGCATCATCCCCCGCAAGCGGCTCGACCTTTTTCTGGATGCCGCCGCTCTTGCGCTGCGGCAGGGGGTTGATCTGCGGCTTACCGTGGTCGGCGGGGTTGGCTTCATCCCCGGGTACGAACGCTTATTGCGCGCCTTCCCCGAGCCCGCGCGTCTGGAGTGGCTACCCCACCTCCCGCGCGAGGAAGTGCCTGCCCTCTTCGCCCGGCACGATCTCCTCGTGCAGCCGAGCGAGGAGGAGAACTTTGGCTCCTCCGTCGCCGAAGCACAGGCATGCGGGCTGCCCGTCATCGTCGGTGCCACCAATGGCAATGCCGACTACCTTTGCGAGCACGACCTTCGCCTTGCCGACGATGCCCCGCAAACCCTTGCCACCGCGCTGGCCGCCTTTGCCACAAAACGCGCGGGCGGCACCGCCTCCCGCCAGCTTGCCGAGCGCTGCTTTGCGCTCGACGCCGTGGCAGACCGCCTGCTGGCCCTCCTGCAGGAAAGGAGGGGTGGCGGATGAAGGTCCATATCGTCATGCCCTCGGGCGTCTACCGGGGTGGGGCGGAAGAAGCGCTTCTGCACCTTGCCCAAGCTCGCAAGGCTGCCGGGCTGGAACTGCGCGCCACCTTTTTGGAGCCGGGGGACCTCCCCGCGCGCGTTGCTGAAACCGGGGTGCCGGTGGAAGTCCTCCCCGCCGGGAGGCTGCGCCAGCCGCTTGCCTATGCGCGAGCCGTCTCGCACCTCGCCCGTACCTTCCGGCAGGAAGCTCCGCGCTGGGTGCTCTCGTGGATGACCAAAGGCCACCTCTACGCAGGGCCCGCCGCGTGGCGCGCCGCGGTGCCCGCCGCCTATTTCCAAATGGGGCTGCCCGATGGCGGGGTGGTAGACCGCCTTTGCCGCCTCCTTCCCGCGCAGGGTGCACTGGGTTGCTCCGAGTTTGTAGCCGCCCGGCAGCGCGCCGTGGCCCGCCACCCGGTGCTCGCCGTCCCGCTGGCGGCAGACCCTGCCCGGTTTGCCTCTGCCCGCGAGGCCGCCCCCGCGCAGCTCAAAGCTGCCTTGGGGTTTGACCCCGCGTGCCCCCTCATTGGCATCGTCGGTCGCTTGCAGGAGTGGAAGGGGATTCACATTTTTGCCGAAGCCTTTGCCCGTGTGCTGGAGGTAGAGCCCGGGTGCCAGGGCGTCGTCGTCGGCGGGCCCCACCATCTGGAGCCCGGGTATGCCGCCTTTCTGGAGCGCCGCGTGGCCGAGCTGGGGCTCGCCGGGCGGCTGCGGCTTGCCGGGGCGCAGAGCGATGTCGGCGCGTGGATGCAGGCGTGCGACATCGTGGTCCACGCCTCGCGGGAGGAGCCTTTTGGTATTGTCGTTGTCGAAGCCATGGGGCTCGGCAAGCCGGTCGTCGCCACCGGGCCCGGTGGCCCGTGCGAGATCATTACCCCAGGCAAGGATGGCCTCCTCGTTCCGTTTGGAGATGTGGGCGCGCTTGCTGCCGCCCTTCTCCGTTTTCTGCAAGACCCCACCTTTGCCGCCACTTGCGGGGCCGCCGCGCAAGCCCGGGCGGCCGCCTTCACCCCCACCACGCTCGCCCGCAACCTCCGCACCGCCCTCGAGGCGCTGGAAAGAGAGGTTGTTGCGAAGCCGCACCCCCGTTAAACTCCGCACCTGCACGAGAGATGAAAACCCTCCTCAAACTCGTTCCCGCCCCGATGATCCGCCTCGCCGGGCGGCTCCAATTTCAGCTCCCTTTCCTGCGCCCCTTTATCAACGCCCTTGGCCAGTCGCTTGCCGGGCGGGGCGTTATCCAGCGGGGCGAAGGCAAAGGGTTGCAGTTTGACGCCACCGGGTGTAACCCCGGCTACCTTGCGGGTACTTCCGACCCCGAGGAGCAGGCGCTCGTGGCCCGCTACTCCCGCCCCGGGAGCGTCGTCTACGATGTGGGGGCCAATGCCGGGTTTTACGCCGTCATCGCCGCGCTCAAAGTCGGCCCGAAAGGGCACGTCTACGCCTTTGAGCCGACGCCCACGCTGGTGGAGCGCATCCGCCAGAACGCGCAAGCCAACGGCTTCGGGCACCTCGAGGTTATCGAGGCTGCCGTCACCGACGCGGAGGGGCGCGCCTCCTTCGGTATCTCCGGCCCGCTGAGTGTTACCAACTCGCTCCAGAGTGCTGAAGGCGGGCAGGCGATTGAAGTCGAGGCCGTACGGCTCGATACCTTCGCCGCCACCCACCCGGGGCCGGACCTCCTGCTGCTCGACATCGAAGGGGCCGAGCTGTCCGCCCTGCGCGGCGCGTTGGAGACGATCCGCCGGTGCCGCCCCGTCATCATGGTCGAAGTGCATTGGCTCGGGAGCAGCTTTCCCGAGTTTGTGCAAACCGAGCTCGTCCCCCTCGGCTACACTGCCACCACCTACGAAGGCGCGCCCTTGCCCACCGGCCCCGAGCGCTACCACGCCCTGCTGCTGCCGGGCTCACCCGCCACCCCCCCTGCATGATGGAGTGGCTCGTCGCCCTCCTGCTGGTGGCCCCGGCGTTTCTGCTCTACCTCGCCCGCTCCACCTGGTTGATGGACTACCTCATCTGGGTCCTGGCGCTCAACCGGGGCATCCGGCGTATTGTCGATTGGAAGGCGGGCGCGTTTAACCCGCTCTCGCCGATCAGCCTCACGCCGCTCGTCATCGCCGGGCTCCTCTTCCTTGTCGTGCTTTGGAACTACCGGGGCTTCCCCGCCTACTTCCAGCGGGTGGCACGCTTCTTTGCGGGTGCGCTCCTTTTGGCCTTCATTGTCGGCTTCGCGCGCAACCAGCTTGCGGCCGTTTACACCCTTGCCGAAGCCATTGCCCCGCTCGCCATCATGGCTTTCGCCGTCCTCCATAGCTCTCAGGAGCCCGTGCTCGACCGTTGGGTCAAAAGCGTTGGCTGGGCGGCCGTGGTGGTGAGCCTTTACGGGTGGTACCAGTTCTACACCATCCCTCCGTGGGATGCGTTTTGGGTACGCGCCGTCGGGTTTGAAGGGTACCTGGGGGCGCTACGTCCTACGGAGATGACCGTCTTCTCCACCATGGGCGAGCGTGGGCCGCTGGCGGGGTTTCTCGCCTTTGCCGTCATCCCCATGCTGGTCTCGCGGCGCTGGCGCAACCTTGGGGGGTGGGTTTCGGTGCTCCTTATTCTCTCGGCGATCCTGCTGACTTATGTGCGGAGCGCCGTGGTCACCGTCGCACTGGCGGCCGTGCTCTTCCCGATTCTCAACCACGGGCGTAATACCGTGCGCATCGTCGTCATCACCTGCGCCATCGCGCTGGTGGGGATGCTCGGGCTCAAGCAGATTCCTTCGTCCGACAAAATCGGCAAGCGCCTCGAAAGCCTCGCCTCCATTACCGAGGATGGCTCCTTCCAGGGCCGCATGGAGATTATCGACTACGGGCTTGCCGCCGTATTGACGAACCCGTTTGGCACCGGCCTTGGCTCCACCGGGCTTGCCGGGCGCGTCCACACCGGCGGGCTGGAGGCCGGAGCCGCCATTGGTGATAATGGCTACCTCTCCATCCTCTACACCTATGGATGGGTCGGCGCGGGGTTGTTCTTCTTCGGCTTTTGGTTGATCTGGAAGCAGGTGCGCCTTTTCGAGCGCTACGGCATCCGCACCGAAGCGATGATGATGTTTAAAACCCTCTTCTTCACCGGAGCCGTGGCCCTTATTGTGGGAGACTGGATATCCAGCCCCGGGGCCGTCATCTTCTTCCTCTTTGCCGGGTACGCCATTTCCCCCCGGCGCGAGCTGGAGCTTCGCTGGCGCGCCCAGCAACCCCGGAGGGCCGGAGCATGATGAAAATCGCCTTCGCCATGATCAACGCCAACCGGCGCGATGGCAGCGCCCGCGCCGTCAACGAAGTCGCCGAGCGGCTCGCGCGTCGGGGGTACGAAGTCCACCTGTTTGCCCGCAAGGCGGAGGATCTCGATCTGGAGCTCGTGCGGTGGCACCACGTCCCCGGGCCCGGCTGGCCGGAAGTGGCGGATTTCTGGAGCTTCCACACCGTCGTCAACCATTGGCTGCGGGGCGCGCACGGGTTCGACATCGTCCACTCCATCGGCCCCAATACCGCGCGGGCCGATGTCGTCACCATCCAGAATATCCAGCCCGCCAAGCGCGCCGTGCTCGATCGCTTCCACGGGCAGGAAGCCGTCTCGCCTCTGCGCCGCTGGAGCCGGCAGCTTTATCTGGAGGCGACCAGCCGCGCGGAGAAGGCGCTCTACACCCGCCAACCGCCGCCCATGTTCCTGCCCGTTTCGCGCGGAGTCGAGGCCGAGCTGCGCGAGCACTACGCCATCGGTGCGGCCCCGGTGCGCATCATCCCCAACGCGGCAGACCCCGCCGTCTTCCACCCCATCGCGCCAGAAGCCCGGCTCGTCTGGAGGAAGGCCAACGGCGTGGGGGAAGGGGAAGTCGTGGCGATTTTCTCCGGCGGCGAGTGGGCTCGTAAAGGGCTCGACCTTGCGATTGAAGCCACTGCCCGCACCTCCGGCCTGCGGCTCTTTGTCGCGGGGGACGACCCCGACCGCGCCCGCTTCCACGCCCTTGCCGAGCGCACCGGGGCAGGGAAGCGCGTCATCTTCGGCGGCTTCCGAGCCGATATGGCTACGGCCATGGCCGCGAGCGATCTCTTCCTTTTCCCCAGCCATTACGAAGCCTTCAGCCTCGCCACGCTGGAGGCGGCCTCATGCGGCCTGCCGATCATCGCCACCCGCATCAGCGGGACAGAAGACCTCATCGAACCGGGGCGCAATGGCGCCTTCATCCCCCCCGAGCCGGAGGGCATCGCCGCCGTGCTTGCCCCGCTTGTGGCAAATGCCGCACAGCGTCGCGCCCTTGGCGAGCGGGCCGCGCAGGTTGTTCACGAGCGTTACACTTGGGAGCGCGTGGCCGAGGCCACTGAAGCTGCCTACCGAGAGGTGCTGGCCATGCGCGCCAGCGGCGGCCTCAAGCCGGGCCCGGTTTAGACAAAGAGCCGCAGCACTGGTGTTACGACATTGGATCATCCGCCGGTTCGGTGCGAAGAAGGGTAATTGTAGGGCGTTTCTGTGAAACGCCATGGGGTTGGACTGCCGTCTCACCGAGACGGCCTACAATTCACGCTTCGCAGGCGTCCTGCCTAGGTTGTGTTCACGAATTTTCCGAAAAAGGCTCAAAGCCGCTTTTTGGCCCAAAACGGCGTTCTTCAGTCGCCCGAATCAACGATTCGATCTCCTTCAGAATCCCCGTTTTTGGCTCAAAAATCGTCTTTTGATCCATTTT
>JBBCKB010000087.1:0-43370 GCA_037189965.1 Chthoniobacteraceae bacterium | reverse complement strand
ATTCCCACCTCCTTGCACGGGGTCTTGCGCCCAACGCTCATCACCCCACCGTTGATCCATCATATGAGCCACGATCACCTGTGGCCGGGGGATGAATTCCTTCGCCCTCCGAACCAGCGGGTAGTAGCGCATTTTAAATGCGGGCATGAAAGTGATCCCGGCCTTTGCCACCGCCGTGGCGACGGCTTCACAATCTTTGTAGTTCAACGCAAGCGGCTTTTCCACAAACAAATGTTTACCCGCAGCGGCAGCCCGAATACAGAGATCCGCGTGCGAATCGTGGCGGGTGCAAATGTAAACTGCGTCAACCGATGGGTCGCCAAAGATCCGGTCCGCCTCAACCGTGGCGTAGCTTCCCCCATGTCGTTCCAATAAATTTTGGGCAGCCGGGGCATGCACATCCGCGTATCCAATGAGACGAGCGCCTTTTATCCCCGAAAGGATTTTGGCGTGAGCAGCACCGAGGCTGCCACATCCGATAATTCCAATTCCAATCATAATTCTTTATGTAAGTTTTCGTACCAATCGAGATCGATAGAACCATTAATCTATTTCCAACTAGGGAAACGGCTCCCTATCGGCGTGCCAAACGTCGGTGGCCTTGCGCTCGGAAACACCCCGGCTCCCGCGCGGAAAGCTGGACATCAGCCTATTCCACGGTCAAAGCATCTCCGTTGAGCCAACGAATTCCACGCGGGTAGTAGTCTGAAGGCGTAACGCTGGGCAGGGAACCGACAGGCTTCCGTGGAGAAACCCTTCCATCCGCAAAGCAGAGATTTGCCGCTCCCGCGTGGCGGTACGAAACAGCTTTGGAGTTCGCCGCCGTCGGCCCAATCCAAATCGCGTTGGTATTTCCCCCGAATGTGAAATAGCTCAAATTGCTGTAGCCCGGGACTTCCATATCCCCCACCAAGGGAATGGACGAGGGCGTTTGGATCATCTGCGCATAGCCCGTATTGGAAGAGTTATCCGCAATTCGCCGGTTGTATCCATAGCTTAGCTGCCGGACCTGCGCGATGGACCGTTGCCCGGGATAGGTCCCCGGCCAGGGGGTGGCCGAAGGGCAGAGGTAGACCGTCGTGGCGCCACCCGTAGTGGCAAACGCTCCGCTGGAAGTCTTTGGGAAGCCGAGGTAGTCCATTAGCACCACATCCCATTGCTTTCCTGCTCCCTTGCCGTCCACCCCAGAAGTTTCAAGAGGTGGGAAGCGGCCGGTATGGTCGTTTGAATAGAGCCGCATGGCGACGCCGACCGCTTTGAGATTCTCCACACATCGAATGCTCTGGCCCACCCGGCGTGCTTTCAAAAGCGAAGCCCCAAGCAGGGCGAAGAAGATCAGAAGAAGAACGACGCAGGCCATCAGCTCCATCACCGAAAATGCTTTTGAGGAGGTGCGCTCACGATTTCCGTTGGCTCGCACCACCAAAAGGCGCATCGAACGCGGAGAAGATGGAGAGTGCGACGCCATTGCTCAAGCCCTCCTAGCCCTTTACTAGCCGACTCTTGATCCACGCAAACACTTCGGCTCCAATCGCCCGGAACCCCTGCGGCGCAGGATGAAGTGCATTATTCGCAGGATAGTCGGAGACCGGATCAACCACCAACGAGGTCGGAATAACATAGATGCCCTGCGACTCCCTGCCACCGAAGTGCTGCAATTGGCGCTCCACCAAGCGGAATTGAATCTTGCGCCACCCCTCGCGGGTGTAGCGGCCTTTGTAGTTTTCCGCAAAGGCCGCTTCCCGGGCATTGGGCTCCGGGGTAAGGCAGAGCCCAAAGTCCGCCTCCGGCAGGGCTTGCCGAAACGCGGCCAGAAGAAGATCGGCCTGTTGGAATACGCGGTCGATCCGGGCATCTACCGCAGCTGGCACCTTAGCATCCGCACTCAAGCAATCGTTGATTCCGAGGAAGAAGACCACAATATCCGGCTTGCGATCGTCACAGCGTTCACGGAAGTAGCGCGCAATATCAAGCGTCGGTTCCCCGGACTCATTCGGAAAGAGAAAGGGGCTGCTGCCTCGCTTGTTTCCCGCAGGCTTGTTTGCATTGAAGTGAGTGGCAAACTGGCCCCAACTCCACCCTCCATACCCTTCGTGCCGAACGCCCTCCCGGGCTCCCGACGGACGGTGCAACCCAAGCATGGACCACCGGGGGTTTCCCGGCTCCGAAAGCAAACGCGCCACCTCGTTGGGGTAGTGCCCCATATGGGTAAGGCTATCCCCCACGAGGAGGAGCGTCAGCTCGCTGCCTGCGCCGGAGTCTGCCGGAACGACTCTCACCACGCTTTTAGCGGTCTCAATCCGCTGGCCATTCCGGTCCTTCCGGTGCAAGGTAAAGGCGTGGTCTCCCACATCGTGGTTCTTGGCAACAAGCGTCCAGCTTTGCCCTTCACCGGAAGATCCAATAGAGCACTCCGCCTCAAGGGTGCTCCCCTCCGAAGCGCCTGGCGGCAGGGCCCCGCCCATATGAATCTTTAGCGGAACTCCGGGAACCGCAAAGAAAAAGGGGGGTACCACCATGCGTTCGCCAGGAGGCTCCGCCGCACGCACCCTGGGCGCCACCACAAGAAACCCTGCTGCCCACAATAGGCCCCACGGCAAGGAGGATGGCTTCATCCCCGCTTTCCGCTGGCGCGAATGGATCGTCGACAGAGTCATGGCAGTCCTCGGAGATCGGGCGAAGTCGGCAACGCATGCCAAAACTACCTTCCGCGCACTCTTTTGAGCGCTCTCACCTTCAGACCCAGAAGCCCCACGCCTACCCCCAGAAGGGCAAAGGATGACGGCTCGGGAATGACGACGTTTTCAATGAGAATACCATCAATTGAAAAGGCGCTTGTGCTGGCAGCACTATTGCGAATGCTAAAGGTAAGGTTATTGATCAAAGAAGACTCCTTAAGATCGAAACTCAGCCAGCTCGAGGTATAGGTTGAAAGACCCGTAGAACGGCTCTTCCCTTCGTAATCGAGGTTGGTAACCGTCACCATGTAGCGGCTATTTTCCGAGTCGATGACTACCTTGAAGCCATAAACATCGCTGACGAAGAGATTCACATTGGAATCCACCGGCGCTTGAATGAAGCCGACCGTAGATCCTGAGGAAACATAGCCTCCGCCATCTCCAAACAACCACGAATTGCTGGAGGTATTGTATTGGATCGCCCAGTTTGTGTTGGTGGAGTCGTTGATAAGCTGCCCGCTGAGGTTGGACTCAAAGATGGACACGAAGCGAAGCGACTCATAGGAATCCATCCGGAAGTTGAAGGAAAGCTCCCGGACTTTCGTGACATCAACATCTCCAAAGCTTTCGTAGCCTCTGCTAATAGTTCCGGCACGGTTTGTCGTCGTGGAAACAAAATTGAAAGCCAGATAATTGCCACCCGCATTCAGCGGGTTTGTAGGCACCACGCTGGCGCTCGCCGTTGCATTCGAATTATTGCCAATATACCATGCATTGCTCCAGCCTTGCCCCGGCATCCCCTTCCAGGCATCAACATAGGAACTACTATTTCCATCCGTAAAGTTGGCAATGATCCCTCCTTGAGCCGAGCCCATTCCGATCGTCGACAAAGCTGCCAACAGAAGCAACGATCGGAGACGAAGAGGTTTTTTAACGTAATAAGCCGTCAATTTCATGGGGTGGAGTTCCTCAGTGGGGAGTTTGATAGGGAGGGAGGCTTGTTGAAAGCCGTCAGCAATGCTGAAGCTAGGGAAGCGTGCCAGAGCCTCCCTGCATAAGCAATGGACTAACTTGATAAAAACCAGCATTATTTTGACATGAAAGAACCGACTCCTCCGATGGATCGCCTTCAAAGCTGGCGGGCCGAGATCACCTGGAGCCGCCTCGGCTTCAGGAAACACCGCTCGAATGTGGGGTTTGGTGAGAGCTTCTTCCAGCAACTCAAAACCTACGACCTTTGGCTGGTTACCGAAGGCGAGGCGTTGATGGAAAGCCTGGACGGCACTGTTTCCGTCCTTAAGCGAGGGTCTATCGTCTTCATTCGCCCCGGGTATTTCCGCCGGCTTTGGCAAGAGAAAGGCAAGGAGCGGCTGGCGATCGTTTTCATCCATTTCATGCTTTTCGACCTCCATTCAAACAAGGTTGTCCCCTTTGAGGCGACGGAAGGCTTTCCCCTCGTTGCAGAAAGCGCGGCACCCGATTTTTCCGAAACACTGGGCATGCAGATCCTGCGCATCGGGCTAGCTACGAAGAACGATGGGAAGCGAGCCGGAGCGGCCCGGCGGGCGGTCGCTAACCAAGTACTAAAGGCTCTGCTTTTTGAAACCCTTGTGCCCCAAAGGAAAAATGCCTCGCGTACTTTTGTAAGCAATGTCGCCCGGCACCGGCAGATCCTCGGTTTCGCGCAGAGTATTGCCGAAAAGCCGCAGTTGTTCAGGTCAGTCGCGGAGATGGCTCAGTCTCTCTATATCTCGCAGGAGTATTTTACACGTCTGTTTAGCGAATTGATTGGGAAGTCGCCAATGGTCGCGCTCATCGAGTCGCGCCTCCAAAAAGCCAAGCAGTATCTCACAGGTTCGGATTTAACGATCAAGCAGATCGCAGAGGAGATCGGCTACCGCGATGCCTTCTTCTTTTCCCGCCAATTCAAAAAGAACTTCGGGATAACACCGCTCCAATTCAGAACGAGCAGGGGACGAAAACCGGGAGCGCCCGCGCTGAAGCGCTCCTGAAGATGACCGCCTTGTCGTCGTCGGAATCCAGGAACTCAAGCGGGAACAACAGCGGAGTCTATAGGGAGGCGCTCCGGTAAGCCCGGGTGTAACGAGCGGTGGCGCTCTCATCCAGCTCAATGCCGAGGCCGGGCCCGCTCGGCACGAGGGCGCACCCGCCCTCATACTGCATGCGCGGGGCGACTAGCGTGGCCTCGCGCACCCATTCGCTACAAAGGTCGCTCCCCAGCGTGCAAGCCGGGGCTGCCGCAGCCGCATGCAGGCGATAGTGCTGCAACACCCCCAGCTCGATCGAAGAGCCGTGCCAACAAGGTCGCCCCGAGGCCTCCGAAAGCCCGGCAAGGTAGACGAAGCCCGACCCAGGCAGCCCAAAATTGAAACCCGCCACAAAGCCCGCCTCCAGCCCCACCAGTGCGGTGGAAAGGTTGCGCGGGTGCCAGATCAATGGCGGCGCCCCTTCCCGTGCGACAGCCCCCCAGAGCGCCGGGTGCTGATGGGCAAACGGGTCCTCCACCTGCACCGCCGCCTCCAGCCCGCGCAGCTCTTGCCAAAGAGAGGCCGACTCTGCCGGGCTGCGCCACGCCCCCATCGGGTCGATGGTGATGCGAAAGCCCGGGCCCATCTCTGCCGAGATCGCGCGCGCCAGCTCCACGGAGTGGCGGTCGAGTCCCGCCTTCATCTTCCACCCGCGCACCCCCAGCCGGGCCACTTCGGCAAAGAGCCCCCGCGCCGTTTCCAACCCCGGCTGGTTGCACCAGAAATCGGCCTCCACCGCCTCGCGCACAGCGCCTCCAAAGAAGAAGTGGGCCGGTACCCCCCAGGCTTTGCCAACGGCATCGAGCGCCAGACACTCCAGCATCGCGTAGCCCGGGGCCTCCCAGCGCCGCAGCGGAAAGGCGCTCAGGAGCGGCGGTGCCTCCCCCGGCTTCAAACCAAATGGCGCAGTAGGGGGTGCCGCCAGAAGATCGTGCCCGCGAAAAGCGCCCAGAAGCGCTTCGACCTCCGCCAGGGAAGCCCCACGCTCGGCCTCGCCCACCGCCGACATTCCGTTGGATAACCACCCCCGCACCAATACCACGGGGAGCTGAGGCCAAGTCGCTGGGCTCGGCCCCTCCACGAGCGCCGCCCGACACGGCACCACGGTCTCAAATAACTCAAATCGAGTGAAATAAAGAGCGCTCACAATCGTGAAAGAGGAAGGGGGAAACCAGAGCAAACCGCTACTGTGGCCCCCGGTTTATCGGCTTAAACCAAATCGCCTTCAAGCAATAAAAGACTTGAAATCAACAAGAACCTACGTAAAACCTAAGGAAGATTTACGTAAGTTCCACCCCAAAAGATGAAATCCGTCACTCAGCTCGATATCGCCAAAGCCCTCGGAATCTCCCAGACCACCGTGGGGTTGGTCGTCGGCTCCAGCCGCGACGAAAGGAAGCTCGCAAAGCTTTCGCAGGAGACGATCGAGCGGATTCGCCAGAAGGCCGAACAGATGGGGTACCGCCCCCACCGGCACGCCCAAGTCATGCGCACGGGGCGGAGCATGCAGGTCGGCATCATCTATACCCAAAACCACCTGCAGGTCGCTTCAGAGCGGGTCTCCAGCGTGGTTTCCGCGCTGCATGAAAGCGGGTACGACCCGATCTTCTTCGACGCACACTGGCATCGTGGAGATGTTCGCGCGGCGATCAACTACTTCACCAGCGCCAAAGTGGCGGGCATCCTCCTTCTGGCAGGCTATACCCGCCCGGAGGAGCTGGAGGTTCTCCGGGCGATCCAGGTGCCGATGGTGGGGCTCTCCGTCTACCAGCTGGGCAACCGCGCTGAAGTCCGGTGCGACATGCGCGAGGGCATTCTGAGCACGTTCCGCCACCTCGTTGCCCAAGGGTGCCGCAAGATCGCGCTCGTCGCCGCCGAAGAGGTTAAGCTCGAAACCCTCACCGAATGGTCGTGGCAGCAGGAAAGCCAGGTGCAAGGGCTCCGCGAAGGGGCGGCAGAAGGGTGCTGGAATTTTGAGATCATCCCACTGCGCGACTACGAGGCATGGTCTCGCCGGAGCCGGAGCGAAGAGGCTCCCGGCGCAGCCGTCGTCCTCTGCAGTACCCGCGAAATGTCGGCCACCAAGGGAGGCCCCGACCCGTACCGCAGCCCCAAGCTTTTCGCCCAGCAACTGCTCGACTCCGACGAGCCACTCCCCGACGCCATCCTCTTTCCCAACGACGAATGGGCCTACGGTTTCGCCTGCGAAGCCATGCGCCGCGGCATCCGCATCCCGCAGGATCTGCGCATCTCCGGCTTCAACGACTCCGCGCTGGGCCAAGCCTTCACGGTCCCGCTCACCTCGGTGCGCCAGCCCACGGAAGCCATGGCAAACAAAGCGGTGAAGCTGCTGATCGAGGAGATCGAAGGCCACACCACCCAGCGACACCCCCACTACATCCCCGGAGAGTTGAAAGTGCGGGAATCGACCCTCCTTCCCCCCCAGAAATCATGAATCCGTCTACCCTGCTGATGCTCGGAGCCTGCACCCTCGTGCCTCTGGCTTCGGCCTTTGCAAATCCCTCCGAAGAAAACCGCATTGCGTACCTGCCCTTGGCCAACAAAGGGTTGCGCGCTGCCGATGCGCTGGCCGCATCCAGCAAGTTCACCCCCAAGCGCCCGCGCCCCCCGGTGCGTTACCTCTCGGAGGCCGACCTCCCCCACCCCGACCGCGAGGGAAGCGCCGCTCGCGAATCGGTGCTCGTGCAGCTAAAGGGGCGCTCCACCCCCACGCCAAAAGACGCTCTGGTTTCCTTCGGCTTCCCCTTCAAACAAGGAGCGCTCTACCGCCTCTCCGGCATCCGCGTGGTCGACGCCGAGAGCGGCAAACCGCTTCCGCTACAAGCCCATGCACTCACCCTCTGGGGAGATGGCAGCATCAAAAGCGCGCTCTTAAACGTGCGCGCCGGGGCAGCCGCTCAGGCAGAGCGCGAGCTGAAGATCGAGTTTGGCCATGAGATCCGGCAGAAAGCAGCCGCCTCCGCCCTCCAGCTTCAGAAAAGCGGCGACCTCTGGCGGGTGGATACAGGCAAGATCACCGTCACCCTCTCGCCCTCGGCATTTACCCCTCCCGGGCGGGTGACAACCCCGGGCAAACGGCCCACCGAGCTGGCTCGCGGAGCGGGCCTCACCCTCACCGACGAAAACGGCAAGGAACTCAGCAGCCACGGGGCTCCGCTGGATTCCCTTCAGGTCGAACGTTCCGGGGCTCTCGATCTCGTCCTGCGCGCGGAGGGCCCCTTTGCCTCCGGCGAAGGCGAGAAACAGATGCGCCAGATCACCCGGCTCCGTTTTCAGGAGGGAAGCGGGCAAGTGGAGATGACGCTGACGCTCGTCAACGACGCTCTGGCCCGCGAGTTTACCGACATTCGCAGCCTCGTGCTCGACCTCGCCCTGCCGGCCACCCCACAATGGAGCGCCAAGCTCGACACCGGGGCCGGGCCGCTCTCCGGCACCGGCCCGCTCCGCCTCACCCAATGGGAGGACACACGACAGGAGTGGCAAAACGGCGAAGGCGCACCCGCCGAACACCCCCACCGCGCCACCGGGGCCGCCGCAATCCAGCTCGGCAAACAACCCCTCCAGTTCGCCTTCAAAGACTTCTGGCAGCGCTGGCCCAAAGGGGTGGAGGCCCGCCCCGGCCAGCTCCGCATCGCCCTCCTGCCTGCGCAAACCACGCCGCTGGAAAAGGGGCTGCCGGTGCATCTCCAGTTTCCCTTCGTGGAAGGGCACTACCGGACCAAATGGGGCACCTCCTTTACCGAACGGCTGGTGTTCGACTTCACGCCCGAAAATGCCGACCTCCCCTCGGCTCTGAGCGCCGCGGTGCAGACGCCCGCCCATGTCGTCATCCCCCCCGCCTACCTTGCCTCCACCGGCGTATTTGCCTCGCTACCCACCCGCCCGAGCGAACGGCTTTCCCGCTGGAATGCCTACGCCGATGCCGCCGTGCAACGCTTCATCGAGCATCGGGATGAAAACCGCGCCACCGGCTACCTCAACTGGGGCGATTGGTTTGGCGAACGCGAACGCAACTGGGGCAATAACGAATACGATATCCCGCACAGCTTCTTTATCCAGTACCTCATCAGCGGCGACCCGAAGTTCCTCGACCTCGCGCAAGCGGGCGTGCGCCACCAGGCCGATGTCGACCTCATCCACGCCTACCCGGACCCCTTCTACATTGGCGGGAACGTCCAGCACTCCATCGGCCACTCGGGCATCTCCTACCAGAAGGTAATCCCCAAGACGTGGACTTACCTCTACGATGGCGCTTCCGCCGCGCTCAACGGCCACACCTGGGCCGACGGCATGGCCGATTGCTGGCTCCTCACGGGAGATCCCGTCGTCATGGAAGCCCTCCTCGCAGCAGGCGAACACATCCGCTGGGCAGCCACCCCCTCGCTCAAGTCGATGGGCAACCACCACCGCTCCGTCGGCTGGTCGAGCCAGGCAGCCGCAGCCTCCTACCGCGCCACCTCCGACCCCGAGTACCTCGAAGGGTTGCGCCAGCTCATCGCACTCCCCCTCGGCCAGTGGGACCCCCAAACCGGCATCTGGCCCTACCCGCTCCACCCCGGGCACACCGGAGGGCGCGAAGGGCTCGTCGGCGCGAGCGTCTACAACATGGGGATTCTCCTCATGGGAATCAGTAAGTACCACGAGCTGACGGGCGACCCGCAAGCCATCAAGGCGCTCGATGGGGCAGCCGCCTGGCTGCTCAAATGCTGGAGCGAAGAACGCGCGTGGCCCTACGCCGCGCTAGCCGACGGCAAGCTCTTCCGCACCGGCCTCTCGCCCGGGCTCAACCCGCTCATCTACCCGGCCCTCACCTACGCGGGAAAGGTGACGGGCAATGAAGCCTACCTCCGCGTCGCGGCCAAGGCGCTGGACATCACCTTTGCCCAGCCGATCGACGAAAAGCTACCGAAGAATTTCTCCATCAAAATGTACGCCACCCCGTGGGCGATTTCCCTCCTCGAACTCCTACCCAACCCAGAATTGCCATGATTGCCACCCTCTCCAAAACCATTGCCACCCTCGTCCTTGCGGGCTGGGCCTCCACCGCCTCCGCTGCCGTCCTCTTCCATGAAGACTGGAGCAACATCTCCAACGGCGGCACCGCCGTCTCCGGCGGAAACTGGGAACAAACCAACGGGACAGCGGCCCAGATCACCGTCATCGACAACCCCGGGAGCTACACTGGAAAATTTATCCGCCCCGCCGTATATGGAGATACCGGTGGGCTCCAGCTGCTGCCGACGATCTTGAGCACCAACGCCTTCGCATTTGCGGCGGAAGGGCTCTCGCTCAACGTGCAGGTGGCGCTTGGCACAGGAAATAACAGCGCCAACTACTTCCGCATCGGCCTGCGCTCGGCCACCAACTCGCAAATGAACTACTGGTTTGACCTCTACGGCACCTACGCCCGCATCCAGAAGCAAACCGGCAATGCGGCCACCGTCATCACCCTTGGCGAACAGTTCAACTACACGGCCGGGTACAACCCGATCAACAACCTCACCGACATTTCCTTCACGGTCATCCCCCTGAGCGAAGGGGGCAACCGCGTCTCGCTCTGGATCAACGGCTTTGAAGCCACCAGCTTTGACGATACGACCGGGGCCATCCCCAACTTTTCCGGCGGGCTCGATGTCTTTATCGGCATGCGTTCGCCGCGCCTCGGCTATGTGGGGGAAATCACCGTTGAAAGCATCCCGGAACCGGGCACCTGGGCGCTCGGGCTCGGTGCAGGAGCAACGCTCCTTCTCTCCCGCCGCGGGGTTCGCCGCCGCCTCAACCTCAACCACGAGAACGCATGAAATCGCTCCACTCATTCCTCGGCGCCATTGCCACCGCTTTCGTCCTTGCCACCCCTTCGCTGGCGGAAGACCTCCGCTTCTCCGTGGAGCCCGAGCTTCCGGCAAGCCACTTCATCTTCCAAAGCGTCCGCGACTCGGAGACCAACAACATCTGCAAATGGCACCCTACCCAGCAACCCGGCTCGCGGCGGGAGGTGGGGCAGCGCATCGTAACCGGTAAAGAGCCCGCAAGCGTCAACCGCCTGGTCCTTCGGCTCGCGGAGATCTCCGCCAGTGTCGGCACCGAAGCGCCGGGTAGCGAGCTTGCGTTCCGCATCGTAGAGTTCGCCAACAACCAGGAGATCTCCCCCCAGCCCGAGCCCCTCTTCTCCGGAACGGCCAAACTCCCGGAGGTGATCGGGCCGGGCGACTACCTCGTCATCGACTTTCCCGATACCGCGCTGGAGGCCGGGGCCGTCTATGGTTTGGAGGTTGGCTTCACCGAAGCCAAAGAAGGCAACTCGCTCAACTTCGTCACCACCGAGCGCGAGAGCCACCCCACCGGGCGCATCTACTTCCACACCAATGAGCCCGACCCCGCACGGATGGTCTACCTCCTGCGTTCGGGCAACCTCGTCTTCCACCTTGGCAACCGCTAGCCATGTTTCGCCCCCTCCTTCTCATCCTCCTCGTGTGGGCTTTCGCAGCCCCCGGCGTTTCCCACGGCAAAACGGCGGAGAACCACATCACCGTCGCCCTCTTTGGTGCCAGCTCCATGCGGACTAGCTACCTCCCCAAAGGGCAGCAACATCACGACCTCCTCAAAGCCGCGCTTTCCAAAGCCGCGCCGGAGTACACCTTCGAGGTGCTCAACTGGGCGGATGACGGCGAGTTCATCCCCCGCTACCTGATCAAAGGGCGCTACGACCGGCACTTGAAGCGGGGGATTCGCCCCGACGTGGCCATCATCCGCTTTGGTGTCAACGACCAGAAATACTGCGACCCGAGAGAGTTTGCCGGGCAGCTTGAAACCTTCATCGACCTCCTCATCGAAGACTTCCCCGGCATCGCCATCCTGCTGGAGACCGGCATGTATGTCGACTTTCCGGCGCACTACCACTACGACCGCGAGTCGGTCCTCTCCGCCTACTGGAAGGCGGCCCGCGCCGTCGCCGAGAAGCGAGGGTTCCCCGTGGTCGATTTCCATGCCGTTTCAAAAAAGGAAACCCTCGCGGGCAACTGGGATCTGCGCATCCGCCTCACCGACCGGAAGACCGAGCCCTACGTTTTCGACAACCGGCTTGATGCCGAGCGCGGCCACAACACCGTCTGGTTCTCCGATATCCACCCCAACCCGGAAGGCGCACGCCTTGCAGTGGAGACGGAGGTTCCCGTCCTGCTGAGCTGGCTCAAGGAGCGGAAAGCAGCCACCGCTTCGCGCACCTTCGGGCAGCCGCGCGACTACACCGCGTTGCTCGATTTCCCGCCCGAGCGCTTCACCCGCAAACACCGGGGCAATACTCCCACGGACTACCTGCAAGACCCCGTAGACCCCTGACGCCATGAAACCGTTTCCCCCAAAACGTCGCCACTGTGCCTACTCCCTGCTGGAGCTGATCATTGCCATCGCGCTCCTGCTGGTGCTTGCGCTCCTTTCCATGAGCGTCGTGCGGGGGCTAAACGAGCGGAGCAAAAATGTCCGCTGCCTCCAGAATCTCAAGCAGGTCGGCGTCGCCCTCTTCGCCTACGCGGCCGACCACCAGCAGATGATCCCGCCGCGCAACCTTGGGCTCTACCGCGACGCGGAGGCTCGCCCACCCGTGCGGGAGCGGGCATGGGTCAACCGACTCGTCCTGCGTGGCTACGCCGACAACCCGGATATCTTCTATTGCCCATCCCTCACCCCCACGCGCAACCAGCTATCGGATGATCCGCTCCCCAGTTCCGAAACCGGGCCGATCCGGACCTACGGAATCCGGACCTGGGTCCCCCCCGGCTCCTCCGGCTTCGGCAAAAAGCCGATCCAGGAAGAACACAAACCGCTGAGCCTGATCTCCGACCCTGCCGACTTCTTCCTCGTCGTCGATACCGTGTGGGTGCACCCCTCCTACGAAAGCCAGGGGTACGGGATCAACCCCGGCATGGGGCTCGAGCAGCTTGTCCACGTCCGCCACCATGGCAAGGCCAACGCCCTCTTTGCCGATGGCCACGTCGAGGGCAAGCCCGCCAGGTATTTCGAAGAGCTGCACCTGCCTAACCGCCAACGCGCCTACAGCGGCGGAAAAGACCTCCCCTTCGGCGTCACGACGGAAGTTCCCTTCTAGTATTACGACGTTAGATCGTTTGAAGGTTCGGTGCGAGGGTTGGAAATTTCACGCTTCGCAGGCGTCCTGCCGGGATTAGCTTAACGTCGTAATACCAGCCCCTCGCTACTTCTCGGTGGGGACGGCAATACCTCGCAGGATCACATTCTGACAGAGGATAAATACCAACAAGGTCGGAATGGCGGTAAGTATCAGCGAAGCATAGACAATGGAAGAAGTGGCGCTCGCTTGGAGTTGGTAGAGATAGACCATGATCGTCCACATCCTCGGGTCCGGGCAAACGATGAGCGCGTAGAAGAAAGCGCCATAAGCCGAGACAAAAGCGTTGAGAGCGATGACCGCCAAAATCGGCTTGGAGAGGCTCATGGTGATGATCCAGAACATCCGCCATTCGCTGGCACCATCGATCTCGGCGGCTTCGTAAAGCTCCTTGGGGAGACTATCGAAGAAGCCTTTGAGCAGGAAGATAGAGAAGCCATTGGCGAGGCCCGGCAATACCAAAGCCCAGAAGGTGTTGAGCAGGTTGAAATCCTTGAGCTGGAGAAAGGCGGGGATCATCGTCACCTCTGCCGGAAACGCGATGGTGACGAGGAAGAAGAGGAGGAGGTGGTACGTCCTGCGCAGCTTGAACCGGGAGAGGGCATACGCCGCCAGCGGGTTGACCAGCAAAGCCCCGCCGACCTTCAGGAAGACGAGCACGAGCGTATTCCACATGGCCCGGCCATGCAGGAGCACTTCGTCGACCACGTACCGGTAGTTTTGCGTGAGGAAGGTTTTTCTCCAGAAGCCTTTCTCGTTCTGGAACGCTTCCGAATCGAGCGAGAACTGGGGGATCGTTGCCCCCGCTTCTCCATGGCGAGCTTGGGCCCAAGTGGCAAACTGCCGATCGAGCGTAAGCACGCGCAGATCCTCCGGCTGTGCGAGGAGCCGGATAAACTCCGCCTGCCCGACGCCAGATGTCCGCAACCGTTCCTGCCCGGCGGGGGTGAGGCCCACGTAGTCCGGCCGCAGGAAGCGGGTCACAAACTCCAGCCACGGCTCCCGCGCCACTTCGGGGGCGGTTTCGGGAAAAGGCACCTCCGCATAGCTGGTGTAATCGGTGCCAAACCGGAGGTTGTAGGCGGAAATCTCCTCGCCCAGCGTACGGGGCAGAAAAACACTCCGGTAGTAGCCTGCCGCGTTCCACGCGATCTTGCGGCTGGCGGGGACCTCCGTACGGCAAAACTCCAGGTAATGCTCCAGAAGCGGAGTATGGCTCAAGGCTGCTCCAGAGAGGGTCAGATTCGGCGGCTGGATCGCCTCGAAGATTCGGTAGGTAGTGCCCAACGCCTGGTTGACTTCGCCAATGCTTCCATACCGCTTGCGAAGCCAGAGGCGAAACTCCCGGTTGTAGTAGTAGGGAATCGCGGCGCTCACTCCGCTGAACCCCGCACGGAAGAGGAACTCGGGTGGTTTGGTTTCCTTAAGGAACTCGCGCCACCGGGCGTTGGCAGCCGCGTCAATAGCGGGCGTGGGGAGGTGCTCTAGCTCCACCGCCGCGCTTGCCCACGCCATGCGCACCGCTTCGCTTTCGTTTTTGTAGCGCGCCTCGATATAGCGTTTCCAGAGTGGCCCTTCCCGAACGAGGTAAGAGGGGAAGAAAGGCGAGTCTGTAAAGCGCACACCCGGCTCGAAGGAGCTTCCGAGCATGATGACCAGTGGGATCACCATCGAGAGCGAGCCCAGGAAGAGCAGCGTATAGATGGCCTTATAGAAGACGCGAACTCGGAAGGAGCGCTCCGCAATCGGTGAGAAAAACATAGTGCGAAGGGATGGGTCTACCGGACGGTTTTGAACTCCATCGCGCTGAGCCGCCGGAGTTGGATCACGGTAAACCCAAGCAACATGCTCCCGAGGATCCATGCCATGGCGGTGGCAGTGCCAAAGCGCAAGCGGGTGAAGGCCTCCGTGAAGATGAGGAGCGCGGTGACGGTGGTCGCCCCGTTGGGGCCGCCCCCGGTCATGATGAGGATGTTTGCCGAAGTCTGAAGCGCCGCCGCGACCGCCCCGATGAAATTGATGATAATAAGGGCCTTGAGCCCGGGGAAAACGATGGAGATCGTCTTGCGCCAAAAGCCCGCGCCATCGATCTCCGCCGCCTCAAACTGTTCTTCGGGGATCGTCTTGAGGGCGGCGAGATAAATCAAACAGCCCGGTCCCGCTGTAGCCCAGATCCCGGGGATGACGCAACTCAGCATCGCAAGGTAAGGATCTTGCGTCCAGGCGCGCGTGGCTTCAAATCCGAAGAGCCGCAGCGCCTGGTTGAGGACGCCCTCGCCATCAAAGAGCGCCTTCCAAAGGAAATAGACCGCCGTGCCGCTGATGACCGCCGGGAGGTAGTAGACGGTGCGGTAGAGCAGCTTGTGCCGGGGGATGAGGTGCAGCATGTAGGCAAGCGCGATCGGCGCAGCAAACCCGAAGGTTAGCTTCAACCCGGCGAAGTAGGCGGTAGCGAGGAGGGAGTTCCAAAACCCTGCGTCGAAGAGAACATTCGCAAAGTTGTCCAACCCCACGAAGGCGGAAGGCCGGAGGACCTGGTAATCCTGCAACGCCAGCACAGCCCCCCGCAAGAGGGGGATGTAGTCCCACACCAGCATCAGCCCCAACGCAGGCAGCAGGCAGAGCCACGGTACGAACGAACGGCGCGTCGCCACGGGCCGGGGCACCATGGCGGCCGAGCGGGTAAACGCGCGCAAGACGTAGAGGGCCACGCCTGCAAAACCGAGCGCTATCCCCACCACAAGGGCCAATGTCACCCGGCGGCGGAACTGCATCGTCTCAGGGGGGATGTGGCCGATCATCCGCTCATTGGTCTTGGCTACCGCCTGGTTGAGAATCGCCTGCGCCTGTTCGCGCACCGAGGCCATATCTCCCGCGGCCCACGCCTGCCGGATGCGGGGGCTTAAGAGAATCTGGTCGAGCGGGTAGGTCATCTCCAGATAGATCAGGTTGCAGTTCTTCCCATACGGCTCGGGCTTCCCCTCGGCGAGGGCTTGGGCAAAGTCGGCCTCTAGCCCGGGCTGCGACATCATCAGCGCCTCCTGGAATCCGTACTTCCGCAACGCCACAGGGTTGATCTGGCTTGCCTGCCCGAGCTCCACGAGCGTTTCAATCCGCAAGCGGTTGGCCTCTTCGCTAGTGATAAACCGGAGGTATTCCCACGCCGCCCGGAGGCGCTGCGGCTCGCGAATCCCGGAGAAGATCGCAAGGATGCTGGCATTGATCTCCGAACCGCCATCCCCATGCGGGCCACGAGGCACGGGGCCGAAGCCCCATAGCTCCGGGTCGAGCTGTACAGTATCGCCCACGTAGCGGAACATCATCCCCACGGAGCGAAGCTCCTCCGGCGTCAACGCGCGGGAGGTACGCCACGCCGTTTGGTCGACCTCTACGAGCCGGTAGTAGAAGAGGTAGGCCTCCAGCGCCTCGGGGGTATTGAACGTCGCGCGCCATTCATCAAGCCCCACCTCGGCCACAGCGTCGCCCCCTGCCGAGCGGATAAAGTTCATCAAATGAAAGCTGGCCGAAGCCCCGGCGGGCAACGCCAAACCATGGACGCGCGGCCCCAGCGCCTTGATCTTTTGTGCAAAGGCCGCGAGCTCCTCCCAATCTTTCGGAGCCCGGGCCGGGAGGCCCGCTCGGCGAAAGAGCTCTTTGTTGAAGAAGAGGCTGCTCACCATCAACGGGCCGGGGAGCCCGTAAACCTGCGGTACGCCATCCGGCCCGCTTTTACGGAGGACGGGCAGAATCTGTGGCGGCACCGTAGCCAGAATGTCATCCCCCGCCGAAGCGGCTTCTTTTAGAAACGCATCGAGCGGAGCCGCGATACCTTGGCGGATATACGTGTCGCTGCTGCGGAAGTTCATGCGGATGATGTCGGGCGCTATGCCTCCGGCGATCATCATCATCGTCATGGCTTCGGAGTTCATATTCTCCACCCGGAGCCCCTCGGCCCCGCGGATCTCGATACCCGGATGCCGCTGCCGAAACGCGCTGACAACCCGCTGCTCCGCCATGGAGGCAGGGTCCGTCGCGCTATCATTCGGCAACCCCTGCACCTTGAGCACCAGCGCGGGCTCGCTGGCACGAAGAGGGGCCCCTCCCCCAAAAAGCAACAAGGCAAAAAGGAGCAGGGGGATCAATCGATAAGACAGAGAGACACGCATCGGAACTAGGGGGAAGAGCTGCGCCGACCGCAGGGAAGTCGGCGCCGACCATCGAAGCCTCTGAACTCAATAGTTTTCATTTATGTTCTTTGGCAATCAATTTTTTCAGATAAATTCCAACAACACACGAATTCAATAACCGTAATTTGTGTTCTTTAGTGTTCAATTATTTTCGATTTTTGGTTGCTTGTGCCCAACTTTTCTCGCACCCTTCCAGCCTGCCATGGCGAGCCGCTCCACCCCCCCTCTCAACGCCCCCTTGCTGACCGGGAAGAACGTCAACGCCCGCGAGCGGGTCACCTCCTTTCTGGAAGAACACCTGCGCGCTTCGGGGACTCGGGTGGGCGGGCGGCTCCCGACAAGCCGGGCCATCGCGGGGCATCTGGAGGTAAGCGTTACCACCGTACAGAACGTTTTCCGCCAGCTCGCGGCAGAGGGCTTCATCCGCACAGAAGTCGGCAATGGCAGCTTCCTGGCGGCGGAGCTTCCCACTGCCGCGCGCCCGGAGCACCTCCGCATTGGCCTTTCCTTCGGCATGGCCACGGCGGGGGAGCCTCAGGGGGAGTGGAGCTCCGCCATCTCCGGAGCCATCCTGCGGGCTGCCGCGCTTCGGGCGGCTCCCGTTTCCATCTGCCCGGTCTTCATCCCCGACCCCGCGCACGCTTTCGACATCCTCAAGGAGCAAGAAGGAAGTGTGGATGGGATGATCCTCCACCCGGTGCCAGAGGGGGGGCGGCTTGCCCGCCGGGAGAAGAAGCTTGGCTACCCCGTCATTCACCTTAACCCGGGGCACGCGAGCGCCTCCGCCAATTTTGTCTCGGCAGATTTTTACGGCATCAGCCACCAACTAGGCAAAGCGTGGGCCGCCGCCAAGCGGGAGCGAGTCTTGTTCGTCCACAACTCGGGAGAGGAGATGAACGCCTCCGCCGCGCTTCGTTGCGCCGGGCTGGTTGCGGGGTTGGGGAACCGGGTGGGCAACCCGGTGAGCTTGCAGATCGCCTCCGGAGATGAACCCTCCCACGAGGCAGGGTATGATCTCGCCCGCAAACTTCTGCGCCGCGCTGCAAAGCTCCCCGATGCCGTCTACCTCGTGGGGGATGAGCTGGCGCTGGGCTTCTGCCAGTTTTTTGAAGAACGGGGAGGCGACATCCCCGGCGAAGTCAGCGTGGTCGGTGGGTCTGGCGCAGCCCAGCTTACCGGCCCCTACCGGGATCTCACACGCACCTCCCAGCCTACGGATGCCATCGGCACCGCGCTTTTCGAAATGGCCTGCCAACTCGCCTTGGCTGCCGGTGGGGCCGAAGTTCCCGGCCGGTTTGTCCCCTGCACATTCACCGGGGGGGCGACCACTTCTCCCACCGAGAATGAACGGCTTTTCCCCGCCCCAAGCCGGAAGAAATAGCGATCTCTCTCACCCCATGAACGCCCCCCGACCAAACAGAAGCCGCCTCCTCTTCCTGCTGCTGGCCACCGTTTTCGGCCTGATGCTCCCGGCGAGCCATGCGGGCGAAGTGGTCATTCAGTTGATCGGAGACTCCACCGTCAAACGCTACAATGACGCCAACCCGAAGCGCGGCTGGGGCCAGTTTTTGAGCCTCTCCTTCGCGCCGGATGTCCGCATCGTCAACCAAGCCGTGTTGGGCAAAAGCTCCAAATCGTACCAGAGCGACGAGCGGTGGCAGCTCCTCCGGGAAGCCGGGGCGGATTATTGGTTCATCCAGTTTGGCCACAACGACTCCAACCGTGGCGAGCACCGCAAGACAGACCCCTCCGGGGAGTTCCCGCGCAACCTGCGGACCTTCATCGCAGCCGCACGCGAAGCCGGGGCCAAGCCGGTGCTCGTCACACCGCCGCCGCGCCGCCGGTTCCTGCCAGAGGGGGGGCTGACACGCGAGCTGGAGCCCTACATCGCCGCGATGAAACAAGTCGGCACGGAAGAGAGCGTCCCCGTGCTCGACCTCAATGCCCGCGCAAGCGCGCTCTTCCTCGAGCTGGGGGAAGAAGGCAGCGTGGAGCTGATGGCCCCGGACGACCGCAGCCACTTCTCCGAAAAAGGGGCGAGGGTGATGGCCGGGTTCGTCGCGCAGGAGATCCGCACCCACATCCCGGTCCTCGCCGCGCACCTCACCCCCCAACCGTAGAAAACCGATGGAGCTACTCTTTGAAAACCGCCGGGAGATCATCGCGAAGAAAGGGCGGCTGGCCTTCTTCCAATGCCGGGGCACCGTCTCGCCCACCCCTGTCCTCCGGGGAGACGGCACCACGGATGCGCTGGGGGCCGTCACCTACGGAACGGTGATCCACGAAGGAGGCCGCTTCCGGCTCTGGTACCAGGCCGCCCCGGCAGGGCACGACTTTCGCAGCGACATCGCCTCCGTTGCCTATGCGGAATCGGAGAACGGGGTGGACTGGGTGAAACCCACCCTTGGGCTTCGGCTGGCAGGCCGACCGCTGCCGGGCAACCTGACGAACCTCGCGCTTCACTCCCCCTCCATCACCATCTTCCCCGATGCCCCTTCGGGCCAGCGCTACGTTGCCACAGGGTGTTGCAAACGGGCCGAGGGCATCCACCCCGATCTGGAGCGCAACCACTACTACCTTGCCACCTCTCCCGATGGCCTCGATTGGCAGGTAGAGCCCGGCTCCCCCAGCCTTCCCGGTCTGGATGTCATCACCAGCGTTTACGACCCCCGGCTGCGGAAAGGCCACGCGGCTTTCAAGCAGCTACGCTATTGCGGGGGCGTGCTGCGGCGGAGCCTCTACTGCGCGCGCTTTTCCCCCACCGGTTGGGAGCCACAGCGGCTCGCCCTCCTGCCCGACGAAGCGGATGACCTCGCCGCCAGGGCACGCCACGGGTTGAGCGCGGACTATTACGGGATGTCGATGCTGCCCTCCGGGGCCTCCGGCACCGTCGGCCTCGTCTGGGCCTTCTGGAGCCCGATCGGGTACTCGGGCAACGGCAGCAGCAACTTCGGCCCGGGCAGCCTCATCCTCGCCTACCAGGAGGGGCCGGAAGAACGCTGGGTCGTCAATAGCGGGCGCGCCAGCTTTCTGGAGCCACCCGGCGGCCCGGAGCAAGGCGCATTCTTCTACGCATCCTCGACTCCCCTTGTCGTGGGGGAGGAGCATTGGCTCTACGTCACCGTCTTTTCCCAAGGCCATTCGTGGGTGCTCGACCAAGAGCGCAAGGTGCAACCGCAGGCGCTGGAAGCGCTCTGCCGCGAAGGGATCGGCGCGATCCACCTCGCCCGCTGGCCGCGAGACCGCTTCTGCGGCTTCCGGGCGGAGAGCGAGGCGGAGCTGGTGCTCGACCTCGGCCCCTCCCCCACCCCCCGACGGCTGACACTCAACCTCCGGGTACGCCCCGGGGGGCATGCCGCCGTGCAGCTCTCCTTTTGTGAAAACCCGCTCACCGGCTTCACCGCGCCCCCGGGGGAGGCATTGCCCGGGTTTTCATTTGAAGAGTGCCGCCCTTTGGAGGGAGACCCTATCGAAATCACCGTGCATTGGAACGGCGGCCCGAGCCTTCCCGCAAGCGAGCACCCCCGGCAGCATCTTCTGGCCTCCGTCCGCCTCTTTTTGGCGGAGATTTATGCTTATGCGATCGTGGAGTAGCCGCCCGCCTATTTCCACAAAGCCGTGAGCTGTGCGATCCCCCCCGCTACCCATTGGCTGGCGGTTTCCGGCGCAAACCGCGCGCAGGCCACCTCATACCCCCCGAGCGCAAACTCATCCTCCGGGGGGAAGTAGCCAAGGTAGTCATTCGTCACCCCAAGCGGGAACGCCAATGGAAACGCCTCTTTAATTTCCAACCCGCTTGCCACAAAGAACTCTCCCGGGAAGCTCAAAAACCCCGCCTCGCCAAGGCGGAACACCACCTGCTCCACACTCCGCGCCGGTTGCCCCCCGGCGGCGATCTCCTCCAGCGCCGCCACGCGGAAGCGGGCATACGCCAGCTCCACCCGCGCGGCGAGGATCTGGTTCTCCGGGCAGGCGGTTTCCACAACGCGGCGGAGCATCTCCTCGCGCTCGCCCACAACACGCCGGGCCGCCTCCAGCTCCTCCACCGGTTGGTAGCGCAGCTCCACTTGGCGCGAGGCAAACCGGACGGGGCCTCCCACAATCTCCCACCGCGTTTCCCACGCCTGCAAGAGCGTCTGTGCCACCACGCCACCCACCCGCTCGGCAGTCGCGAAGGTGCGCGTGGGGATCGGCACCCCAAGCGAGGAGACACCCGCCGAGTAGCCGGTGTTGATGTCACCCTCCGTGCCTTTCAAATAAAGGATCGTCGCCTGTGCACCCCACCGTTCACGAAGCACCTTGCGGGTGGTGCCCGGCCAGTCGGCGGTGATCTGCAGATTCCCCGGCCCGAGGATCGAGGGGTGGCAGGCGTAGTGGTAAAGCACCGCCCGCATCTCCCCGGTCGGCTCCACCACAGCCAGGAAGGAGACCTCGCGGTCCACCGGGAGAAAGCCCGTCTCCAGCCGCCGCCGGTTAAAGCCGACCCACTCGGCATGAGAGCCTCTCCCGGCTTCCAGCCGCCGGGGCTGGCGATCTTCCCACGCCGCTTGAATCACCGTGGCAAGCCGCTCCACCAGAAACGAGGCAAACGCCTCGCCCACCACCGGCGCGCCGTGGGTGTGCGTGCAGGTAATAACCACGCGCCCCGGGGGGAGCCCGCACCTCCCCGCCACGGCAGCGCGCACTTGGCGGAGGATCTCCGCGCGCAGGCCGATCACCTCGCAACTCACGAGCGCCACCGCTTCGCCCCCGTTTTCAAAGACGACGCAACCCGCGTGCAACGGATCGTGAACGCCCTGGTGGCAAGCCGTCCGGGCTTGGCCAAACCCCGCCAGCGGGGTGGCAAAGGGGGGCGTGATCTCCACCTCGGCTACGCCGATATTCCATTTCATACGGGAAGGATACGGTGGATACGCTGCACCCGCGCAAGCGGCTGTCCCGCATCAATGAGCTGGTGCTCCCGGTGGTCTTCACCCCAGATCGGCGGGCCGTTGAAAAGGAGCAAGCCAGGGATGGAGGAGAAGACTTTCGCCACCGGCTCGAAAGTCTCCAGCCCGAGGATCTCTCCCAAAAGATCGCCCGCTTCCACCCGCTCACCCCGCTCAAGGGCAGGGTGCCAAAGGCCCGTGGCAGGAGCCTCCACGGAAACTCGCTCGCCCCCTTCGCGCAGCTCCACCTGTTGGGCGGGGCGTTGCGGCGGCTCATCCAGCTGGCCGCAAGCGATGAGAAAGTTGCGGATCGTCCGCACCCCGAGGGCGGTTGCCTCCGGGTGGGCGACGTTCTGCCCGGGCAGCTCGGCCACCACGATCGGCTTTCCCTCGCTCCACGCCTTCTCCCGCAGCGTATGGAGAGAGGGGCCTCCGCTCTCCCGCCGCAGCGTGAGCCACGGGAATCCGGTGGCGGCAAGCAGCGCGGCATCCCGCTCGTGCGCCCACGCCATGGGGCAGAAGTATTCGCTCCAGCAGTGGAGATCGAGCAGCTGCGCGCAGCCGCTCAGACAAGCCTCCCAGACGCGGGCGGTCGTGGCGGAAAGAAGCGGTTCTGCCGCACCCGCGCCACCAGCGCCCCAGAGGCGGTCGAGGTTGAACTCTTCGCCAAAGGCAAGCTTGCGGTAGCGCCCGGCTTCCACCGGGTAATCCTGCTGCCGCAACCGCAGCGCAATGGGGTGGAGCGCGGGGAAGAAATGGACCACCCCGCGCACTTGGGCCGGGTCCAACGCCCGAAAGGCAAGCGCGACACTAAGAGGCCCCGCCACTTCGCGCCCGTGCTGCCCGGCAGTGATTGCGGTGCCAGGCCCCGGCTGCGCCCCCACGATGAGGAGGTGCGGCAGCCGGACCCCGGTGATCGTCCCGGCGGAGGGGATCTCCAGCGTCAGCCGGTAGGCTCCGGGGGCAGAAGGGAGGAGGGAGGCGCTCATGGTTTCTGAAGGAAGGCTTTGCCGGCAGGTTGCCCCGAGGCATCCACCCCGGTGGCCTCGTTCCGGAAGTCGAAGAACAAGGCTGTCTGCTCGTCCGGCGTGATCCGGTGCCCCTCCGGCGTGGGAAAGGGGCCGTGGTAACGTTGCACGGGGGAGATGCGGAGCGCGGCGATCTCTCCTTCAAAATCCGGCCCAAACCGGATCGCCACGGGCTGCGCTGCCGCCCGGTTCCCCTTGCGCGGCCAGGAAACGCCTTTACCCTCGCTGCCGTTGACGAAGATTTTGACATCAAAGGCCGGCTCCGTGCGATCGGCGGTATAGCCAAAATTGCGCCGCCCCCAAACCATCGCCACGTGTTGCCACTCCCCTTCTTCGAAAAGGGAGCGCCGCACCCGGATCGCGCGTTTGCGAGCCGGGCCTTCGGTGTCGATCTCCATCTCCAGTACCTGCGAGCGAGACCACGGTTGCCCCGGCCACCCGGTGCGTTGCGAATCGACAACGTAGGAAAGAGGCCACGCGCGGCCCGCCCCGGTCTCAATCGTCATGAGCCGCCGCCGCGTTGGGTCCTTCAGGGCAAAGGAGCCCCACCCGGGTTTATAGAAGAACTCAATCGTCCCCTCCTCAAACGGTAGTGGCTCCTGCCCACTGGTGATCTCCAGCGTAGCCCCACGCGGGATGGCCAGCCCCCCCTCCACCACAAGGCGGGGGGCCGTGGCCAGCGGCAGCCGCGCCGGGTCCACCGCAAAGAGGGCTTCCTCGCGTTCAAAGCTAAAGAAGGCAGGCAGGCCACCGACACGCACCGCACCGCTCTCCACCGGCGAGAAGCTCCACACCCCGGCCCGGTCGGCAGGTAAGGAGATCTTGCCGGATACAGGCTTCTCATCTGGCCAGGTGGAGCCATCGGGGGCAAAGAGGAGGCTCTTGCGTTCAAACGCGATAAAGGCACCCCCCGTTTGCGGCGGGAGGCGGAAGAAGACGCGCGCAGCGGGCAGGAGCCGACCCGGCACCGGCTTCCACCACCCGTCGGCATGGAGCATGAGGGGGGAGGCCCCGTTCAAAAACGCGCAGTGCTCCCCGGTTTCGGGAAGAGGGAGGTACAAGTCCACCGGCTCCGTATCCGCGGGGATGCCCAAGCGTGTAGCTTCTTCATAACCGGCCTGCAATGAAAGCAGCCGCAGCCCGATCTTGGAGTATTCCCCCAGCGCGTGGAAGCCAGGCAGGTGCGGCAGGCCGCTTTGCTCGAGGAAAAGGTGGGCTCCGAGAGGCGCTCCCGCAGCCTTGCGCAAGACCAGCCCGGCCCTCCCGGTCAACACCTCCGCTCCAGCCCATGAGGCTACGGGTGCGGCATCGGCGCGGCTCTCGGCGACGGCGGCAAGTGCATACGGCACCCCTTGAAAGCGGAAAGCCGCCTCCGCGCTGGAGCTTTCAGCGGGGCGCGCGGTTTCCTCGCGCACCGCGTTCCAAAGCTGCTGGGCCAAGGCGGGGTCTTGCGTCTTTTCCCACAGAAACCGGCCGGAGCGGCCTCGCTCGAAGCGCGGGCCGGGCTCAAGCGCCTTCCACCAGTAACGGCTGACGGCGGTCGCCATGCGGTCATACCGGGCTGTGCCGTGGAGCTCCCACCCTTCGATCAACCCGGCGATGTCTTCCTGCGTTTTGTAAGTGCTGTTTTCGTACGGGCGGCCCTTGGAGGTAAGGAAGACGGGGCTCTGCGGGTCGTAGATCTGCTGGAGGATCTCCTCTGCAATCAGCCGCAACTCCGGGTCCCAAGTCAGCGAATAGGCGTGGTTAACCGCACGCAGCACCGCGAGGATGCGCCAGTCTCCCCCACCCTGCTTCCACCACCACTGCTTGACTCCCTCTGCATAGGCAAGCACGCCCTCCCGCGCGCGAGGGTTGCCGCTCAGGTAGTAATCCAGCAGAAATTGGTTGAGGTTTGTATGCGTGCCGATGCTCGCGCGAGTGAACCCTTCCCAATAAAAAGGGAGGCTGGCATAAGGGTCATTTGTCCCCAAAGAGTGGATGTAGAGGCCCCGGGTGCGCCGGGGGCCATCCCACGCGGCGAGGTAGCTATCGAGGTAGACGCGGTTGCTCCATGAGGCCATGTCGCGGAACTTCCGCTCCCCGGAGCGGAGGTAGAGCAGCCAGAAGGCGTTGCGCAAGGTGTAGCTCGCCCGCAGGCGGCCCTGCTCCTGCGGAAAGGCCCGGGTGTGGTGAGGCCCGGTAAAGAAATCGACAAACCCGTACTCCCCCAAAAACTCTTGCTCCCCCTCCCAATAGGCGAAGGCCTCGTCGATAAAGGCCTCCGCATCCGGGAAGCGCTTCTTATCCCGCGGGTAGAGCGCGCCCACCACCCGCGTCTCGTAAGTCCACCGAGGGTCTGCCACAGCTTCCACCGGGAAGGTGAAGGCATCTCCCGCCGCTGTCGCCGCTTGCCGGGGGGCGGCGGAGGCAATCGGCTCGATGAGGAGGGAATGCGTCTTCGACCAGCCCACCGCATTGGTGGCCAGCTTCTCCGTAATGGCGACCAAGGTATCCTTGAGCTTCCCGCCTGCATTCCACCGCCGCAGCAGCGCGGGCCCGCGGAAGTCCAGCTCCTCTCCCCCGCAAGGTGCAAAGAGGTAGAGTGTGAGCGCCTCGGGGGCGATGCGGAATGCCTTCGGGTGCTGCCGTGCGGCCTCACGAACGCCGAGCAGGAGCCCACGGTCGGCACCAAGCGCGGCAGCCCAGTCTCCCATTTCACCGGGGGTGGTTTCTACCGGCTCCTCCCCGGCCAGAAGCTGGACTTCATCTTTCTCTCCGCCGTAGCGGCGGTGGCGGCTTTGGGCGATGGCCAGAGAGGGCCGCCCTTGCAACGGCTCCACGCGGCTCCCGACCCGGGCGCGCTCGGGGGCCCAAGCCGCCTCAGCCGCCCGCCAGGCGGCAAGGAGGAACTCCCACCCGATCTCTTTGAACCAAACTTCGTTTGTATCGCGCGTGAGGACCAAGTGATGCCTAATACGGCACTCCGGCCGCCCCTCGGCAAACTCCAGCCAGACGGTGAACCGCGCCAGCTCCTCCCCCTCTTCGCTCCGATAAATCCCCCCCACCCGGAAGCAAGCGGCCAGCGGCCCTGCAAATTCGGTTTGCAGGGTGGTATCCTTCCCGGCCACGCGGCCCACGCGCCCTTTCTGGTCCACCAGATACAGCCCCCGCCCCCCCGGGGTAAACCGGCTGACCGGTGCCCCGCCCCGGGTGATTTCGTTGAGCAACGCCCCATCGCGTTCGATCCGGTAGGTGGCCACCCCGGTGTTGACCACCACGGCTGCGCCTTCCTCGCGAATCTGCAAACGGGGCGCTCCGGCGGCTGGGGTCTTCGCATCCACGGCCACTTGCAGCGGGCCGTTGCCCGACACCAGCGCATCCACCCGCAACCAACGGTGCGACCCTGCCTCCCCCCAAAGCGCGGTGGAGTGAAACTGGGCAGGTACCGGCCGCCCCGCCGCATCGCGCAGCCGGAGGGCGGAGGCATCCCACACCGCACCACGCGGCAAGGGGAGGCCAAAGGTTAGCCAAGCAGCCGAGCGGTTTTCCACAGGCCGGTCTAAAAGCACCTGGGGCGGGGGGTACTCCTCCAGTGCCTTTCCTCCCTCTACGGAGAAAAGGGCTTCCACTTCATCGACCTCCCGACCTTTGGCAAAAAGCCGCGCCCGCACGATGCCGCCACCCGGTGCGCGCGCATCAAACCGGGCAAGCGCCTTTCGCTCCCCCGCCACTTGGCGAGATTCCGCAACCGGCTTGCCGCCCCCGGGGGGGATGACCTCCACGCGCCATTCCATCGGCCCGGCTTCCGCCGCTTCGTCGTGCTCCAGCACGGCATCGAGCAAGCGCTCCCCCGCTCGCGCGGTAGCTCGAGGGAGCGTCATGCGGATCTTTCCGCGGCGGCCTTGGAAGACGGGGGCGAGAGCGGAATCCACCGGCATGGCCTTCGCCAACGCGGGGGCCCCCCACGCCACCGGCTCCGGCACGGCAGCCACCGCGTTTGCGGCAAGGAGCACCCCTCCCAAAACAGCAAGAAAGCAGCGAAGCTCTAAAGCAACACTCATGCAGGCTCCCCAGGCTAAGAACCGGGGCTCAGCGGCCCCTTGTTGTAGAAGCGGACCCCGCGGGGCGTCGGGTCCGTAGCAGAGACGGGCTTGCGCGCTGCCACGCTCCCATCGGCAAAGAGGATATTGACCCTGCCCACGTGCCGCTCATACGCCACGCGCTTGAGCTGGTTGAGGTTGTTGTTGATGTAGATCGTATTGCCCGCGCTTTGGAAGGTGAGGCCGTTGCGGTCGGGCTGGTCTCCGATGAGTTTGTTATCCAGCGCGAGCAGGGTCGTGGCTGGCTCCTGAAGATCGGTGAGCTTTCGGGAGCTGTAGGGCGCAGCCTCAATGAGGCGCGAGTTCCAAGCGTAGCTCAACTGGCGGCTCAACGGCGCACCGGGGTAGCGCGTGGAAGCGATGCAGTAAAACGGTGTCCGGCTCTCGGCCTCCGTTGCCTCCGCACGGATGCCGAGGTACGGCATGATCTGCACATCCCACTGCTCCCCCGCGTGGGAGTTGGCCGGCTGCCCATCTTGTGCGGGGGTCGTCAAAATGCCCGGCAGAAGGCCGTTGCGATCAGCCGCATAAAGGTGCGCGGCGGCCCCGAGGGTTTTGAGATTGGCCGAGCAAGCCGTGCGCTTGTAGTGGCCCGAAGCCCCCGATGCCACCGGAAAGAGGAGCGCGACGAGCACCACAACCACCGCAAGCACAACCAACATCTCCACCACCGTGAAGCCAGCCGCACGGCTTCGCGAGGAGAGAGCTGGGGCTTGGCGAAGCTCCGGCAGATTGAGCCGCCGGTTCTCTTCCTCGCGGGTCGTCTGCCCCCCGATAAAGGTGCAGGGCAGGTAGCGGCCGGGCAGCTCTGCGGTCTCGCCTTCGGCCAGAGCACGGGCCATCTCCAGGAGGGACTCGCCGATCGCTTCTGCGGGCTGCCGCGTCCGTGTCAGGTCTCGGTAAGGAGGGCGGTGCTCCGCAATGCCCGAACCAGCCACCACACTGACTTCCTCCGGAATCTTCAACCCCACTTCCGCAAGGTAGTGGCAGAACCCGATGGCCAGCGCGTCGCCAACGAGGTAGATGGCATCCGGTGGGTTCTGGGCCACGGCGGTCCGAGCCAGCTCGTAGCCCGCCTCCTCGGAGTGGAGATCCCCCGAAACAATGCGAAAGTCGATCTCGTTGCCGATGTGGTTGCCAAGCCCTGCCACCAGGCCGAAACAGCGTAAGGCAGCAGAGGCGTTCATCCGTTCCCCGGAGTTGTGGACAAAGAGAATGCGCTTACGCCCGGTAGCCGCCCACGCCGCCCCGAGTTGCTGGCTTATCGAGTAAAAGTCCGACGAAACGAAGTTGGTCGAAGCGGTGGTAAACCCGGGGTTGAGGTGCACTACAGGGTAAGCGAGGTCCGCCTCCCGGGCAGCGACTTCCACCCCATCGAGCACGGGGTGGAGGATCATCGCATCCACCTTTCCTTCCTGCTGCTTCAAAGCCTCGAGCACCTCTGCCGGGGGGCCGTGTGGGATCTGCACGGGGTGGATGGAAACGGGCGAAGCCAACCCCGAGGCTTTGCGGATGATCGCGCCGGAAATCGCCGTACTCCATGGCCCCGAGCTGGCAATGCCAAAGGAGAGCCCGATCCGCAGCGTCTTTGCCGCCGGAGGCTCGGCCAGCGGCGCGTTAAGGTAGCTGCCGCTGCCGACCGTCGTGCGGATGATCCCTTTGGCCGCAAGATCCCGCAACACCGCCTGCACCGTGGTGATGCTGACGTTGAGGTGGTCGGCCAGCGCACGGCTTCCGGGCAGGCGATCTCCCACCTGCAGGTTCGAATTTTTGAGCTGGCCTTCAATAAAAAGCCGCACCCGGTCACTCGCCTTCAAATTAGGCTCGAGCAGAGAAGCCTCAAGAGAGCGACGGAGGGATTTTGGACGTTTCATTGGCGTGAAAGCTAAAAAAATCTATCCAAATCCGGATGAGCCCACAACTCAATTTTCAAAGAGAACCTCAAAATCAATAAACGAATACCAAAGGATAAACCTGCCATAACAAAGAAACCAAAGTTAAAAAAATAGATTGTTTAGATGAAAAAAGTGATCTATTTCTCGCGCCCATGAACACCTTCGTCGCCCCCCTCGGCAAGATCTCCTCCCCCCTCCGGCCTTCGTGCTGGGTGCCGACCTTACTGGCGGCCGCAGCCCTCTCCCTTTCGAGCGCATCCGCCGCCATCATCAACGACTTCTCGGGAGGAAACGGGACCAGCAGCTCCAACCAATATGCAGGAGCCGCGGGGGATGGCTGGGCCGGGCCATGGTCGGCAACAACGGTGGGCAGCGGCATCACCCTCAGCCCGACGGTGGTCAATACCACCCCCTTCCCCGGGCAATCGGCGGGGACAAATTACCTGAGCGTGCCGATCACCCGCGCCAACGCCTCCACCCGGCAGGCCGCGATTTCCCGGACCTATCAGAACGCCGGAGCAGTGCAGCTCACTTCAGACCACCAGATCGAGCTGGTGTTCCGCATCAACTCCGTCAGCAACCTTTCCGCAGCCAACACCTCCTTCACCATCGCCGACACGCTCGCCAACCTGAGCGAGAACATCGCCCCGACAACCGCCAGCATGGCCTGGGGCCTCTTTGCCCTTGGAGACGTCGGCTACACCCCCAAGGAGCTGATGTTCCGCGGCATCAACCTGGAGACTCAAACGCAAGTATTCCAGAAGACCAATATTCTCCTGCAAGACAACACGGTTTATAAACTCACGATCGCCATCCACGCCGCCGACAAGACTTACACCGGCACGCTGGAAGACCTGACGAACGACAAGACTTACACCGGCACCTTCGGCTTCGCGGCAAGCCAGACCGCCGTCTCCGGGCGGCTCGCCATCATCTACCGCGACAACCAGTCCAGCGGGATGAACTACGATCTGCAATCGGTCACCGTCATCCCCGAAGCTCCCACCGCAGCCTACCTGCTCCCGGGGGCACTGGCCCTCCTGGGCACAGCAAGGTGGCGCAGAGGCCGCCGCCTTTCCTGAGCACCGCCCCCCCTCCGGCGAACCGGAGATTCACCACACTAGAGAAGATCCCCAATCGGGCATGATTCACGGCGGATGAGTGGGCCGGGAACGTAGCGCCCAGGCACGCGGAGGCGCTTGGTTCGGATCATCTCAACCAACATAGCCTCAGCGGCCCGCCCGATCTCCATCATCGGCTGAGCGAGGACCGTCAGCGTCGGCGTCATATGCTCAGCCAACACCGTGCCGGTGCCACCAACAACAGCAACATCCCCCGGCACCGCCAGACCACATTGATGGCAAGCCTTCAAAACAACGGATGCCAGCAAATCCCCCGTGCAGAGCACAGCTCTGGGGCGATTTTTGCCAGAGAGCAGCTTCACCAACCGGGTGAACTCAAGCTCCGAAAGGCCATCGGAACCTGCAACCTCAAGCAGGGAAACACCTTCCAACTGCTGCCCCGATTCAACCCAGCCTTGCATGAACCCAAAGAACCGGTCTGCATTGGTGAAGTATCGGACGCTTGTACTGACAAACAGCGCCGTGCGGCAACCCAACTGCACAAACTCCCGCGCCACACGATGCCCCCCGGCGAAGTGATTCGCCGAAACAAAATTGTGGGTCTGCTCTCGCAAAACAGGATTCACCGAAACCCACGGGATGCCCCGCTGCTCAAACCCCTCGAACACCGGAAGAATCCCCGGAGCGGCCGCCCCCAACACCCCGGCCAACCTGGGGCCAAGCCCATCCACCCGCTCCCAGAGCTTCTCGTTGGAGCCTCCATCAAGACTGAAAGGCAAGAGCGTGAGATGAAATCCTTCTCTGCTCAAATTGTTACTCAGCCCTTGGATAATCTGCCCCCACCAGCTCTCTTTCAATAAGGAGAAATCCGCCCCGCCGGCAGTCAAGACACCAACCTCCGTGGGCGCGCTGGATGCGCCGCCTTTCGGCAGCTTCTTCACGAAGGAGCCCCGGCCCTGAACGCGCTCAATCACCCCCTCTTCACGCAAATCCTCCAGCGCCCGGCGCGCGGTAATGCGACTGACTCCGTGCCGCTTGCAAAGCTCCTGCTCCGTCGGCACCCGCGCACCCAATGGCAAATCCCCGAGTAGCATCTGGTTTTCCAGATGCTGGCGTATCTGGCGATACAGCGGGTTGAAATCGCTCTGGGCAGAGGCCGCAATAGACCGGGAAGAAGAAGCAGAGGGTGACATAACTTCCTGGAAAATGAATCAAAACGTCATAAAAGTCAAATAAATTTGTTATATTTATACGCCAAATCAAAAGCACGAATACAAGATGATCACTGATTTCATGACGGTTAAACGAAAGCCGTTGACAAAACAAATTTGTACGTTAATTTTCATCCGAAATATCCCATCCGATGTCTTTTCGCATGAAGATACTTATGAAAACTCCCCCCTGTTCTTTAAAGCGGGCTGGAAAGCTCCTTCCCCTCGTCGCCCTTGCCTCGGCCCTCTTCCACCCTGCGGCGCAGGGTGCAAACGTCACTTGGAACGGCGCCACTTCCGGCAGCTGGGCCGCTGGAGCCAGCTGGATTGGAGGCATCGCACCTCAGGACGATAAAACCTCCGATGACGTCTATTTCGACAGCGATGGCGACTACACGGTAAGCCTTACCGCAGATCGTAGCGTTCGCCGGGTCTATCTGAGCGGCTCCGCGAATCCGGTGTTTGCACTTGGCAGCCACACCCTCACACTCGGCAGTCTTTTCTACGTTCGGGGCGGCAGCGCCAGCCTCACGAGCGGTTCAATTTCGGTGACGCAGTGGTACCACGGAAACCGGTATAGCAACTCCACCTTCACTCTTGATGGCAATACCGCCAGCGTTACCACCACAGCTGGCAACTCCCACGTGGGCTATAGCGACTCCACGCAGAACTCCAATACCAACTCGCTCCTTATCACCAACGGCGCGAGCTTCACCACCGCCGCCGCCTTCAACGTCGGGTGGGTGGGGAGTGGCGCAGGTGCAAACGCCACGGCCAACGGCAATAAAATCGAAGTGACTGGCGCGGGCAGCACTTTGACAGTCAATGGCTCCGGCATCAGCCTGGGTATGGTTCAAGACGCTGCAAACACGGGCCGTGCAGCCAATAACAATTCCCTCGTAATCAACGCCGGAGGCTTGGTTTCCACCGAGCTTCTATACGTCGGCAGGCAGCTATCTTCTGCGGCGGGAAGCGGTGCCGCCACGGGCAACACCGTCACCATTGGCGGGTCGGGCACGGGGTCGGTGCTCAATTTGCGAACCAGCGAGAACAGCTCCTCCCTGCAAATCGGAAATACGATATCCGGGGGGGATGTCGCCACGAACAACGTGGTAGCGGTAAACGCCGGGGGCGCGATCAATGCAAACGGCTCGAATCTCCGCGTCTATGGCGGCACTGGCAACAAGCTCCGGGTCTTCGGCGGGGCGATCAACAGCGCCGGGACGATCCTCATACAAGGAGGAGGAGGCAAGCTTTACCTCGGTGCAGGCGGCTCGATCACGGCAGATACGATCACCGTTGAGGCGGGCGGGCGCTTCGGAGACAAGAGCGACGCCGCAAACGCCGGGTTTACCAGCGGCACCCTCAACGTCACCACGATGACGTACCGCCCAACGGTGGCCTTCAGCATCGGCGACAACAGCGGGACGACACGCGCCATCTACCAGATGGCCGGAAACGGCGTCCACAGCTTTGGCGGGGGGGTCGTTGTGGAGCAATCCGAAGGCAGCCTCACCGGGAATGGGACGATCCAGGGCATCTCGGGGGCAAATACCACGCTCACCGTCAATGGCGAGATCGCCCCCGGCAATTCCATCGGCACGATTAACGTCACGGGCGACCTCCTCTCCGGCCCAAATGCCGTCTTCAATTTCGAGATCGCCGGAGTTTCCAGCTTTGACCAATTGAACATCTCCGGGATCGCCCAGTTTGGCGGGATCTTGAACGTCGTCTTTCTCGACGACTATGCGCCCGACATTGGTGATCGTTTTGACCTGTTTGACTTCGCCACCTCCAGCGGTAGCTTTACCCTCAACCTCGCTGATCTGGGCGAAGGTAAATTGTGGGACATCTCGGGGCTCTACACCAACGGCACCCTTGAAGTCGTGCCCGAGCCCTCCGCATTGGTTCTGTTGGGGATTTCGGTCGTTGGTCTCGGCCTCCGGCTGCGTCGGCGCCGGGGGTAGAGGCCGCACATTCTTCGGGTATGCCATATCTACCGCACGCCGCTTGGGTTGTGTCGCTCTGCATTCTGCTCTCCGCAGAGGGAATGGCGGGAACGATCGATCCAAACCAACCTCTCCCCGAGAGCTTAAAGCCGGATCTTCTCTACCTCAACTTCGACCAGCAAGAGACCGGCCAGGTAACCTCGCAGACCGAAGGAGAATGGGTGGCCTCCCTCGAGACAGGCAAAGTGGGTGAGCCGCCGCAGGAGAAACCGGGGCCCGCTGCGGCATTCGGGAAAGCCATGGAGTTCCACTACGGCAAGCTTCCGGCTTTTAAAGAATCGAACCCGACAACCGCCGGGAGCCATCTCCGGATTGCGGATACCCCCGCACTGCAGCTCGTGGGAGAGAGCTTCACCCTGGGCGCTTGGGTGCAAATCCCCGAAGGAGTGGAGCTTCCCGCGAAAGCCTACAAAAAGATCCTGAGCAAAGGCGGCTTCTCCGGCCACTACCCGGGGTGGGGGTTTCAGATCAGCCGACACACGGGCAAAGAAGAGGTTTGGCGTTTGATCCTTCAACTCGTGGATGAAGCAGGCAACCAGGCTTCGACGCAGTGCAGCGCCACGTTGCGCGGCTTCACGCCGGGGCAGTGGCACCACCTCGCCGCAAGCTTCGACGCCTCCTCCCAAACCATCAGCCTTTGGTTTGATGGCGCACTTGTCTTTTCGGGAGCCTCCCCGGCAGGAGCCGGAAGCTCCACCTTCCCGCTGACCATCGGGGAGAACGCAATGTCGAGCTACGGCAACATCCCCCTCATCATGGATGAAGTCTTCATCACCTCGGGCGTCCACGATGTATTGCCGGTCACCCCTTAGAAACGTGCTCTCTTCCCAAAATATTGTGATTGCGAGAACCTCACGCTTCCGAGCATCCACTCGCGCACAGAGCTTCGTCGAGTTGCTAACGGTGTTGGCCGTGGGCAGTATCCTTGCCCTGCTGGGGCTTGTGGTGGCAGGGAAAATGCGGGACCGCACCGCCTCTGCCAAATGCGCCGGAAACCTCCGCAGTATCGGCGTGCTGCTGACCTCCTACGCTGCCGATAATAACGGATATTACCCGCGCGATGCCTACACAAAGGGCTATAAAGGGGGCGGCCGCCGTTACGCTCCAGAGCACTTCCTGTTAAACTACGACGGCTTTACCAAAGGCGCAGACGGAAAGATCATCCAGGAAGCCCCGCCCGCTCCCGGTAGCATCTTTCGCTGTCCCAGCGAAACGTCGGAGAAGGATAGCGAAGACCGACCGTGGTTTCAGTCCCACTATGGGTTCAATTTCTATCTCGTCCACAGCACGGCGGAAGAAGCCAGCAAACCCAATAGCAGCAACCCCTACCGGCGGCCCCTGCACGCCATCGCCAATCCTTCCAAGGTCTTTCTAGCGGGCGACGCGCGGACGCGCTACTCCATCAACGCCGTCTTGGGAGACTCCATGACTCTCGCCTTCCGCAACCGCGGCACGAAGAGTTGCAACATCCTTTTCGTAGATGGCCACGTTGAATCGCTGCCGCCCTCTGCACAAAATACTTCAGGGGGTCCTGCCGCATTGGGCTGGGACCAATATATCGAATGGGGCGGGGCGGACAGATCCCCCGGCTCCCCACGATATTAAGCCCGCTTCCCCTCGTTCCCAAATGACCCCGACACGCCTCCTCTGCGCCGCCATCTTGCTCGCTCTGCCGGGCTGCAAAAAGCCGCCCTCACCCTCCCCCGCAAAGCCGGAGGCCCACCCCGCACCGATCTCCAAAGCCTTCGAAGTCGTACCCATCGAGACGATCTATTCCGACACCTTCACCTCAGACCCGAACGCCAATGGCTGGACGAAGTGGCAAGCGCAATCCGCAACCAACCCAAGCTTCGCTACGCATGAGGCGGAATCCCTGCGCCTCAAGAAGACCATTCGCGGAATCTGGCAGAAGAAGATTCCCATCTCCAAAGGCGGGATCTACCGGCTTTCCGCAAGGGTCAAAACGGACGACCCCTTGCAGAGCGAATTTGGCCTCGCTGTCCGGCCTGTGGATGCGACCAAGAAGGTCACCCCCGCCTTCAACCAGTTCCTTGCGCAAAATACCGGCTTCGCAAAATCTACTGACTGGGCCCCACGCGAAGTGTTTTGGGTGGCTCCCGACTCCGGCGAGATCAACGGAGAAAAAGTCGGCGCGTACGACCTCGGGTTTCAGGCGCGCCGCCTGCCCGGCTCCGCATGGTGCGACGACCTGACGGTGGAGAAGGTGCAAATCGCCCCACCCTATTACACCACCTTCAAAACCGGGGATGAAGGCTGGCGGCTCGATTTCGGCCGGAAGGGAAATGAATCCACCGGCGAGGTGGCGCACACCGCCGAGGGCTTTGCCGATCCGGGTGCGGTGCGGGTAACACTCACATCGGGCGTACCCGGTCTGGGGGCAAGCCTCTCGCTCCCGCAATCTGCCTTTGTGAGTTCGCCCTCTTGGACGCTTACGGCGGTTGCAAAAGCCGAGGGCAAAGCCGTGGCGCGCCTGCACGCCCAACAATACGATGCAGATGGCAAGCCGCTGACCGTGGCCACCGGGCCAAACTTGAAAGGGGCCGGTTGGGGCCCCGTCTCGCTGACGTTCGACCTGCACCCACAGGCTGCTGAAGTACGGCTATTGCTAATGAACGCGGGGGCAGACTCCGCACGATTCGACAATGTCCTGCTGCGCCCCGCCTACCCGACCGAGGAGCCTCTACCGGGAAGCCTCCACCCCCTGCGCGTAGGCATCTATCCCGCCGACCAGATCGCAGCCATCGACAACTCCCAACCGGAGGTAACCGTGAATTCCGGGCAAGCCGGGGCCATCGCCCTATTTCTCTCCGGCGATAAAAACATGGAAGGGGCGACGACCGTAGACGTGGAGCTGCCCGGCTGGCTAAAGCTGCTCTCCGCCGAACAACCGACTTGGGGGAACGCCACGCTGCAATGGGAAACGATGCCGGGGCGCGATGCCAACCACGTGCGCTATCGCTTCACCAATCCTTACCCATGGCAGAATGCCATGATCCGCGATATGCCAAACCACTGGACGAACCTCCTGCTGGTACTCGAGCCAGACGCCGCCGCCGGAACGGATGGCGAAATCCTCATCCAAACCCAACTTGGCGACAAGACAGGGCAGGAGCGACGCCTGCCGGTGCGGGTGCGCGAAGCCATCCGCCCCGTAGAGCGTACGGACGACTTCCGCGTGGGCATGTGGGCGCTAGGGTGGCTGAATCTTCATGACGAGGCTGCCCGCGAAAAGCTGCTCGGCTCCTACGCAGCAGCTGGGTTCAACCTCGGCCAATACCGCCGCGACCGCTCCTTCGTCGCCCCCTCGTTTGAGAAGCTCGGCCTCGCTCCTTTCGTCTGCATCATTCCCACGCCCGACATGCAAGATGGCTACAAAGGCACCTCCATGCTGACGGATGAAACGGCGATGCGGCTGGTCGACGGAAAGCCTTACCGCGACCACCTTGCCATCGGCCTTGCACTGGGTGATCCGGCCTTCCGCAAGGCTTACAAAAAGCGTCTCGCCTTCTTGCTGGAAGGCTTCCCCCAGCGTGGCGGCTATGCCGTCTTTGATCTGGAGTACCAGGGTAAGAACGCCACCCCGACGGCGTGCTTTCATCCGAGTACCCTCGAGGCGTTCCGCAAATGGGCCAAGATTCCGGCGAAAGAAGTCCTGAACCCTCAACTCATTCTCTCCCGGTATGGCGACCAATGGGCGGACTTCCGCCTCTGGGCCTACGCGGAGGTGATCCGCATCGCAGGGGAATGCCTGCGCGAGATTCGCCCGGAGATCCAGACCATCAACTACGGTTACGTGCTCGATCCCGGCGGTAAAGAACCGGCCTCCGTACGAATCGCCCCAAACAGCTCGTTGCGCGCAGACCCCTATGTAAATGGCCACGTCGTCAGCGTCGCCAACCGGGAAGGCGTGGTCATGATCGACGCTTTGGAAAGGACGATCCCCTACCTCAAGCAGCCGGTTTGGATCAGCCCCTTCCTGATGAAGGAAATGGGCCTCCTCCTCGACAAGAACTACCCCTATTGGCAGATCTCCGCCCGCGAATACCGGTTCCAAGCCGTGGCAGCCGCCGCGTATGGGGCAAAGGGCGTGGGCGGGTTTCCCGGGCAGTTGCTCGATGCAGACTACCTGCTTGCACTCCGTGACGGGCAGGCCGACGTGCACCGCTATGCAGACTTCTACTTCCAAGGTAAGCGGGAAGATGCAGCCATCACCATCGAAGAGCGCAACCCTTCCCTTCGCTATACCGTGCATCGCCTGGGTGAGCGACGCTTGCTCACCCTCTTCAACGGGGGGGAGCACCCCCTCTCGGTGAAATGGCGCTTTGGCAGCGAAGAAAACGTTTCCGACCTCAAAGCCCACGCTTACACCCAGATTGATCTCTAAAGGTCGCAGACCAAACTCGCGATGAATATCTATATCGTTACCGACTTGGAAGCCGTGGCAGGCGTGATTGACTCGCTAAACTGGTGTTACCCCGACGGCGCTTATTTCAACGCCGCCAAGGAATTGCTCACGCAGGAAACCAATGCGGCTATTGAAGGCTTCTATGCCGCCGGGGCAAAGCGGATCGTCGTTGTGGATGGCCACGGCTGGGGAGGGCTCGACCCGATGAAGCTCGACTCGCGGGTGGAATTGATCGCCGGTCGATTCGGCTACGTCAAAAATCCGCTCGGCCTTGATGGCGGCTTCGACGTAATGGCTTGGGTAGGCCAGCACGCGATGGCAGGCACACCCTACGGGCACCTCGCACACACCGGAAGCTATCACGTATTGGAGCAAACCTTCCGCGGAGCGCCCATCGGCGAGATCGGCCAGAAGGCATATGTGGCCGCAGAACTCGGCGTGCGCCCCATCTTTCTCTCCGGCGACCGCGCCGGATGCGAGGAAGCAGCGGCGCTGATTCCCGATATCGAAACGGTGGCGGTAAAGGAAGGCTTGAGCGCCTTCCAGGGACTCGAACTCACCACCGAACAAGCCAAGAAGGCCTTCACCGCAGCGCGCCATCTCTCCCCGCAAACCGCTCGCGAGCGCATCCGCGAAGGAGCGCAACGCGCCTTGCTCCGTGCAAAGGAAAACCCGGAGATGGGCCGCTTCGTGCTGCCCCCAGCGCCTTACTCCATCAGAAGTGTCTTTCGTAGAGAAACGGAGGACAAACCCGGGAAGGTCTATCTCCGTTCACACCCCGATAGCTTCATCGGCGCCGTCAATGCGAAGTATGTCGAAGGATGAACGCAGCCCCCGCATTCCTGGCTGGCATCGCCCGGCGAGACATCACCCCGCAAGAAAGCATCTGGCTGGGGGGATTTGCGTTTCGTAAACGTGCTTCCGAATCAGTGCTTACCCCGCTTTGGGCGAAAGTGCTCGCGCTGGGGGAGGAATCCGTCGCCCTGGTTGTCGCCGTGCTCGAACGCGTGAGCCTCTCTCCCGAACTGACCCAAAGCGTGGAAGTCGAATGCGCACGCCGGTTGGGGGTGCCGCGCGAGAAGCTGGTGATCTTTTGCTCCCATACCCACTCCGGACCGATGGATTGGCCTTCTTCCTGGATGCCGGAGGCCCCCGCCGAGCGGGAGAAGCTTGAGAACTATAGCCGCTGGATGGTGGAGCAGCTCGTTGAGACGATCGCAGAGGCGTGTGCCAACCGGAAACCGGTGTCGATCGCGTTTTCGCAGGGCCTTGCCGGCGTGGGCGTCAACCGGCGTCGCGCGCGGGAGGGGTGCCGCCATTTCCCGGGCCCGGTTGATCACGACGTGCCGGTGCTGCGGATCACCGGAAGCGCCGGCAACACCGAGGCGATTCTTTTTGGGTATGCCTGCCATGCGACAGCTCTCGCAGGCTACCAGATTTCAGGAGACTGGCCGGGATTTGCATGCGAGGCCCTGGAAGGGCGCTTCCCGGGTACCACCGCATTCTTTATCCCCGGCTGCGGTGCGGACATCAACCCCCTGCCCCGGCTGCTTCCCGGAAAGGAGATCGCACTGGCAAAGGCCTATGGAGAGATTCTCGCGGCTGCGGTCGAGGCAGCCGGGCCCGGACGAGCCCTCGCAGGGCCTTTGGATGTCCGGCGGGGGACGACCGAGCTTTTTTACGAAAGCGCTCCCACCACGCTGGAGTATTACGCGTGGGCAATCCGCTTTGGCAGCGATCTCCTTTGGATCGCGCTGAGTGGAGAGGTCGTCGTTGACTATTCGCTTACGCTGAAGGAGCGCCATGGGTGGGATTCCACCTGGATTTCCGCCTATGCCTCACCCGGCCGCACTTACTTCCCCTCCCACCGGGTTTGGGAAGAAGGCGGTTACGAAGCAGGCGAACACACCATTCGTTCCGGCCACCCGAGCCGTTTTCGCGAAGACGTGGAGCCCCGGATTCTGGCCCTCGTCGCCGAGTTGACCACGTGAAGCCCTTTCCGCCATCCGCAGCGGCCAGGCGCATGCGGGTAGCCCTCCAAACCTCTTCTTAAACCGATGAATACCCATTCCTTAGCTACTTCTCTCGCAATCGACGGAGGCACTCCCGAGATTTTGGCCCCCATCCCCCCTCTCCCCCAACGCTGGGGAGAGGAGGAGCGCGCACAACTCGACGCCATGCTGGGCCAAGGGAGCCTGTTTTACTGGAAAGGGCCGCAGACCACGCTGCTGATCGAGCGCTTCCAGAAGCACTATCCGCTTGCCCACGTCATGCCGTGCTCCTCCGGGACGGCTGCCATCCATATCGCCGTAGCCGCCGTGGGGCTTGAGCCGGGGGATGAGGTAATCGTCCCCCCGATTACGGATATGGGCACCGTCATTGGCATCCTTTACCAACAAGGAGTACCCGTCTTCGCCGATCTGGAGCCTCATACCTACAACCTCGACCTCGAGGCTGTCCGCACCCGCATCACACCGAAAACCCGCGCGATCATCGCGGTACACCTTGCGGGGTACCCGTGCCGCATCCGCGAACTTCGGAAGCTGGCGGATGAGCGCGGCCTAGTGTTGATCGAAGATTGCGCACAAGCATGGGGCACCCGGTTTGAAGGGCAGCCGGTCGGGACGTTTGGGCACATCGGCTGCTATTCGCTCAACGACTTCAAACATATTGGCTGTGGAGATGGAGGCATTGTCGCGAGTTCGGACGAACGCTTTGGCCCCCTGCTCCAGAAGTGTGGCGACAAGGCATACGACCGCGTCAATGGCACGAAGACGCCCGCCTTCCTGGCCCCAAACTACCGTATTAGCGAACCGCAAAGCGCAGTAGCTGCGGCCCAGTTGGAGAAGATGGATTCCATCACCAAACGCCGCAACGAACTGGGGATGCATCTTCATGCGCAGATCGGTGACATCCCCGGTCTATTGCTTCCCCAAATCGAGGCCGAGGCATTCTCAAGCTTCTGGTTTTACCTTCTGCGGCTGGAGGATGGGGCGTTCTCTTGCGACCGCGACCAGTTCGGGAAGGCCCTGCTAGCCGAGGGCGTGATGGGGCAGCCGGGCTACATCCCCATGCCCCTTTATCAGTACGATGTCTTCCGAAACCACCATTTCTTCGGAGGGCGCTGGCTCGTGCGCGAAGCCGGGTTGACGACGATGGATTACCAAGCGGTTTCCTGCCCAACAGCCGAGGCGATCCTTGCCTCATGCATCTATATTCGCATCCACCAAGGGCTTGATAAAGCGTACATCGACGGGGTTGCCCGGGCCCTTCGCAAGGTGGCGGAGCGTTACCGCCTTTAAATACGCTTGCTCCCTCCCCATGCGGCACTGCGAGCACCGCTTCCTGTAGGCTGAAGTTTCTCCAAAAAACATTCGATGAACGCCGTACTGATCCACATCAACTACTTTGAGCGGGGGCAAACGCTGCAGCGAGCCTGTCGGCTCGTCCGTGAGCTAGGAGCCGACGGCATCGAGTTTCGCCGAAAGCCCTCTGGCTATGCCGGTTCAGATCTGGACTATCTCGATGAAGTCTCCAGAGCGATCGACAAGCACCCGCTCGATTGGGTCAGCTTTGGCAGCCCGGGCGTCGACTTGATGGGCGCAGATGAATCGCAGCGGGAAAGAGAAATAGAAGCTGCCGAGAGATTTTACCGCAAAGCTGCGGGGCGGTTTCCGTTAAAAATCGTAAACGCCTTCACCGGCAAGCTGGCCAACCCGGATCACACCTTGCCTCGTCACCAGCACCAACACCACGGTTCCGCGATCGCCACATGCGAGCAATGGGCTGCGGCCATTGCCGGGTTTCAGCGCCTCGGAGCGCTGGCAGAAGAGCTCGACTTCCAGTTCGCCTTTGAAACCCATGGCGTCTATCTGCACGACACGCTGGAGGCAACCTTGCGGCTGGTAGACGGCGTAGGCTCCAGGCACGTGGGAGTCCTGTGGGACCATGTTAACCAAATGCTGTTTCCCCGGGTTCCCACGTTTGAAGAGGTGGTGGCAGCCACCGAGGGGCGTCTATTCTACGTCCACTTCAAGAATCTCCTTGTCCCACCCTCGCACTTTATCGCGATCAGCAGCCTGAGTGGAGGCATTCTCAATATTCGCAACCAGCTCGCCACACTTCGGAAAACGGGCTACCATGGGCCGTTCTGTCTCGAATGCCCCCGAGCGGGCGATGGGGAACTGTTTGTCCGCGAGGACTTTTCCTACTTCCTCGGTCTCCTGAACGACAAAGCGGAATCCTAACCCTTTGCCTCAAAGACAACCCGGGGCTTCGCTCATTCCCTCGGGAAGCCGCAGCCTTCCTGCTTCAATAGCGGTCCCTTCACTGCGTCGGCATCGCTCGGCTTGAGAGGCGATAGCGCAACCCGCAGCCGCCCCGAAGGCTCATTTTGCAGATCCATCAATTTGTACAGTACATATTAAAAATAATGGCAAAAATAAGCATGATTCCATTCTGTAATTTTTGATTTGCATCTAAACATAATGTTTGTTTAGATTCTGCCCTTTCTCCAGGGAGTGAGTAAAAGCTCCCTTCCCGCTCCAAAGAAAGGCCTCCCCATGAAAACCCATTCCCCACTCCACCCGAAAGCAGCCCTCCTTCGCAGCCGCCGTTCCTTTCCTGTGCGATGCGCGGCGCTCCTCCTCACTGGCAGCCTTTGCTCCCCTTTTGCAATGGCCCAAGATACGTGGTCATTAAGCTCCGTCGGCACCAGTTGGCAAAGCGCAACGTGGACTAAGAATGGGAGCGCGGCACCCGGGCTATACCCCGGCTCCCCCGGCAGCTTGTCGAGCGACCTTGTAACCGCCAACAATGCCGATAATTTGCTGCTCTATATGAATGGAAGCCATTCCATCGCCGGGCTGGAGAAGAGCGGAGCAGGGACGTTGTCGGTGAGGTCGTATACATCGGCCAATAACAGCGTCCCCCAGGAGGATACTCTGAGCATCAGCGGTACCCTTTCGATTGCGGATGGGACCTTAAATCTCCGAAGCCGAAAAGCCGTTCAGCCCCTAACCGTTACCGCCGGATCGGCCGAAATCTCCAGCTTGGGGACACTGGCGCTGGGAGACGCAGATGCCGCGATCAAAGCCACCTTCGAAGCGACAACTCTCGACACCGGCGGCAACCTGAGGATTGTCCGGGTAACCAACGCCAACCTCGGGGCCTTGACGAATAATGGAACGATGAATCTCTCCGGCTACGAAAGCGCCACCCCCGTTTCGTCGACAACCGCCATCCACAGCCTGGTCGGGACGAACACCGGGAAGATCACGACTTCGGGGAGCAATGCCAACGCCACCCTTTCCATCACCGGCTCCAACGCGGTTGCCGCCACGTATGCGGGCATCATAGAGGATACTTCGAGCGAAAAGGTGGCAACAGTGGCCATCGCCAAAAGCGGCACGGGCACCCAGATCTTTTCAGGGGCAAATACCTATAGCGGCGGCACCGTCATCTCCGGTGGCGTGCTGGCCGTAACGAATACGGTGGGCTCCGGGCTGGGTACCGGCGCGGTGAATGTCAATGCAGGCGGAACGCTTGCAGGAAATGGGATCGTGGAGGCGGCGGGCTCGATCCTCGCCGCAAGCGGTGCCCAGTTGGCACCCGGAGCCGGCCTCGGGGCGGG
>JBBCKB010000086.1:0-31716 GCA_037189965.1 Chthoniobacteraceae bacterium | reverse complement strand
TCCCCCTTGGGCCGCCCGAAGTGGGCGAGGAGGATCACTTTTGCGCCGTGTTCGCGCAGGTATTGGATGGTCGGGAGGCTTTCGACGATGCGGGTGTCATCGGTGATGCGGCGTTTGCCGTCGGCGGTTTCCTCGGTCGGGACGTTGAAGTCGACCCGGACGAGGACCCGTTTGCCCTGCACGTCAAGATCACGAAGGGAGAGTTTTGCCATAGAAAAAAAGGGCCGCAAGCATTGGCCACTTGTGTACCAACCCTTGCGGCCTTGAAGTGTGAAGATTTACTTACCGAGGAGTTCGAGCGCCTGCACGATGCGGTTGCTGTAGCCCCATTCGTTGTCGTACCAGCTCACGACTTTGACGAGCGTGCCGCCAAGCGTCATGGTCAACTGGCTATCAAAAATGGAGGAGTGCGGGTTGCCGACGATGTCCTGGAGGACGAGCGGCTCTTCCGAGTACTCAAGGATGCCTTTGAGCGGGCCGCTCTCGGCGGCTTCCTTGAAGGCTGCGTTGATCTCTTCTTCCGTAGCCGCCTTCTCGAGGATGGCGGTAAAATCCGTCACCGAGCCATCGGGCGTCGGTACGCGGTAGGAGCCGCCGTTGAGCTTGCCTTTGAGCTCGGGGATGACTTCGCCGATGGCTTTGGCTGCCCCGGTGCTGGTGGGGATGATGTTGACAGCGGCGGCCCGGGCGCGGCGCAAGTCGCTATGCGGGAGATCCAGACTGCGCTGGTCGTTGGTGTAGCTGTGGATCGTGTTCATGAACCCGCTGACAATGCCGAAGCGGTCGTTGAGCACTTTGACCAGCGGGGCCAAACAGTTGGTGGTGCAGCTCGCGTTGGAGACGATGAAATGCTGCGCCGGGTCGTAGAGGTGGTCATTCACCCCGAAGACGATGGTGATGTCTGCCCCTTTGGCAGGCGCGCTCACGAGCACACGCTTGGCACCACCCTTTTCAATATGCAGGGCGGCCTTCGCGCGGTCGGTAAAGAGGCCGGTAGCCTCGAGGACCACTTCCACGCCGAGGTCTTTCCACGGCAGGGCAGCCGGGTCGCGCTCTTTGAGGATGCGGATCTTGTGCCCACGGACGATGAGGTTCTCCTCGTCGTGGGAGATCTCTCCGTCAAACTTGCCGTGCACCGAGTCCCACTTAAGAAGGTGGGCGATGGTTTGGGTGTCGGTGAGGTCGTTGATGGCGACCACATTTTCCACCTGCGCCTGGGTCATGCCGCGCAGGACGTTGCGCCCGATGCGGCCGAAGCCGTTAATTCCGATTTTTGCCATAGAAAGCGGTTGCGAACTCTTGGTTTTTTAGATGAAGCAGCCCCCGCGGATGCGGCGGGCGGTAATAGGGCCAAGCGTAGCGGCGGGCGGAACCCCCCGTCAAACGAACTTTTGGCCCATGGGCTCTTCGTGGCAATTGCGCCCTGGCAGCCGGCAGACAACATGCGTGCCACCGCCCGGACCGGGCTGAAACTCCAGCACGCCTTTGATGAAGCGGGCCCGATAAGTCATGGTATGCAGGCCAAGGCTGCCACTGCTGGCGGAGCGGTCCAACGCGCCTTCGGGGAGGCCGACTCCGTTATCGGCAATGGTGGCCACCAGCTCCTGCCCTTCGCGCTCGAGCCGGACCACCACGCGCCCGGCCCGGCTGTGCTTGGCGGCGTTGTGCAACGCTTCCTGGATAATCCGGTAAAAATGGGTCGCCACGGAAAGGTTGGGAATGGTGATGATCTCTTCGCACTCGAAGAGACACTCGATGCGGTAAACCTGCCCGGTATTGGCTACCAAGGCCTGAATGCTGGCGACAAAGCCACTGTCTGCGAGGTTGAGCGGGCAAAGCCCACGGGCGATATTTCGTGCGTTTTCCACGGCTTCATTGGAGAGTTTGCGGATCTGGTATGCCTCCTGAGGTGGCTCCAGCCCTTGTTTCTTCATATCCTCAATCAAAAGGTTGGCCAGCAAGGCAATGCCGACGAGTTGCTGGCAAAGATCGTCATGCAAATCCTGCCCGAGCCGCTGTTTCTCCCGCTCGGAGATCTCCAGAATCTCCCGCTCAAGCTGGATGCGCTCGGTGATGTCGCGGACAATTTTTGAGAAACCGACAATGTGCCGCGCTTGGTCGCGAATCGGCGAAAGGGTAAGCGAGACTTCCACCTCCCGCCCGCCTTTGGCGAGAAAGAGCGTCTCCACATCGTGCGCGCTGCGCCCGCGCAGCACCGCCGCCTGCCGCTCCAAAGCCCTCGGCTGCTCTTCAAGGGGCACCAAGTCGAGAATACTGCGCCCCAACATCTCCTGCCGGTTATAGCCGAAGATGCGCTCTGCCGCCGGGTTCCAGCTCTGGATCTGCCCCTCCGGGCTGGCGGAGATGATGGCATCATGCGAAGAGACGATGATCTGCGCATGGCGCATCAGCTCATCTTCGGCGCGCTTGCGTTCGCTGATGTCGCGCTCGTTGACGACGATGGAGCTCACGCTTGGGTCATCCAAAAGGTTGGTGGCCGTGGCCTCCATCCATTGCCAACACCCATCCTTGCAGAGCACCCGATACTGCCCGGTGATGGAGCCGCCCGGCATCTCCAGAAGCTCGGCAAAACGGCGGTTCACCTCTGCCTGATCTCCCGGGTAGACCCAGTGGAAGGCGTTCGTCCCCACCAGCTCGTCGATATCGTACCCGAGCACGCGCTTGGTAGAGGGGCTGACGTAGCGGATCGTACCATCCCGCGCTACGAGGGCCACGCGGTCGGCGCTGTTCTCGATGAGCGCGCGGAAGTGGCGCTCGCTCTTCTCAAGCGTCTCCTCCACCTGCCGGTGGTCGGAAATATCGCGCGCGATACCAAAGACGCCCACCACTTCGTTGCGGTGGTTGCGGTAGGGGTCTTTTGTCACAAACACCGTGCGCGGCCCGCGCGGCGTTTCCAGGATGATTTCGAAATGGAGCGTAAGCCCCGTGCTCAAGACCAGCAGGTTCTGCTCCTGCAAGACTTGGGCGAGATCGGGCTTGAAGACTTCAAACAAATTGCGCCCCGCAAGCTGCGTGGGGGTAAACCCAAGCGACTCCGCATACGCGCTATTGGCGAGGATGTAGCACCCTTCGGTATTGTAGAGAAAGACGCCATCGTGCGTATTTTCCAAAAGGTGGTGAAAAAGAGTGTGGCTCTCACGCAAGTCCTGCTGGAGGCGGTGCTGCCCCGTAAGCTCATGCAGCGTAATCCAGAGCCCTCCTTCCTCCACGCGCCGCGCACGGAGGCGAACTTTGCGGTACGGCCGCCCCGCCATCTCCCGCTCCAGCGCATCCTTTGTACCGGCAAGCACTGCCTGCAACGCCCCGGCTAATGCACCGGGAGGCTCACCGAGAGCTTCCTCAAGCCCCTCCAGCGTCGGGGTTACGCCGGGGAGGTGGCGGCTCCAGCTATCGTTGTGGAGGGCTACCTTGCCATCCACCCCAAAAAAAGCCGCGGGCTCTTCGAGCAGGGTCAACAGAGATTCCATGCGGTTCATATGCTTCGTCCTTGGTTAATAAGTGGGGGTTCATCATCTCTGGGAAGCCCGCTTGTACTTACTGCGGGCCTCCACCCTCCGACCCCGGGGCAAGCAAGCAACCCTGCGGCAAATCCGTGCCGTTCCGGCGTGCGAGGGAGTAGGAGGGGGTAAGGGGGGCCAGCCCGCCTTTTAACGCTTGGCAAGCTCTTCGGCAAGCCTTGAATCTCCCTGAGCAAGAGAGGAATACACTGTTTTACAACATACCATCTGATCCGACGCCTTGCTTTTCCGCAAGCGGGGCCTTACCCTCCGCCCCCTTATGTTAAGCGCAGGCATCGTCGGGCTCCCCAATGTTGGGAAATCAACGCTCTTTAACGCAGTCACCCGGACCCGCAAGGCCCAGGCTGCCAACTATCCGTTTTGTACGATCGACCCAAACCAAGGGGTCGTCACCGTTCCAGACCCCCGGCTTGCCGCGCTCTCCAAGCTTTCGGGCTCGAAGAAGCTGATCCCGGCGGCCATCGAGTTTGTGGATATCGCGGGCCTCGTCCAAGGAGCCAGCAAAGGCGAAGGGCTCGGCAACCAGTTCCTGAGCCACATCCGCGAGGTCAACGCCATCGTGCAGGTGGTGCGTTGTTTTGAGAGCAGCGACATCCACCACGTCGCCGGTACGGTAGACCCGGTGCGCGATATTGAGGTCATCAACACCGAGCTGGTGCTTGCAGATCTCACCTCGGTGCAGAAACGCGCCGAGCGGCTTCATAAAGGTGCCCGTGCGGGCGATAAAGTGGCCAAAGCCGAGCTGGCGCTCGCCGAGAAGCTCATCCCCCACCTCAACGAAGGCAAACCGGCCATCACACTCGAGCTCAGTGAAGAAGAGCAGCGCATCGCCAATGAGTTCATGTTGCTGACGACCAAGCCGACCATCTTTGCCTGCAACGTGGCGGAGGAAGATCTGGCCCACGTGACGGCGGAGATCGACGCCGCGCAAGAGCAAGAGGGCGGCCTGCCCAAAGACACCGTGGATCTGCACCCTTCGGCGCGCTACGTAAAGGCCGTGCAGGATTATGTGCGCACCCACCTGGCCACCGAGGCCGTCGTCATCAGCGCGCAGATCGAGAGCGAGCTGGTCGATCTCCCCGAGGAAGAAGCCAAGGCATACCTGCAAGACCTGGGCGTTGCCGAAAGCGGCGTGGGCTCCCTCATCCGGGCCGTCTACCACCTGCTCGGGCTTCGCACGTACCTGACGACCGGCGAGCAGGAGACCCGGGCGTGGACCATCACTGCGGGAGACAAAGCCCCTGCGGCAGCGGGCGTCATCCACTCCGACTTCGAGCGCGGCTTCATCGCCGCAGAGACGATCCATTTTGATGACTTGATCTCGCTCGGCTCCTACGCCAAAGCGCGCGAGGCGGGCAAGCTCCGCATCGAAGGCAAAGAATACGTCGTCAAAGACGGCGATGTGTTGGAGTTCCGCTTCAACGTATAGCCCCCCCATGAGATACCTCATCCTCACCGATCTCGAAGGCGTTGCGGGGACAGACCGCTTCACCCAAACGCGCACGAGCGACAGCGGCCCCGAGGGCAAAGGCCCCTCGATGGACCAGCTCGCCCGCGAGGTCGATGCCTGCGTGGCGGGCATCCTCGCCGCCGACCCGCAGGCCGAGGTGGATGTGATTGATGGGCACGGAAGCGGCGGCCTCAAAGATGGCGCGTTGCAAAGCCGCTGTACCCTTCTTCCCCGCGAGGGGCTCTCTGCCTTTCTGCGCGGGCCGTTGGGGCAGTATAGCGCGCTCCTCTTTGTGGGACAGCACGCCATGGCGGGGACGATCAATGCTCCCCTCTGCCACACCTTTTCTTCATTGACGGTGGCGTACTACCGGCTCAACGGCGTCTTTGTCGGCGAGTTCGGCTTCCGCGCGCTTGGCTTTGGGCTGCAAGGTATCCCGACGATCTTCCTCGCAGGGGATGATAAGGCCGCTCTGGAAGCGCAGATGTTTATCCCCGAGATCGAGACGGCCATTACCAAAACCGGCCTGGGTCTGGAAAAGGCCGAGCACCTCTCCGCAGAGCAAGCGTGCCAGGAGATCGCCGAGGGAGCCGAGCGCGCCGTACGGCGAATGGGGCAAATCCCCCCCTTCACGGCGCTCCAACCCCCCTTCGTGCTGGAGGTACGCCACTACGCACCGCTGGCCAAAGCGATGCTGGCCGACACCCCCCATCGCCAGCAGGTGGATGCGTATACCTACCGGGTCGAGAGCGACACCTACGAAAGGCTTATCCCCTAGTATTACTAGGTTCAGCTAATCCCAGCAGGACACCTGCGCAGCGTGAATTGTAGGCCGTCTCTGTGAGACGGCATTTAACCCCATGGCGTTTCACAGAAACGCCCTACAATCTCCCCCCTCGCACCGAGATCTAACGTAGGAATATCAGGTCCCGCCAAGGAACCGCTCTTACTTTACGCCCCCACCAGCCAGGCGATGACGGCCTTCTGCACGTGGAGCCGGTTTTCGGCCTCCGTGAAGATGGTATCTGCATGGGCTTCGAGCACCGCTTCGGTGATCTCTTTGCCCCGATACGCGGGCAGGCAGTGCATGACGAGCGCTCCCGGGTTGGCCCGGGCCACGAGCGCTTCGTTGATCTGGTAACCCGCGAGCGCCTTGAGCCGCATCTCGGCTTCCTGCTCCATGCCCATGCTTACCCACACGTCGGTATAAAGCACATCGGCCCCCGTGGCAGCGGCCTCCACGTCTTCGGTGACGGAGATATTCGAGCTCCCCACCCGTGCCAGCAGCTCCGGGGCGGGTTGGAACGCTTTGGGCGCGGCAATGCGCAGCTCAAACCCCAGCCGCGCCGCCGCCCAGATCCACGAGATGGGGACGTTGCACGCGCCATCTCCCACAAAGGTAACGACTTTGCCTTCGTACCCGCCGAGCCGCTCCTGCATGGTGAAGAGATCGGCCAAAATCTGGCACGGGTGCTCCGCATCGGTAAGGGCATTGATGGTCGGCACGCCGCTGTATTGGGCAAACTGCTCGACATCTTCCTGCGCGTAAGTGCGGATGACGGCCCCGTGCAGCATCCGCCCCATGACGCGCGCGGTATCGCGAATCGGCTCGCCCCGCCCGAGCTGGATGTCGTTGGCATTGAGGAAAAGGGCGCTGCCGCCCAGCTCGCGGATGCCAACCTCAAAGCTCACCCGGGTGCGCGTGGAGGATTTGCTAAAAATCATCGCCCAGCACTGTCCCGCAAGGGGGCGGAAGGAGAGATCTCCCCGTGTGGCCTTGAGCGTTCGGCACCGGGCCAGGATGGCTTCGATATCGGAGGCGGAAAGGGCTTCGATGGAGAGGAGATGCTTCATGGCAGAGGTAGGTTCAAGGCAGGGCAAGCGCCTGGCCGAGGATTTGCACGGCGCGGTCGATCTCCGCGCGGGTTACATTAAGCGGCGGCAGCCAACGCACGGCGCGGGTGCCACTGGGGATGGAAAGGAGGCCCAACTCGTGGAGCCGGGTGATGAGCGCAAGGCTCGGCGCCGCCTCGGGGAGCCCGAGCCGGGCACAAAGATCTGCCGAAAGGTCAAACCCGACCATGAGGCCGATGCCGCGCACGCCCTCGATGAGGGAGGAGCCCAGCGCGCGCAAGGCTTCGCAGGTGTAAGCCCCCAGCTCGGTGGCATTGGCGAGAAGGTTCTCTTCCTCCACAATGGCGAGCACTTCGTTCCCCACGGCACATGCCAGCGGGGTACCGCCGTAGGTGGAGCCGTGCGAACCCGGGCCAAGGAGGTTGGCAAGGCTCACGCGGCTGCCATCCTTGAGGTCCACACTCCGGTCGCGCACCCAGAAGGCCCCGAGCGGGTAGCCGCCACCGATGCCTTTGGCCCAGCTAATGGCGTCGGGGATCACCTCTTCGCCAACGATGGATTTCCACCCGCACCAATCGCCCGTGCGCCCGAGGCCACACTGCACTTCATCAAAAAGAAGCAGGAGCCCATGGTCGTCGCAGATGGAGCGCAGGGTCTTCAAGAACGAGACAGTCGCCGGGCGGATGCCGATCTCGCCCTGGATCGGCTCCAGCAAGATGGCGACGGTCTCTGGCCGCAGCGATTCGAGCACAAGCTGCGCATCGTTAAACGGCACATGCCGGAATCCGATCGGCAGCGGCTCAAACCCCTTTTTGACCTTCTCCTGGCCCGTGGCGGCGATGCCGCCGAGGGTGCGCCCGTGGAAGGAGCCATCAAACGTCAGCACTTCGTAGCGGTTGGGCGCGGGGGTGAGCAACTCGCCCACGGCGTGCCGGGGCGCGGGGGAGCGCCCTTCGTTGCCAAACTTGCGGGCAAGCTTGTAGAGGCCGTCATTGGCCTCCGCGCCGGAGTTGGCAAAGAAGACTTTGCCTGCGTGCCCCACGGCTTTGACAAGGCGCTCGGCCAGTAGCCCCTGCTGCCGGTTGTAGTAAAGGTTGGAGGTATGAACGAGCGTGCCCGCCTGCCGGGCCAGCGCTGCGGTGACGCGCGGGTGGCTATGGCCCACGGAGCAGACGGCGATGCCGGAGCCGAAGTCGAGGTATTCCCTCCCCTGCTCATCCCAGACGCGCGCGCCCTCGCCCCGCTCAAGAACGATCGGGAAGCGCCCGTAGGTGGGGATGACGTATTGGTCAAAGAGTGCGGTGGTCTCCATGGTCAATTATCCGAGATGATCTCCGTGCCGACGCCGGAGTTGGTGAAAATTTCGAGCAGGAGCGAGTGCGGGATGCGCCCGTCAATAAAGTGGACTTTGCCGACGCCACGGCGGATGGCGTCCATGGCGGAGTTGACCTTCGGGATCATCCCCCCCTCGATGATGCCCTCTGCGACGAGGCGGTTGACCTCCGACATCTGGAGCGTGGGGATGAGCGAATCGGCCTCCTTCGGGTCGCGCATGATGCCGAGCACGTCGCTCAGGTAGATCAGCTTCGAGGCCCCGAGCGTGGCGGCGATCTCGCCGGCGGCGATGTCGGCATTCACATTGTAAAGCGCGCCATCTTCCCCTTGTGCGATGGGCGAGATCACGGGCACGACCTCTTCGGAGACGACCCGCTGCACGGCGTCTACAATGGCCCCATTGGCCTCGCCGACAAACCCGAGATCGACCTCTTCGCCCTTTTCATCGCGCACGGGGGAGAGCTTGCGGGCTTTGATGACGCTCTTGCCCGAGAAGCCGACGGCGCGCCCGCCAAATTCATTGATGGTGCTCACGATGCGCGGGTTGATCACGCCATCAAGCACTTCCTGCACGATGCCGATCGACTCGGAACAGGTGACGCGCAGGCCATTCACAAACCGGGGCTTGAGCCCGGCCTCCCGCATGCGCGCGGAGATCGCCTTGCCGCCGCCATGGATAAGCACGGGGTTGATCCCCACGGCCTCGAGGAAGACGACATCGCGCAGCAGGCGCTCGACGGTGTGCTCATCTTCCATGGCGCTGCCGCCGTATTTGATCACGAAGAGCTGCCCACGATATTTTTGGATAAAGGGGAGCGCTTCGATCAGGGCTTCGGCACGGGCCAGGTACGGGTCTTGGGGCATAGGTGGGAAAAAGGGAGAGATTGGAAGGCGCGCAACGGGTTTGCGCAACCCAAAAATGGTAACAAACGGGTGGCGGAGCGGGGGCGGGTTACTCGCCCATGTTCAGCTCCACGTAACGGGTGGAGAGGTCTGTCGTAAAGACCGTGTGCTCCGCCTCGCCGAGGTGGAGGTCTACCGTGATGGTGAAGCGCGGCTTGGCCACGACTTCGACGACTTTCTGGAACGGGGTGCTGGCGGCCATGCCGTTTTTCACGGTGATGAGCCCATCGAAATAGATGTCGATCATCTCTTCGCGAATGCGGGCGCTGGAGTAGCCGATGGCGTCCATAATGCGGCCCCAGTTGGGGTCTCCCCCAAACCAGGCGCACTTGGCGAGCACCGAGTTGGCAATGGCCTCGGCAGCTTTGCGGGCATCCTGCCGGCTCCGCCCGCCACGCACCTGGATCGTCACAAACTTGGTGACGCCCTCGCCATCCTCCACGATCATCCGCGCCAGCGTGGTGGCGACATGGGTGAGCGCATTCTGGAAGCGGGCAAACTCGCGGTCCCCCGCAGCCAGCGGGGTATGCCCGGCGGTGCTGTTGGCGAGCATGAGGACGGTGTCGTTGGTGCTCATATCCCCATCGATGGTGATGCGGTTAAACGAGTTCTCAACGGCTTCCGAGAGGGCTTGCTGGAGGAGCTTCTTATCGATCACCGCGTCGGTGGTGATAAAGCAAAGCATGGTGGCCATGTTGGGGTCGATCATCCCCGCGCCTTTGGCGATGCCGCCGATGCGCACGCGCTTGCCGTGGAGCTTGAGCTCCACCGCCGCCTCTTTAAAGACGGTGTCGCTGGTCATGATCGCCTCGGCGGCGGCCTGGCTGCCCTCCTCGCCCAGCGCGGTGCCCAGCTTGGCCTCCAGCGCGGCCTCCATCTTCTCGATGGGGAGCGGCACACCGATGCGCCCGGTGGAGCAGACGAGCACCTGCCGGTCGCGCAGGCCGAGCGCGGAGGCGACGGCGTGCACGGTCCGCTTGGCATGCTCGATGCCTACGACGCCCGTGCAGGCGTTGGCATTGCCGCTATTGGCTACGATGGCGTGCGTCTCCGCGCTGCGCAGGTGCGCTTGCGAGACGCGCACGGGGGCGGCCTTCACTTTATTCGTCGTAAAGGTCCCCGCCGCGACGGCGGGCACGGTGGAGGCGATGACGGCAATATCCGGCCGCGAAGCGTTTGCGGCTTTGATGCCTGCATACAAGCTCCCCGCGACAAAAGACCCCGGCGCCGTGACGCCCCCCGCGATTTCAGTAAATGATTGCATGGAACAAAAAATGGTTACGCGCGCCGCTGGCTACACCAACGCGGTCTCTTCCGGCCAGCCGGTAATGAGGTTGAAGCTCTGCACCGCCTGCCCGGAGGCTCCTTTGACGACGTTATCCTCCGCGCTCAAGAGGAGGACGCGGCGCAACCGCGCATCCCACCGCCAGCCGATGTCGATATAGTTGGTGTGGGCGACGTTCTTGATATCCGCACTCCCCTTCTCACCCACGAGCCGCACAAAAGGCTCATTGGCATACGCGCGCTCCAGCGCCGCGCCGATGGCGGCGGGCTCCACACCCGGCGCAGCCTCGGCGGAGATGGTGGTTACAATGCCCCGGTTCACCGGGATCAAGTGCGGGGTAAAGCCGATCTGCACGCTCCGCCCAGCCGCCACGGCCAGCTCCTGCTCGATCTCCGAGAGGTGCCGGTGCTTGGGCATGCCGTAGGCGCGCGCGCTTTCGTTGCACTCGCAGTAAAGCAGGTCGATCTCGGCTTTACGCCCCGCGCCGCTCACGCCGGAGAGGCTGTTGACGACGATGCCGGAGAGGTTCAGCAGCTTCTCGCGCAGCAACGGCAAAAGCGGGAGCAGGATACTCGTCGGGTAGCAGCCGGGAGAGGCGACCAGCGAGGCCGTGCGGATGGTGTCGCGGTAAACCTCCGGCAAGCCGTACACGGCCTGCGAGAGCAGCTCGGGGGCGGGGTGCGTGCCGTGGTAAAACTCCTCGAACACCGAGGCATCGCGCAGGCGGAAGTCGGCACTCAGGTCGATCACCTTGAGGCCCGCCTCCAGCAGGGGCCGGGCATACTCGTGCGCAAGCCCATGCGGCAGCGCGAGAAACGCGATCTGCGCCCCCGTGGCGGCCACCGCAGCGGCATCGGAAGCCGTGAACTGGATCTCCGCGCCCCGCCCGCCGCGGAAGCGCGGGTAGACATCGCCAATCGCCTGCCCCGCCAGAGCGCGGGAGGTAATGCAGGCAAGCTCTACACCGGGGTGGCGCATCAAAATGCGCACCAGTTCCTGACCGGAATATCCGGAGGCACCGACAACGGCAACGGGGACGATTTTCATTATTCGAAGGGGGGCTACCATAGGCCCCCCGCCCGGGTTTGAAAATAAAAGAAATTTGCGCAAGCGGGCGGTTTCTGGAAGGCTCGCCAACCCTATGCAACCCCTTCGCATCGCCATCGTCGGTTACGGAAACATTGGCCGCTTCGCCGTGGAAGCGGTGGAAGAAGCCCCGGATATGGAGCTGGCGGGCGTCGTCCGCCGCGCCGCTTCGCTCGGAGAGAAGCCGCCCGAGCTGGCCCACACCCCCGTAGTGGCCGACGTGGCAGAGCTGGGCAAGGTGGATGCCGCCTTGCTCTGCGGCCCGACGCGCAGCATCCCGGAGACGGCCCCCCTCTACCTCGTCAAAGGCATCCACACGGTGGATAGCTTTGATATCCATGGTCAAAAGCTTTGGGACTTGCGCCAGGCTCTCGACACCACCGCCCGCGCGCATGAGAGCGTGGCCATCCTCTCCGCCGGGTGGGACCCGGGGAGCGACTCGGTACTACGCGCCCTCCTGCTCGCCATGGCCCCGCGCGGGCTCACGTATACGAACTTCGGCCCCGGCATGAGCATGGGCCACTCCGTCTGCGCCAAGGGCAAGCCCGGCGTGCGCGATGCCCTTTCCATGACGATCCCCACCGGCACGGGCATCCACCGCCGCATGGTTTACGTGGAGCTGGAGCCGGGGGCAGACTTTGCCACGGTGGAGGCCGCCATCAAGGCAGACGACTATTTCTCCAATGACGAAACCCACGTGACTGCGGTGCCGGATATCTCCGCCATCAAAGACGTGGGGCACGGAGTCGTCATGGAGCGCAAAGGGGTCAGCGGGCGCAGCCACAACCAGCTCTTTGAGTTCCGCATGAAGATCAACAACCCGGCGTTGACGGCGCAGATCATGGTCTCCTGCGCGCGCGCCGCCACGCGGCTGCGGCCCGGGGCCTACACGATGCCGGAGATTCCCCCGCTCGACCTCCTGCCGGGAGATCGCGAGGCGCTGGTGAAGGCGCTCGTTTAGCCGGGGTGGCCCGGGCCCCAAAGCGGTCGAGGGCGACCGCACTCCAAGACGCTTTCGCGAAAAGGGAAGCCCCCATGAGGCGCGCCAGCGTCTTGGAGTGCGGCGGCTCCCCGCCGCTTTGGAGCGAGCGCACGATTCATAAGACGCCCTAATTTACAAAATAATCAAAAATTAGATAAGCTTGATATTCCGCCCCGCGCGGTATAAGAGTAAGTGCAACCGGCAGCCCGCGCGTCGGGTTGCCGACATCCGAAAGGAGTTTTTATGCAACTCGAAGAACTGATCACCGTCGCCACCTTTAATGAATGGGACCGCGCGGAACCGCTTCGCCAACGCCTGGAGGACGCGGAAATCCCCGCCCAGATCTTTGATGAGAGCCTTACCCAGCGGATCTGGTGGTTTGCCTCGCCAAAGGCGCACATCCGCGTGCGGGTGGACAAAGCCAACTACGAAAAAGCCAAAGCCCTCGTGCTGGAGTGGGATGCGCAAGACCACGTGCTCAACGGCGCGGTGCGCTGCCCCGAGTGCGGCGGCTCGCGCATCGAGTTTCCGCAGTTTTCGCGGCGCACTTCGCTAACGATGGCGTTTGCGTTCCTGAATATCCTGCGCGTCATCCCGCGCGAGTACTACTGCCGGGATTGCCACTTCACCTGGGGCGCGGAGCCCCAGGCGCCGACCCCCAAGCTCGACGTGCTCAACTGGCCGATCAAAGACGCCAAGCGGTAAGCCCCGCCTCCGGGGCGATTCCCGAATGCCATCGACAATCCCTTCCGGGGCGGATAGGGAAGAGGGAGGTTTTAGCTCCCCTCTCCTCCCATGAAACCCAAGGAAGTTTTTGGCATCATCATCCGCACCATTGGCGTTCTCACCCTGCTCTATGGCCTGACAATCGTCATGGCCTTGGGGGCTTGGTGGCCACGGTCCTTCTCGACCTTCCTCCACTATGTAGCATGGCTGGCCCTCTCCCTCTGGTTCATTCGCGGAGCCCCCTCTCTGGTTCGCTTCGCTTACCAAAAGAACGAGGAAGCGTAGGCCCTACACCTCTGCCGGCGCCACCCAGCGCCCGCTCTCCGCGCTCTGGCAGATGGCGCTCAATACTTCCTCGTTGGCCAGCCCGTCGGCAAAGGTGGGCTGCACACTCTCCCCGCCCACCACGGCGCGGATAAAGTCTGCCGCCGTGTTCACAAACGTGTGCTCGTAACCAAGCAGGTGCCCGGGCGGCCACCACGCGGCCAGGTACGGGTGGGAGGCCTCGGTGACGAGGATGTCGCGGAAGCCACGCGCCGTCTCGGGGTCGCGCGCGTTGTAGTATTCCAGGCGGTTCATCTTCTCGAAATCGAACACCAGCGAGCCCCCGCTGCCGTTGATCTCCAGCGCAATCTGGTTTTTACGCCCGGTGGCAAACCGGGTCGACTCGAAGCTGCCGATAGCTCCGTTCTCAAACCGCGCGAGCCATCCGGCCATATCCTCCACCGTGACCTCCCCGGTGCGGGTAGGGTCTTCGGGGAGCGGGCGCTCTTTGATAAAGGTCTCCATCACGCCACTCACGGAAGCCACCTCCCCCACGAGGTAGCGCCCCAGATCCACAATATGCGAGCCAATGCACCCGAGCGTCCCCAGCCCGGCAATCTCCTTGCGCAGCCGCCAGACGAGCGGGAAGGCGGGGTCCACAATCCAATCCTGCGCGTAGCGGGCGCGGAAGTGGTAGATCCGGTCGCCGAGCGCCCCTTCCTCGATCATCTTCTTTGCCAACGCAATGGCGGGGATGCGCCGGTAGTTGTGGCAGATCATATTCACCACCCCGGCCTTCTCCACGGCGGCGACCATCTCGCGGCATTGCGCAAGGTCGATGCCGAGCGGCTTTTCGCAAAGGATCGCCTTGCCGTTCGCCGCTGCCGCGAGCGCGATGGCATGGTGGCTATCCTGAGGGGTGCAGATATCCACGATATCGATCTCCGGGTCTTCCACGGCTTCGCGCCAGTCCGTCACCACCTGGCTCCAGCCGAGCTGGCGAGCGGCGGCCTCCACGGCGGGGCGGTTGCGGCCACAGAGCGTTTTGAGCTCCACTTCGGCAGGAAGATCGAAGAACCGGGGGGCCTGCCGCCAGGCATTGGAGTGGGCCCGGCCCATGAAGTTGTAGCCGATCATGGCAATTTTGAGGGTGCGTTTCATGGCAGTTTGGAAATAGATTTTCAGCGTAGCGGAGGGGGCGATTGTTTAACCAACGATACCCCGAGGTCAACCGCCCTCTGCATCGCCCTGAAGCCATGATCTCACTCTTCCTCAAAGGCGGCCTCATCATGTGGCCGATCCTCCTCGCCTCGCTCATCGCCCTTACCGTGGTGTTGGAGCGGCTTTTCTTCGTCCTCCGCACCAAGCGCCAGCGGCAGCCGGAGGTCGTCTCCGCCATTCTGGCAAACGTGGAGCATGGCGACATGGCCGCCGCCATCCATGCCGGGCAAGGCTCGCGCGACTTCGTGGCCCGCACGCTTACCTACGCGCTGGAGCACCGCGAGCGCTCCCTCTCCGCCGCACTGCTCCGCTCCGCCAGCCGCGAGCTGGATGCATTTAACCGCGGCCTGCCCGTGCTCGACACGATCGTCACCCTCGCCCCGCTGCTCGGGCTCTTGGGCACGGTGGTGGGGATGATCCACTCCTTTGGCCTCCTGGGCGGAGCCGAGCTGGGCGCGCCACAGGCGATCACCGGCGGCATCGCCGAGGCGCTCATCGCCACCGGCTTCGGGCTCGGCGTGGCGATTTTGGCGCTCATCCCGCTCAATGCGCTTAACTCCTTGATGGAGCGCTCGCGGCTGGAGTTGCAGGACGCGGCCACCCACCTGGAGCTATTTGTCGTCAACCGGCAGCCTGCCGCAACCGGGCCCGAGGCGTGAACATCCCCTCCCCGCGCACCGTGCGCCGCGCACGGATCGAGATCATCCCCCTCATCGACATCGTCTTCTTCCTGCTGGCGACGTTTGTGATGGTCTCGCTCTCGATGATCAAGAACCAAGGCATCCCCGTAAACCTCCCCGCCGCCACCACCGGCGCAGCGCAGGAGCGCGAGGCGGATTACACCGCCATCTCCGTAACCGCCGAGGGCGAGTACTTCTTCAATAAAGAAGCCGTGAGCTTGGGCGAGCTTACGGAGCGGCTGGCCGCCCTCAAGGCCAACACCCCGGAGCCACGCCTCTTTATCCATGGCGACCGCAAGGCCGAGTTTGGCAAAGCCGTGGCCGTGCTGGATGAAGCGCGCAAGCTCGGCATCACCCGAGTCTCGATCGAAACGAGCCAGCCATGAGGCCGTCCCGGCGCTACCTTCTTCCGCTCGGCCTTGCGCTTGGGGTGCATGGCGCGCTCCTCTTTGCCTTGCCGGAGGAAGCGCCCTACCACCCACCCGAGTTTGCCATGGAGCCCGCCCCCCAAGGCGTGGAGGTGGAGCTCGTAGCCGCCGCACCCGCCGCCGTGGAGGCAGCGGCGGCACCCGAGCCGCCATCTGGCGAACCGGAACCGCCCGCACCCGAGCCAGAACCGCCCGCACCCGAACCAGAACCGCCTGCACCCGAACCGGAGCCACCAATTGCGGAGGCAACACCGGAGCCGCCCCCCGCCGCTCCGCAAGCCACCCCTGCGCCCCCAGCCGCCACCCCTCCCCCACCTCGGGCCAGGCCCGCCCCACGCCGCAAAGCCAGCCCCGCCCCGCACCCGGCCACCCCGCGCTCCGGCTCCGCACCGGGCCTCCCCACCGCAGAAGGCTCATCCGGCACCCCGGGCACTCCGGGAGGCGGAGCCCTCACCTCCCGCCCCAGCCACTACCGCAACCCCCACCCCGCCTACCCCGAGGCCGCGCGTCACGAGCGGCAGGAGGGGGTCGTCATCCTCCACATCCGCATTGATGAGCTGGGGCAAGTGACCAGCGTGCGGATCGCCACCTCCTCGGGCTTCCCCCTGCTTGATGAGCGGGCGCTCTCTACCGTGCGCGAGCGGTGGCGCTTCCACCCCGCGCGCCGGGGCAACGTAGCGGTACCTGCCGAGCTGACCCTCCCGATCCGCTTTACCCTCGGGCGGTGAAAACACTTGCGCACCTGCCCAGCCGAAGGCACCCTTGCAAGCCCCCATGCGTGGTCTCCTAGCCATCCTTGCCCTCCTGCTCCTCTTTGCCAACGCCTCCCACGCGGCGGGCGAGTGGAACGTCGTCAAACACGAAGGGCGCGACTACGTGCCGCTGGAAAACGTCGGCCGCTTCTACCAGCTTGGGCCTTTGCGCAAAACAGGCGGCGAAGTCGGCCTGCGCACCACCTACCGCAGCCTGCGGGGGCGCAACGGCTCGCGGGAGTTTTACATCAATAACCTCAAATTCATCCTCAGCTACCCGATTGCAGATATCGGCGGCCGCCCCTACCTCTCGCGGATGGACCTTACCAAGCTCATCGAGCCCGTGCTACGCCCCGGGCGCATCGGCCAGGGTGGCCCGGTGACCACCGTGGTGCTCGACGCCGGGCACGGCGGGCACGATAACGGCGCCACCTCCCCCTACGGGAGCGAGAAAAATTTCACCCTCGATGTCGCCTTCCGCACGCGCGCGCTCCTGCAAGCCGCCGGGGTGCGCGTGGTGATGACGCGCTCGAGCGACGTTTTCGTCCCGCTCGACCAGCGCGCCCGCTTTGCCAACCGCTTCCCCAACGCGCTCTTCATCTCCATCCACTTCAACTCCGGGCGCTCCGCGGCCACCGGCTTGGAGACGTACACCCTCGCCCCGCGCGGCGTCCCCTCCATGGCGAGCGATGGGCCCGCGCTTTCAGACTTCGTCCCCTGCCCCGGCAACGCCCGCGATGCGGAGAACATGGCGCTCGCCTGCGCCACCCACGCCGCACTGGTGGCCAACTCGGGCTTGTATGACCGGGGCATCAAACGCGCCCGCTTCGTCGTCATCCGGGATGTCACCATCCCCGGCGTCCTCATCGAGGGCGGCTTCCTGAGCAACCCGGGAGATGCCCGCCTGGTGGCCACTGCTGCCTACCGGCAGAAAATGGCCAGCTCCATCGCACAGGCCGTGCGCAACTACCGCGCCGCCGTGAGCGGGCCTCGCGCGCCGGTGCCCGTCGTCTCCATCGATACCCCGGAGAAGCCGAAAGAGCCGACCGTTGTCACGCCGACAACGAATCACAACCGATGAAACCGCTCCCCGAGCTGCCCGGCTTCCCGCGCGTCTGGAATACCAGCCAACCGATCGGCGTGTTTGATTCCGGCATTGGCGGCCTTACCGTCGCCGCCGCCCTGCGCGCCCTCCTTCCTTACGAAAACATCCACTACGTGGGCGATACGGCGCGCGTCCCCTACGGCGGCAAGAGCCAGGCGACCATCGAGCGGTACTCCGTGGAGATCGGCAACCTCCTGCTCGCGGGCGGGGCCAAGATGGTCGTCGTGGCTTGCAACACCGCCTCGGCGCTCGCCATCCCCCGGCTCCACCAGAGCCTTGAGGTGCCCGTCACCGGCGTCATCCTCCCCGGGGCCAAGGCGGCCGTAGCCGCCACGCGCAACGGCAAGGTGGGGGTGATCGGCACGCGCGGCACCATCCGCAGCGGCGCGTACGAGCGGGCCATCCACACCCTTGCCCCGGAGATCGAAGTCTCCTCCCACGCCTGCCCGATGTTGGTACCTGCCATCGAAGAAGGGTGGCTGGAAGACCCGGTTACCGACGGCATCATCGCCCGGTACCTGGAGCCCCTCGTAGCTTCGGGGATGGATACGCTCGTACTCGGCTGCACGCACTACCCGCTCCTCAAGCCCGCGCTGGCGAGGCACCTGGGGCCGGGGGTGGCGCTGGTCGATTCCGCGGAAAACTGCGCCCTCGCCGTTCGCGACCTTCTGGAGCGCCACCGCATCACCGCCCCGGAGGGGCAGGAAGGGGGGCTCGCCGTCACCCTTACCGACCCGCCCGAGGGGTTCCTCTCCATCGCCGAAAAGGCGCTCGGGCTCAAGGTCGGCAAAGTCCGCATCGCAGAAGATTTTGCCGCCACGGCAACCGTGTAGATCTATTACCGATTGGCCCCGCAGGAGGCGCGGATCAATACCCGGCAGGGGAAAAACTCCATCGCCTCCGGAGTCCGAATTTCCTGAAGCAAAATCTCCATCGCCCGCTCGGCCATTTCCGCCACGGGCTGCTCCACGGTCGTCAACGGCGCGGGGAGATGGCTGCCGAGGATGACATTGTCCCACCCCGTCATTGCCAGATCCTCCGGCACCCGCACCCCGGCGGCCATGCACTGGAGGTAAAGGCCGATGGCGTGGTTGTCGTTATGCACGACCACCGCAGCCGGGCCTTCCTCCAACCGGGGGCGCAGCCTCTCAAACAACCGCTTCCCGGGGGCGAAAACATCCACCCGGTCTTGCGGTTCGCCAAAAACCTCCACCACCTCGTGCTCCACCCCGCGCAGCCCGGGGCTTTGGAACGCTTTGCGAAATGCGGAGACGGGGTTGATCATCGGGCTATCTTCCGGGCCAACCGACATCATGAAGACGCGCCGGTGGCCGAGCTTGACGAGGTGGCGCGCCAGCAACCGCACGGCGGCCGCCTTGTCCGGCACGACAAGCGGCACACCGGGGGCCTTGTAGCCCCCGAGCTGCACCACGGGCACGGCCTGCACAAGGCGCTCCAGGTCTTGCGGTTGGTCGTCGTAGTAATTATTGATCAAGATCACCCCTTGCACCCGGTTGGCCAGCAGGCTGTCGGTGATGCGCGCGCTATTCTCAAACCACGTATTGTGGAAGACGAGCGGCTCCAGCTCTTCGCGGACAATCACCCGCACGGCTTCGGCAATCTTCTGGTGCGTGAGCGGCAAAATGCTGCCGGTATGTACAATACCGATGACGCCGCTCTTGCCGGTCTTGAGCGTCAGCGCCTGCCGGTTGGGCCGGTAGTTGAGGCGGCGCGCGGCCTCCAGCACCTCGCGCTGGGTTTCCTCGCTGTAGTTGCCCGCAAACTTCCCGGCGAGGATCGTCCCCACCGTGGAGCGCGAGTGCCCGGTGATCTTGGCTATTTCATTTTGTGTGACGCCCATTTTCTCCTCCATCAACTGGGGTTATCCGAGCCTGTGGGTCAAACCACTTTTCTTGCGAAACAGCATGCCACGCGGCTGGCAGCGTGGTGCGCGGGCTTTGGCCGTAGACTTTCACGCCGGCAAACCCGGCACGCTCCAGCGAAAATGCCACGGCTTCCCCCGCCTTGGGTAGCTCGCGATTGAGGCGCTCCTCATTTGCCAGCCGCGCCCCCTCGGCATCGTAGAGCGAAACGCGGCGCACCGGGTGGCGCGAGTGGGGCTTGAGCTCCACCTTGGCAACCTCCCCGCCTTTGCCGGGGAACCAAAACTCCGCATACCCGCGCGCAGGAGGGAGCACGCCGCCCTCCGGGGCAAGGTAGACCTCGGCCACCCCCTCCGGGGCAATGGGGAGCCGCAGTTCAAAACCGCCCTTCGCCGATACCAGCTCAACACGGTACTCCGCATGCGGCACCGCACCGGGTAGCGGCACAGGGGTGAGCCCCGCTGCCAGCGGTACCTCGTGGGTGCCCCCATCGGGCCCCGAGATCCGCGCCACTACCGGCGGCGCGCCCACCCCCAGCGCGGGGATGTTGAAGACCACGCGCGCAGCCTCCGGCTCGGCCGGTAGGCGCAGGCGAATCTCGGGCAGTACCCGCCCTTGCGCATCGGGCTTGGGGGTGGTGCGGACGTAATACCCATTAGGGATGGCGCGCGGCCTTTGCCCAAGGGCAGCCAGCACCCCCGGCACTTCAGGAGCCCAGCGCAGGTACCAGCCGTAGTAGAGCCCTGCCTCGTTTGTCCCTCCGGTGGAAGGGAGACCCGCATGGGCGGCTGGCTCGGGGGCGGTGCGGATCATCTCATCCAGCGCCTCCACGTAGAAAAGCGCACGCCGCAGGAACCATGGGTCGCCGCTCAGTTGGTATGCCGGGACGGCGGGTTGGATTAACGGGGCGACATCTCCCCACACGGTATTGATGGCCGAAGGCTCCAGCCAATGACGGGCAAACCGGAGGTAAAAGGCGCTGTAGGCGGGGTCGTGCGTGTAGCGCACAAAATCCGTCGCCCCGCCCTGCCATGGGTGGCCCTTCCACCCATCGTGCGTCTCCATCCAAAGATGCATTTTGGCAATGGCGTGCGCCCCCATGATGAACCATGGGTCTGCCGTCTCTTCATAAGCGAGGAGGTATTGGCGTAGGAGGTTATCCGTCCACCGGGTGCGGTTTCCGGCAGAGAGGATGGGGCCCCGGCCAAAGCGGCCCGGCTCTTCGCGCTTGGTCTGCGCCATCCAGTCGAGCGCCACCTCCCGCGCGGGGGCGTAGCCGGTGAGGTGCCAATGGTCGAAGAGAAAATCGACCCGGTCGCAGTACATCCGGCTCGTGGGGCCCCAGTAGCCCCCGGCCCACGGGATCAGCCCTTCGTTATTCCAGCCGCGCGCGCGGAAGGGCGGGTAGGCCGCCCAGATATGGCGCGGCGGCAAGGCGGCAAACTCGGCCTCCAGCTCGGGGGAAACGTAGTGGCAGTAAGCGGTGTCGGCCATCATCCGCGTGCCCGCCTCGGCAAGCTTGCGGTAACGCGGCTCGCCGGAGCGGATATAAGGCACCCAGCTATAAGGCCAACCCCAGTGCGCTTTATCGTAAGCGCGGTAGAGGCCGACTTTGCCGGAATCCGGGTCTGCCACCATGGGGATGTCGCCGTAGATCCACTTGCCATAGACGCTGAAGCTCTCGGCCACCTGCGCAGGCCAGAGCGCGACGCGCCGGTAGTTCTCCTCAAACCCGGGCCACGGGTACGCCCCCGCCGCCGAGAGCCCCGGGTAGACGCCGCTTTGTGCCACCCACTCGGGGTCGGCAAACGGGTCGGCGCTCCGGTCATTCCACGAGGCGAGCGCGGCAGCCAGCGGCTCCACCGCTTCGCCTACGATAAAGCGGATCTGCGTCGTCTTGGCGACTCCTTGGGCATTCACGCTCTCGGGCATCCCTCGCGCAAACGCAGGCTCCACCCCGCTGATCGCCCCATACAACGGCGGCTCCGCCATCTCCTGCGGCAGAGCGAAGGAGAGCGCCTCGCCCTCGTGGGCAAACCAGAGGCGGTAGGCATTCTCCATCGTCACCGGGTGAGTACGCGGCTCGCCATGCGCGGGCCAGAGATGAAAGGTGACCCCCTCTGCCGAGAGCGAAAGCTCGGAGGGGAAGTTCTCCCAAAAATCGCGCACACCCATCGCCACGCACTTGCCTTGCCAGCGGCCCACGGCCACGCCGGGGGCGCGCACCGCGTGGCGCACGGCCTTGCCAGCGGCCCAGAGGTTGCAAGCATCCGCATCCACCTGCACAAGTGCTTCGCCCGGTACGGGTTCCGGCCCGCCGAGCAGGAACCCGGCAGGCTCCAGCGCCTCCACGGGGAAGCGCCACCCCATGTTGCGAATGCGGTCGCGGTTGCCATCGCCGGTAAAAATCCACGTGTACTCGAAATCGACGACCGGGCTCCCCGGGTAGAGCCGGAGCCGCGCCACAAAGCGGCAGAACTTTTCCCTTGTCTCCGCGCGTTGGAACCACGATTCGCACCGCAGGCCAAGCATCGTCTCGCCCGCGCTTTCGACGACCCACTGCACCTCTGCGGGGACGGTGTAGCGCTCTCCGGGGGTGATGACTTTATCCTGCGTCCACCCACCATAGCTCGCCCCGCGCACATGCTCGACAAAGCCGCCTTGCAGCCACGCCTCATCCACCAACCCGGCCGCACCGCTGAGCTTCCTGGCCATTTTCGCCACTTCCCCAGCGGAGAGCGTAGCCCCCAAGGCCACCGGCGGCTGGGGAGGCCGCCCCTCCACCACCCGCAAGCGCAGCGGCCCCGCACCAACCGGGGCAAGGTAAGTCACAAACACCCACTGCGCCGTGCCATGCCGGGCCCAGTTGCGGCGCAGCTCCCAATGGAGGGGGTGCGTCTTCCCGGCGGAATCCACCAATGCAAGAGTTTGGCGGCGGGCATCGAAGAAGCCTCGTGGCAGCGGGACGCCCAGGCGCATCGGCGTGCCCGGCACTCCCCTTTGCCCCGGTGCGTGCCGGAGCGGAATCTCGCCTCCTTTTCCCTCCATGCGCCGCACCTCCACGGGCACCTTCGTTTGCCCCGCCACTTGGTTGCCCTTCATCAAGGCGATCTCCAGCCAAAACGGCTGGCCGACCAAGCCCGCGTGCGTGCCAAGGCGCACCATCTGCTGCCCCGCCGTAAGCGGCCCGCTCCACGCCTCTACAAGGGCGGCCCCGCCGCTTTGGGGCAATAGGCGAGCGCGAAAGCGGTGCCCCTTCGGGGCGAAACGCTCGGCGTCAAACCAAACCACCGCATCCACCGACCCATCTTCCAACGGGTAAACGGTACGCACGGGCTGCACATTCACCGGCTCCGGGCACGGCAGCGGTAGCGCGGAAGTCACGGCGGTGCAGAACTCCCCCCCGGTCGCGCCATCGGTATTGGGGTAGATGAGGCGGGCATCGAAAAACGGCAGGCGCTCTTCGATCGGCTCCACCTCCAGCCACGCCTGCGCGCGGGGGGCTCCCGTTCCCAGCACCACCATAAGAGCCATAAGCAGCTTCATTCGCGAGCGTCGGGTGGGGTGTTGAGGATCGCCTTCAAGGCCCCCACCATCGTCTCCACATAGGTGCGAGCACGCGGTTGCTCGGGCTCGCCTTTGCTGACCTCTTCCTTCTCCAACGACTGGAGCCGGTGCAGCAATGGGCCGACAAAGATAAACGCCCCCTTGCCCACGCGGTGGACGGCGATCATCGCAAGCCCTTCGCGCCCGACAATACACTCCGCACCGGAAGCCCCCATGAGCCCATATGGGTAGCGACCGTAGATCAATTCATGAAACGGGACCCCCTTCGGCCACGGCCAAACAGAGGCCTGCGGGCTATACTCCTCCACCCCTTGGTTCACATAAGCCCAGCGCTCCGCGCCAACCCAGGCACGCGCCCAGTCCGGCAAAAGCGTGGCGCTGGAGACGCCCTCGGCATGGATCATCGAAGGCAGCGCCGCACCAACAGCAATGAACACGCCCCCCTCGCGAAGCCATTGCTCCAAATCAGCAGAGGCCGCCTCATCGAGCCGAGCGGGCGACTTCCCCGCCACTACCACCGCGGCATACGGCCCCCACTCTTTGGGGGCGACCCACGTATCCGACGCCTCCCCCCGAATCCCTTCCGGGCCGAGGATCTCGGCAAACCATGCCCCGATCTCCGCCTCCCCCGCATCCACCCCGAGCAGGAGGATACTCTTCTCCTCCGCGCGCACGCTCGCGGTGGACCAGGCAAATACCGCCGCCAACAGGCAGGCCAAGCTGAGTTTGAAGTAATGCATCGCTAGTGTCTTGTTAGGTTAGTTCCTTGAAAAAGTGTGCGGTGATTTTTCGCATTCTCCAAGGCGCGAGCAAGGGCGGTATCTGAAGATACCGACCGCTGTGAGCAACGCCGGAGAATCGGAAAAGCACCCGGCAATTTGAAAAGGAAATAGGCTAACACGACACTAGTGAATGAAGTAGTTGCAATAGCCAACGCTGTGGAAGAGCTCCAGCGGGTCATTTACGACGCCGTAGGAGACAAATTCATCCCAAAACGCCGGGTCCACCGCCTTGGGCCGCTCGGCCCGCAGCGCCGCGCCGTAGGCTTGGCTTACATACCCGCGAAGCGAAGGGGCAGCGGCCTCAAGGTCTGCGAGATTGATACCCCGGCCCTCTGCGTCAGCAAAGCGGTAGGCAGCCGTTTGGTCTACCAAAGTCCACTTACCTTCGCAGTAGACCTCGGTAAGCACGTGGCCTTTGCCAGTGGCCATCGCCGCAAAAACGAGGCGTGTAGGAAAGTCTGCCACTTGGCAAAGCGCAGAGAAAACGCGCGCCTGCTCATTGCACCACCCTTGCCCCAGAAGCAGGAGCCCCTCTTCGCTGAGGCCTCGCGCCGGGTCGCCATGGATGCCGAGCAGCGAGAAGTGGCGAACTCTGGCGTACACAAGGTCGATGATTTTCTGCAACTCCGCCACACCTCCTCCGGTGCACCGCTCCGCCTCCAAAAGCGCCTCCAGCGCAGGGCGCGAGCCACGCCGGTAAAAGGTGCGCGGCCAGGTAAAGCTTTGGTAAAACCAACACCGGGGAATCGCCCCGGCAGCAACGTAGTGGAGCGCGTGCTCAAGATCCACCCCGGCAACCGGGGGGACAAACCGCAATGTAATGGGTGGCTCGTGGTTCATGGTTTCAAATCTTTGGTAGCCAGCCGCTCCAGCACGCGGCGGCGGGCGAGGTTGCGGGCGGTGGGGTCTTCGCCGTTGGTGACATTCTTCATCCGGTAAGCGCCGTGTTGCACGGGCCCGACGCTCAGGGCCGCGCCTGCTTCTTCTCCGATGATGCCCGCAAACGCCGCTTGCCCTCCCTGTCGATAGAGCGCCTCCAGGAGCACTGCATCGCGCCACCCATCGCGGTAGCCGCAGTAGGCCGGCGAGAGGGAGAGGGCGCTCTCGTCTTCATTCCACCAGATGAGGCGCTCCGTCGGGTTCCAAACGAGGAAGGCCCAGATGCCATACCCCGCGAAGCGTTGGTAGGGAGCCATGAGCGGGTGCACCCATGCTTCCTCGTACGGTGTCTGGTAAGGGCGGCTGCGGCCCGAGTAGTACCAAAGCTCATCCTGCGGGTCGATGGCGGCGAGCACCTCGCCATTTGGAGATTCCTCGCGCACCTTTACCTTCAGCTCATAGCGGTGGGTAGAGGGGTGAGCTCCATCTGCCGAGCTGAAGTAGAGGTGGCTTTGGATGGTGCCCGCCGTGAAGAGCACCCCTCGCGCTTCGTTGCCCCATGGGCTGCCGCTATTGAGCCGCAGGGGCGCGCCATCCTCCAACAACTCCAACGCCTCCACCTGCTCGGGGGTGATGCCCGTGAACCCTTTGGGGCCAAATGCCTCCACCCCCCAAGTGCCGGTGGCACCCCCATTGCGGTAGCCGGGTAGGCCCGGGGCAAAGGCGGGGAGTACAAACGTCTCTTCGCGCGTGGTGTAGCGCTTGTGCAGGAGATCTAAGAACTCGTCTTTGGCCGGGGCGGCGAGTTGCCATTGGTCGCAGTGCGGGTTCATCGCGCGGATGGCTTCGCCCGTGCGCGAGAGCATCCCGGTGATGGTGGTGAATGGCCGCCACCCCGCCTTGCGCATGAGGGTCGCCATTTCGCCATAGGCGGGGATGTGGTCCACACCGATCTCATCGCTGATCTTGCAGAAGAGGTTCGGAAACCCGCGCGACTCAAAGTAGCTCCGCAGCTCCGTGAAATACCAGAGGGTGACTTTGACATCCTCCTCCGAGCCGGGCTCCACCCGGTCCTTACCCACGAGCGGTGCGAGGAAGCGCCACGAACGGTTGGCGCTCTCCAAAAAGGGCGTGTACGCCTCCACACGGGTGATGTGGTGCTTTCGCGCCAGCTCCAACCAAGGGTCGAAGTAGGAGAAATCGAGCGCGGGCAAGGCGTTGAGATCAAGCCGCGCGGGATTCTCCGCCACTACTTTCGCCAGCGGCTCCCCCGTTTCGCGCAGGGTGACGCGCTCGGCGATCGTCTTCATGGAAACCGTCCAGTCAAACACGTCGCCCCCCATTTCGGCATAGGTGGCGAACAGGATGCCGAGGCGTTGCTGGCTGGCGTCGTCGATGTTGCCGCCACCATTCCAGAACTCGATACCGCTGCCATACCCGCGCACATGGAAGGGGCGCAGGGCGGGGCGCTCGACATCCCACACTTTTACCCGCAGCGCAAAGGGAGCCTCGGCCTCGCCGATTCGCACGGTGAGGGGCACCTCCCACTCGCCCGGGGTCTCTCCACCCGCCACGCGCAGCCAGACGCGGCACTGCATCCCGGCGCGCAGGTCGGCAAGCGTGGCAGGCAGCGGGGCAAGCTCCAGCTTTTCGTAGCCGGGGCGCTCCACAAATGCCACCACCCGCGAGCGCCACGCTTCGGGCACCTCCACGTGGACAGGCCCGGGCCGCTCGGAAAGGAGGTTCAAGTCCACTGCGAGGTAGCGCTCATCTCCGCTGGCAAGGTCGAGCTCCAGCGGGCCTTCTACGGCGCGGCGGTATTCACCCGCGCCAGTGCTAAGCCAATACCCCCGGGCTCGCACTTCGGCAGTGCGGGGGGCGGCGGTGCGCTTCCACCCCGAAAGGGCGCTCACCTTACGCGCGGGCGACTGGGGCATGGCTCCATCGGTAAGCCAGGGTAGCAGGGTGAAGGTTTCTTCCAACTGATACCCGGCAGGCACCTGCGGGAAGCGGAGCAACACGCCCCCACCCTCCATGGCTGAAACGGCGGCATGAGTGGCAACGCCGAGTGCAGAGCCACTAGCCAAGCGGACGACGGCTCCCTGAGCCACCGCCTCCACGGTGGCGGCATCTCCAGCCGGGTGGCTCTCCACCTCCATCGTAAAGGGAGCTTGCAGCGGGTTCTCCACCCGGTGCTGCACCTCCAACCCGGGTGCACCGGCATGAGCCGTAAGCACCCGTATGATCTTCAACCCCGAGGGGTGCTCTGCAATGAGCCGGAGCACGGCCTTATCCGGCCCGGGCATGAGGATCGCACCGCGCCACGAGCTTTGGGCAAAAAAGCGGTCTCGCAAAAGGCCGCCATTGCCCACGCGCTCCACCCTTTCACCGCCAGCCCTCCAAGAACGAATGCGGCCACCATTCGCGCTGTCTACCTCCAGGGTGAAATCGGGGTGGGTAAAGGTGAAGCGGGTTTGGCGTTGCGTAAGGGAGACTTCCCCCGCGCTTGCGGCCCAACCGGCCAAAAACCATAAGGTGAAGACCCAAAAGAGACGTTTCATCTTCCTCCCCAAAAAGCCTCGAATGGAGGCGTGTAACGCGCGGTGATGGTCGGCACTTCCTCAATGCGCAGGGCCTCTATATGGCCGTCGAGAAAAACGAAATTGGCTCGCTTGCCGTGGCGAAAGGAGATGCCGCCCGTGGAGCCTTCGGTGATCGGCCCATTATTGGAACCATAGAAGACCAGATACCAATGGAGGGCAAAAGAGTCGCCCATGATCATCATCCGCGAGGGATGCTTGATTTCAAGAACCTTGCGGAAAGGCCGGTTGCTGCCGGAGGTGGAGATACTCCACCCATAGTGACAATATTGGGTATACCCTTTGAAGGGGAGGCTCTCCGCTGGGCAAGTCTCCAAGTCGTTCTGGAGAGGGAGATAGGGTAGAAGCTGGGTACGCCAGATCGCCCCTCCTTTTGCAGGAATCTCGGGATTGGGATCGGGCACCCATTCTTTGTAGGGAAGGATGTCCCCGGTATCTGCCGCGCGCGCCTGCACCGCGAGGGCAAACTGACGGAGGTTAGCGGCGCAGCGGGCGGATGCATTCACCCGCTTTACCGAACGAAACGCCGGAAAGAGGAGAGCCAGCAACGTCAGCATGATGCCAACCGCCATGGCTAGCTCGATGAAGCTAAAGCCGCCGCGCGGACTTTGGGGGGCTTTCATGAACGTGGGGGTTCCGCGAAGATCTGGGAGCACCTCCGCTGCGTCAATGCGTAGAACGGCGCTTGCGCAGTCTGGCCACGAGCGCCGCGGCTCCTGCGCCCAGCCAGAGGAGGCTGCCCGGCTCGGGCACTGCGGTAAGCACAAGGTCGCTCCCCGAGCCGAAGCCAGCCGGGTTGTAGAGAAGCTGGAAGGTGTAGTTCACAGAGGCAAACTCAAGCGTAAAGGTCTGGTCGCCCCGCAATGCCACGCCATTGACGCTGGCAAACTGCCCCAGAAGGTCACTCCCGCTGTTGGAAATAAGGGTAAACGTATCGCCCGCTTCCACGGCAAAGCCAAGGGTGAGTTGCAAGTCAGCCCCATCCAGCGAAACACCGACGGAGGTTTGCAGACGCCCGTAATCAACGGTGGAGGCAAGGGTCACCGCCATGGCGGCCCCAGCCTCCAGCTCCAGCGTGCCAAGGCCAAGGCCCGCGTTCTCAAGAGCCAGCGTGCCGCCGCTTCCCACATTGACGACCGCCCCCGCGTGCACCGCCCCGCTACCCCCCAAAGTCGCCCCATTGGCCACGTGGAGGGAGTCGGTTGCCGAGAGTGTGCCCGTGAGCAGCAGCGCGCCCGCCGCCACTTCGGTGCGGCCGGTGTAAGTATTGTCCCCCTCCACCACGAGCGTGCCCGTGGTGGATTTCGTGACGACCGCGCCAAGGTTGGCCTGCCCGAGGCTGCGCAAGGTACCGCTCTGGAGAAGGAGGTGGTCTACCACCACATCGAAACCCTTCATATCCAGCGTACCGCCCGAGAGCGTCAATGTCGCGGTAACCTGCGACTCCGTGCCCACCCGCGCGATGTTGCCGCCCACATCGAGCAACCCACCAGAGACGGTGATGTTGGCCACGAGCTCCTCGGCCGTCCCCTCGCGGTGCCCCATGACAATGCCGTTGGTCACGGCCACCGAGCCGCCGGTGATATTCAGGTTTCCCTGCACCTTTTGCCCTGCGCTGGTCGAGTTATGCGCGAGCTTCAACGAAGTCGCTTGAAACGTCCCCCCATCGATATTGAGGTTCCCCGTGGCAAACCCGGCAGCGGTGGTGCTGGCCGTGGAGGAGTGCCCAACCGTGACGCTCCCGGCGACGATGGTTCCCTCATCCATCGTAAGGCTGCCGGTGGTGGTGCCTGCGGTGTTTTTGCCATCGCCGAGGACGACGGTCCCCAGGAGCGCATCCACCCGGCCCCCGCTAAAGTCCACACTCCCGGAGACGGATTGGGTAACCGCGTTAACGGTGGCATCATTAGCCACTTTACCGATGTAAAGGTTCGCAGCAGTGGGGGTAACTTGGGTGCTGTAGCGCCCCCGGATCACCACCTCCGCCGTGGGCCCGCTCTCAAAATCCCGGAAGCGAAGCTCTCCAGACTGGCGGTTTCCATTTGTAGCGCTTGCGTAGTCTGAAGCGCCAACAAAAATCGTATCTGCCTTTATCGTGTTGGTGCGGCCCAGCTCCATGAGGCTCACACGGGTCGAAGCAGCATTGTTCCCAGCAGAGCTGCCGAGCGTCAGCGTCGCCGTGGTGAGTTCATTCTCCTCCGCCAGCTTGAGGATACCGGTGTTGGCGCGGCCATTTCCAACATTGATCGCTGCGCCCGCAGTCACAAACCGCGAGAGGCCGGAAAGATCAAACTCCGACACGGCGGGGTCGGTACCGTTATTACCCACGCCAAATGTCCCCCAGGTGAGATTAAGCGTCCCCCCACCGACGATGGCAACACGCGTATACCCGGTAGGACTATTCCCTGTGCTATAGCCACCGACCGTCAAGCCATTGGCAATCGTAAGCGTGGTGCCGGTGTTGATCTCGGTTGTCACCCAATCGGCGGCAGTCTCCCCAAGGTTCATATACCGCAAGGAGTTGACGGAGAGACTTGCCGTAACGCGGTTGCCCACCACCCCCTGGGTGGTTTTAGCGGCGTTATCGAAAATGACAGCGGTGCCTGCGGGGTTAATGGAGTCTGCCCAGTTGGCATACGGTGAGCCGCCGCCGAGCACCCACCCCAGCTCCGGGGAGCCAGCCCCACTCCACGTACCGGCGTGGGCCGCCGGATACGAGGCGGCACAAAAGGCCAGCGAAGCGAGAAATAGACGACGGGAAGAAAGCGCTATAAGGGGGTGAACATCCTTCATAGACACGAGACTAAAGCAAACCAGCGCACTTTGTCAAGGGGTGAAAAAACGATCTAGTAATCCGGCGGAACGGCTGCGAAGCGTGAACTGTAGGCCGTCTCTGTGAGACGGCAGTCCAACCCCATGGCGTTTCACAGAAACGCCCTACAATCTCCGACTCTCGCACCGAATCTTCAAACGATCCAACGTAGTAATCCTAGGGCGTGTCTATGAATTTTGAGGCCAAAAAGCGGCTTTGAGCCGTTTTCGGAAAATTCGTTTACACAACCTAAGGGAAATCGGTGCGGAACGGGGCTACCGGGAGCCCGGCGCGGCTGTAGAGGTTGCATGTGGGGTTATTCGCCCACGCATAGCGAACGGCAACCGGCTGTAGCACCTGCTCGGACCAGACGACGACCTCGTTCCCCTCCACCTTGGCATCAGCCCACACCCACTTGCCATCTGCACCGCAAATGGCAAAGCCCTCCAGCTCGCTCTGCGGACGGTTGCGCTCGAGCGGGGCGGTCTTATTTTCGCTGGTTCTTACATCGTAGGTAGCGGGCAACGGCTGCGCCACGAGCCCCTCTTCCTCATGCGAAAAGCGGAGGCGCACTTTGCCTTCGGGCTCCAGGGTATGCGAGGCGTAGGTGGGTGCGGTGTAGGCGATCTTCCGGCCATAGGTTTTCGCCAGCGCAATGCGGGAAAGGCGGTCGCCCACGGTTTCCTTGTTGCGCGGGTGAATATCCCCTGCCTCGCCGACATCCAGGAGGACGGCCTGCCCGGTATGGGGCACGCCCAGCGCGAGGCTTTGGGCGGCGCGCAGGTTGGCCCACAGGGCTTCCTCGTTGGGGTCGCTGGTTTTGCCCCGGTAGTTGGCAAGCTGGCAGTAGTAGAAGGGGAGCGTTGGCTGCTTCCAATGAGCGCGCCAATCGGCGATCAACCTCGGAAAGCTCTTTTGGTACGCTTCAGCGATACCGGAATCTGCCTCACCCTGGTACCAGATGACACCGCGAATGCCAAAAGGGATAAACGGGTGGATTCTTCCATTAAAAAGCGCGCCCGCGATCTTATGCATCGGCTCTGCCGTGGGCGGGCAGAGGGGGGCTGGCGTTTCCGCCGGAGCGAAGGTTTTCTCCACCTTCGCCTGCCATTCCCCAGCGATGTGCAACCCTCCAAGCCGGGGGCGAAGCCCGCCTTTGGGCGGAGCAGACGGGTGGTAAATCCGCACGAGCAGGGTATGCCGCCCGGCCTCGCTCGGAGGGAGGGTGCCCCCCCGGACGGTGTAAGGCCAGCTCTCATTCTCCAGCGTCGTTTGGGAGATGAGCTTGCCGTCCCAGAAAATCTGCTCAAACCCGTCAACCTCCCCCAAGTGGAGAAGGAGCGGCTTACCGGCAAGGCGCTCGGGCAGCACGACTTCAAGCCGCAACCAGACGATGCCGGGGGTTTTCATGGCATGCGGCCAGGCGGTTCGCTGCCATGCCCCTTCTTCCCCGGAGGGCAGCTCGGGTGTGGGGGCATCCTGGCGGTTGGTTTGCTCAACCCAACGGCGTAGTGCCTGCCGGTAGTCGGCAAACTGCTTTCGGTGCCCGGAAAGGTACGCTTGTTGTTCCTGTGCTTTGGCCC
>JBBCKB010000085.1:0-28183 GCA_037189965.1 Chthoniobacteraceae bacterium | reverse complement strand
AAAGGGAGCCTCCCCGCGTAGACCTGCCAAAGAGAGACCCCCATGCCCCAACCGCCAACCCATTGGATCGAGCCGGTCCTGGCCCGCTACGAGCGCCCGCTGCTGCAATACGCCGCGAGCCTCTGCCCCGCCCCGGAGGATGCGCGGGATGTGGTGCAGGAAACCTTCCTCAAACTCGCCGGGCGCGGCCCGCTGGAGGCCGCGCACCTTGCGCCGTGGCTCTTCAAAGTCTGTCGCAACGGGGCGATGGATCTCCACCGCAAAGGCAAACGCCAGCTCCCCATGGACCCCAACCTGCCCGAACCCGCCAGCGAAGCCCCCGCGCCCGATTCGCAGCTCGCGCAGAAGGAAGAAAGCGCCCGGCTCCTGCGCCTGCTCGGCCACTTGCCCGAGAACCAGCGCGAAGTGCTCCGGCTCCGCTTCCAGGCGGGGCTGAGCTATGCCGAGATCGCCCAGGCCACCTCGCTGGGCGTCGGCAATGTCGGTTTTTTGATTCACACGGGCCTTAAGCGGCTTCGCCAGCTCTGGCCCCAAACTCTGGAGGCAAACGAATGAACCTCGACGATCCCAAACTCACCGCCTACGCCCTTGGCGAACCCCTCCCCCCGGCCGACCGCGCCGAGGTGGAGACATACCTGCAAACCTCGCCCGAAGCCCGCGCATTTGTGGAGGAAACCGCCGCGTTTGCGCAAACCTTGCAAGCCGCCTTCGCAGGGGAAGCCCCCCCCTCGCCCGCTGGCGCGGCGCGGCGCGTGCAGCTCACCGCACATGCGGAGGCAACGGCCCGCCGCCGCCTGCGCCGCCGTGTTATCCGGTGGGCAGGAGCGCTCGGTGTGGTAATGCTGTTTGTTGGATATGTCATCGTACCCGCCTTTACCGGAAGGGTTTACCGCCTATCGCGTAGCGACCTCGAACGCCTCCACCGCAAAGAGCCCGCAATGGGAGCGCCCATTGGCTTAGAGGCGAAGGAGGGCCAGAATAGCGACCATTTGCAACCTGCCCCCATGGCTACCCCCCCGTCACTGGAGCGGGTCGAAGGGCAACTCGCCAAGACAAAGCCCTTCGCCTTCTCTGCCACCGGCGCGGGGGAAGCGGCCCCCGGTTTGCACCCACGGGAGGACGCCCGCCTACGCTCCCTCACCGCACAGCTCGAACAAAAGCTCCCGCTTGCACCCACGGCCCCCACGTTTGCCAACACGCAGCTCGATCGCGACGCCGCCTTCAACACCGAAGCCTACGCCGCCACGCAAGAGAACGGCTTCCGCTCGGTGGCCGACCACCCGCTCTCCACCTTCTCGATTGATGTGGATACGGCGAGCTACGCCAACGTGCGCCGCTTCCTCACCCAAGGCCAGCTCCCACCCGCAGGCGCGGTGCGCGTGGAGGAGTTGCTCAACTACTTCACCTACGCCTACCCGCAGCCCAAGGGCAGCGCCCCCTTCTCCACCACGCTGGAGGTAGCCGCCTGCCCATGGAAACCCGAGCACCGGCTGGTGCGCATCGGCCTCAAAGGGCGCGAGACACCCAAGGCCGAGCGCCCGCCAGCACACCTCGTCTTCCTAATCGACGTTTCGGGCTCCATGCGGGGTGAGAACAAGCTCCCGCTCCTCAAACAAAGCCTGCGCCTGCTGGTGGAGGAGCTGCGCGGGGATGATACGGTGGCCATCGCCGTCTACGCCGGGGCGGCAGGGCTCGCGCTCCCGCCCACGCCGGTGGAGGAGAAGGCGCAGATCTTCGCCAAGCTGGAGGCGCTGGAAGCCGGGGGAAGCACCAACGGCGGCCAAGGCATCCAGCTCGCCTACAAGATCGCCGCCGAAGGGCGAGCGAAGGGGGGCATCAGCCGAGTCATCCTCGCAAGCGATGGGGATTTCAATGTCGGCGCCACCAGCCAGGCCGACCTCGTGAAGATGATCGAGGCCGAGGCCAAGAGCGGCACCTTCCTCACCGTGCTCGGCTTTGGCATGGGCAACTATAAGGATACCACCATGGAGAACCTCGCCAACCGGGGGAACGGTCACTACGCCTACATCGACACCCTGCGCGAAGCCCGCAAAGTGCTCGTGGAGCAAGTGGGCGGCACGTTGGAAACCATCGCCAAGGATGTGAAGATCCAGGTCGAGTTTAACCCTGCCACCGTGAGCGCTTACCGCCTTATCGGGTACGAAAATCGCCTGCTAGCGAAGGAGGACTTCAACGACGACACCAAGGATGCTGGCGAGATCGGCGCAGGCCACACCGTCACCGCGCTTTACGAGGTAATCCCCGCTGGCCTCCCCTCGCCCACGCCGGGGGTGGACGTTCTCAAATACCAGCAGAAGCCCGCCCCAGCGCCCGCGAGTAACGAGCTGCTCACCCTCAAGCTCCGCTACAAAGAGCCGCAAGGATCTGAGAGTCGCCTGCTGCAAGAACCGCTGACTGACAGTGGCCACACATGGGCGCAAAGCTCCGCAGACTTCCGCTTCGCCGCCGCCGTAGCCGGGTTTGGAATGCTGCTGCAATGCTCGCCCCACGCGGGCGGGGCCACGTGGGCGAGCATTGCCGAGCTGGCAGAGGAAGGCAAAGGCCCAGACACAGGCGGCCTACGCGCCGAGTTTCTGGAGCTGGTGGAAAGAGCAAGCAAGCTCACCCCGCCAAAAGAGGCGCAGTAGCGCCTCGAAAAGGAGAGCGTCATTCGGGCGCGCTCCTTTTCATGAGTGCGGTTCGTTGCTTCTACCGCCAATCTTCTACTTCTGTTCTGCCCCACCCAAGGGGAAGATTACACCGGCACATCAATCCCGCTGGAGTTTTTCTTGCAAGCTATGATATGAAAAGTAAGAGGCCATGAGGACGCCGAATACGATCAAAGCGACCGCCCAGACATTGATTGGATCGCCTTTTGAAAAATGGGCAAAGGCTCCTGATAAAAGAACGATACTGAACCCCGCATAAACCCACTCTTTCAGTCTGCCTTTGATAAGCGGCAGCAAAAGAGCGATTGCGCCGACGAATTTCGCCACTGCAAGCTCGACGCGAAAGTAGTCGGGGAATCCCAAATGTTCAAAGGCCTTCTTCATCATCTCCGAGTTGAGATAAGAATATGCCTGAAAGAACATAAAGAGGCAAAAAAGAATGGTCGTGGTCCAGTAAATGATTTTCTTCGTTTTCATTTTTAGAATTCGGGAGGATAGATCGCTTCCAGTTTGTGGGGATTACAGAGAGCTTCATCCAGAAGCGTGGCGAGATGATCGGGATCGACCTCGGGAACGGGCATGCTTTTTTTCCCGCTTTCGGTGAAGAGGCTCTGATGGAAGGCACTATTCTGAATGATCGCGGTAATCGTAATGACGCCGATATCTACGTGGTCGGAGGCCACCTCTTTTTGAAGGGATTGCAGGTAGTTTCTCGCTGCCGCCATTGCCGGGCCAACTCCACTCAGAAAAGGGAATCCTTCGCGGGCGGTGCCTCCAAGTGCCACGAGAATTCCGCCACCCTTTCTCTCCCGCATCTCGGGCAGGGTGGCGTTAATCACATTGACCAGGCCGAAAAAGTAGAGATCGACTAGTGGCTGAAGAATCTCGGGGGTGACTTGAGTCGCGGGTAGAAAGGTACTCATCGGATTGGGAGCGAAGTAGACGACATCGATCCGACCGAATCGGCTGCAGACGTCGGAGACGGCCTTAGAGGTTGCTCCCGAATCAGCCAGATCCGCAACAAACGAAGCCACGTCTGCTCCCGTTTCAGAGATGCTCTGCTGTAGCAGTTCAAGTTTTCCAGCGTTACGAGCGACCAGAGCAATCCGGCAATCGCGTTGAGCATACTGGCGTGCTACAGATGCAGCCAGACCACTACCTGCGCCAAAAATGGCAATAACTTTCTTCATTGGAATTTTGATGTTTGGTGGTTACTGTTCGGAACCATGTCAGCATATGAGACTTCTAATATCCCGCAAGAAGGGCCTTTTGCGACCAAAGGTTACGGAGGAGTAACCACCTAATGGGCGTTATCAATCAGTTCAGAGATTGCCCCGTCCGGGATGTGCTTTACCGGGTGATGGACCCGTGGAGCACCTTAATTCTCGATGCGTTACGCGAGGGCAAACTTCGATTTTCCGAACTCCTGAGGCAAGTGCCCGGTGGAATCTCCAAAAGAATGCTCTCCAAAACACTGCGGTCTCTGGAAGAAGACGGGCTTGTCTCCAGGACGGTCTACCCCACCAAACCACCCAGTGTTGAATACGAACTGACGAAACTGGGGAAAAGCTTCATGCCTCATGTCTATGGCCTCATTGGATGGGCTCAAGCGAATCAAACGAAGGTCCATGCAGCACGGAAGACTTACGCGCAGAAGGATGGACAGTAGGTCTTGGCTCTTAAGGGGATGGAAAACGATTTAGTTGAATAGGGTCACACACGGAGCCCCATTCTTCTGGCAACGATAGGCGTGTTAGACCTCCTCAATGCGGCATCGATCCGAACCGTTAACGGGGGTTAACGAACGGGGTCAAACGAACGGGGTCAAACGAACGGGGTCAAACGAACGGGGTCAAACGAACGGGGTCAAACGAACGGGGTCAAACGAACGGGGTCAACGTTTGAAACTTGAATTGATTTTCTTTTAACGCCGTTCGGGTCGGTTCCTAGTATTTTCAATCCACCCAATTCCCCTTCCCCACTACCGCCCTTGCCGTTCTTGCTGGCGCTGCATTGATTCTTGCTGGCGACGCTGCATCTCTTGCATACGCTGTTGTTGCTCCTGTTGGCGCTCGGCTTGTTGACGTTGCTGTTGTTCCTGCTGGCGCTGTTGGGCTTCCTGCATTTGCTGTTGCCGCTGTTGCTGACGCTCGGCTTGCTGACGCTGTGCAGATTCTTGTTGGCGCCGCTGGGTCTCCTGCATTTGCCGCTGTTGTTGCTCCTGCTGACGCTGCTGAGCCTCCTGCATCTGCTGTTGCCGTTGCTGCTGACGCTCAACTTGCTGGCGCTGTGCAGACTCCTGCTGACGACGCTGGGCGTCCTGCATTTGCCGCTGTTGTTCTTGCTGACGCTCGGCTTGCTGACGCTGTGCGGATTCCTGCTGGCGACGTTGAGCTTCCTGCATCTGCCGCTGTTGTTCTTGCTGGCGCTCGGCTTGCTGGCGCTGCGCAGACTCCTGCTGGCGCCGTTGGGCGTCTTGCATCTGTCTTTGCTGTTGCTCCTGCTGGCGCTGCGCGGATTCCTGCTGACGGCGTTGCATCTCCTGCATCCGCTGTTGCTGCTCCTGCTGGCCTTCGGCTTGCTGGCGCTGCCCGGCTTCCCGCTGCTGGCGGCGCTGCTCTTCCAGTCGCTGTTGCTGCTCTTGCTGGCCTTCGGCCTGCTGGCGCTGCGCAGCTTCCCGCTGTTGGCGGCGTAGCTCTTCCATGCGCTGTTGCTGCTCCTGCTGGCCTTCGGTCTGTGGGCGCTGCGTAGCTTCCCGCTGTTGGCGGCGTAGTTCTTCCATGCGCTGTTGCTGCTCCTGCTGGCGTTCGGCCTGTGGGCGTTGCGCAGCTTCCCGCTGTTGGCGGCGCTGCTCTTCCATTCGCTGTTGCTGCTCTTGCTGGCCTTCGGCCTGTGGGCGTTGCCTACCTTCCCGCTGTTGGCGGCGTAGCTCTTCCATTCGCTGTTGCTGCTCCTGCTGGCCTCCGGTCTGCGGGCGTTGCCTACCTTCCCGCTGCTGGCGGCGCTGCTCTTCCATTCGCTGTTGCTGCTCTTGCTGACGTTCGGTCTGCGGACGCTGCCCGGGCTGTGGCTGCCTGCGACGGTTCTCTTCGCGGCGGGTTTGATCGACCTGTTGGCGCTCGGCGGCGAGGCGTTGGCGTTCCTGTGCTTCGCGAATGCGCTGCTGCTGGGCCTCGCGGCTTTGGGTGCGAGGGTCGATGGGGCGGCGCTCGGGGCGTGGACCGGGGCGGTAGGGTTGCGGGGCGCGGTCTACCCGCTCCTCGCGCACGCGCCCGTGGTAGCGGGGCGGCGGTGGGCGGTGGCGCCCATCAATCCTCGGGGCGCGGAAGTGGAGCGAATCGTTGCTCATCCGCCGATCCTTGTCGTACCGGTGGTGGCGGCGATCCACCCGCCAGATATTAAACGGGCGCGGGCACCATTGCTGGATGAAAACGAGCGGCGGACCAGCCATGTAGACGACGCCCGAGGTGTAGACGACGTTGGTCACATCCACCGTATCGCGCACGAGGACGACAGTTTCCTCCGGAGGCAGAAGCTCCCGCGCGAAGCCGTCATCGCCAAATTGCTCCACGGGGATGAAGTTGAAATCCGCGGGCGGCACCCCTTCGGCCCCGTTTGCACCCGGGGGGAGCGGAGCCCAGCCGACGTGGCGCTCGCCTTTGCGCCAAGCAACCCACGCGGGGGCCCAATCTGCCCCCGGCACCCAGACCCAGCCGGTGCCGACAAGCCGGGTCCACCGGCCATAGTGGTAGGTCGCCCAGCCAAACGGTTCATCTGAAACCCATGCCCACCCTTGGTCGGTATATTCCCAACGCCCAAGGGTATAGGGGCGCCACGCCGGGTCGCCCGAGGCGGCGGTGGGCTGCCATACGGGGCCGTATTCCCCCGTCTCCAACCAGCGGCCATGGGGTTCCAGCTCTTTATAAAATAGCGTGTAGTCTTCCGCAGGAGCCGCTTCAGCCTCGGTGGAGGGGGCGGCCTCGTGGGCTACCGGGGGGGTAGCCTTCGCCTCTTCGGCGCTTTCGCGTTGCGCAAGGTCGGCCTCGCGGGCATCCAGCTCGGCTTGCCGTTGCTGGAGCCGCTCTTGCTCTAGCCGCTCCTCTACCCGGCGGTTGATCTCTGCCTCCTGATCTTCGGGCTCTGCTTTTCGGCAGCCGCCGAGCCCAAGCCCCAGCACGAGGGGCACCGCCAACCACAAGGGAGCGTTTCTCATATTCCCTTCGACGTTAACCGGTTTGCTCCTATTCAGCACCCGGTTTTTTTGTGTAGGCTCCTTTGCTCCCCCATGGCGCTCCCTTTTGCTTACCATTTACGTAACCTCTTTGTCCGGTGGCGAGCCACGCTGGCCACGGTGCTGGGGATCGCGCTGGTGGTCACCGTCTACTTACTGGTGCAATCCCTCGCACTTGGGCTGGAGAAGGCGAGCGGAAGCACGGGAGACCCCCGCAACTACCTTGTCGTCCGGCGCGGCTCTGTCTCGGAAAGCGGCAGCCAAATCCCCCGGCAGGTCTACCACTCTGTAAAATACCTCCCGGAGATCGCGCGGGATGAGAGGGGCGAGCCACTCATCTCAGCAGACACGGTGATCGTCCTCAACCTTACCCGGGCCGATGGCATGGGCGAGGCCAACCTGACGCTGCGCGGCGTCTCCCCCGCCGGGCGGGAGCTACGGCCCCAGGTGCGGCTGGTGGCGGGCCGGTGGTTTGAGCCGGGGCGGCGGGAGGTGGTTGTCTCGCGCAATATGGCCGCCCGCTTTGCCAATATGGGGGTGGGCGAGCGCTTCCACGTCGGCTCGCGCGAGCTGACGGTGGTGGGGTGGTTTGAGGGGAGCGGCTCCGCGTTTGATTCGGAAATGTGGATGGCGGCGGATGAAGCCCGCTCCACCTTCAACCGGGAGTCGTACTCCAGCCTCCTCGTTCGCCCCATCGAGGGGCTCTCGGCAGAGGCACGTGCACAGATCATCCACCGGCTCGAGAGCGATAAACGCTTCGGCGTCCGGCTGATCGAAGAGATGGCCTACTATGCCGAGCAAACCAAAACCGCAAAGCCGATCCGTGTGCTAGGCAACTTCCTCGCCACGGTGATGTCTGTGGGCGCGATCTTTGCCGCCATGAATACCCTCTACGCCAGCGTAGGCGCTCGCACTCGCGAAGTGGGTACCCTGCGGGTGCTCGGCTTTCCCCGGCGGATGATCCTTGCCGGGTTCCTGCTCGAAGGGGCGCTCCTTGCCGCCATTGGCGGAGCGCTCGGCTGCCTGCTGGCGCTGCCGATGAATGGGTACACCACCGGCACGATCAGCTTCGACACGTTTTCGGAAACCGTCTTCCAGTTCACCATTACCCCCGAGCTGCTTTGGCAGGGAATGGTGTTTGCCATCAGCGTGGGGGTGCTTGGCAGCCTGCTGCCTGCGTGGCGCGCCTCGCGCTTGCCGGTGATTACGGCTTTGAAATCGATTTAAAAAGCGTCATCCTCGCCCCTTTCCCCGCTCATGGACTCCGGTAAACTCAACGCCATCCGCATCGAACCCGCCCAACGCCAACGCCCTCGCAAGCCGTTTGCGCTCCTATTTGCAGGGGTGGTGGGCATTACGCTTGCGGCGGCCTGGTTTGCCCGGCCCGGCCAGCGGGATGAGCGGATCGCCACCCGGGGGGGTGAAGCCGCCCCCGCCGCTGCTGCCCCGGCACGCAGCGCGGCCACCCCGCCCCCTGCCCCACCCGCGCAGCCGGGGGATGTGGTGCTCACCGTTTCAGGCTACATCATCAACAGCCAGCGCATTGAGATCTCCCCCCGCGTGATGGGCCTTGTGGAGTGGATCGGCGTGAACAAGGGAGATGCCGTGAAGAAAGACGAAGTGATCGTGCGGCTGGATGATGCCGAGCAGCGCGGCCGCGTGAAGGAGGCCACGGCCCGCGCGGCCACCACCCGGGCCACGGCGGAGAAAGCGCGCATCCTTTGGCAGCGCAGCCGCAAGCTGCAACAAAGCGGAGCCGCCTCCGCCGCCGCCGAGGAAGATGCCCGGCTCGCGCTGGCAGAGGCCGAAGCCGCCGTGCTGGAGGCCGAGGCCGCGCTGGAAGTAGCGCAAACGCAACTGGGGTGGATGGTCATCCGCGCGCCGCTCGATGGCGTGGTGCTCGAAAAGCTCGCCCACACGGGGGAGCTCGTCATGCCGCAGAGCTTTGGCGGCACTCATGGGCCAAGCACGGCGCTCATCGCCGTGGCCGACCCGGGGCAGCTCCAGGTAGAGGTGGATGTCTCGGAGAGCGATTTGCGCAAAGTCGCTCCCGGGCAGAAGGCGCGCGTCTCCCCCGAAGCCTACCCGGACCGGCAGTATAGCGCCTACGTGGCTGAGATCGCCCCCGAAGCGAACCGGCAGAAAGGGACGCTGCAAATCAAAGTACAGGTGGAGAACCCCGATCGGTATCTAACGCCGGAGCTTTCCGCCAAGGTGGAGTTTCTCAAGATGCAGTAGCCTTTGGGTATTGGGATCTTCATTGAATCCCACCCCGTTTGGACGTAATTCATCAACCCGGATGGTCACCCTCAAAGATATCGCCAAGCATTTGGGTATTTCCGTTTCTGCCGTCTCGATGGCGCTGAAGGATTCGCGATCCATCAGCCTGGAGACCAAGCGCCGCGTGTGGGAGGCACAGCGCCTTTTAGGGTATAAGGCCCCCTTACAACCACCCGCCGGCATTTCGGCGGAAGTCGGGGCAAAACAAACAGACGGCCTTGATATCGCCTGCCTCTTGATCGACCGGGAGTTTGAAAACCCGACTTACGCCTCCGGCTTCCAAAAGATGGCGGAGAAGATTATCGAGCGCCATTGGAGGCCGATCTACCTCTCCGCCAAACTTCAGAATCTCGAAGCCGGGCAAATCCCTCCCCTTCTGCGCAATGGCAAGATTGATGGGATGATCGTCAGCGGCGACTACACGGCCCTTGCCCACCAGCACTTGAGCAAACTCAACATCCCCCTCGCTGTTTCCGGGCGCTACCGCTTGGGTGCGGAGCCGTGGATGTCGTGTGAGCCCGATTTCGGGCAGGGCATCCGGCTCTTTCTGAGCCACCTTGTCGCGCTGGGCCACCGGCGCTTCGGTCTTTGCGCCACCGGCGGCGCGGGAGACTACGAGCTCCACATGGTGCGGCACTACCTCCACGAAGCCGGGGAGTTGGGGCTGGAGTCTGCCGGAGTTGCGACACACCCCTCGCGGGCAGAGCCATTGACGATCCGCGACCTACTGGCCCGCCAGCCGACCGCCATCCTCGTCACCGGCAGCGGGGCTGATCTTTTTGAAGCCTGCGCGGAGATGGGGTTGCAGATTCCCGAAGACATCAGCTTGGTGAAAGTGGGCCGATATGGGCTTTCGGCCCTCCCCATGAGGCCCACCCTCATCACCCCATGCACCACCATCTCCAGCCGCACGGTGGAGCGCCTGGCCCGGTTGATCGAAGAGCCGGGGGCCATTCCCTGCCGGGAGTTAGTCCCCATGCGGATCACTCCCGGCGAAACAATCGGCCCCTGCCCAAAGAGCAAACCCGCCGCTCGTAAGCCACGACGGGGCTGATTCTCCAGCCCTCGCCAACTCCTCTTCGCGGGAGGATTGCGCCCATTTTCAAGGCGCATCTTCAGTTTAAATTCAAATTTTACAGTCATCAACTGTAACCTTTAAAATCAGCAATCACCAAATAGCAGCACCTAAAATCACCACCTATAACTGAAATATTTTCAGTTGACTTCAGTTCCTGCTGATATTATTTCATCACGGAAATGATCTCCCTCAAAGACATCGCCGAACAGGTAGGAATATCCGTTTCGGCCGTCTCGATGGCGCTGAAGGATTCGCGATCCATCAGCCTGGAGACCAAGCGTCGCGTGTGGGAAGCGCAGCGCCTTTTGGGTTACAAAACCCCATTGCAGCCACCCCCCGGCATTTCGGCGGAGGTTGGGGCAAAACGGTCAAACAGCCTCGATATTGCCTGTCTCTTGATCGACCGGGAGTTCGAGAACCCGACCTACGCTTCCGGCTTCCAGAAAATGGCCGAGAAGATCATCGAGCGCCATTGGAGGCCGATCTATCTCTCTGCTACGGTGAAGGACTTGGAGAAGGGGCGCATCCCCCCGCTCCTGCGCAATGGGAGGATTGACGGCATGGTCGTCACCGGAAACTACACGGCCCTTGCACACCAGCACCTGCGCAAGCTCGGCATCCCGATGACGATTTCCGGGCGCTACCGCTTGGGCGAAGAGCCGTGGATTGCATGTGAGCCCGATTTCGGACAAGGCATCCGGCTGTTCCTGAAGCATCTCATCGGGCTTAAGCACCAGCGCTTCGGGCTCTGCGCCAGCGGCGGCTCCAATGACTACGAACACCACCTGGTGCGGCATTACCTTTACGAGATCAACGACATGGGGCTGGAGTCGGCAGGCATTGCGGATGCCGAAGTTGCCGGAGAGCGCCTGACGCTCCGGGAGTTGCTGGCACGGAAGCCGACGGCCATCCTCACCTCCAGCTATACGGCAGAGTTTTTCTCCGAGTGCGCGGAAGGAGGGATCCGGGTACCGGATGATTTGAGCGTGGCGATAATGGGGAGCCCCGGGCTCGAACACCCGACCACCAAGCCGACCCTGATTGCCCCTTGCACCACAATCTCCTCCCGCGCGGTGGAACTGCTTGCCCAGTTGATCGAAAACCCGGGCACGCCTCCCTGCCGTGAGTTGATCCCCATGCGCCTCATCCCGGGAGAAACCGTTGCCATTTGCAAAGACTACCCCGCCACCCAAGCCTGATTTCCCTCCTTCATGCCTTCCTATCTCGTTACTTCTTTGCTGGCTCTTGGCACCACGCTCCATGCCTTTGCTGCTGCGGAATGGGGCACACAACCGCTCGGCAAACCAGCGGAGAGCACCACCTGGGGCGCCTCTCCCATTCGGCACAAGGTCGAATCCCGCCGGAAAGTCACAGAGGCGGAGTTCCCCTCGCTGGAGCTTGTTAAAGACGGTACGGCAAAGGCGCTCATCATCCTTCCCGCCTCGCCGAGCAAAGCAGAGGAAGCCGCCGCTCGGAATCTGGTGGCCACGATCCGGGAGGCAACGGGCGTCGAGCTTCCCGTGGCTGCGGAATACAGCGTCACCGTGGATGAAGATGGCGTCGTGCGCGACTTGGAAAAGCGCCCATGGGCAAATGGCATCTGGATCGGCAAGACCCGGCGTGCTGTGGAGCAAAAGCTCACCGCCTCCGAGCTAACCCCCGGCGGCTTCAAACGGCTCCGCATGCCGGATGGCCTCTACATCCTCGGCAATGATGCCTCGCAAGGAAAGCTCTCAGCTAACGGAACCTACTTCGCCGTGGCGGATTTGCTGGAACGCCACCTCGGGGTGCGGTGGATCTGGCCGGGCCCCGGCGGCACCGTGGTCCCCAAAGTGCACGAGCTCAGGCTCCCCGCTCTTAACGAACAGGACGAGCCCGCCGTGGAGCAGCGCATCATCCGAAATGGGGAGCTCAACGACCGCGCCCAAGTCGGCCTGCGCCACCTCAAGGCAGAGGAGAAAGACTACCTCGCCGTGCTCGCGAACAATAGCCGCTGGCTGGATAACCTGCGCTGCGGCAATAGCCTCGATCTCAATTACAAACACGCCTTTCACGGCTGGTACAAAAGGTACGGGAAGGAACACCCTGAATGGTTTGCCATGAAGGCAGACGGCAGCCGCACGCAGGTCAGCGAGCGGCCCCGCCTTTGTAAATCCAACCCGGAAGTCGCGCACGCCACAGCTCAACAAATATTGGCTCAATATGCCAAAGACCCGAAGCTTGGCTCCGCCTCCATCTCTCCCAACGATGGCTCGGGCGAAGATGGCTTCTGCCTCTGCTCGGAGTGCCGCAAGCTCGACCCGCCCAATGCGCCTCCTATTCGCATGCGCATCCACCGTGGCGCAAAGTGGTCGCTTCAGGATTATGTATCGCTGAGCGACCGGCTCGCCACCTTTTACAACCGCATCGCGGAAGAGGTCGTCAAAACCCAACCCCACGCCCGGCTTGGGGCCTATGCCTATAGCGCCTACCGGGATGTCCCGCTGACGGTGACGCTCCACCCCGCGATCATCATCGGCTTTGTGGGGCTGGACTACTCCAACGAACGGCTGCGCGAGAAAGATCTGAAGCGATGGGACGGCTGGAGCCAACGCGCCAACGCAATGGTATTGCGACCCAACGCATTGCTCGGCTCCTACGGGCTCCCCTTCCTTTACACCCGGCGATTGGCCGAAGACGTACGCCATTGCTACCAGACGGGAATGCTCGCGGCGGATTTCGATTCGCTTGCGGGGCATTGGTCTACCCAAGGGCTCAACTATTACGTGCTCGCCAAGATCCTCTGGGACCCCTCTGCGGACCCCGCTGCCGTCGTCAAAGACTACTGCCAAGCAGCATTTGGCCCGGCAGCTACCGAGATGGAGGGGTACTTCTCCGAGATAGAGGAAGCTTCAGATTATATCGCCAACCAGGGCGTCAGCGCGGTGGAGGAGCAGCTACGGGCCGTGGAGGTCGATACGCCCCAGAAGCCGACCCGCAAACAAAAGGGCGATGCCTTCCTTGCCGCGTACTACGCCACATTCACTCCGGAAAAAATCAAACATCTCCGCAGCCGTCTTGAGAAGGCGCGCGAATTGGCGGAAGCCGATGAGGACATTCGCCAACGCATCGACTTCCTTTCCCGGGGGTTGGACTACACCGAGGTCTACGGCCAAGCGGTGAAAAACCAGAACTCCCGGGAATCTCTCGTCGCCTTGTTGGGGTGGTACCGATCCACCTTCCGCGAAGAGCCGCATGCTTTCAACACCGTCACGCGGCTTTTCCGCACCGGCGCCCATTTCCGCAAGCTCCCCCAACCTTAACCTCCCTACCCCACCATGAATCGGCCTGCCCTTCCTACCCGCAAAACCCTCCCCTCCATTGCCGCGTTGCTTATGTCGGCCTCGGCGCTCTATGGCCAGTACAACTGGACCTCCACCGCAAGCGGCACCCGGCTTTGGTCGGACTCCGCCAACTGGTCTGGGGCAAGCGTGCCACCCTCGACGACAAATGATGGGGTGAGCTTTGTAAACTCCACTTCGGCGCTTTCCTATACCGTTTCGCTAACCGCAGACCAAGTTCTCGGAGGCGGGCTGACGATTACCCCCTCCACCAGCAACTCCGGGTTGATAACCTTCACCCTCAACGGTGGGAAAATGACCTTCAAATCAGGAAACCTGCTCTACAGCCCCGCCAGCATCCCCAGCAGCTCGCGCTATAACGCCGCCTTTACCAGTGGTACCTACCGGTTTGAGGATAACTCCAGCATCATCATGCGGACCACTGGCGACTCTGCCGGAAACCTGACGACCTCCGTCGGCATCCAGTTTGGCTCGGGGGCCACTCTCGATTCCGAGGGGCTTGGCTCCATTTTGGTGGCCTCCTCTTCGGGGAACTACCGCAACAACATGGTTCTTGATCTCTCCGGTGCCAACCTCATCTCGGGGGCCAACGAGAAGACCCTGACCACCTCCGGCGCGGTGGAAATCGGGGTGACAACGCTTACCGGCCCCAGCGGCAGTCGCGATAAGATCGGCCGCCTGCAGCTTGGCGTCCTTTCCGAACTGGAGATCGGCGGGAGCCTGAGCATTGGGGTCAACTCACGCACGAGTAACGTAAGCACCTCGGCCATCGGAGCGCTTGCATTCTCCACCGCCCCGCAGCAGGGCGCGGTGCGGGTTTTGGTAAACAACAGCCTCCGCGTGGGGGTCGGTGCGGGCTCGGAAGGGACGATTGAAAGCATCCCCAACGGCCTCGATCTGGAGCTTGGGAACCAAGTGACGCGGGGCGGAGCTGTCGAAATCGGCTACAAGAATGTGGCTAGCGCCAACGCATCCGGAAATGCACTCGGCACGGTGGAAGCAGGCACTGGCAGCCTCTCGGCTTATGTAACGGCACTCCACGTCGGCCAGAACTTACACGCGGCAGGGTCGGCCACGGGCACCTTCGACTTCTCGGAGTCCGATCTGGAGGTGCTCGACATCAGCGGCGGGGCCTTTATCGGAGAGGGCACCAACGCCGTCGGCACCGTACGGCTCGCCGGAGGCTCGGCACGCTCCAACACCGTAGCCATCGGTAATAGCACCGCAACAAACAAAAGTCTCCTCCGGCTGGAGACAACCACTTGGAGCGTCTCCAGCGCCTTGACGATCGGGGCAAAGGGAGCCATCGAGATCACCCTCGGGGCTGGCGGAGTAGGCGGGCTTGATCTCCTCTTCGACCAGGAGCAAAACTTTGTGATGCAAGAGGGTGGCTCTATCTTGGTGACTTTTGACGAAGCGGCTGGCAACACCGCCTTCTGGGGGCTGCGGATGGTGGGCAACCATGTCGATTATCTCGATCTCTTCAAATCCAGCGGGGCCTTGGGTGCCAACGGCCTCTATGCGGGAGATGCGTCGCTCTTCTATGATGGGGTCTATACCTATTATGGGCTACAGGCCGTCCCCGAGCCCTCGGAGCTTGCGTTGCTGGCGTTGGGCGGCATGGGGCTGCTGCTTGGGTGGAAGCGCCGCACGCAGGTCGCAAGCCGAGCCGGGTAGACCGCCCCACAGAGTGTAACCATTACCGGCTATGACACTGCACCCTTCCAGAAATGCCGTTACGTTGACGGAGTTGCTGGTGTCATTGGTCGTCGTGGCGGCTTTGTTGGTCCTCTTCTTTCCGGTCGGCAACCGCATCCTGGCCAATGCACAGACCAACCGGTGCGTGTCAATTCTCCGGTCGTGGCACCATGGGTTTACGCTCTTCGCGGCGGATAATGAAAACCAAATCCCCCCCTATCGGGTTGTTATCAGGAACCCCAATGGCACCACTTCCAATGGAGATGCGTGGACTCCGTATATCCGCCCCTATCTGGCAGATGAAAAGGCGCTGAAAATGCACCGTTGCCCCGTCATCCGAAGCTACAAGGTCTATTATGGGATGAATGCCCGCTTTTCCGAGGTGTTTACCAAGCTCACGGCGGTGCCGCTCCCCGCAAAGCAATACCTTCTAACAGAATCCAAAGGAGCCAACTGGACGCGCGTCACTGCGGAGAAATTCTACGACGATAGCGAGATCCCCAATGGAGAGGGCCCAAGCGAAGCGGCCTTCCAGCACTTCGGGGGGAAGGCCAACATTCTCTTTCTCGACGGGCATGTGGAGAGCCGTACTTCACCCGAGATTCCCAACAGACGCAACGGCCATAGTGGTACTTCTGCGGAGTACCTTGGTTTCTTCCAGGGGAAAGCTCCTTAATATCATGAAAAGATTTACCTTACTCATTCTCTCTCTCTTTGGCTTCTTGGCGGCCCCGATGCTCCACGGGCAGGAGGACCGCCCGGTCGCCCTCGTTGGGCCGGATTTTGCCATCAAGAGCTTTCGCAACCAGGTGTTGCGACCTGCCGGGGTGGAGGCCACGCTGATGACGGAGAGCGGCCCAAACACAGTAGACTACCCCCAATACCGCGCCGTCGTACTGGTAGAAACATTCCCCAAAGCAAAGGGGGATGAAGGGGCCTTCTGGAACGTAGGTGAAAACTTGCAGGCCGTCCGCAGCTATCTTGATGAAGGCGGCGTGGTCATTATCATCGGAGCTGCCCTTCCCCGTCGCTCCCGCAACGCGGGGGATTTCCGCGATCTCACCTTTGCGGAAGACCTTCTCGGCTTTAGCCGGTTTGCATCCCACCACCCGAAGGTTGCGTTGCAGAACCCGATCGCCATCCAGCCAGCGGGGAGCCAGCTCTTCCCCGACACGGTTTCCAGCTGGAACCTCGTGGTGACCCAAACCGGCGTTCTCGGCAAAATCAAAAATGCCGACGTCCTCGCCACGGCTGCGGATGATTCCGGGCGCCAACACCCCATCGCAACCCGCCACCGCGTGGGCAAAGGCGCGGTTTACTATTTTGGGACTTCCCCCTTCCGGCTCCTCCGCGCGGAGGAAGAGCAGCGGAAGATTGGCAAGAACGTCATCGAAGGATACGTCACCACGCTACAGCGGGCGCTGAATATTGAACCCGAGAAACCGTAGACGACTCGACTCTAGTCGCTACGGTGCGGGCGAAGGAAGCGGCGCAGGCGTTGGGGTAGCGACTGCAGGAGGCGACAGCGGCTCCGCAGGCGTGGCCAACCCTTGCGGGGTTGCCAGCGGCTCGGGCGAAGGGAGCGGCTCAGGGGTCGGCAATGGTTCCGGCGTGGGGGTGGGCACCGGCGTCGGCGTGGGGACCGGCTTGGCGGTTGTTTCCCACGCAAAGAGGGTGCCGCCGTGGCCGCCGATCTCTCCCAATAAACCGGCGACTTTCTCGCGCCAGCGCTCGAGGTCCGGCGGTTGCGCCGTTTCCTCGGCGGTGTTGGGGAAGATAAGGTAGGTGACTTTGAGCGTGCTCACCGGGCGGCTGTATGCGGTGGAGCGCGGGTTGAGCTGTTTGGAGAGCCGCAACGAGGCCTCGCCTGCTTTGAAGGTGGGCCCTGCATCTCCCACGATGGCGGGGTAGATCGTGTCTCCGTAAATGACGACGGCGTAATCCCCCCACTTGGGGGTGTAGTGCGGATCTTTGGCGCTGGCCATAAACCCGGGGATGACGATGTACGGATCTGTCTCCGAAAGGAGGAAGGAGCGGCGGGTGAGCTGGTTGACTTCGTAGCGGGCGGCGCCGACTTTGTTGCGCAGCTCCTGCAATTGCGCGGCGGGCACGCCCTTGGCTTTGGCCACTTCATCCTGCGCGGCACGCAGCTTGGCGAGGCTCTTCTCCAGAAACGGGTTGGGGTGCTCGGTCTGCTTTGGCCAGTGGTAGCTGGTCATCGGCTGAAAGTACATGTCCTTCCCCTCGGGGTTGGGGATGCGGTCGCCATCGGAGCCGTCGGTATCGACATCCATATCGGCCTGCACGAGGACGGCGGCGCGCCCGGTCTGCGGCTCGCGAAGGTGGAGGATCGTCTCGCAATCAAAAAAATCGTGCCGGGAGAGAAGGGTTTCCAGCCGTGGCAAGTTACGCTCCATCCGGGCGAGTTTGCGGCGGTAAAGGTCTTCGTAGTGGGGGGAGACGGTGGCACTCTCCAGGAGCGCGGGGAGCCCCGGCAGCAGCGTCGCCAAGGCGGGGTTGAGCGCGGAGAGAGCGGCAATGTCCTGGCTCGCCTTGGGGACGTTGACTTTGACGGTGACCTCCACCGTGTACGCCTCGGGGGTCTGCCGCTCGGTGGTAGCGCTCGCGCCGGGCTTCGACTCGAAGGTGGTCTTTACGCGCGCGCCGTTGTAGAGCCGCGCCACCTCCATCTGCTGGCGCGGGAGGTAGATGGGCGTGGGCGAAGGGGTGGGCGTGGGGCTCGGAGCGACGACCACTTTGTCGCTCGGCGTGGGGGTGGGCGCTTCGTCACCCGGCGGTTGTGGAGGCGTGGCCGGGCGGCACCCCGCCAGCACCAACCCCACGGCAGGTATCAGCAAATAGCGGGAGGCAGGCACGGCGTGGTTACTTCTTGGTGAGGGTGATGAGGGTGATGATGAGGCTCGCCGAGCTAAGCAGCGCCATGAGGAGCGAATGAATCGGCGCGCGGCCCATGAGCACTTTCGGTACAAACTGCCCCGCCAGCGCGACGGAGACGAGCAGGCCGAGGATGAGCCCGTAGTTGATATGGTTGGTAAACATGAGCGCCCCCGCACCAAAGAGGGCGAGGCTGCAGAGCCCCCCGGCGATAAGCGAAGCGCGGCTCTTGGCCTTCACGAAGCCGATGACGCCGCCAAGCAGCGTAAGAAAGCCGAAGATGAGGTAGAAGACTTTGGCGACGTCGATCATCCCCGGGGTATTAGGCCAAAGCGCGGCGCGTGTCAGCTAAATACGACTCATGTTTCCCACCCGGCGGAGCGTTCCACGGCCCGGCTCCACTCGCCACGCAGGGTGGCCACCTCGGCAGCCGGACGGCGTGGGGTGTATGTTTCACCCCGCTGCCAAAGGGAGGCCAGCTCCTGCTCGCTTTTCCACACGCCTGCCGCCAGCCCGGCCAACATGGCGGCCCCGAGGGCTGTCGTCTCCAGATGCCGGGGGCGTACAACGGGGATTTGCAGGAGGTCTGCCTGAAACTGAAGCAGGAGGGTGTTGGCAGCCATCGCCCCATCCACCCGCAGCTCGCGCAGCGGCTCGCCGGTGTCGGCCACCATGGCATCCAACAAATCCGCGCATTGGTAGGCGACGCCCTCCAGCGCGGCCCGCGCCAGGTGCGCGGCGGTGGTGCCCCGGGTAAGACCGAGGATGGCTCCGCGTGCCCCGGCATCCCAATGCGGCGCGCCCAGCCCGGCAAACGCGGGCACGAGGTAGACGCCCCCGCTATCTGCCACGCTGGCGGCGAGCGCCTCGACCTCTGCCGCGCTGCGGATCAGCCCTAATCCGTCGCGAAGCCACTGCACCACGGCTCCGCCAATAAAGACGCTCCCCTCCAGCGCAAAGGCGCGGCGCTTGGCCACTTCCCACGCGGCGGTGGTGAGAAGGCGGTGCTGCGAGGCGACAGGGTGCGCGCCGGTTTGCAAAAGCAGGAAGCAGCCGGTGCCATAAGTATTCTTGGCCATTCCGGGCTCGAAACATGCCTGCCCAAAGAGAGCGGCCTGCTGGTCTCCGGCGATGCCATACACCGGCGCGCCTGCCAGTGGCCCGTGAGTGGCTTCGGCAAAGAAGCCGCTGGAGGGGCGCACCTCGGGCAGAAGGGCACGGGGGATCTCAAAAAGGGCGAGCAGCTCCTCATCCCACGCGCCTTGGTGGAGGTTGTAGAGCATGGTGCGCGAGGCGTTGGAAGGGTCTGTCGCGTGCAGGCCGGTTAGCTTCCAGAGCAACCACGTATCTACCGTGCCGAAGGCCAGCTCGCCCCGCTCGGCGCGGGCGCGGGCGCCGGGGTGGTGCTCTAGGAGCCAGCGAAGTTTGCTGGCGGAGAAGTACGGGTCGAGCACGAGGCCGGTGCGCCGCGCGATCTCCCCTGCGTGGGGCTCGAGGCTCTGGCAATAGGCGGCGGTGCGGCGGTCTTGCCAGACGATGGCGTTGCCAAGTGGCTCGCCGGTGCGGCGGTCCCACAGCAGGGTGGTCTCACGCTGGTTGGTGATGCCAATGGCAGCGAGGTCGCCCCCGCGCAAGCCCGCTTTTTCCAGAAGCGTGGTGGCGACACGGAGCTGGCTCTCCCACAAATCGCGTGGGTCGTGCTCTACCCAGCCGGGCTGCGGGTAGTGTTGGGGAAACTCCACCTGCTCGATGGCCAACGGGGTGGCCTCGGCATCGAAGAGAATTGCGCGGGAGCTGCTAGTCCCTTGGTCAAGCGCCAGGACGGGTTTCATTGTGGGCCACGGAGTCGAGGATTTCGCGGATGATTTCGTCTGTCGTGGCTCCTTCGGCCTCGCCCTCGAAGTTGAGGATGATGCGGTGGCGCAGCGCGGGGAGCGCGGCTTTCTCCACATCGGCTCGGGAAACGTGGAAGCGCCCGTCGAGCAACGCGAAGATTTTGCCCGCAAGGATAAGGGCTTGGGCGCCGCGCGGGCTCGCCCCGTAGCGGACGAAGCGGCGCGTTTTGCCCGGTGCAGAGGGGTGCTCCGGGTGAGTGGCAAGGACGATCTGCACGGCGTGCTCCTGCACCTCCCGAGCGAGCGGCACCTGCCGCACAAACGTGCGCCAACGCAGCAACTCGGCGGCATCTTTGCAAACATGGGAGAGGGTGCTCTCCTCCCCCGCGGTGGTGCGGTCTAAAATCGTATGCAACTCGGCTGCCGAAGGGTACTCAACGCGGAGCTTGAAAAGGAAGCGGTCCAACTGCGCCTCGGGGAGCGGGTAAGTCCCCTCCATCTCCAGCGGGTTTTGGGTGGCGAGGACGAGGAACGGCTCGGAAAGCGGGTGCTGCACCCCACCCACGGTGACGTGGTGCTCCTGCATCGCCTCCAAAAGCGCGCTCTGCGTTTTGGGCGTGGCTCGGTTGATCTCGTCTGCCAATACGAGGTTGGCAAACACCGGCCCCGGCTGGAAGCGAAAGGAGCGCTCGCCCCCCTCGCTCGCCGAGATCAGGTTTGTACCCACGATGTCCGAGGGCATCAAATCCGGAGTAAACTGGATGCGCGAAAAATGGAGCCCCGTGGCGTCGGCCAGCGTGCGAACGAGGATCGTCTTCCCCAGCCCAGGCACCCCCTCCAGCAAGACGTGCCCACCGACAAACAAGGCGGCGAGGACGCCCTCAACAATCGGCTCCTGGCCAACGATGCGCTTTTGCAACTCGGCCTGAATGCGTTGGAAAAGGGCGCGGAATTCGGCGGCGTCGGTCTCGGGGGTATTCATGAGCGTGGGGCGATGTTACCGCGTGGGGCGGATCGATTCAAAGTAACGTTTGATGAAAAGGCGCGAACCGAGCGGGATGTTTTCGCGCTCCAGCGCATCTTGGGCGGCGGGGGCGGCGGCTTCGTAGAGGGCACGGTAGCCGGCCTTCGCTTTTTCATCCCCCGCTTGGGCGGAAATAAGGGTTTGCAGGCTTTCGCCTTCGCCCAAGACACTCTCCAACGAGGCGGCTTCGCCCTCATTGCCGGGGGCTTCGGCAGGGTCGCCCCAAGGGGTTTGCTTGCTACCGGAGTCTTGCTCGCTGCCGGGCTGCCCCCCTTGGGAGCTGGCTTCGCCCTGGGCGGGCTGGTCCCCCTTCTTGCCCGGAGCACCGGCCATGCTGAAGGAAGGGGGCTCTTCGCCCTCGGCTTCGCCATTCCCTTTGCCGGGCTGGTTTTTCATCTCCTGCAAGGCGGAGATAAGCTTGCTCCCTTCGGCCCCTTTGGTGGGGTTGCGCAAGGCTTGGCTCATTTTGGAGAGCGATTCGGAGAGCCCCTCGGCATCTTTGCGGCTGGCAGCTTTGGCGGCTTCGGCGGCGGCTTCGCCAGCAGGGGTTTGCTCGCCGAGGGCTTCGGCAGCAGCGCGCAGCGCGCGGCGCAGCGGCTCCATCTGCGAAGGGGCGGCGGCCACCTTCTGCGCGAGCTCCTCGAGCGCGCGAGCGGCGGCCTCGGCATCTCCCGAACGCAGGGCCTCTGCGGCCGGTTTGGAAACCTGGGCACCCTCAAACGCCTCCGCGAGCGTCTCCTGGAGGCTCTTTTGGCGAGTGGCGCGCACCCACTCTTCGAGGCTCGAGAGCTCTTCCAACGCGGCTTTGCCGGGGGCCTCGCCAGCGGCTCCTTCGCGGAGGCGCTCGGCGCTTTTGCGGAAGGCCTCCGCCATTTGGGAGATGGCAGCCTCTTGCTTCTCGGTGTTTTGCGCCTCCAGCTCGCGGGCAAGCGTCTCCAACCGGGCCGCTTGCTCCAGCACCGCCACATCGGCCACGCGCACGGTGGTGGCAGGTCGCAGCCACGGCTTTACCCAAAGCTGTAACCCTGCGAGCGCAAGCACGGGCAGCAGGAGCCAAAATACCCCGCGAGGCAGCCGCCACGGCGTCCATGCCCGAGGGTCAAACGTCTGCAAATAGCGCTCGCACTCGGCGACGGCGGCGGCTTGCAGCGGCTCGCGCGCGCCTTCAAACGCGAGCGCGGTGGAAAGGCGGTCTCGGGTGGCGGCGCGGGCATCCACCCACGCGGCGGTTTGCTCCAGCCCGGGGCGGCGCAGCCAGCTCCAAGCGCCCGCGCCCAGTAATGCGGCAGCCACGATCGCCGCCAGCCACCCGGCACCCACGCCCGGCAGCCAGAGGATGGCGATAGCCAGCACGGCCAACCCGATGCAAAGCCCCCAGACCGAATGCTCCACCCACGCCTGCACGAGTAACCGGCGGCGAACACGGGCAAGGAGGGGGCGAACCATGACCTCCCGAAGTTGCCACACCCGGGCGCGCGGCGCAATGCTCCATGAGCCGCGGTTTTCAGGCGGCGCGTGGCATATGGGCACGGAGGTTTACCCCCTCGCATAGAGAAGCCAGCGTGCGCGCGGCCGCCTCCTCCTCGCGCAGCGTGCGGGTAAGGAGCATCTCATCCTCCCCAAACCCGAGCAGCCGCGCGTGCGTCTGGGCGCAGCCGTACCCAGCCATTTCATACTGCTCGACCTGCCGGATCGCAGAGAGAATGCCCGCATCGAGCACCGCACACCCGGCCTCCGCCTGGAGCCAGCAGCGTGTGGCTTCCAGGAGCCCTTCCATGCCCCGGCATTTTGCACCCCGGATAAATTTGCCGTGGCGCTCAAAAAGATGGCAGAGCCGCTCCACCTGCCCCTGCGTCTCGACCAGGTGCGCCTCCAGCGCGTGGCGTAGCGGGGTGCTGGAGGTGTGGCGGATCACCCCCGGCAAGGAGCGCAGGAGCTGCTTTTCGGCGTGGTAGAGGTCTTTAAGCTCGTGGAAGTAGAGGTCTTGCAGAGTGGCGTAATCCATGGTTGAACTCCTCAGCGGCGGTTACGCATCTGCCCCTGCCCCCGGCTGTAGCTATGAAAGCACTTCTTCTTACCAATGAGTACCCACCCCACGTCTACGGCGGCGCGGGCGTGCATGTGGATTATCTGAGCCGCGAGCTGGCCCGCCATATCGAGGTGGAAGTCCGCGCCTTTGGCGAGCAGGATGCCACCCCCGAGCCCTCGCTCCGGGTGCGCGGCTTTGGCGTGGAGACCGGGGGGTGGCAGGCTCCCAAGGCGCTGCACTCCATACTCGGCGCGGTGGCGCGCTCCACCGCCTTCAACACCGCGGGGGATGCGGGCGCAGACCTTGTGCATTGCCACACGTGGTATGCGCAGTGGGGCGGCATCCTCGCGAAGCTCAACTACGGGCTGCCGCTGGTCATCACCGTCCACTCGCTGGAGCCGCTGCGCCCGTGGAAGCGCGAGCAGCTCGGTGGCGGGTACGACTTTACCTGTTGGCTGGAGCGCACCGCCATCGAGATGGCGGACGCCGTTATCGCCGTCTCGCAGGAGACGCGGGCCGATGTGCTCCGCCTCTTTAACGTCGCGCCGGAGCGCGTGCCCGTCATTCACAACGGCATCGACCTCGACGAGTACCGCAAGGTTACCACCACCGAGGCCTTGCAGCGCTACGGGATCGACCCTGCAGTGCCGTATGTCCTCTTTGTCGGGCGCATCACCCGGCAGAAGGGGATTATCCACCTCGTCAACGCCATTCGCCACTTGGACCCCGGCTTCCAGATCGTCCTCTGCGCGGGCGCGCCCGATACACCGGAGATCGCCGCGGAAATGAAAGCCGCCGTGGCTGCCGTGCAACGCCCCGGGGTGGTTTGGATTGAAGAGATGGTCCACAAAGGCGCGGCGGTAGAGCTTTACTCCCACGCAGCCGTCTTCTGCTGCCCCTCCATTTACGAGCCCTTCGGCATTATCAACCTCGAAGCCATGGCGTGTGAAACGCCCGTCGTCGCCAGCGCGGTGGGTGGCATCAAAGAAGTCGTCGTCGATGGGGAGACGGGGTTCCTCGTCCCACTGGAGCAAATGAGCGAGAGCCCGTTTGAACCGCTCGATCCCCCCGCCTTCTCGCAAGCGCTTGCGGCCCGCATCAACACCTTGATGGCCGACCCCGCCCTCCGCGCAAAGATGGCGCACGCCGGCCGCCTCCGGGTGGAGGAGAAGTTTGGGTGGGAAGCGATCGCGAGGCAGACGATCGCGCTCTACGAGCAGCTCCCCTCCCCCCGCCGAGTATGAGGCAACAGCTCAAAGCACTCCTGGAGGCCCGTGTGCCGTTTCTGCTCGATGGGTACCGCGCAGTGAAGAACCGGCTCCTCTTCCGGAAGCGCTTTGCCGCGCTCCACCGGGCAGTGCGCCGGGAGTTGTACGGTAAGGGCCGCATCACCGTGCTTGCGGGGCCGTTCAAAGGGTTGCGCTATTTTGACGAAGTGGTGTGGGGGCCGATCACCCCCAAATGGCTCGGCTCTTATGAGGCAGAGCTGGCAAGTGTGGTGGAGGAGATCGCCACGCGCGGCTACCGCGTTGTCCTCGATGTGGGGTGCGCGGAGGGGTACTACGCCGTGGGCCTCGCCACGAGGCTGCCGCAGGCACACATCCACGCTTACGATACCGACTTCATCTCCCGGCGGCAGGCGCGGCGGCTGGCTCATTTGAACCACGTGGAGGAGCGGGTACGCGTGAGCGGCTTTTGCAGCGCCGCCGAGTTGGCAAAGCGCGGCAGCGGGGGCGCGTTGCTGGTGTGCGATATCGAAGGGTACGAGCGCTCCTTCCTCTGCCCGGCCACCTCCCCCGCATTGCTCGGGCTCGATATCCTTGTCGAAGTGCATGAAGACGGTGCGAATGCACCCAGCACGCTGGAGGTGCTGAAGGAGCGTTTCTCCACAACGCACGAGATTACCGAGCTGCACGCGCAAAGCCGCGAGGAGTGGTTTGCAACGCTACCTCAGCTCCGCAGCGACCTGCTACGCGATGCCGCAAATGAGCATCGCTATAACGGGCTCACATGGCTCTGGATGAAGCGCAGAACGTCATGAACGCGGCAACGGGAGATCGCGGGCCGTCTTTGTGAGACGGACGCCCCATCTAACCTCGTGCCGCCACCTACTTCTGCGGCTCGCCAGTGCTGGAGACGGGCTGGAGCCCGCTGCGGATGGCGGCTGCGGTGACAAGCTCTGCCACGCGACGCTTGAGCCGGTAGGCACGCATCGCAAGCGAAAGGACGCAGAGGAGGTAGACAGCGCGCAACACCCAGTCAAACCAACCGGTGCCCTGGATGTTGTAGAGCAACACAGCAAGGGCGATGGCGTTGAAGAGCACGGTGGTGACGACCGGCGTGTAGCGTAGGCCCACGCGGGTGAGGCATTTGGGGCCGCCGTGGTACTCGGTGACGGTGCTTAGCTTGATGCTCCAGAACTGGTTGCCGTAGATCTGCACGTCCCAGCTCTTCCAGCCGGTGTCGGCGGAGTAGCGCCAGTCTTCCGTCTCCAGCAGGGCGAAGGTTTCCTCCAGGAGCTTCTCGCGGCCGTGGCCTTCTTCATTCCAGAAGGTGAGCTTGCTGATGGAGCCGCGCACGTGGCCTTTGAGCTCTTTCTCCGGCCGGTCGATAACGGCGGCGGGGGTTTGCTTGAACTTGATCCACGTGAAGTAGCGGGCCCACCCGCGCACCAACGGCTGGCGCAGGGCGAGGAAGGCGACGAGAAGGCGCGCGCCCACGGTGTCGTAGCGGCGCTCGATGCGCGCGTGGATCATGAATGAAAGGGCAACCAGGAAGGTGCCGCCAAACATGAGGTACGGGATGATGCGCAGCGTCGGGAAGGCGATGGAGAGGACGAAGATGAACGCGGTGAGCGCCACCCACTCAATACAGCTCAAGTACGCGGCAATGTCGGACTGCGGGGTCGGGTAGATGGACTGGAAGAGCCCCTGCCCAAAGACGCCGTGGTAGATAACGGGGCGGTTGAGCAGCCACGTAAAGCGGGGCGCGCCGTAGATCTGCCCCTTCCACTTGGCAGTGCCGGTGGGGCCAAAGAAGATGAGGTGTTTGAAGCGGAGCATCGACTCCGCCTCCCCGTACCCTTCCTGCTGCTTGCGGAAGGCTTGCAGGGTAAAGCGCCGGTAGTGCCAGACGATGGCCGAGGGGCTGAAGGCGATGACGCCGCCGTTATTCTGGAGCCGCCAGCAGAAGTCCACATCGTCCCCCGCTTTGCGGTAGTCGATATCGAAGCCGCCGATGCTCTCAAACGCCCAGCGGTGGAAGGCCATGTTGCACCCGGGGATGTGCTCCGCCACCACGTCGGAAAGGAGAACGTGGCTAGGCCCCCCCGGGGCGGCGGCCACGGCGGCCTGTACCCAGTTGACGGCGGGGGGCGAGATGTTGGGGCCGCCGACGCCGCAGTAGTCTCCACTAATGAGGGTACCGACCATGAAGTAGAGCCAATCCGGGTCGGGCATGCAGTCCGAGTCGGTATAGGCGACGACTTCGCCGCTGGAGGCGCGGGCTCCGGCGTTGCGGGCGTAGCTCAGCCCCATGTTGGGCTGCACGATGTTCATGAACCCGGGAAGCTTGCGCCCAGTGGCGGCGCTTCTCTTCACGCGGTTGGCCTCAAAATCCGCGACAAGCTGCTGGGTGTTGTCTTTGGAGCCGTCATCCACCAAGACGATTTCGTAGTCCGGGTAGTTGAGAAGATCGAGCGACTCCAAACAATCCTGCAAGGTTTTACCCCCGTTATACGAACAGACGATGATGGAGACCTTCGGGTAGCTCGCAAGGCGGACTCGCTCGGTGACCGGGCCGCTCCCCGCGAGCTTGGCCTTGAGCCGGTGGAAGGCTTTCTTGGGGCGGCGGTCGCGGGTGACGAGGCCAAACTCCCAATCCTCAATCTCATGGCCGCCGGTAAACCACTCGTCCGTCCAAGAAAAGAAGATGGTGCCCGCCGCACCGCCGAGGACAACACAGTCGTAATGCCACTCGAGGACATCGGCCTGCGCGTCTTCGCCCTTGCGCATGGTATCCATGCCAAACTCGCCCATGATGAGCGGCTTTTCTTCCGCGAGGTTCTGGAGCCGGGCAAGGTAGCGCTCAAAATCGACCCGGCGCTCCAAATAGACGTTGAAGGTGTAGAAATCGACGTTTTGTGGGAGGAGGTACTCAGTGGGCGGGTAGCTCGCGTAGGAGTACATCGGCTCCGGGTCGGCATCGCGAGCGACGTTGATGAGGTGCTCCACAAAATCCGTGACCCGCCGCGCTCCAAGCCAGCGGACCATGGTAGTGGGGATCTCGTTACCTACAAGGTAGGCGAAGATGGCATCATGCCCCTTGTTCTTGAGAACGGCCTCGCGGATGGTGCGGACGATCTGTTTGCGGATCTTCCGGTTATTAAGAAACTCGACATGCTCGGCCCAGGGGATGGAGATCATCACCCGGATGCCGTGCTCGCGGCAAATATCGAGAAACCACTTGGGGGGGACGTGGTAGATGCGGATGAGGTTGACCCCCAGCTCGCCCATGAGCTGGAAATCTTCCGCAGCGCGCTCGGGGGTGGGCAGAAAATCGCCATCGGCATTGGGGCGGAAGGGGCCGTAGGTGACGCCTTTGAGGAAGAACTTCTCTTCGCCAGCGAAGAAGAACTTGGCCCTCGCCCGGACTCGCTCGAGGGTGGAGGGGGCGGAAGGGGTTTGTGCGGATGCAGCCGGAGACATTCGCCCGCAATCTGTAGGCAGAGGGGGGTGTTTTGGCAACAACGGGTTGAGGGCGGCTTCCAAGTTTTTTTTCTTCAAAAAAACTCGAACGCTTCCGCTGTGGCTGCCTATCTTTGCGCCGGGCAGCCTGCGCCGGTAGCTGCCCCACCCCGCGGAAGGCTTCTTTTCGGTTTTAAAAGCCGCCTTCCGCACCGACCGGCTCTCCTTATTTCTACTGTAACCACCGACCTTTTCACCACGACTCATGGACCACGCCGCCCTGCTTCACGACTTGGCCCTCATCATTATCGTCGCCTCGGTAGTGACGATTATTTTCCGGCAGCTTAAGCAACCGGTGGTGCTTGGGTATATCCTCGCGGGGTTCATTATCGGGCCCCACATCCCCCCTTACTCGCTC
>JBBCKB010000084.1:0-46655 GCA_037189965.1 Chthoniobacteraceae bacterium | reverse complement strand
CAAGAGAGTAAAGCCTCCCTCCGATTTGCGCCGCACAAACCCGCTACCTCGTGAAGCACGAGTGGCACCAAGTAGAATCCGCAGCCCCAACAAGCACAGCCCAAGGACAATCAAACCGTATCCCACCCCGGATACCGTGGATGCATTTGCTGGGGTGACACCGAAGAAATCACCAACCGTCTTTAGAAGTTGAGTCAAAGAGTTCATTTCAGTTGCAGACGTTTAAGGGGATGGCGGGTCGAGAAGCTTTAAGAAGCCCTCGCCAAATGGGCGGCCTCATTTCGTGCGGGGTTTCGAGTGCTCCGCAGAACAGGGCGACTTCGCCCCGTCAGGAATCAACCCCGCACCAACCGCCACCGAGCTGAGGCAAGGCAAACAGAGTGGTGAAAGCACAGAGCACATGGGAAACCTCGAGACTGGGGCCAAGCCTATCCAAACCTGGGACACGATGTAAAGCCTCGTGTTTCGAAGATCATGAAAACCCGAACATCCCGCTGTGCCTTCACGGAAACCACCCTCGTGCCCCCTTCGCACCCAGTTCGGTAAGAACGTCGTGCGTCTACGCCGGGGCAAAGGGCTTACCCAGGAAGTGTTGGCGGAGAAAGTGGGCCTTTCTACCCGATACACGCAGAGCATCGAAGCCGGGGAATACTTCCCCGCCCTGCCAACCCTGACCAAACTGCGTGAGATCCTCGGTGCCTCGTGGGATGAACTCTTCCAGGGGTGCGGAAGATAGCTCCTAGAGTGAGATATGGATCGCACGAGGCCTGTTGGTAAGCGTTTTTGACGGGTAAGAACAATGGAGAGCGAAAGCCAAAGATGCTTTGTTCTCGCCTCAGTCGTGATCTTACAGAAGTAAACCACGAATTTATCCCCACGGTAGAACGCGGTGTCGGCGGTGTCATTGAAGGAGATCGCCTTCGCCCCAAGGGACTCGGGCTCCATCTCCTCGATGATCACCGGCAGCTCGGTGTCGGGCAGCGGATTGAGGTCCGCGTTGGTCACCGGCTTGAAGGGCAGGATGAGGCGCCCGAACCCGTTCTCACGGATTCTCCGGCGCACCATGCGGCGGCTGGCTTCACTGGCGTTCTTCAAATGGCCTTCCGGCGCATTGTCCAGGGCCTGGATCAGCTCCCTGCGGAAGACTTCTGGGTCAAGTTGTTCGTTCACTGTTCCTCCTTGGCCTTAGGCCGGGTTGAGTTGGTACGAGGTCTGGAACGTCACGACGTCGAGATTCACAGCATTGCTGTTCTTCCCTGCGAGATTTTCCACCCCGTGATTACGAGTGATGAACCCCAGGATCGCGGCACCACTGCCTGCGGTCGTGGCCTTGAGATCCCCAGTGACGCCGTCGAAGGTAATGGGGACATCTACGTTGTAGGTGTCACCAGCCTTGAAGAAGGCGGTCTGGATTTCGAAGTCTCCGGCAACTGAGAGCGCCGGGAGCTTGTCTGCCTCCTGAACGTCTTCATCACGGGAGTCGGCAAGCGCGATGTAGGGCATCGCGGTGCCGGTAACCCCGAGGACCCACTCGTATTGCGAGAGGGCCGCATCCCATGCCAGGCTGATGACCTGGCCGGAACTGATGGTGACGCCGGATTTGACAGGAAACGCCTGCGTCTTGGTGCGTGGCTCGTTGGGGTCATACCCACGAAGCACCTCGACGCGAGGATACTGACGCTTGATGGTACCATATCTTGGCATATCAACGTCCTCCTGTTGGTTTGGGTTTAAGCGCCATCACGGATAATGTTTAGCCATCCGTCGGGATCGACGGGGTTGGCATTACCAGATGACGCCGTTTTCGGAACACCCGAGCCCGCTTGAGGGGCTTCGGCCGAAAGGGTTGCGACACGGCTCAGGAGCCGCAGCGCGTTATTGGGATCTGCGATCAACTCCCCCGCCACCTTCTCCCGGGACCCGGGTTTCAGGATGGCCGGGTCTTCCAGGGAGTCCAGGGAAGGAACGATTGCTGCCTGCCCCGGGCGCCGTGCTGGCTTCGGCGCCCGGGGGCGGCTTATAGGTTCTTTAGCGATGGGACGCTGGCCATTCGCTGACGCGCGACCAGCACCGGTGCAGCCAAGTCTGGTAGGCTTCCCGGTTCACCTGCTCGGAGATGGCGATCTTGGAGCCGAGGTCGGGGTCCGGCCAAAGGTGGAGCCGATCTGCCAGCTCCGTCTCTGCGGCCATCGCCTCGGCTCTCCGGAGCGCGTCGAGCGCGTATTTCCGCCAGGAGGCTGGGCTCTGGAAGACCTCCAAGCGAAGCTTTACCTTCGCCCTTCGGGCCGCCGCCTCCATCCGTTCGATGTTCCCGAGGCGGACGTTGATCGGCTCGAAGAAGACCGTGGCCGGGTCAAGCTTGGCGATCTCGGCGAAGGTATTCCGCAGGTCGTCATCCCCCGATTCGGGGAAGAACGGCGCGACCGCCACGTACACGGGCACGCCCGCGTCTCTCGCCTTCCCGAGCATGGCTAGCCGCTGGGATGGCGCGGGCGATCTCCCTTCGTAGACCGCCGCGAGGCGGTTGTTGAGAGTCGGGATGCTCGCGCCGAGCAGAAGGCGGGGACCGAAGCTCCGCAACAACGCGAGATGCTGAAGCGCCAGCGGAGAGCGGGTGAGGATCCGCACATTGAGGGTCGAGCGATCCCGGATCAGTTCCAGCGCCCGTCGCACCACGAAGTGCGCGTGCATCTGGAGCCGCCGTCGCCGATCCTTGTCCGGGAGCAGGATGGTGGGAAATGGCTCCGTCGTGCTGCAAAAGAATACCGCGCGGTGGCCATCCGCGTTCAGCTCCGCGGGCGGAATCGCCTCGGCCTTCGCCAGCGACGCCAGGAACCGCCACTCGTCCCACGGTTGCGGGAACTGGTATCGACCCCAGTCCGCGACCGCGTCCCCGACGCCGTAAGCGCCGAGCAGGCGGCTCAACTTGACCGCGGAGGTGTCCGGCACGCTGCAAAACCGGCATCCGTGGCCGCACCCAACTGCCAGGTTGCAAGCGAAGGAACTCAAACTTTTGTGGATGAAGTGGTTCCGCTGTACTGTCACCGGGGTGTCCCATAGTGCTGCCAGAAGGGGCTCTTTATCATGGATACTACCCATTATGACTTACCTCCCCCAACACTCTTGCGAAAAGGTCCTGAAGCTCGTCCCGGATGAGCCTTAGCTGGTTTGCTTCATTCTCCTCAAGGCGCGTCAACCCCTGTGTAAGAAGCCGCAGTCGCTTTTGCAATGCGGTGCCCGCCCGGAGCACCGCCTGCGGCGCCGACAACGGTGGGTTCGATGCCTTTGCCCTTTCGCCACCCTCTCCGGGTTTTTCAGGAAGAATTCCACAGCGTTGGTAGGCATCTGATAGCGTCTCGGCGCCTGACAAATCTGTCTCGCGTGACAACTTTGCCAACCGCATCCATCGGCAAATAGTCTCGGTGGAAATGTCAGAAAGGTGCTCTTTGGTCCAACTCCCCCAGCTTCCGTGCGGGAGCGATGCTTTGCATGCCACAAGGAGGTTTCCTGCATCGATGGCCGCTTTGATGGCCATCCTGCCTGCGTCTCTTGCAAGGTTCGTCATCGAAACCGCGTTGTTGACCGCCTTGCGGACTTCACTCGCCAGCTCACTAAGATTCGTTTCGGGGTCCGCGATCATCATGCTGCACCCCCCTCCTCGCGGAGTGGCGGATATGCCGCAAATTGGGCATCTAGGAACGCTACCGTGACACCTGCGATCGGCGGCATCGACCGAAGTTCTTCTTTGGTCGGCGCGCCGAATTCCTGAGGATTCTGATACCCCAACGCCTGGACGGACGAGCGGACCAAACGGTAGCGCTGGACGCAGTACTCGATGATCTCGGCTTTGAGGTGGCGTTTCCGAGTCCGGTGAAACAACGAAACGAACACCCCCTTGGCGGCCTCGGGCATTCGCGTCCCATGGTGGCCATCGCCAGTGGGCCATTTCTTGCGCCGTTTCGCGGAGTCTGCGGGGGTGTAGATCGTTAGCAAATGGAGTGGGATCGCCTTGGTCGGATCGTCCGGGACCCCTTGATATGCCGCCCGAGTGACGACGTTGGTCACGGCGGTACGGGACTTGCCGCTATATCTAGCCAAGGCCGGGATCATGCCCGTCTTATCTTCACATAGATCCCACGTTGCCCGCAGAGCTTGAATCCACGCAATACCATCGGGGCCCCGAAAGTGAGATTTGCGGTTCTTCGTACCCATCATATCCGGACGGGGTACGCTTCTGCCCAGAGGTCTTCCGTTTAGTAGCGCATAATGCGTTCGATCTTCAGCATTTTCCTTCGGGGTTCCTTCTTTGAGGTGTGCCGGGTTCACGCAATAACCTCGCTCCTGCTGCGGGCATTTATGCAGGATATGGCCCAGTCGATCGAGCGGGACTTTGTGAAGAAGGGCGAAGAGAACCCTGTACGCCAATGCGACGGTTCCGCCAGACCACAATGCAGGTCGTCGCTTTTCGCCTTTTGCAAAATGCGACAAACCCCAAGTCCAACAATCATCTTGGCGTTCCGGTAATACGATTCCTTCGAGGAGATGGTTGCGCATCAGGGGTGTAATTTTCAGCGGATCGAGCTGCTCCTCGGACATGATTTCGATGGCCGCAAACCGTTCCCGGAGCGCGGCGTCTTTGATGTTGTCAATGTTCACTGGGCACCTCCTTCCGCAGAGGCTTGATTTTCGCAGGAGTCGATCCAACGAAGGATTGAGCGGAGTTCAAAAAGTCGGGTCCCCTTGACCTGGCCCGGTCGCCGGATACTCACCGAGCGGAAGTGCCCCAGGGAGGCCCCTTCGTAGAGCTTCGATCGCGAGAGCCCTGTGAAGTGCTCTGTCCCCTTCTTTGGCGCCCGGATCCATATTGGCAATCCGTTGCGGGATTCCGCAGTCAGTTCGGGGACCGAGGGCGAAATTTGTGGATGTGGTGATGGCGCGCCGTCTGCGCGGGCGCCCCGCTGGTATTGAGTTTTTCGGCTCATGCGCACATCGGTGCAAATTCCCCAATTTTTACCATCGAGAGACCTTTATATTATTTTAATGTCTCCAGTTTAGATGAAGGCAATTCGGCGCCTCCATTGATCGGCTTCATGGAGGTCCGTGGCCCGCTATTACAGGGCGAGGTCGATTTTGACTTCGACCCTTCGGGGCGGCTCTACCTGTGATAGGACCCGCAAAAATTATTTCAAAAAATCGCGTTTTTTGAGTTTCGGTTTTTTGCGCAAGCACCTTGAGCTCGCGATGGGCGGCCTATTTTTGCGGCAGATTGATCACCACATCCATTAGTTGGGCGGCGATGTTTTTGCGGTAGATATATCCTTCAAACCTGAGCAAGGAACCTTCCTCCACGAGGAGTGCCTCGCTGATTGGTTGGCGGTGATAACGTTGCAGGTTTAATCGCAACAACTTCTTCTTGAGGGCGGTCCTTTCAATCGTCAACCCGCCGGTGAGATAGTGAAGCATCTGGCGCACCGCATGGTCGGTCATCAGCCACAGCGGGCAATCGGGGTTGGTCCAGTTCCGGATCAATGTGATTGGAAGGTCCGGCAGGGAAGCCTTATCCGTTTGGGGGTGTAGACGCTGAAAGGCTTTTCCCAGGTCCTTGAAGAATCCGCCATCTCTTCGCTGCAGCGCGTCATCAAGGGCCTTTGGGATCCCGGGGAGTGATTTTGGGTTGGAGGATTTTGCGACGGTTCGGAGGAAGTGCCGATGCCGTAGGTGTTGGGGGTGCCTTTTCCATCCCCGGCCGAAGGCGAAGAAGCAGACCTGTTGGAACCCGCAGAAGAGCCTTTTTGCCTCCTGGTCCGCGAGTCCTCTTTCCCCTTGGAAGCCAAATTCCTGAAGGACCCTTTTCTGGACCGAGTCGCGCGACGCCTTGAACCGGGGGCAGAGCGATCGGAGCGGTTTCTCAAGGCTTGCCAGGATTCGTTCGTCATCGGTTCTCTTCTTCGCGGGAACCGCATGGACCCGCTTGAGCAGGGCGTCCACTTCCTCCCAAGTGGTTAGCCCGGGAAGGGTGGCAAGCGAGATAGGGGGAGGGGGAGATTTCGCGTTTCTCATGGCCCGGTGCGAGAACTGGTAGGGAGGCTACCACCCCGCCGAACGAAACATCAACGCACATCCTCAAACCTCACCGAAACGCTGGGACGTGTTGTTAAAATTGTTGTTATTTTTGCCTCAAGTGAGGCCGGAATCGTCGTAATTCTCTGATAATCAACCCCAGAGCGGGTAGAGGGAATCGAACCCTCCTGGCCAGCTTGGAAGGCTGGAGCTTTACCACTAAGCTATACCCGCGTTTGGGGGCGTAATGCCTTGAAGCTGGCCATTGGTAATGCAAAGCCTCACCCGGCGCAAGCGGAAGTTTTGGGAGAAGGCTCTTCGGCGGGGAGCTCTTGCAATGCGCCCCCTTGGGCGACTCGGTAGCGCCTCGCTCCCCACCGCACGGGCAGGGGGAGCCAGCCGCAAAGCCAGAAGGCGCTTTCCGCAAGGCTCGCAAATGCCACCGCCGCCAGCAGGCGGGGGGCGCGCGCGCGGAGCCGGGTGCCAAGCACTCGCGCATTCCGCCAGAGCGTGGCGGTGCGCACGGCAAGGGTGGCCGCTACCATGAGCCATGCGATGGCCCAACCGGGGTAAAGCGCGGCGGCTGCCAGCGCGAAGGTGAAGCCGTGCGTCAACCCCATGCCGAGTGTCCCCCACGGGTTGCAGACGCGGTAGGTGAGAGCCATCCGGTGTTGGTGGCGAAGGTAGCCGGGCCAGAAGAGGGGGTCGGAATCAAGGACAAGCACTTCGCGCGAGAGCCGCACGGCGATGCCTTTTGCGGCAAGGGCCGCCCCCAGCCGGTGGTCTTCGGCAAGGTAGGCGGCAAAGGCGCTCCAGCCGCCCACGCTTTCCAACTCGGCGCGGCGTAGCACCGTGCAGGCCCCAAGGGTGAAGCCGAGGGTGCCGCCCTGCTCGGCGGCGGCAAGGCCAGGCCAAAAGGTAAGGAGGGTGGAAAGGTGGTCAAACCGCTGGGCGAGATTCGATTCGCCGGTAAACCGGTACCCGGCCGTCAGGCAGCCGCCGACAGCGGCCCATTCGGCGCGGAAGCGGTCCATAAACGCGCGCTCCAGCAAGGCTTCGCTATCGGTGAGGAGCCATGCCGCAAGCTCCGGCGCGGCGTGCGCGGCCATGGCGACGAGCTTGGTGATCTTGGGGTTTGGCGAACTCGCGGAAGGCGCGGGGCAGGGGATGATCTCCCAGCGCACTCCCGCCGGGGCCTGCTGGCAGGCGGCGCGGCAGCGGGCGGCATCTGCCTCGCAGTCGATGCCAAAGAGGACTTGGTCTCCCGGACGCGCGGCGGCCAGCAGGCGCGCGGCTTTCTCTTCAAGCTCTGGGACGCCCCGCTTCACCGGGCGAAAGAAGACGGCTGCCTCAAGCGTAGCGGCGGGCTCGGGTGGCCGGGGGCGGAAGCGGGCGCGCAGCCACTGCGTGGTAAGCCCCCAGTAGATGAGCGAGAAGACCGGGGGCAACAGCAATAGCCAGCCGCCCCACGCGGCGCTTGTGCCGGGCGGGAAGGCGAGCCATGTTGAGAATGCGATGAAGATACCGCAGGTTGCAGCGGAGCGAGCCAACGAGCAATACCGGAAATGCCTCCTTGTGACGGGGGATGATTTCGGGCTCAACTCGCGTGTCAATGAAGCAGTGGAGGCGCTCCACCGCGAAGGGTTGCTCACGCAGGCCAGCCTGATGGTGAATGAGCCAGGGGTGGAGGAGGCGCTGCGCATTGCCCGGCGCAACCCGGGGTTGCTGGTGGGGCTGCATCTTTCGCTCTGCTGTGGGCGGGCTTCGCGCCCTTCGGTGTTGACGGATGCGCGGGGCGTTTTGCCCAGGTCTCCGGCGTGGGCGGGGCTGCGGTATGCGTTTGGGCGGGCGTTGTGGCCTGCGTTGGAGTTGGAGATCGTGGCGCAGTTTGAGGCATTTGCCGCCATGGGCTTGCCTCCCGTTTATTGGGATGGCCACACCCATTTGCACCTGCACCCCACGGTGCTGCGGCTGACGCTGCCGGTGGCGGCGGGGCACGGCTTCCGCGTGGTGCGGCTGGTGCGCGAGCCGGGGTGGCACCCCCTGGCGTTGATCTTTCGTGCATTAAGCCGGGCGGCGGCAAGAAAGCTGGGGCCACTGGGGATGACAGGGGTGGCCCATACGGCGGGGTTGCGGCATACGGGGCAGATGGTGACGCGCCGTTTGGCAGAGGCCCTTGCCACGCTGCCCGAGGGGTGGAGCGAGCTCTACTTCCACCCCGGGGCCGAGCCGGGCTGGCTGGATGCGCAAGGCCTCGTGGAGCTGGCGCGGAGCGCCGGGGTGCGGCTAGCTACAGCGCGGGAGCTGGCTGCTGCGAAAGCATAAAGCGGGGGCTGACTTCCGTTTGCGAGGCACAGTAGACCTCTACCTCGCTCCCCCGGGCACCGGCAGCGGCGAGCCGCGCGCGCACTTCGCCCACGGCAAGCTCTTCGGAGTTGCAGTCGCGGCTCAGGTGGCCGAGTACCGCGCGCCGCAGCCCGTGCTCCAGCATGTCGGCCAGGACGTTGCCCGCGGCTGTGTTGGAAAGATGCCCATGGCGCGAGAGGATGCGCTGCTTGACGGACCACGGGCGGCGCGTATCTGCCTGGAGGAGCTTTTCATCATGGTTCGTCTCGATGACAAGGGTGCTGACGCCGCGCACCCGCTCGCGGGCCATCTGCGTACAATGCCCAAGGTCGGTAAGGAAGCCGAGCGACTCTGCCCCGTGGGAGAGGACGAAGCCAACGGGGTCCACCGCATCATGCGGGACTGAGAAGGGGTGGATGCCGATGGCGCCGATGCAAAAATCCGTCCCCGGTTGGAATTGGTGGAAGCACGTATCTCCCGCCAGCGTGGAGCCGCGCAGCACTTCGGCAGTAAGGCGTGTGCAGTAGACAGGCAGGTCGTTCTGTTTGCAGAAGACGCGCAGGCCGGAGACGTGGTCGCTATGTTCGTGCGTGAGCAGGATGCCCGAGATCGTGGCGGCCTCTACCCCCACTTCCGCAAGCCGCTTGGTGATCTGCCGCGCGCTAAGGCCTCCATCCACAAGGACACGGCACTCCCCTGCTTCCACGAGGGCGCAGTTGCCCGCGCTGCCGCTGCCGAGGATGGTGACGCTAAACATGGAGGCAGTGTGTGAAAAGGGAATGGCTAGCGCAACTTCCGGTAGTAGCGGAGGGCTTCGATTTGCGGAGAAAGCTCGCGTAGCGGGTACATGCCGCGCAGGCCAGCGGTGCCGGGGTCTTGGATCAAATAGTCCCACCCCTCCTTCCCGGCGATGACGACGAAGTGCGTCCCCTCCGGGCGGCGGATGCGGATGATGGTGGGGTTCCCCCGCAGGAGGTTCCAGTCGATCCGCGCATGCGAGGGGGCGTCCTCATACGCCTTTTCCGCAAGGCCGGGGGCAAACTCGGCGGCGGCTTCCCAGTAGATCCACCCTTGCGGGGTGTAGCCGCTGTTTTCGGTAAGGAAGGCATTGAGCCGCCCGGGGTCCACATCCATACCGTAGCTATTGAGCACCATGGCCGCGCACGCCACGGCGCACCCTTCGGCATGGAGCGTGGCTTCCGTGGGGCCAAGAAGGTCGCTCTTCCAGCGAGGGTCTCCCTGCGCAAAGAGGGGCACCGGCAGTTCCACCCGCTTCGGGAAGTAGAGCCCCCCGTGGGAAGGAATGGGCCCGGCCCAGGCCCACTTCACCACCGTGGCCACCGCCAGCGTAAGCCCGAGGCTTGCCGCGCCCCAAGCCAGCGAGCGCTTATGCCGCCGCACCCGCCGCCGCCAAAGCCGCAGGCGCGCGCCTTTGCGAGGGGCAGGGGGGTAAGGCTTGGAGGTGGGCATGGTTTTCGGAAAAGTGCCCACACCATGCCACGGTTTGCCTGCGCAAGCCAACCGCAGAAAGCAGACATCCCGCTCTCTCCAGTGGGCCCACCTGGATTCGAACCAGGGACCAAGGGATTATGAGTCCCCTGCTCTAACCGCTGAGCTATAGGCCCGGGAGGAGTTGCCGCTCTTCTGTAGTCCTTAATCGTTCTTGAGGGCAAGCAAACTTGGCGCGGCTGTTCACACTTCTGTGATCTTACAGCGCCAAGGTGAAACTGGAGGATCTCAGGAATGAGGACACCCGCCGCAGCGCATACCTGGTCCCAGAGCGAATGACCGGAGCCGATGTCTCCAGAGTTATTTTATCAGTCCGTCTATTTTCGGAGTTTTGCTTTGGTGCGAAAACTCGCCCCATTAAGGGGGGATGGAATCCAAATCAGGGGCCGTTAGCGATGCCTTCAGTTCGTTGCATGCTTTACGGTACCCCTCGGCGCTCGCAGATCATCGGGACGAATCGAACCTAAGGAGCGGCGTGGCGGGGGCGCGTTTCAACGTGGCCGTCGAGGAATAGGAGGTTGCAGTGGACCTCCAAATCGTGAGGAAGATCCGCTGTACTGTGGAACGCGTTGGCATTGCGGGGGTTGCCCGTCATTTCGCCCAACAGCGCCATTTGCGCCGGGAGCCGCACGGAGGCGATCTTCCATGGGAGCACCGGTGGGTCGAGATTCCCCGCCGAGGTAAAGCCAAATGGATAGGAGGCCGCCCACCCGTTGCCGGAGGGCAGCTCATTCCAGTAAGGGTAGGGGGCGTAACCGGTCGCCTTGGACCAGTGTGCTCCGACTCTGAAGAATTTGCTCCGCATCAGCCACTCCTCGGGATTACCGCGCTCGGCCAATGGGCAGACGCCGATCCGCGCGAGCACCGGCTGCGTTCCCTCCGGTTCGGGCAAGCCACAGTATTCCCAGATCAAGCTGTACAGGCCGCCATCGCCCGTTGGTAGCGGGTTCGGGGTTTTGCGGTAGAAGGGGAACAGCGTCGCGGCGGGGTAGGGGCCGGGCAGTGTGCCGTCGTGGTCCGCCGTATAAAGGAGGATGCCCATCCCCGTCTTGCGGAGCCGGTCTGCACACTCGGCCGCTGCGGTGGAGGTGGCGACTCGGCGCACCACCGGAAAAAGAAGCGCCGCCAATACAGCCAACCCGGCAATGACCATCAAGAGCTCAACAAGGCTGAACGCACGTGAACCGCGCAGAGATGGGGGAGGAGAGGTGGCCATAGGGGGGCGGGGCGCAGGTTAATTCATCGAAGAATATGGCGGCGAATTTACCGGCCATTTTCGTCTGCGTCAAGCGGCAACCCCTAGGGAACCACTGATTAAAGCAAGTTGGCCCGCAAGCTGGCCATTTTCGGGTCTTCTTGAGCCACCTTGTCCTCGCCTGTCTTCAGGCAGGCTGCGGGAAGGCGTCTCAAAGATCCCTCGAAACGGGCTGCGTTTTTGGTCCGCTTCATTTAATCAGCGAAAGGTGAGCGAGGCTGGGTCGGCCACCGGCAAGGGGTGGCGCACGCTCGATTGGCGCACCTTCAGCTCGCCACGGATCTTGGTCAGCCGTCGCGCTTGCTTCGTCTCCCCCCGGATCAGTGCGAGCAGCTCCGCGAGCGCGAGGCGGCAGAGTTCCGGGGCCGGGTGGGAGACGGTGGTCAATGGCACATACCCCCCGGCGCTGCTCGGGTCGTCCTCGAAGCCGGTGATGGCAAGATTTTGCGGTACCTTCACCCCCGCTTCGGCGCACGCATGCAGCGCGCCCATGGCCCAGGTGTCGGTGAGCAACATCAGCGCGTCGGGCAGCTTGCCAAGCTCCAGGAGCTGGCGCATGCCAAGGTAGCCGGGCACGTGCAGCGGGTGGATGCCTTCCAGCATCGGCATCCGGTCGGACAAGTCGCCTAGCGGGACCGGGTGCGAGCGGAAGCGGACGCGCGGGTGCTCCCTCTTCATCGCCTCCAGTGCGTCCAGGCCGGTGCGGGCGTGGAAGTAGCGCCACCGGGGCATGTTGGCCGGGAGTTCCCATGCCACGAAAGTGATGGAGCGGTTCCCCTCCGCGACGAGATGGCGCATCAGCGCCTCAAACCCCTCGCGCTTGTCCGGGATGAAGCCGGGCACGCCGCCCAGCCACGGTGCGTTGATGGCCACGACCTTGATGCCCGCTTCCAGCAGCAGCCGCACGTGCTCTTGCGGAAACGTCCGCTCCGCAGGGGCCAGCAGAATCACTCCATCGACGTTTGAGTCGATCATCGCATGGCACGAGGCAAGGCAGGCGCGCGTTTCGAATCGGTCGGCATGGTAGACGACGGGCAGGTGCCCCTCGTTCTTGGCAGCCTGCACGGCGTGGTAGAGGAGCTGGGCGGAGATCACATCCTGCGCCTGGAAACTAAGAATGCCAAGCAACCCCGTGCGCCCGGTTTTGAGCGCGCGCGCGGCGATGTTCTGCCGGTAGCCCAGCTCGGCGGCCACTTTCTGTACTCGCTCACGGGTCGCCTCGCTCACCTTCACATTCCCCTCCCGATCGCGGAGCGCCTGCGAGACGGCGCGAGGGCTCAGGTTCACAATCTGGGCAATGTCGCGAAGGGTGGGGCGGTTGTTGCGAGGAGACGCTGTCATGGTTGCGACCCTTAATCCCCCCGCTTTCCCACGAAGTCAACGCTCTTTCATCCTTCGATGAATAAAGCTTTGACAGCATTTGCATATTCATGGATGAATGAACGCGATGTTTCTCCCTTTTCCCTTTCGTTCTGCATTGTTCGGGCTGGTTCTCTGTCTTCTGGCGAGTCGTGCCATAGCGGTGGAGTATTTTGTCTCTACGACGGGGAATGACGCGCACGACGGCCGCTCATTGGCGTCAGCCTTTGCCACGATCCAAAAGGGGGTGGACGCGCTCGCCCCGGGGGATGTCCTCACCATTGCACCCGGCGAGTACCGCGAGAACGTTTCGCGCAAGGGGCTTGGCAACGCCGGGGTGGAGACGCGTATCCACGCCGCGATCCCAGGCACCGTCCTCCTGCGGGGCAACGAACCGCTCGGGCTGGTGGAAAAGGTGGAGCCGTACCGGTTCGTCTACCAGGCCGCGGTAGCCAAGCTGCCCGGCGCATTGCTGGAGGAAGACACCCTGCGCACCCTCGTGCCCTCCGCGCTGGTGCCCAACGATGTCGAGATTTCTCCCGGCACGTATTTTCACGACGCCAAGGCCGGGCGGCTCTACTTCTCTACCACCGACTTGCAGCCGCCAGAGGCACACCGTTACTCCATCTCCACGCGGGATCGGCCGGGCCTGGAGCTTCGTGACCCGGTGCGCGTGGTCGTCGAGGGGCTTGCCGCTACCGGCTATTACCAACCTGGGCCGATCCGTCGCACCGACGGGTTGATGGGCGGCATCACCCTCTCCAACCCGCGCGACTGCGTGGTGCGCGATTGTGTGGCATACCTCAATGTCAACGGCATCTACCTCTCCAAAGGCGAGGGGAACCGCGTGGAAGCGTGCGAGACGTACGGCAACGGCGGTGTCTACGGCGGCGAGGGGGGAGAGATCATCCGCCTTTTCGGGAAGAACGACGTGATCGAGCGGTGCGTCTCTTACCGTTCGCACCGGATGGGGCAGCGGTTCTACCTCGCCTTTATGGGGGATGCCCTCCTCAAAGAGAACATCGTCTGGGGGAGCCGCAATGGCGACTTCTGGCTCAAGGGGCGCGACGCCGCCAAGCACGGGCGGATGGAGGGATGCGTCTCCTTCGGCTATGTGGCGGCAGACCAAGTAAAAAACAACCTTGTGGGCGGGCGCAACTTCTACAACAACGAGATGTCGCCGGATAACGTCTCGCTTGCTCCCGCGCGGTTTGAGCGCCACTTTGCCGACCCGCTCAACCTCGACTTCCGCTGGCAGGAAGACTCCCCCTTGCGCAAAGAAGGGGCGGGGCCAATCCCGTACCGCGCGAACGTCTACTACCTCTCTCCCTCGGGGGATGATGCCGCAAGCGGCCTCGCCGTGCGCCGCGCGTGGCGCACGCTGGGGCACGCGCTCGCCCGGCTCAAGGCCGGAGACACCTTGTATCTATTGGAAGGCACCTACGAACTGGCCGAACCGTTGCGCTTGCGCGGCACCGGGGGCGAGCCGATCGCCCTGCGCGGGCGGGGGCAATCGGTAGTGACCCTCTCCGGGGCGGCCACGCTGGACGGGTGCGAATGGATTGCGCTAGAGCGGCTGGTTTTCTCCGGCCCCGTTGCCGTGAAGGGGGGGAGGGAGCTCACCTTCCGGCAATGTTTTTTTACCGCGCCAGAGCAGGCGCTCACGATTGCCGATGCAAGCGAGGTGGCCGTGCGCCATTGCGAATTCCCCGGCGAGGCAGACGCAGCCCTGCGCGTCTCGTCCACCAAGGGACTTACCCTCACCGGTAACCTCTTTAACCGCAAGAGCGGCCCCGCCGTAGAGCTGCAAGAGACCGCCGCCCTTCACTATAGCGACTACAACCACTACCGCGACCCCGCCGCCGCGTGGAGCGTCGGCGGCAAGCCGCTCGGCCTCGCAGAGATCCGCCCCGCGCACGAGCGCCATGCCGCCACCCTGCGCCCCGAGTACCGGGAGGGAAACGGGCGGCCCGTGCTTGCCAACCCCGGCCCCTTTTTTGCTGCCGGGCCGCTCGGCAAGCCGCTTGGCGCGGCCCCGATGATGCGGCGCGATGCCCTACAAATCAGCGGTCCCCGACTCCACTCCACCACCGACACCACTGCCAACATCGAGTGGACCACCAGCGGCCCCGCGTGGTGCGAGATCGCCTGGGGCCCCACCCCGGAGTGCGAACACCGGCGCAAGCTGAGGGTAGACGGCTTCGGGAGCTGGAGCCTCACCGGGCTGGAGCCGGGGAAGCCGTACTGGTTCCGTATCCAGGCCGTCGCGTCCGAAGAGGACGAGCCGTGGAGCCCCCTATCGCTCGACCTCCGCGGCGCCGCGCCGCTCGCCTTCACCACCGCCACCGAGCCCCGCCCCGCCGTGACGCGTTACGTCGCCCCGGACGGGGATGACACCGCCGACGGCCTCACCCGTGCCACCGCTTGGCGCAGCGTGGCCCGTGCCGCAGCCGAGGGCGGCCCGGGAGATACCATCCTCATCGCCGGGGGGACGTATGCCGAGCAAGTCCCCCTCCGCTTCACGGGCGAGCCGGGGCGGCCTGTTGCCTTCCGTGCGTTGCCGGGCGAGAAGCCGGTTTTCACCGGCGTCGAAGGGCGGCACGCGCGCACCGTTTTTACTGCGCAGGGCAAGCACGCCATCCGCTTCGAAGGGTTGCACTTCCGCCAGATCCTCTACGACAAAGAGTTCATGGGCAAGCCGCTGGGGATGGCCGCCGCCATTGCCATTTACGCCTGCGAGGGGGTTCAGATTAGCCGTTGCTTTAATAACGGCTATGGCAACCCGCGGCCTGCCGGGTTGCTGGGCGCGTGGGAGACCAAGGGGCTCGTCTTGCGCAACTCCGTCCTCGCCGGGGGGTGGTACGGACTCAAGCTCATGAACTGCCCTGATGCGCTCATCGAGCACAACGTTTTCCTGCGCAACTTCATCCAGGCCATCACCCTCACCGGCGAGGAAACGAAAGGCGCGCGGGTGCGCCGCAACCTCATCTCCGACGGCGTGGCGGTCAAGAGCCGGACCGCCCTCATCGCGCTTGGCCAGCTCACCAACATGGAGCAGCGCGAGAATCTCTACCACTTCCGCCTCACCGACGCCGAGAAGCGCCCCTTCGACATTTGGGGCAAAGATGGCCGCCGCCTGACGCTCGCCCAATACCAGGCCGAGCGCGGGGCCGACGGCTCCTTCGTCGCCGACCCCGGCTTCGCTGGCGACCCCGGCGGCGACGGCTTCCCTGCCGACCGCCTCATCGCGCGGCCAGATCTCGATTTTGCACACCTCCTCCCCACCCACCCGGAGGCCGTAGCGCTCGGCATCGGCCTCCAGCCCGAAGCAATCTCTCCCGCAGCAAAAACCCCGTAACCTGAAAACCAACTCCCTGTGAAACATACCTCCCTCTTCCTTGTTGCCGCCGTTGCTCTATCGTGGGGCCTCCCGCTTGCTGGCGCGGCCGATTACCAATTCATCGGCGCCGACCTTAACGTCCGGTGGAACAACACGACGGCTGCCAACTGGAACCAGACGGCCCCCTGGGCCGGCACCCCCTCCGCCCCCGGGCCGGGCGCTGGCGACCACCTTGACCTCGCCAGCGACGGGTCGCTCACGCTGATTGGTTCGAGTAGCGGGACTTTCCTGCGCGAGCTCGCCGGGCTGACCACCAGCGGAGCCAGCGGGATGACAGCCCTGAGGGGCTGGGCAGATTCGACGACGACCCTGAAGGTCTCCGGTAACATTGAAGTCAACAGCGGTCGCGGCCTGCGCCTGTGGGATGGTGGCAGCACCAGCAACCTGACAGTCCTCGCCGAAGGCAATATCGAGGTTGGCAGCGGCTCGGTGCTCACGTTGGGCAACATCAACGCCCCCGGCGCTGGCCAGAACGCCAACGAGCGGCTCGCCGCGTTTACCGTCACTGGGAGCACGCTCGTGAGCGGCGCCCTCATCAACTCCGGAGGCAATAACACCACCAACGGCGCTAACACCAACGCGCTGGGCGACCTCGTTGTTAACACCGGCGGCAGCGTCATCGGCTCTGCCGGGGGCGATGGCGGCACCACCACCGGGATACGCACCTACCACCTCAATGCGCGTTCGCTCTCGGGCGGGGGCACTCTCTCCGCCTCCTCCATGACGCAGCTTGGCACCCGCGATGTGAACCTCAACCTCGCCACTCTGGCCGCCACCGCCACCACCTTCTCCGGCGTATTGCGCGACAGCACCGTTGCCTCCAGCGGTACCAACCGGTTGCACCTCGTCGTTTCCGGCTCGGGTCGCCAGACGCTCTCCGGGGCCAACACCTACACCGGGCAAACGCGGGTGAAAACCGGCGGCACCCTCCTTGTCAACGGCACCCATCTCCAAGCCACCAACGGCGTTGGCGGCGGCTCCGCCACCGATGGCCTCTACCATGTGGAGAGCACCGCCACCCTCGGCGGCAGCGGCGGGCGCATCGCTGGGCGGAGCACTGCGAACAACACCAACCTCGTCTACGTCGCCAGCGGCGGCACCCTTGCCCCAGGGGGGTCCGGGCTCGTGCTCGATGGCGGTAACCTCACCGGGGCCAACGCCCGGCACCTGCGGCTCGATACCGGGGCAGAAGTCGCCTTCACCCTCGCCGCCGACGGCACCAGCGCCAGCTACCTTGCGCTCTGGAACTATGCAGGGGCGAGCGACGTGGTGTTTAATAACAACGTCGTCAACCTCACCCTCGAAGGGGGGCTCGTCGAGGGCACCTACACCGTTTCGCTCGTAAACTTCTACACCGACGCGGGCGACACCGACGCTCTCAGCGGGCTCACCAACGGGTTGACCCTCACGGGCGGCCTGCTCGATGCCCGCATCACCAGCGCAGAGCTATTATTTAACGCCACCAACATCAGCCTCCAATACACCGTTGTTCCCGAGCCAGCGGCGGGCGTGCTCGGCCTCTTTGGCCTTGGTGCGTGGGTATTTGTCCGCCGGGCACGTTCCAGAAAATGAAACGCCCCCTCTTCCTTCTGCTCCTCCCCGTCCTTGCCCATGCCGGGCAACTGGAGCTGCCATCCACCGGGCCGGGGCGGATGTACTCCCGAAGCCCGCTCTGGATTTCGAATGGCCAAGGTGCCCGCGTCGTCATCGGAACTGAGAACCCCTTTGGCCCGGAGGAGAAAGACCGCTCCCTCTACGTTCGCAACGATGCGGGGCACGAGGCGCAGTTCCGCCTGCGCGCCCGGTTGTGGAACGGGGCGGAGCCCACGCCGCTCAAGGGCGCGGTCGAGGTGCCGCTCCAGTTGGTGGCCGGGGCGCTCCAAGTCCATGTGGCCACGAGCACCGAGCCGCTGACGGCGCAACCGACCAGCGTGCGCGTCACGCCCGAGCAGGTGCAAGCCCGCATCTCGCTAGAGGTGGGGCAGCTCCCGCAGCTTCATCTCCGTGGCAAGTCGGAGAAAGGGGTCATCCCCACCGAGGCAGGCCGCGTCGTCATCCGGTTCGAGTGGGATTATACCCCCGGCCAGCCCCCCACTTTTGCGCTCACGCTTAACGGCGAGCCGCTCGGCAGCCGCGAGCCCGCAGAAGCCATGGTCGCGCTCGGCGGGGTCAACACCCTTACGATCATGGCGCTGCAAGGAGCCGCCCCGGCAGAGTTCTTCATCGGCCCTATTCAAGCTATGGAATGAGCTGCGCGAAGCCTCATGCCATCATCGGATGCTACTTGCCGAAGTGTTCCAGCTTCTGGGCGGTGGCGGCGTCGGGCGCGTCGATGAGGAGTTGCTCGATGGGGGAGAGGGGCAGGAGGCGCAGGGTGCGGTCGGCCCCGGCCATTTCGAGCTGCTCGGGGGTGGAGGCGGAGGTGGCTTCTGCTTTGTAACGCTTGGCCCACATGCGGCGGGTGGTTTCGGTGAAGGCGGTGGCTCGGGCCGGTTGCTCCCACGCGATCCGCCAGACGAGCGCGGGCTTGGCCCCTTCTACGGGGAAGACGAGGTAGCGGTCGCCCTTCCACCCGGCGGCAAGCTCGGGGGCGGTAGTTTCGTCTACCCAGTCGGCAAGGAGGGCGCGCAGGCCGAGCTCGCCGAGGACGTTATCTGCCAGCGGGGGCTTCCCCTCGAAGGTGGTGTCTGCCCACTGGATGCGGCTTGGCTGCCACTTGGCGAGGTATTTGTGCGGGTGGAAGACTTCGCTGGTGGAGCCGGGGGGGCGGGCGTACGCGGCAGAAATGTCGTCAAACCCGCCCGAACCTTGGATGTAGGTGCAGAATTTGGCCCCCTCCATATAGGGGAAAAGAAGGCTCTCGCGGAGGATGCGCGGGGCATTATGGAGCTGCTCGACATTCTGGAGCAGCGAGCCGAGTACGGTGTCGCGCAGCGCGCCGGCAGTGATGTTCTCTGCCAGGTAGGCGTACATGAGGAGGGTGGCATCTCCCTCGACGAGAGCGCTTGCGGCAAGGGCGCGGTCGTCGTTGTCCTTTGCATCGAGCGGGAGGCTCTTGAGGGTGAAATGCTGGTCCTGAAGGGCGTGTGTGAGCTCGTGGGCGAGGATCATCCGGTTCTGCGCGGAGTCCATGGTGGTGTGCTCAAAGAGGTAGAGCCGGTGAGCATGCTGGTCGTAGAACGCGGCGACCTGCTCGCCCAGGAGGTTGATGTACTCCTCCTTGAGGCGAAATCCCTCGGGCAGCAGCCCCATGGCGACGTAGCCGGTCTCAAGGTTGGCAAAGTCGGCGTCGCTGTAGTGCTCCTCAAGCTTCATGCGCAGGACGTCGCGAACATCCGCCCGGCGCAAGGTTTTGTAGGCGACGGGCTTGCGAAAGGGGAGGTTGCGCAGCCGCGCGGTGTCGCGCTCGACTTCGGTGCGGCGCGGCTTCTCCGAGGCTTCCTTGCGCTCCCTTTCGGTGCGAACGAGGATGCTGCGCATCCGCTCGGCGTCTTGCTCGATGAGGTCGCGCTGCCGGCGCTCCAACGCGGCGGCTTCTTCTGCGGCGGCGCGTTGTTTGCGCTCGGTCCACGCCCAGCCGGTGGCTCCCGCGAGGGCAAGGGTAAGCAGGAGGGTAAGCCAGCGGTTGCTCGAGTCGGGCTTCATGGAAGGGAAACGCGCGGGTCGCTAGCGGGTGCGGCGGTCGCTCTTGCGCTGGGAGGGCTTGGCGGGCGCGGTTTTCTGGGTGGTGCCGATCGGGTTGCCCTGGGCATCAAAGGCTTCCACCCGCGAGACCCGCCCCTGCGGGTTGTAGTGGTAGACGAGCCGCTGCGCAAACGCCCCGGCGGGGGTGAACTTGCGCTCTTCGGTGATCTTGCCAAACGGGTCGCGCTCGTACTCAAACCGATAGACGGGCTGGTCTTTGGCGTTGAAGACGGTGCCGCTCATGGGGGTCTTCTGCTCATCCAGCTCGAAGAGGATGCGCGAGATCTGCTGGCCCTTGGCGTCGAGCTTCTTCTCCTCGGAGGTGTTGGCCTCGAGGTTGGTCGTCGTCTCCGTGCGGGTGCCGTCGGAGTGGAGCATGGCGGAGACCTTCAGCGTCGGCTGTTCATCAGCACGCAGGGGGAGCGCGGCGACAAGGAGCGCGGGCAGCAAAAGAGGGAGGTGGCGCATCATGGCATGGAGGCTGCAACGGTGGCGGCAGCGGCGGTTTCGGTTTCTTCGCGGTGGCGGTTAAACTGCAAGTCGTACAAGCGACGGTAGTGCCCGCTATGGGCAAAAAGCTCGGTATGGGTGCCGACTTCCATAATGCGCCCTTGCTGCATGGCGACGATCTGGTCGGCCTTCAAGATGGTGGAGAGCCGGTGGGCAATGGCGATGACGGTGCGCCCCTGCGAGAGCCGCTCCAGCGCGAGCTGGATCTTTTGCTCCGACTCGGAGTCGAGCGCGCTGGTGGCTTCATCCAGCAACAGGATCGGTGCGTTGCGCAAAAGCGCGCGCGCGATGGCGATCCGCTGCTGCTGGCCGCCGGAGAGGTTGCACCCTTTATCGCCCACCACCGTTTCATACCCCTGCGGCTGGGCGCAGATAAACTCATGGGCAAAGGCCTGCTCGGCGGCAAGCTGCACTTCTTCATCCGTGGCATCGAGCCGCCCGTAGCGGATGTTTTCGCGGATGGTGGTGTGGAAGAGGAAGGTGTCTTGGGAGACAAGCGCCATCTGCTGCCGGAGCGACTCCTGGGTGACGCTGCGGATGTCGTGCCCATCAATCCGCACGGCCCCCTGCTGCGGGTCGTAGAAGCGGAGCAGGAGCGCCATGAGCGTGCTCTTGCCCGAGCCGCTGGTGCCCACGAGCGCATAGGTCTTGCCCGGCTCGATGCGCAAGGAAACTTCCTGCAACGCGGCCGGGTACTCGGGCCGGTAGGCAAAGGTGATGTTATCAAAATGGATCTCCCCGCGCACCGGCCCTAGCTGCTTGGCGTCTGCGGCGTCGGCAACGGTCGGCTGCGTCTCCATGAGCTTGAAGATCCGCTGCGTGGCCCCAAGCGCCTTCTGGATCATCATATGGATGCGGCTGAGCTTTTTGACCGGGTCGTAGAGCATGAACATGCCCGCCATCAACCCGAGGAAGTGCCCGGCATCAATCTCCGCAGCCCAGACGTAGATGAGCGCCATGCCAACGCCGACGGCGGAGATCGTCTCGATCGTCGGCGTCATCGCCTCGATCGCTTTGCGCACGCGGATGGCGATGCGGAACTGGTTTTCGGAAGCCTCGCGGAAATCGCGGATCTCGTCCTTCTCGCGCGAGAGCGCCTTGACGACGCGGATGCCGGTGAGCGCTTCGTGGAGCACCGTCATCATTACCCCCGTGCCTTGCTCTTCATCCGCCCCGCCCCGCCGCACGCGCTTGCCGAAGATGGTGATCGGCACCAGGCAAACGGGGAAGAGGATGAGGCTAAAGAGGGTAAACTTCGGGTTGAGATAGAGCAGCGCGATCAACGCGCCGAGGATGGTAAAAGGCTGGGTGACAAGATCGCTCCCGACCTGCGTGAGCGCGGCCTGAGCCATGCGCGAATCGTTAACCACGCGCGAGAGGAGCTGGCCAGACTGCGCTTTGTTAAAGAAATCGAGCGATTGGTTGAGGATCTTCTGAAAAAGGTCATTCCGAATATCCTGCAAAAGCCGCAGGCTTACCCACGAGACGCAGTACGCATTAAGGTAAGTGCAAATGCTGCGCAGGATCATCACCCCGGGGATGAGCGCGCACGTCCAGACAACGGGGGAGATGCTCTTGGCGGTGGTGGCTGCCGAGGCGACCTCCGCGCCGCCGTTCTGGATCATCGCCATCGGGTTGAGCGAAGGGGCGTGCCCCCCGGGCCCGAAGACGGCTCCCGAAACGTGTTTGATGACGAAGACGAGCAGCCCGCTTACCAACCCCGCAGCCGCGCCAAAGAGCAGCCCGGTAAGGAAGCGCCACCGGTACGGCTTGAGGTAGGGCAGGAGCTGCAAATACGGCCCCCACATGGCCCGGGCAAGCTCGGGGAGGGAGAGTTTCTTTTTTTCTTTCTTAGGTTCAGTCGCCATCAAAAAAAGTCTTTAGAGGAGGCTTTCCATAGCACCGATGACGGCCTGCGTCGACAACTCGCTCATCGGCTGGCGTTTAAACGAAGGGGCAAACTCCGTGAGCGGCGCGGCCTGCCCGGCGAGGAGGACGCGCGCTTTTTCATGCCGGGGCCGCCAGTGGAAGGGGTTCGTCAACCCAAAGAGGGCGATCTGCGGGGTTTGAAACGCTGCGCCGAAATGCACGGGAGCCGAGTCGACACTCACCAGCAGCGTGGCCCGGCGGATGACGGCGGCGAGGGTGAGCAGATCAAGCCGCCCGGAGAGATCCGCAATCGGGCAAGCCGCTGCGGCGTGGATAGCGGTGAGATGCCGCCGCTCAAAGGCTTCATGCGTGCCGGTGAGGACGCATGGGATGCCGAGGCGTTGCTGGCAATAATCTGCCACGGCGGCCCACCGCTCCGGCTCCCAATACTTCTCGGGGCGTGCGGTGCCGGGGTGGAGGAGGACGAAGCGTTCGCCCAGCCCGAGATCGCGCAAGATCTGGGCGGCCGCCTGCTCGTTGGCTTGCGGGAGGTTGAGCACCGGGGCCAGCCCGCGCTGCTGGATGCCGAGGGGCCGCAGCAAGTCGAGGTAGTGGTCTACCGTATGCATTTCGCGGACGCTGGAGTCTACAAACTCGTTGAAGAACAACCGCCGAAAGGGCGACTTCTGCACCCATGAAAAGGCGATGCGCCGGTTTGCCTTGGAAAGGAAGGAGAGAAAGGCCGAGCGGTCATTCCCCGTAAAGTCGAGGCACGCCTCATGCGGGCGCAAGGCGAGCCGCACCCAGAGCCGCGTATTGCGCTCGCGCCGTCGGATGATGAAGACTTCATCCACCCCCGGCAGGGCAGGGGCCAGCGCTGCGCACGGCTCCATGAGGCAGAGGCCGATGTGCGCCTCCGGCAGCGCCTCGCGCAGCGCGGCGAGCGCCGGGGTGGTGAGCACGGTATCGCCAATGCGCTTGAGCTGGAGCAGGAGCAGCTTCATCCGTACACACGCCCCCACGCGGTTTCATAGGCGGATAAAAGGCGGGTGCGGAAGTGCCCCCACGTAAATTCGCTCTCCACCCGCCGCCGCCCTTCGGCCCCGAGGGTTGCGCACCAGGTGCGGTCGCTATAGAGGCGCTCCAGAGCGGCAGCCAGTGCCTCCACATTTTCGGGGGGGATGATGAGGCCATTCTGCCCATCGACCACCACATCGCCCGCCTCGCGCGTGGCGATCTGTGGCAGGCCGCACGCGGCGGCCTCGTAAGTCGTCTTGGCGCTCCCTTCGCAGGAGGAGGGGAGCACGTGCACCGCCGCCTCGCGGTAAGCTAGCTCGGGCCGGGGGAGGAAGCCCGCGAGCTTCACCGTGGGGCCGCCCCATTGCTCCAGCGCGGGGCGGATCTCCTCATGCACCTGGCCCACCAGCAGTAGCTCTGCATTCTTAAGCCCCAGGCGGTGCCATGCCTCCAGCAAAAGGTGCACCCCTTTGCGGCGGATGAGCGCCCCTACAAACACCACTCGGAAGCACGCCGGAGCCGGGGCCGGGGTAAAGCGCCGCACATCCACCCCCCGGGCGATTTTGAAGAGCCGCTCCTCGGGCACCCCCACGGCTCGGAAGGTCTCCGCCGCCTTTTCCGAAAGGACGAGGATGAGCGTCGCCAAGTCGTACTCCTCCAGCACGCGCTGGCGGTGGATGAGGAGGTGCTCCAGTACCCGCTCGCGCAGGGGGGCTTCGTCGCGCAGCTTTTCCGAGCGCGTCATCCACGGCTTTACCTTCCCTTTGTTCCGGTGCCACGTAGGGATCTCCAGTACCGAGGGGATGCCCTGGCGCCGCGCCTCGCGCAGGGTAAGGAGCGCATCGCCCGACCAGCCGTGGAAAAAGCCGTACCCGCCCGCTGCCAGCTCCCGCGAGGCCACCCAATCCAGATACTTCCGCTTGGCCCCATAGTAGTAGGGGCTCTTCAAAAAAGAGAGGAGCCGCACCGGGTGCGAGCCAAGGGTGCGGATGCGCCGGCGGGGGATGGCCGTCTGCCGGTTGGCATACGCCAGCGCCTTGCCAAGCAGCCCCGCCTCTTCCACTCCCCGCAAGCTTTCGTAAGCCACGCTATCAAGCCCGCTGCCCCCAATGCCGGCAGAGGTCGCGTAGAGGACGCTCCCGGCGGGCAGGGTGGGTGGTGGTGGTACGGTCTTCAAATGGGCAAAAGGGGGAGTCTTTTCGCCGGAGCCCCGGCCCGGCAAGGGAAAAATGGCCGGAAGCGGCTCCAGAGAGGGGGCGGCTATTCCTCCTCGTCCTCATCGGGCTTCTCCTGCTCGCTGGCCATTTTGGCGAGCACGTCGCTCATATCCTCCACCTCGTCCCACACTTCCTGGGTGACGTAGATGGGCGCATTCTGCTGCACGGCCAGCGCAATGCTGTCGCTGGGCCGGGCATCGAGCTCGATGATCTTGCGCTGCGTGAGCAACTCATTCTCCGCGCTCAAAATAAGCCGGGCAAAGTAAGTGGCCGTCTTGAGGTCATTGATAATGACCCGCTCCACCTTTGCGCCAAAGGCCGTGAGCAAATGCGCCATCAGGTCGTGCGTGAGCGGGCGCTCCTTGGGCGTCTGGTGGATGAACATGGCAATCGCCGTGCCGACCGATTCGTCGACATAAATGACGAAGGTCTTCTCTTCATTCCCCAAAAAGACCGCGCGCCCCGCCGTGGTGGGCAGGACAGCTCGGACCCCGATCTCGACCACCGGTTTGCTCATACCCCAAACGGTAACAGCCTCTTTGTGAAAAACAAGGCGGTGGAAAGCGGGGGTGTTTTACGGTAGAACCCCCCTCTATGAACTCCCCGCTCTTTCTCAAGATCGTTGCGGCAGCCACGGCGGGCATCGTCGGCGGCTACCTCGTAGGCCACCAGAGCGCGCCTCAGGCCGCCTCGGCCCTCTCCCTCGCCGAGGCAGGTGCCACCTTGCCTGCCGCCAAGCCAGAGGGGCCGCTTGCCACCGTGGTGGAGAGTGCGATAGCCGAGGAAAAGCAGGGGCTGCGCGCCCGGCAGCTCCGGCGCATCGCCCTCGCGCTCCAGCCGGGCGAGCATGCCGCCTTTCTCGACCGGGTATTTAAAGAAGGCAACCTTTGGATAGGCGGCGTGCAGAACGATGTCTTTTACGACTGGGCCATGCTCGACCCCCAGGCCGCCATGGCCTACGCCTCGGCGTTGAAGGACCCGATTCGGCGCGGGGCCATCCACTCCGTCCTCTCCGCGTGGGCCGAGCACGACGAAGCCGCCGCCACCGCATGGGTGGCAGCGCTCCCCCCCGGTGAGGAAAAGCGCAATGCAGAGACGATCCTTATGCAATCGATTGGTATCCGCGATTTGCCCCGCTTCATCGCCAGCCTGCATGAAAAGAAGGGAGGCAACCGCTTTGGGTTCGATTACATGGTGTGGAACCACTGGGTCACCAAAGACCCCCGAGCCGCTGTAGAGGCTGCCATGGGGCTGCCCAATGGGCCACAGCGCAACCAGGCGCTGCAAACCCTCGCGGCCATCTGGGGGCAGACCGATCCGCAGGCCGCTCTTACGTGGGCCCAGCTTCTGCCGCCCGGTAGCGCGCGGAATAACGCCTTGCGCAGCGTCGTCTTCGCTCTCGCGCAGAAAGACCCGCAGAAGGCCGTCGAGCTGGCCACCCGCGAGCTGCCCGGCGGGTGGGAGCGGTACGGCGCCATCCAGCAAGCCGTGCGGCAGTGGGCCCAGCAGGACCGCACCGCCGCCCTTGCGTGGGTGGATGCGCAGCCCCCCGGCCAGCAGCGGCAGCAGGCGCTTAGCGGAGTGGTCAACCAATGGGCGGAGGAGTCCCCGGAGGGAGCCATCGGCTTCATCCTCAAACAGCCCAACAGCCCACACCGCAGCGACCTGCTTTCCCAAGCCATGCAAGTCTGGGTGCGCAACGATTTCGAGGGGAGCTTCGAGTGGATCAAGCAAAACCCCGAGAGCGCCTCCCCGCAGATGCTGCAAAATCTCGTGCAAAACGCCGCACACCAAGACCCCGAGCAGGCAATGGCCCTCTCGGTCTTCCTCTCTCCGGATGACCCGCAGAGCCAGAGCACCCTGCAAAACGTCGCTCGCCAGTGGGCCCATAACGATCCTGATAAAGCCGCAGCCCACCTTGCCACCCTGCCCGAAGGGGCCGAGCGCGAGCGCTTCCTGCGCGGGTACATCAGCGGGCTTTCCCAAGGCGACCCCGAAGCCGCCGGCAAAGCCGCGCAGGGCCTCGCCGAAGGCAAAGAGCAGGAAGCCGCCTTGCAGGATGTCGCCTCCCAATGGGCCCGGCTCGACCCCGCCGCCGCGCTGGAGTGGGCCTCCAAGCTCCCCGAAGGGAGGGGGCGCGACGGGGCTATCGGCAACGTCGTCAACCAATGGGCGCGGGATGACAACCATGCCGCCGCCAAATACGTGAACTCGCTCCCCGCCGGGGGCACGCGCGACCGCGCCATGCAGCAGTTTGCCAACGCCATGGTGCGCGAAGACCCCGAGGGAGCCGCCATCTGGGCCTCCGCTATTGGCGACACCAAGCGGCGTGAGAGCAGCCTCAACGGCGTCGTCCGCACGTGGAAGCGCAGCGACCCCGCGGCTGCGGAAGCGTGGATCAAAACGTCCAAAATGTCCGACGAATGGAAACAGAAAGCCCTCGATGCCAAATAGCTTCGCCGGAGTATTGAAGATCGTGGTGCCCGCCTTGGCCCTCGGGCTGGCGGGTGGCTATGGCTTGGGGCGGCGCGAGGTGGCCCCGGCCCCCGCTCAGGCTTTGGGGGCGGAGGTGGCTCTGCCGTGGGAGGGGACGCTAGCCCCCCTCATGGAGAGCGCGCTGGTAGAGGAGAAGAGCGCCGTGCGCACCCGCAAGCTGCGGCGGCTGGCACTGGCGCTGCAACCGGGGGACCATGCCGCATTTCTCCAGCGCATTTCCCGCGAGGGCGACGCCGTGGCGTTTTACGCGCTCTATGATGACGTGCTCTCCGAATGGGCCACGCTCGATCCGCAAGCGGCCATGGCGTATGCCTCGGGGCTTGCGGGAGTGGCGGGTGCCTCCGCGCGGAACACCGTCCTTCTGGCATGGGCCGAGGTGGATGAAGGCGCTGCCGCTTTGTGGATTGAGGCACTCCCCCCCAGCGAAGAGCGTAGGGGGGCCCGGCAGGCATTGCTGGAGGCGATTGGCCGCAAGGATCTGCGCCGGTTTGTCTCCCTTCTGCTCGAAGCCAAAGACCAACGGATGGACGGGGAGTTGCTCAACTACAGCGTGTGGAGCCGCTGGATTGCCAAAGACCCCCGGGCCGCCGTGGAGGCAGCCATGGCGCTTCCCCCCGGGGCGTTGCGCAATCAGGCGTTGCAAGGTATTTCGTCGAGTTGGGCGCTGAAAGATCCGGAAGCAGCGATCTCATGGATAACGCTCTTGCTCCCCGGATCTGAGCGGGATTTGGCAGCTTCCAACCTCGTCTTCCAGCTTGGGATGCAAAATCCCAAAAGGGCGCTTCAACTGATAATGGAGGGGTTCACGGCACCGGGCAGCCGCAATGAGAATATTGAGCGCGGTGCTGCCCTCTGGGCTCGGAGCGACCCTACCGCCGCCATGGCGTGGGTAGAGGCGTTACCCTCCGGCGAAGCCCGGCAGCGCGCGTTGGATGGGGCCTTTCCCATGTGGGCGAAGCATGAGCCGCAAGCCGCGTTGGCCTATCTCCTCCAGCAGCCAGAGGGTGCCCACCGCGCGGCATTGATGAGCGGGGCCGTGCAAGCATGGGTGGAGAATGATTTCGAGGGCGGCTTCCGGTGGCTACAGGAAAACAGCACCCACACCTCGCCGGAGATGCTGCGCAAGATGGTGGGCTCCGTCGCGGTGCGCTACCCCGAGCAAGCCATGCGGTTGACTCGCTTTCTTGCCCCGGAAGACCACGCCACCCTCCGCAGTGTCGTGGAGCGGTGGGCTCATGCCCAGCCCGACCAAGCTGCCGCCCATCTGCGCGCCTTGCCCGAGGGGCCCGAGCGGGAGCGTTTTCTGGAGGGGTATATCGGAGGGCTTGCGGAGAGCGACCCGGAGTCTGCCGCCAAGGCCGCGCTCACCCTCCCACCCGGCTCCCGGCAGGAGAGCGCGATGCGCCGGGTGGCCGCCGAATGGGGTGGGACAGACCCTGCTTCCGCCCTCCAATGGGCCACGGCGCTCCCCGAGGGAACCGCGCGCGATGGTGCCATCGCCAGCGTCGTGCAGCAATGGGCAAGGTCAGACCAGCACGCCGCCGCCGCGTTTGTAAACAAACTCCCCCTCGGTGGCACGCGAGACCGCGCCGCCCGCCAGTTTGCCAGCGCCATTGTCCATGAAGACCCTGAGGGAGCCGCCATATGGGCCACCTCCATTGGCGACGCCAAGCAGCGCGAGAGCAGCCTCGCCAGTATTCTCCGCACGTGGAAGGAGAGCAACGCCGCCGCAGCCACCGCATGGGTGCAAGCCTCAACGATGCCGGATGATTGGAAACAGAAAGCCCTCGATGCCAAATAACGACCCCGCCTCCACCTTGCGTGCCTTCCTCCCCGCCCCCGGCGAGCCGGTGGATGGCGGTGCGCTGCTCGACCGCTTTCTCGCCTGGGCGACCGCGCGCGGCCTGAGCCTTTACCCCGCGCAGGAAAACGCCATTCTGGAGCTTTATGAGGGGCGCAATGTTATCCTCAACACTCCTACCGGATCGGGCAAGTCGCTCGTGGCTTCGGCGCTGCACTTCCTCTCGCTCGCGCAGGGGCGGCGCTCCGTCTACACCTGCCCCATCAAAGCGCTGGTGAATGAAAAGTGGCTCGCGCTTTGCCGCGAGTTTGGCCCCGAGAATGTCGGCCTCTCCACGGGAGATGCGACCCTCAACCGCGAGGCCCCCATCCTTTGCTGCACGGCGGAGATCCTCGCCAACCTCGCCCTGCGCGACGGCGCCAATGCCGCCGTGCACGATGTGGTGGTCGATGAGTTCCACTACTATGCCGACCGCGACCGGGGCGTCGCCTGGCAGGTGCCGCTCCTCACCCTCCCGCAGACGCGCTTTTTGCTCATGTCGGCCACGCTGGGGGAGACGGCGTTTTTTGAGAAAGAGCTGACCTCTCTTAATGGATGCGAGACTACCGTCATCTCCTCCGTGGAGCGGCCGGTGCCGCTGGAGTTTTCCTACGCGGAGACGCCGCTTTCGCAAACCGTGGAGGGGCTGCTTGCCGAGGGGAAGGCCCCGGTCTACGTCGTCCACTTCACGCAGATGGATGCCGCCCGCAGCGCGCAGGACTTTACCAGCCTCGCCGTTGCCACCAAGGAAGAGAAAGCCGCCATCGCCACCGCGTTGGAGGGGGTGAAGTTCAACACTCCGTATGGTCCCGAGCTGCGCAAGTGGGCGCGGCACGGCATCGGTCTCCACCACGCAGGGCTGCTCCCCAAGTACCGGCTCCTCATCGAGCAGCTTGCGCAGCGCGGGTTGCTCAAAGTGATTTGCGGGACGGATACGCTCGGCGTCGGCATCAATGTCCCCATCCGCAGCGTTCTCTTCACCCGGCTTTGCAAATTTGGCGGCGAGAAGACAGGCATCCTTAGCGCGCGGGATTTCCACCAAATCTCCGGGCGCGCAGGTCGCAAGGGGCATGATGATCTAGGGTGGGTCATCGCCCAAGCGCCCGAGCACGCGATTGAGAACCTCCTCCTCGCCCGCAAGAAGGGGAGCAAATTCGTCAAACGCAAGCCGCCGGAGAAGAACTTTGTCAATTGGGACGAAGCCACCTACCGCCGCCTCATTGCGGCCCCGCCGGAGCGGCTCGTCTCGCAGTTCCGGGTCAACCACGGGATGTTGCTCGCCGTCCTCTCGCGCGAGGAAGATGGCCGCCGCGCCATGCGCGAGCTCATCGCCCGCTCGCACGAACCGGCGCGCGCCAAGAAAGAGCACACCCGCCGCGCGTGGCAGCTCTTCCGCAGCTTGTGGGAGAAGGGGATTATCGAGATCACCCCCCGGCGCGAGAGCGGCGCGTTCCTGCGGCTCAATGCCGATTTGCAGGAGGCGTTCTCCATGAACGAGGCGCTCTCGCTCTACCTCATCGACACCGTGCCGCTGCTCGACCGGGAGGCGGAGGAGTACCCGTTGCAGTTGCTCACGCTGGTAGAGTCGATCGTGGAGAACCCGGAGCCCGTCTTGCGAGCGCAGCTCCGCCGCGTCAAAGACGAGGCGATCCGCGAAATGAAGGAAGACGGGCTCGACTACGATGCCCGCATGGAGGAGCTCGAGAAGCTCGAGTACCCCAAGCCCGGGCGCGACTTTATCTACGACACCTTCAACGCCTTTGCCGCCAAGCACCCGTGGGTGGGCCAGGAGAATATCCGCCCCAAATCGATCGCACGGGAGATGTTTGAGGAGTACCGCTCTTTTGCGGATATGCTCAAGGTCTACGAGCTGCAACGCAGCGAAGGGGTGCTGCTTCGCTACTTGGCCAATGTGCACAAAGTGCTCGCGCAGACGGTGCCCGACGCCGCGAAGACCGATGCCGTGCGCGAGATGGAGCTCTACCTGCGCACCATGGTCCGGCAGATCGACTCCAGCCTCTTGGACGAGTGGGAGCGCCTGCGCAACCCCGCTTACCAGCCTGCCGAGGCCGGCCCCGAGCTGCGCCCGCCCGGCGCGGAAGATTTTACGCGCAACACCCGCGCCTTCACCGCTGCGATTCGCGACCGCCTCTTTACCTTCCTGCGCGCCCTCTCGGGGGGAGATGCCGCCGCCGCGCTGGAAGCACTGGGGCCTCCGTGGGGCGAGGAGGAGGAGCCGTGGACGCCCGCCCGCCTGCAGGCCGCCTGGGAGGCGTACCGCGAAGGCCACGCCCGCCTGCGGCTCGACCCCGAGGCGCGCAACCTGCGCCACACCCATACCACCCCCGGCCCGGAATCGTGGCGCGTGGAGCAAATGCTCATCGACCCCGAGGAGCTCAACGACTGGGTGCTGGAGGTGGAGGCCAGCCTCCCTCTCTCGCGCGAGAGCGGCGAGCCGGTGCTACGCCTCGTGCGCCTTGGGAGCCTGGTGTAGACGCCGCCGCCGAGCAACCAGCAGCGGAATGCCCGCGCCCGCCGCTGCCACCACCAGCAGCAGGGAGGAGGGCTCCGGCACCACCTGCCATTGGCCGATCGACAGGTTTAGGGGGGCGTAGTTGTTCATGTAGCTGAGCCAAATTTCACCCGTAGACCCGACCGCCATGAAGCTGGCCCCCGTGAAGTTGGCAAAGGCTTCCCCGAAGAAGGCCGCGCCACCGAGCGTAAACGCTTGGGTCTGCGGGTCCGGATAGATGCTCAGGAGGTTCACATCCTTCCCCGAGACGCCAACCCCGGTGGCGAAGTCGCCCACCCAGTAGGTGGTGTACGCCTGCGAAGGGTCTCCCGTATCCGACCCTGAGGCAAACAGCCCCGGGCCGGAGAGCTCGCGAAGCGCCCCGCCCGCGGCAGGGCCGCTGTACGCGCTGGAAAGAAGCCCCACGAGAGTGACCCCTTCCCCCGTGGAGAAGCTGTTATTCGCCAAGCTGGGGAAAGCCCCCGTGGCCGTGATCTTGACGGCTGCCGGGTCGGAAATATCCACCGTCAGCAAGACCGATGCGCCTGCTTGGGCGGCAAGAAAGGCTCCGGTAAGGCAGCAAAGAACGCAACGAAGGGCGAAGGCGGTACTCATAGAGAAAATGTAAAGTGTGGGGCAGCTATGAAGCACGAGGTATGCCAGCAGGTAAAGGAGAATGCCGATCCCCCCGGGGGTTCCCCCGAGGCGGTTTTAGCGGTACTTTTACCTTCAAACCGGGCGGGGGGTGAGGCATCCTCTGGCGCGCATGGCCAACGGCTCACTCGCACTCATCCTGCACGCGCACCTTCCTTACGTGTGCCATCCGGAGCACCCGGAGTTTCTGGAGGAGGAGTGGCTCTTCGAGGCGATCACCGAAACGTACCTGCCGCTCCTGCGCATTCTGGAGACGCTGCACGCCGAGGGGGCGCCCGTGAGGCTTACGCTCTCGCTCACCCCCACGCTCTGCACCCTCCTGCGCGATCCGCTCCTTCAAGAGCGCTACCTGGCGTATCTGGGGCGCGGGATTGCCCTTGCCGAGCTGGAGCTGGGGCGCACCGGGCATGCCCCGCAGGTGCAGGCGCTCGCCCGTTTCTACCGCGAGCGCTTTGCCGAGAGCCGCTGCCTGTATGAAAACCGCTGGCAGCGCGATGTGGTGGGCGCGTTTGGGCGGCTACAGGAGGCGGGGGTGTTGGAGATCATCACCTGCGCGGCCACGCACGGTTTTCTCCCCCTCATGGCGCACTACCCGGAGGCCGTGCGTGCGCAGATCTTTATCGCGCGCGACCATTATGAGGAAACTTTTGGCCGGGCTCCGCGCGGCATCTGGCTGCCCGAGTGCGGCTACGTGGCCGGGGTGGAGAAGACGCTCGCCGAGGCAGACTTGCGCTGGTTTGTGCTCGATTCCCACGGGCTCCTACACGCCCAGCCGCGCCCGCGCTCGGCCATCTACGCCCCGTGCTACACCCCAGCGGGCCCGGCGGCATTTGCGAGGGATCGGGAGTCGAGCCGGCAGGTCTGGAGCGCCGAGGAGGGGTACCCGGGCGACCCGGCGTACCGCGATTTTTACCGCGACATCGGCTTCGACCTTGGGGATGAGGCGCTCGCCGGGTTTCTCCCCCCCGGGGGTGGGCGGCGGTTTACGGGCATCAAGTACCACCGCGTGACGGGGCGCACGGAGGAGAAGGCGCTTTACGATCGCGAGGCTGCCCTGGCTCGTGTGGAAGACCACGCTGCGCACTTTCTGGCAGCCCGCGCGGCGCAGTTTGAAGCGTTGGCAGGCAAGACGGCGGCGGAGCCGATCATCGTCACGCCGTTTGATGCCGAGCTTTTCGGCCATTGGTGGTACGAAGGGCCCGAGTTTCTGGACCTCTTCCTGCGCAAGGCCGTTGCGCAGGGGGCCTTCCGGCTCAACACCCCCGGCCACTACCTTGAGGAGCACCCCACGCACCAGCTCGTGAGCCCCTCGGCCTCCAGTTGGGGGCACAAGGGGTATTGGGAAGTTTGGTTGGACGCGAGTAACGCGTGGGTCTACCCCCACCTGCACATGGCCGCGCGGAGGATGACGGAGCTGGCCACCCGCTTTGCCCCCACCGAGCCGCCACCCTTGGTCGAGCGCGCCCTGCGGCAGATGGCGCGCGAGCTGCTCCTGGCCCAATCGAGCGACTGGGCTTTCCTCATGAAAACGGGCACCGCCCGCGACTACGCCACCCGCCGCACCGAGGCGCACCTCCTGCGCTTCCTGCGCCTCTACGAGCAAGTGCGCGAGGGTGGCACGGTGGACGAAAACTTCCTCGCCAATTGCGAATGGCGCGACCATCCTTTCCCGAACCTGAACTGGCGGCACTACGCCGCGTCCAGCGAACCATGAACTCCGCCCCGGCCCGCCGGCCCTTCCGCTCTTTGTTTTCCGCTGCCCTGCTTGGGCTCGCATCGCTGCCCGTGCTGGAGGCGAAGGAAATCCAGATCACCTTCCTACCGCCGCCCATGCAGGGGAACGTCTCGCTGGGCATCTACGACCACGAGGGGCGGCTCGTGCGCACCTTGCATAGCGAGGCTCCGTATGAAGCGTTTGTCATGGCGCTCAACGGTTTGGTCACCAAGTGGGACGGGCGCGACGACGCCGGAGCCCCTCTCCCCGCCGGGCGCTACCGGGCGCGTGGCTACGTGGTGGGCGATTTGAAGGTCGAGGGCGTCGGCTACGAAGGCAACGACTGGGTGAGCGATGAGGACGCCCCCCGCCTGCGCCGGATCTCGCGGCTCGCCGCCCTGCCCGGGCAGGCGCTTTTGTTGGAGGGGGAGACCCCCTCCGGCCCTGGCCGCTTCACCGCCGCGCCCGTGGTGGAGGAAGGGGCGCAGACGGAGTGGAAGCTAACCCCCGCCCCGCAGGAGACGGCCTTCCCTGAAGCCGTGGAGGCTGCCCCGCCCCCGGAGCAGCCGGAGCTGCCCGAGGCCCAGGAGGCCTTCCCTGTCATTGCCCTTGCCTCTGCGCCTGCACCGGGCGAGAGCGGGGGGCGGCTCCTCTACGCCCTTGGGGCCAATGAGAGCGGGCAGCAGGTGCGTGGCGTGGAGGTTGCGGGGGAAGAGGTGCGCCCCCTGTTTGAGAAAACCATCCACTTTTCCGACCGGCTGGAGCAGGCCCTCCCGTGGTTGAAGTTCCCCAATGGCACCCCGTTTGCCCCCGCCGCCGTGCTACGCGTGGCGCTGCAAAAAAACCCGCTCTTGGAGCAGAAAGAGCGCCCCACCGCCAAGCTGAAGGTGGAGGCCCGCGAAAGCGGGATGGTCCTCCTCACCGCAGATGGCCTGCCTCTTGTGCAGCTAAGCGAAACGCCCCACCTCCGCTGGGCTGCACTGGGCCGCCCGGAGGGGAAGAAGGAGGTCACCTTCTTTGAGAGCGATGGCGCCGTCGTCGCCGAATACCGCACCGCCCATATTGCGGAGATGATGTCGTTTGACGCCGGAGTCTTCCACTGGAAGGGCGAGCCCCAGCCTGTGGCGACCCCGGAGCCAACGCCCGAAGCCACCCCGGAGCCTACCCCGACGCCCGAGCCCACCCCCGAGGTGGCTCCCGAGCCCATTCCAGAGGCAGCCCCCGCGCCGCAGCCATGAAGATCGGCCTCGCGCGGCGCGGCTACTCCCCATGGGGAGGGGCCGAGGCGTATCTGGCCCGGTTTGCCACCGCGCTGGCGGCTGCCGGGCACACCCCTGTCCTCCTCGGCTCTCCCGAGTGGCCGCCGCAAGCGTGGCCCGGGGGCGAGCGCGTGGCACTTCCCGCCCGCTCCCCGCGCGCCTTTGCCGACGCCGTGGAGCCCGCCGCCCGCGCTGCCGGGTGCGAGCGCCTTTTCTCCATGGAGCGGCTTTGGCGGTGCGACCTCTACCGCGCGGGCGATGGCGTCCACCGCGCATGGCTGGCCCGCCGAGCCGCCGCCGAGCCGCGTTGGAAAGGGTGGGTGCGCACCCTGCAACCCAAGCACCGGCAGCTTCTGGAGCTGGAGAACCGCCTCTACTCCCCCGAGGGCGCGCGCGCCATCATCGCCAACTCGCGGCTGGTGAAGGAGGAGATCACCCACTTTTACGGCTACCCGGCCGAGCGCATCCATGTCGTCTACAATGGCCTCCCCACGACGGAGCCCGCCGAGCCCGGCTCGCGCGAGCGGCTCCGTGCGCAGTGGGGCGTGGGGGAGGGCGACTATGTCCTCCTCTTTGCCGGGAGCGGCTGGGAGCGCAAGGGCCTTGCTTACGCCTTGCGCGCGCTGGCCGAGGTGCGCGGCTGCCAGCCGCACCTTGTCGTTGCGGGCCGGGGGAGCCGCCGGGGCTTGCCCGCCGCCCCACGCGTCCATTTTGAAGGGCCGGTACGCGGCATGGCCGCGCACTACGCCGCGGCGGATGCCTTCATCCTCCCCACGCTTTACGACCCGTTCTCCAACGCCGCCTTGGAGGCGCTACAAACCGGGTTGCCAGTCATCACCACGGCGGCCAACGGCTTTTCCGAGATCATCGCCCCCGGGCAGGATGGCGAGGTCGTTGCCGACCCGGCCGACACCCCCGCACTGGCCCGAGCCATCGAGGCCTGGGCAGACCCCGCCCGCCGCACCGCCGCCCGCCCCCGGCTTGCCGAGCTTGCAGCGGCCTACACCGTGGAAGGGAATGTCCGCTCTGCGCTCACGCTGTTGCTGGGGTAGGCGGTTTTTACTGGTTTACGGATTCGTGCTTCAACAAGTCCAAAAGGCGATCTGTCGTCGGTTGAGGGCAGAAGGTAATCCTGCCGCTGCCATAGAGCAGGTGGAGACCATTGTGACGCTGCCGGGCGCGCTGGGGGATCAATGCATTGATATGGTTGGCGGCTTCTCCGATGAGATTTCCACTATAGGTTTCCGCCTCGACCAGCCAGACCCAATGGTCGATTTCCGCGGAGTAGAGGTAGAGGGATTTTCCGTTGCCTGAACGGACTCCGTAGTCCACAGCTCCCCAGCCGCCTTTCCGGGCCGTTCCCCGGCCATATCGCTTGTAGGCCTCCCCTTTGGGGCACCTTAACACTCCCGCTATCGGCCCGCTCGTTGCCGTTGGGGCTCCGAGCGGCTCGCCCGGAAGAAGATAGGGGGCCAACCTCCAGAACCATAGCGCCTGCCTGCCTCCATCGCTGTCGGTAGCAGCCCAGTCTTTGGGCATTGGCAGACGTTGGTGGTGTTCTACCGCATAAGAAAATGCGGCAGCCCCGATCTGCCGCATATTGGCCAGACACTCGGCCTTCCGGGCATTTTCCAGACTTTGCGCTGTCCCGCCCCAAAGCAAAAGCGAAACGATGAGGGTGAGCCCCAAACTCAACAGCAGCTCCAGTGCGGTGAACGCGCGCAAATGCCCCCGGTTACCTGCACCAAAGAACCTTCGGCTACCAAACCTGGAAACCGCATCTGGCGGCAGCGGCTTCATGCACGAAATCTCCGTTGGAAGAGGAGCAGGGAGAAAAGGCCGCTCCCGATCAGGAGAGACGTGGAAGTCTCCGGGATCGTTTGCACATAGAACTCCATATGGTTGCGGTTGAAGGATGTCCACGTGCCATCCGTCTCTCTCCAATGCCGGGGGGAGGGCGTCAGCACGCTGCCGCCATCATTGCCGGAGGTGACAAACGAAAGCTGGTTTGCTGCTGTGGTTGCGGAGGTCGGCTCCGTGAAGCCAAACACAAAGAGATAATACTTTCCGGCATCCAGGGTGAGGGGATCCCCCTCCAGTCCAAACGTGATGTAGGGCGTACTGAGCGAGAGCGCCGGAGAGAGCGTCCCTGTCCAGGTGCGGAGCAGCATGCTCTCTGCATGGCTGGGGTCCCCCTTGGTGCCCGTGCCCGCCAAGCTGCCGACTTCGTAGAGACGGATGCTGAAGCTTTTGGAGAGGACATCCGAATGAAAGGCCGAAATCTTCCAGGTGATGGCGGCTATCTCCGCTGTTGAAGGGGCTTGAAAAGCATCGCCGACGCTCCGCCGTGTCGGGTTGCCTGCCGACACCTGCCCCCGATAGTAAGCGGAGATACTGCCGGAGGTCGTGCTGTTGCTGGCGACAAAAAGGTTGGCCGTGGGCGCGGAGGTGGCGCTTTTGATGGTGATCTGTGCCGCGCATAGAGCCGAGGGCATCCATGCGGCAAACGAAAGGGTGAAGCAAAGCCAGGTGATTTTCATGGTTGGGTGGGGGTTGGGGTCAGGGGTTGGTCAAATCCGAGGTTTTTGAGGAGGGCGGGTTCATCCCAGCCGCGGTAGCGGGCGTTGAGGAGGATGTCGCGCTTCATGTAGCCGAGCGGTTTCGGGTCGCCTCGAAGGGCGCCATCTTCCCCGCTCCAGACGTTGAAAAAGAGGTCCTGGCTTTTGGAGTAATTGTTTAGCCACGCCAGGAAGTCGGCCCAGAGCGATTCCGACTTCGGCGAGGCGAGATATTCCAGTACGTCGGTGTTCGAGTACGGGGTGAGCACCCCGTTCTCCAGCTTGTCTTTGAGCATCTGCGCCACCTTGGTGCAGTATTCGTGAGTGGCGAGGTCTCCCGCCAGTCGTCTGGAATACAAAGGATCGCTCCCAGCCAGCTTCACCGCGCGGGCGAGATCCTCCGCCAGCGCATTTAGCAGCGCGGGCGTGCAAAGCATGTGCAGCCCACGGCCTCCGCTATAGATTCCGGCGAAGGCGGCGCCGTTGCGGCGGCGAAGACTCGCAGGAAGCTGGAAGTTCTCCAGCGCATTCATCCAACGCTCGTGGTAAGCCTTCATCGGCTCGGCTGCCGGGCCGTAGTAGTTTTGGTAAAACGCTTCCAGCTCCCGTTCTACAGCGAGGTCCGGGTTCCATTGCAATTGCGCCTTGAAATAGAGGAGCAACATCTGGGTGGCTCGATCGGGTTCGCCGGGCCAGACAAACCCTTCAATGCCGAGATCGCGATACCCGGAGATCCGGGTTTTGAGGAGCCGGTACGAGGGGAAGGGGCCTTTCCATCCGTAGGAACTGTATTCGCGCATCCAGAGCGGGTGCGTCGCGATTTCGCTCCACTCCTTTATCAATTGCAGGAGGTTGGCGTTGGGTTGGTTATCCGGAGCGGTAAGGGGCTTTGAGTGGTCGCTCCATGCATTGATATTGGCAATGGCAATCATCAGGTTGGGCTCCAGCTGGCTGACCCGCGTCGGCGGGCGGGTGTGGGAGCTATAGGCAAAGAGCCCCACCTTTGCTCCGGGCACCGCTTCGGCCAGCCGTTTGGCGATGATGTTGCTGAAGGTGAAAATCCGGTTGGACATCCAATCCGGGTGGACGGGGTCATCCATCGCAACGCAGAGCTCGCAGACACACATCCTTAACCCCAACTGCGTGCCATCTTCCGGGTCGATGCCGATGCACTCCACCTCGGGGTTGGCGCGGGCAAACTCGATGACCCGCCGCGCAAACTCGTCTTGAAGCGCCGGGTTTCCCAGGCAGAGCTGGGGCACCCGGCCACTTCCGGGGTCTCCCCGCTTGCCATTGACCAGCGCGAAATACTCCGGGTGGCTTTGGAGGTAGGTTTCCGGCGGGATCACATGGTTATGCCCGTGCCCAAGCCCGACCCGAAGCCGGTCTCCAAACCGGTTCTGCGGCCGCTCCTGAGGGCCAAAGCTTCGGTAAGGGCTATAGTAGTTGAGCCGCTGGCGGGCATTCCACTTCAAGGCCAGCTCCTTGTTCTCGCTGGGAAAGAGCTTCAACGCAGAGCGCCCCCTGAATGCCGGCGGGGGCGAACGGTGCATCCCCAAAGGAAGCGAGATGATCTTGCGCTTGGGCAGGTAGGTGCCCCACTCCTCCGGGCGGTACCACCTTACACCGAGCATCTCCAGAAAGTCGTAGACCCCATAGAGCGTTCCTCTTTCCTGAAGATAAGTATGCCCCTCTTTGCTTCGGATGGGGGGGGCGCTCCCACCGACAATCGTCATTCCTTTGGGGGTGACTTCGCGGACATATTGTTCCGGCCCGGTTTTGTCGGTAACCAACGAGCGGCTTTTCTCCGTCCGCCCGATGACGATCCTCACGCTTCCTTCAGGAGCCTCATCCTCCGTGTAGATTTTGATCGGTTGCGAGGTGATCGCGGACAGATGGCTCGCCATCTCCTCCGCCGCGTAGGCCTCCATCTCGTTTGCCTTGCGGCCGATGACGATGACGGGGGCGGCCACGCCCGGCCCGATCAAGGTGAGTTCGGCAAGCGTTTCGGGGATCGGCTCATCAAGAATATCTTGGGGCAGATTGTCGGGGTTAAGCGGGTTGCGCGGGCTTCCGGATAAAAGGCTGCTCGTCAGGAAAAGCGCGCAGAGCGGGTAAAGAAGATGGGGGGTAAACATGGCGGATAAGGGAGGGGAGGAGGAAATTCGATCGTTTGAGGGAACCTTGTATTTAAAAGGTCCGTTATCGATAACGTGATCTTTAATTGTTCCTGGGATTTCGGGCAAGAGGAAAACGAGCGATTTCTTACTTTCCCACCGGAATTTTGAGTGATTCCGCTCGCCCGATACGTTTTTTGGGGGTTAGCCTTGAGTTCAAACGGTGGTCGGAGCGATTCTTGCGCTACCTTGGCCTACTCCTCAAAATCGGAGGGGTATACGCCGATATTTCTTTCTTCCATGTCCGCTGGTGCCAGACGCCCAACTATTTATGACATCGCTCGAGAGGCGAACGTTTCCGCGATGACTGTTTCGCGGGCGTTGCGGCAAGGGCCAAAGTCGGAGATCAGCGAGGAGCGCGTGGAGCAGATCCGGGCTATTGCCCAACGGCTGGGGTACCATCCCCACACCGGGGCGCGAGCTTTGGTGTTGCGCAAGACTTTCAATATTGGATTTTGCATCCACACCGCTTCTTTCAACTACTATGAACGCGCCTTGCGTTTGATTTTAAGGGCGTTGCAGCAGCGGTTGACGGCGGCCGGGTACCACCTCGGGTTCTACTATTTTGAACCGGGCGAGCCGGACTTTGAGGCCTTTCTTACCCACCGCCGAAGTGTGGATGCCATCGTGGTGCTGGGGGATGCGATCGGGCAGATGGAGCGGGAAGTCATCACCGCCAGCGGCATCCGGGCGATTTCATTTCTTGAAGAGGTCAAGGGCTTGCCTTCGCTTGTCTCCGGCTTGCCGGACGCCGCGTGCGAGGCGGTGGATCTTGTTGTGGACCGTGGTTTCAAGGCGGCCACGGTTTTGGATATGTTGCCACCGGGCAAGCAGCGGAAGGCCTCGGACCCCTCAAGGTGGTTTGTCAATCGAGCCGCAACCCGGGGCCTGGAGGTTCTCGAGCTGGGCGGGTATTGGGATGATCGGTACGATTTCGAATACGCCATTCGCCACGCAAAATTGGCCCACGACCTGGTTGACCGCCTATTGGCCGCAGGCGAGGCCGGTCGGTGTGTCTTCATTCCGCAGGATCATAATTCACTCAGGCTCCTGCAAATGATCGAGGCGCGGGGGCTTGTGCCTGGGCGAGATATTTCCGTAATCGGGATGGGGAATATTGAGCCTCTTGGCTGGGGGCCATGGGAGCAGCCTCGCTTGACGACCTTTGAGCCTCAGCGTGAGAAGATCGGCACCTTGTTGGCCGAGCTCACGATGCAAAAGAGCGAGCCTGAAGCCAAGGTGTACAAAATTCCCGCGTTACTGGTGGAGCGGAGTTCCCTCGGGCGAAGGATATAGGCTCCTTTGGGGATTTGGCTTTGTGGGCAACTTTGCAGGCAGAACACACACTTTTTATTTATGAACCCTCCCAACGACCAGCTTCGCACCCCCACCGCCACCGATTCCACCCCTCTCCTGCGTGCCACGCGCGAGAGCGCCCTCTACGAGCCGGGGGAGCCGGTGGTGTTTGAGTTGAGCGCGCCCTTTTCCACCCCCGCCCGCTGGCGGTTGAGCGATGATGGCTTCGAAACCCTTGCCGAAGGCATTCTCGCCCCGGGCGAGAGGGAGGTGCGGGGCAGCTTGAGTACCCCGGGCTTCCTGCGCTGCACCGTGGAAGTGGAGGGGGCCGGCCCACTCCACGCCGCCGCTGGCGTGGCCCCGGAGAAGATTGGCCCGAGCGCGCCCGAGCCGGAGGATTTTGATGCCTTTTGGCAAACCCAGCGCGCCAAGCTCGCGCAGGTGCCCCTGAATGTCCGGACCACCCCGGTGCCTCTGGCCGATGCCACATTGGAAGCTTGGGATTTGCAGGCCGATTCTCCGGGAGGGCCGATTAGTGGCTACCTGGTCCGCCCCGCCGGGGCGGAGTCGGGGACGTTGCCCGCCATTATCCTCTACCATGGAGCGGGCGTGATCAGCGCTCGGCTGGAGCTGGCTTGTGAATGGGCTGCGCGCGGGTTCCTCGCGCTCGACCTCAACGCGCACGGTGTGCCCAATGGCCATGAAGAGGAATACTACGCCGCCCTGCGAGCCGGGGCGTTTGCGGACTTCCGCGTCCGGGGCGGTGGCAACCGCGAGGAATCGTACTTCCTCGGCATGTTCCTGCGCGCCCAGCGCGGTATGGAAGTGCTTGCTGCCCGCCCGGAGTGGGATGGGCGCAACCTCATCTCCCACGGCAGCAGCATGGGAGCCGGGCAGGCCATTGCGGTGGCCGCGCTCGAGCCGAGAGTCAGCTTCCTTTTTGCGGGAGTGCCCGCTTTGAGCGACCACACCGGCTTCTGCGCCAGCCGCATTTCCGGCTGGCCCGGCTGGCATAAGCTCTGCAGCCAAGCTGCCGCGCTGGAGTGCGGGCGGTACTTTGATACCGTGAACTTTGCTCCCCGCATTCGGCAGGATGCCTTCTTTACCGTCGGCTTTGTGGATGCCGTCTGCCCGCCCACCACCGTCTACGCGGCGTACAACCGCGTCGCCGGGCGCAAGGCGATCTTCAACGACATCCCGTGCGCCCATGCCAACTCGCCCGCCGCAGTGGAGCGAACGCGCGAAGCGGTGCTGGCGGCGTTGCGTTGATTAAAGCGGTTTTGACTATCCTGTTTACACGCCTTGCAACGGCGCGGGCCACTGTAGGGCGTCTCTGTGAGACGCCATGGGGTTCGGCTGCCGTCTCACAGAGACGGCCTACAGTTCTGGCATCCCGGCGGGAGATGAAGCCCCGGGGGCTCAGGAGGCCGCTTGGGGCATTTGCCTTAATGAAAGTCGTGCGACTCCGTGCCGTGCATCCCCCGGATGGGGGAGATCGTCTCGGTGCGGATGAGCACCACGTCATCCCGGTTCTGCACCGTGCCGGTAATGGCGAGGAACGGCTCCTGCGTGATCAGGAGGCGCAGCTCCTCAAATAGCGCGGGAGAGACGATGGCGTTGGCGATGCCGCTCTCATCCTCCACGCTAATGAAGACAAACCCTTTGGCTGTGCCGGGGCGCTGGCGGCAGATCACGTTACCCGCGATGGTGATCTGCGAGCCATCGGGCGCGCCGGGGAGGTCCACCGCGCGCCATGCCATCGGGAGGGCCGCGCGGATCTGCGCCATCGGGTGGGGGCCGGTAGTCAGCCCGGTGCCTTCGTAGTCTGCGGCGGTGCGCTCCAGCGGCGTCATGGCCTCCAGCGGGGAGGGGGCGGCTTCCGGCGCGGGGGCGGGCTGCCAGCGGAAAAGCTCGCCGAGGTCCGCCGGGGTCTCCACATTCCAGAGCGCGTCGCGGCGGTGCGCCCCGGCCAGGCCGTTGAGCGCGCCGATGCGTGCCAGCGAGCGCAGCTCCTCGCGGCGCAGCGGCACGCGGGTGCGCATATCTGCCAGCGAGGCAAAGGGCGCGCGATCCCGCTCGGCCACCAACAGGCGGCCCCGCTCCTGCCCCAGCCCGCGTACGACGCAAAGGCCGAGTAGGATCGTCGCATCATCCACCACCGTGCATTCCCACGCCGAGGCGAGCACCGAGACGGCGCGAAACTTCACCCCGTGCCGCCGGGCATCGCGCAGCAGCGTGGCCGTGGAGTAGAAGCCCATCGGCTGGTTGTTGAAGAGCCCGGCGAAGAACTCCACCGTGCGGTGGACCTTGAGCCACGCGCTCGTCCAGACCAAGTTGGCAAACGAGATGGCGTGGCTCTCGGGGAAGCCGTAGAGCGCAAAGGAGGTGACGGAGCGGAGGATCTTCTCGATCGCTACCGCATCCACCCCGCGCGCTTCCATGGCCGCCTGGAGCTTGATGAGCACCTTCTGCATCCGCTCCTGCGAACGGTGGAAGCTTAAGGCTCGGCGCAGCTCCTCGGCCTCCGCACCGGAGAACCCGGCGATGACCATCGCGATTTTGAGGATCTGCTCCTGAAAGAGCGGCACCCCCAGCGTGCGCCGCAAGATCGGCTCCAGCTCGGGGTGGATATAATCGACCAGCTCGCGCCCGGCCCGGCGGTTGAGGTACGGGTGCACGAGGTCGCCCTGGATGGGGCCGGGGCGGATGATGGCGACCTCCACCACCACGTCGTAGAAGCACTTTGGCTTGAGCCGGGGGAGCGTGGCCATCTGCGCGCGGCTCTCGATCTGGAAGAGGCCGATCGTATCGGCCCGCTGCATGAGGTCGAAGACGGCGGGGTCGTCCCTCGGGATCTGCGTGCGCTCCACGGGGCGGCCCCGGTGGGCGCAAAGCTCTAGGCTATCTTGCAGGACCGCCATCATCCCCAAACCGAGCAGGTCGACCTTGATGATGCCGAGGTCTTCGCAATCGTCTTTATCCCACTGGGCGACGACGCGGCCCGGCATGGTGGCGTTTTCCAGGGGGACAATGGCGTCGAGCTTTCCGGCGCAGATGATCATGCCGCCGGAGTGCTGGCCTAGGTGGCGCGGTAAGCCGTAGAGCTGCTCGTAGAGGGTGGTAAACGCGGCGGTGCGCGGGTGGTTGGCGGGGAGCCCGGCCTGCTCGAGGTGCGCGGCGAGGTCGAGCGTGTGCGGGTAGTCGCCCCCGGCGTGGAGGCTGGAGAAGCGGCCCACCACCTCGGGCGGGAGGTCGAGCGCCTTGCCGATCTCGCGCATGGCGCTGCGCCCCCGGAAGGTGATGACGTTGGCCGTCATCGCCGCGCCGCGAGGGGCGTAACGGCGGTAAAGCTCCTGGATAACGGCTTCGCGCCGGTTGCCGCTCGGCAGGTCGAGATCGATGTCGGGCCAACTGGTGCGCCCCTCGCTCAGGAAGCGCTCGAAGAGCAGCTCATTGGCCACCGGGTCGCAGGCGGTGATGCCCAGGCAATAGCAGACGGCGCTGTTGGCCGCGCTGCCGCGTCCTTGCATGAGGATGCCTTGCTCCACGCAGAAGTTGGCAATATCCCACACGATGAGGAAATACCCCGCAAAGCCGAGCTTCTCGATAAGCGCCAGCTCGCGTTCCAGCTGGGCCTTTATTTTGGGGGTGAGGCTCGGGTAGCGCGTGCGCGCTCCGGCGTAGGTGGCGGCGCGCAGGTGGGTATCCATCGTCTCGCCGGGGGGGATGGGGAAGTCCGGGAAGCGGTAGCCGAGGTTCTCGAGCGAAAACTCCAGCCGCTCGGCGAGGCACAGCGTTTCATCCACGGCGTGCGGCAAGTCCGCAAAGAGGGCGCGCATCTGCCGGGCGGAGCGGAGGGCGCGCTCGCTATTGCGCGCGAGGAGGCGGCCCGCCGCGTCGAAATGGGTATGGTTGCGGATGCAGGTAAAGAGATCGAGCACGCGGCGCTGCGCCCGCTCGGCGTAGAGCACACCCCCGGTGGCCAGCAGCGGCAGCCGCGTTTCGCGAGCGAGGGTGGCCAGTGCGTCGTTGGTGAAAGCCTCGCCCCGGTCGCGCTGGCGCTGGATTTCAATATACACATTCTCCCGCCCGAAAAGGGCGCAGAGCCTGGCGAGGTGGGCGCGGGCGGCGGGCGCATCGCCCCGCTCGATACATTGGCGCAGGGTGCCCTCTTCGTCCCCCGTGAGGCAGACGAGCCCTTCGGCAAACTCGGGCAGGTCGGCCCACTCCACCGGAGCGTGCTCCTTGGTGCCTCGCAGCTTGGCGCGGGTGATGAGGCGCGAAAGGTTCGCATACCCAACGCGGTTGCGCACCAGCACCGGGAGGACGCCGCCGCAGGGGAACGTCAGCTCCGCGCCAATGATGGCGCGTACCCCGTGCTGGCGCGCAGCGGTGTGCAGGCGCGGCGCGCCGTAGAGGCCATCGCGGTCGCAAAGGGCGAGGGCGGGCAGGCCGAGCGCGGCGGCCCGGGCGGCAAGCTGCTCGGGTTGCGAAGCGCCGCGCAGGAAGCTCAAGGCGCTGCGGGCGTGGTGTTCGACGTAGCTACCGTTCATACAGAAAACAAAGGCGCTTCCGCGCCTACCCGTCATAGCACCCCTCCAGTTGCCACGCTTCGCCCTGCCGCGAGAGGCGGTAGAGCCCGCCGCCGCGCAGCTCCACATCCCACTCCTCGGTGTGCCAGCCGCCCTCCCACCAGCCGCCGGAGAGGCGGTAGGGGCCATCGCAGGCGGCCACTTCGCCTCGGGCGGGCCCGGCCTCCACAAAGCACGGCTTGCCGCCCTCGCTCAAGACCGTGGCCGGGTGGGCGGGGCGGTAGCGTCGCAGCGGCAGGCCGATGCGGCGCGAGGCGGTGGAGGGGGGCGGCGGGGTCTCAAAATCCGGTGGTTGCAGGGTATAGGCATCGGGCCGGTGGGTATCGGCGGGCGCGGGCATGCCGACGCGGCCTTCGCCCACCACGGCTTCGATGCGCGCGAGCGTCTCGGCAAAGCGGTGCGGATCGCGCAGGCGCTGCTCGAAGAGCGCGTGCTGCCGGCGCACGGGGAGCGCGGGCAGGCACTCGAGGCGCAGGCCGGTGGGAGCTTGCTCCAGCCGCAACGTTTCAAAGTACGTCTCCAGCACGCGGAAGAGGGTGGCGGCATCGCTCGTCGGCGAGGGGAGGGGGAAGGCGCGCTCGTGGCACCCTCCGCCCGCCAACGGCAGGGCCAGGCGCATCTGCCCCGCCGCACGCCCGGCATTCTCCAGCCGAAGGGCGAGTTGCTCGGTAAAGCGCCGCAGCAGGAAGAGGAGCGGTTGGGCATTCTCCAGCTCGTACTCGCAGTCCTGCGCTTCGGTGTAGCGCTCCACAGGGCGCAGGGGGGTGAGCGGGCGTTCCACGCGGCCTTGCGCTCGCTCCAGAAGGTGGCTCCCCTCCACGCCAAGGCGGTCGGCCACGGCGGCGGCGGGGAGCCGGGTAAGCGCCTCGAGCGTGTGCACCCCCCAGCCGTGCAGGATGGAGAGGGCGGCCCCCGAAGGCTCCAGCGCCTCGATGGGCAGCGGGGCGAGGAAGGCCGCGCTATCAGCCACCACGCGGCACGGCTCGGCCCCGCGTGTGGCATGAGCGGCGAGCCGGGCGAGGTCCGGGTTCTCCGCAAACCCGGCGCGGGCATGTACCCCGAGCGGGTGCAGCCGGGCCAACAGCGCCGCGCCCACGGCGGCCCAATCGCGTGAACGACTTTGCCGCAGATCAAGCGTGAGCAAGTTTTCGGCCGTGGCCTCTACCGTGGGGGTGGCACCGAGGGCGGCTTCGCAAAGGATGGCGTGCAGCGCCGCCTCTGCCTCCGGCTCGCGCGGGAGCAGGCGCAAGCCCGGCTCGCGTGCCAGCGCTTGTGAGGGTGGCAGCCCCGGCACCACTCCCGCGCGCCGGGCAGGCCGAGTGGCCTCCAAT
>JBBCKB010000083.1:0-46192 GCA_037189965.1 Chthoniobacteraceae bacterium | reverse complement strand
GGCTATTCCCGCCAGCAGTTTTACGAGATCAGGCGCAACTTCCAAACCTTTGGCTCCCAAGGGCTTCTCGACCGGATCGCCGGGGCCAAGACGCCCCATCCCAATCGCCTCCCAAAGCAGATTGAGGAGGCCATTCTCAAGAACTCTCTGGAATTCCCAACTCATGGCCCACTGCGAGTAGCCCAAGAGCTGGCCTTACGGGAGATTCTCGTTTCCTCGGGCCGCGTCAGAGGAGTCTGGAAGCGGCATGACCTCTTAACTAAGCATCAGCGCCTTCTGCGCCTCGAAGAGCACGCTCGCAAGAGTTCCTTCAAGCTCAATGACCATCAGGTCGCACTCCTCGAACGCTTTGAACCCGAGTTCCGCGAGCGCCACATCGAAGCTCCTTTTTCCGGGGCACTGGTGGCCGTCGATACCTTCCACGTCGGCTATCTCAAGGGTGTTGGGCGCATCTATGCCCAAACTGCCATCGATTGCCATTCCCGCTTTGCCTTCGCTCGCCTTTACACCTCGAAGATACCGCTTACCTCCGTTCACCTCCTCAACAACGATGTCCTGCCCTTCTTTGAGGAGCACCGGGTCCTCATCAAGGCCATCCTCTCCGACAATGGCCGCGAATTCTGTGGCCGCCCAGACAAGCACCCCTACGAGCTCTTCCTGCAACTCGAAGACATCCAGCACAAAACCACCCAAGTCCGTCGCCCTCAAAGTAACGGCTTTCTTGAACGCTTCCATCGAACCCTCTTGGATGAATGCCTCCGCATCCAAGGCCGCAAGACCTGGTTCGAAGACATTCAGCAGCTTCAGGCCACCTTCGAGGCGATACTGATCGATCGGTACTTGTCATAGGGCTGGATCTCCGTATGCCATCCATCCGAAACCCCTCCAGCGGTCCCCGCCGCCACAATCGTCTTCTGCTGCTGGACCACGATCCCTGTTTGCGGGTCCACGGTTGAGCCCAACAGCATTGGATAAGGCTGGTCTGCCTTCTTGGTCACAATCACCGCCGTCACCCCGTCGATCTGCTGTTTCGTTGCCTCCAGCACATCAAAGCCCCCGGTCGGCTCCGACGCATCCACCCCCACTGTCTGCGTCACCGTCTCCGTCTCACCCCCCAGCGCCGCCTGGTCGATGGCATTGACGGTTTTAATCGGCAGCCCCGGCAGCTTCCGGTACGTCTCGCGCACGTAGACCAAATTGTCATCGCCCTGAAAGGGCTCCATGGCGATGAGCTTGTGAGCCGAAGAGCGCGGGTGCGCCGTCCCAAAAGCAGGCAACTTTAGCGTTGGCCCATCCGTGCGCACCGGCACGTCTTGGTATAGCACCGTGTCGGCGAGGCTCTGCGTCGGCAGCGAAATCGCCACCTTCCCGCGCTTCCCGCGCCGGTTGCCCGTCGTATCCGTCCGCCTGCTCGCCGTAGTCATGGCTTACCGAAAACCTCCGATCAACCGCGCCGCCGCGCGGCTCGGGCTCCATTTACGTAAAATTCCCATCGCAACCATGGCCTGCCGGTTGATCTCGGTCACCACCGCAGGCCCAGCCGCAGCAAAAGCCGCGTGCGTTGTGAACCGCCGGATCGCCAGCGGCAAAAGCACCGATTCATCCCAACCCTCCGGCAGCGGAAACTCCACCCCCGGGTCTTCATCGGGCAAAATGTCCGCCTCCTCAATCGCAGGAGGTGCAAGCCGCACACTGTATCGCAGAGGGTAGAGCTGGTCCGGGATCGGCAGCACCCGCAGCCGCGTCACCGGCCCGGTAGCCCCCTCCTCCGCATCCACAAAGTAAGCCCACGGCTGCGCCGGTTGCCGGGCGGAAGAGTGCAGCTTCACCCAAAGGTGCCCATACTCATTCCCTCCCACCTGCGCCACGTCGTAGCACTCAAACTCCGCCAACGACCCCGCCGCGCTCAAGCGCCGCGTCTGCGGAATCTCCACCGGCCCGAAAATCTCCGTCTCCCCGGGAGCGAGAGAGATGCAATCATGGTACACCGTGGCCGCCACCCCGCTGGCCGTGGGGCCAAGATAAGGCTGCACCAGCTCCTCCTCGGCGCGAATGGCATTATCTGCCGTCTCGCCGCCGATACGAATACTGCACCCCGCCATCCAAGGCTCCCAGCCCGTGATTGTCACCTCCGCGCTGTATTGCTCCAAATCCAGCGTCACCGACACCGGCGCGCGGAGAAATCCCCCCACCCGCCGATGCCGAAGAGCCGAGGGCGCAAACGCCCAAATCTCTTGGAGCGCCCCATTGATCGCGGCCACAATATCAGCCGCATCCCCCGGCGTTAATCCGGGGGCAAGCGGGTTCGTGTTCGAGCCGTCATCACCCCCTGCTCCGCGCGGGAAAGCTCCTGCACGCGGCGCAAGTCTCGCTCGCGCAAGTATCCCTCATCCCGCCCACCAAGCCAGACCGGCCCGGTCTTGGTGTCCGCGTAAAACTCCCCCGTGGCTTTATCCCGCTTATAGTCCCGGCCAAGCTGGCCGGATTTAAGGAGGTCCACCGGGTACACGTTCCCAAATTCGTTCCGCTCCCGGCGCACCGCGCGCCCGCCCTCATCCCATTCGAGGGGCGAAACAACACCCGGTTTGTACCTCAAGGCCCCATCAGGGTGCAGCGCCGGGCGCTTGCTGCCGTCCGCCTCAACCTCAAATTCCACCCCCTGAGCCGCCAGCCCGCGATCAATCTGCGCACGCCGAGCGCTTCGCTCACGGAGGGATTGTTCCTCCATCGCCTGCCCTTGCGCCAAAATCCGCGCCTCCTCGCGAGGATCGGAGGAAGCACGGTGGTAAACCGGCTCATACGGCTGCTCAACAAGCGCCTGCCTCTCCGCCATGGCTGCCGCCACGTCCGGCCTATTCCCGCGCGCCTCCGGCTCCTGCGGGGCGGCTTCTGGCTCCGGCATCGCCATCACCTGCGGCATGGCCGGGGCCGCCGCGGGCGCGGGCGCTTCCGGCATCTCCGGAAAGGGCTCCGCCTCGGGGGTGTCCGGCTCCGCAGAATCCTCATAAGCCGCCCGCCCTGTCACCTGGGGAGAAAGAGGTAAAGCCGAAGGAGTTGCGCGCCGAGCCGCCGCGCCAAGAGAGTTTTCATCGTCCGAAAAAGGGTCACGTGCCATGCCGCATCGTGCCCTCACCCCTCAAATTCGCGCCACCATCCCGGCGCTAATTTCTGCATAAATCACAAGCGCCGACCGCCAACCCGTTTAAATAAAGGCTCTACGGCTTATTACCTAAAAGCGGCGAAACCGTCTTAATCCGCTCCCCAAGCTCCAGCTCCGATGCAAATTGCCCTTGGATGGAAACCTCCTTTTTCTCCGTCAACTCACCCGCAAGCTTCGCATCCAACTCAATCGCGCGGAGCTTATCAGGCATCTTGATCTCGCTCCCGGCGCCGCTGTAATCCTCCACCACCACGCGCCGAAGAAACTCCCGCTTCTCCTCGATGGTTAGCACCGTCTTAGCCTCCGCCTTACCCTGCAATTCCCGCACCCGCTCTTTCACCCGAGCATTACCCAGCAACCTAGGCCCATTGGTATCCGCCACGCTCACCTTGGCCTTGTAGACTTTTTTGTATGCCACAGATGCCGCCTCGCCCGTCGCAATTAGCTGGGCGAACTTTTCATGGCGCTGGTTTTCAAGAATCGGCATACATCCTCCACAACGCTTATTTACAGAGATTCCGCAAGATTATTATTGACAACAACTTAAGATAATTCGGTAAAATCAGCCCTGAGCTATTCTTCTTTTCTCCAAAAAGAAAAAATGGCACAAACGGCACATCTCACATGGATAAGAAGAAATCCCCACCTCCAGGCAAGCGCGCGAATTCCGCAGCTAAGGTACAAAGATCGTATGACTCGCTGCAGGTTCCTCGCCGCACGTTCATCATAGAGGAAGCGAAAGGCAGAAAAAAACCATCAACTACCACAACGAATTCGACGGGCCCTAAAAAAGCCTCATGAAAATTGAAGAGCTCCGAGATTGTTATTATGAGTCCACGGAGAAATTAAGTGAATTAGTCCGCACGCTCGGCTTGGCTGGAATCGCGGTAATTTGGATGTTCCGCTCCGAAAGTGAGAACGGCGCTCTAAATATTCCAAGCGAATTTGTTTCGCCGCTTGAACTTTTCATCCTAAGTCTCCTTTTAGACTTTTTCCAGTATTTTTATAAATCAGTTACCTGGGGAGCTCTCAACCACTTCCACTGGAGAAGCCACCGAAAAAACAATAGAGACGTTGAGATTTCGGAAAAATGGAATTGGGGAGCGCTCTTCTTTTTCTGGTCTAAAGTTCTATCTATGATGACGGGCTACATCTTCCTTCTAATTTCCATTAGACAAAAAATCTAAACACCCCCGCCTCGAGCGACACGAGATTCGATCGAGATACGCCCTGTCACCCAGGTCGGGGGGAAGTCACCGCGTCTCGATCGTCTCGCAAAACTCCGTCAACCTCCGAACAATCGGCCCGCCTCGATCTGCCGACATCATCGCTGCCAGCTCGTCGCCCGTTGCGTTTGCCGTCCAGAGGATGGGCCGCAAGCGGCTCGTTCTATCTTCCACGAGGTCGAAGAACTCACTCTCCCCCGCCGTGGAAAACCTCTGCTTGCCAAGGTCGTCGAGGAGCAGAATCTCCGAGCTGTAGCAACGTCGAATCACCGCCCGCGCTTGGTCTGACCTTGCGTCACTGCCGTATTTGATCGCGAAACAACCCGCAATCCGCTTGCTGGAGCACGCAAAAACACGGAGCCCCTCCAGGTGCAACCGATGGAGAAGCAGGAACATCATCCGTGTTTTGCGCGTCCCCGTGGCGCCATAAAGGCCGATCCCTCGCCCAGATTCAGGTCGATAGCGCATGATGCCCGCCAACAGGCGCTGGTCCATCAGCGGGAAGCTTGGATCGGTTTCGCGGTATGCCTCGGGGCAAATGCGTTTCCACATCTCGTTTAGTTCCGCCTCGCGCCGCGCCGCTATGGTACCTGAGAGGCGTTTTTGCTCCTCACTAAGGCAAGGCGTGCAGAAGCGGAGTTTAAAGCGCTCCTTGCCGTCGAGCATCGCTGGCTCGTACTCACTCACTGCGCCGCACCTCTCGCAGTTGATCTTTGCAATCATGGCTACCATTGGTTGATTTTCACCCCCTCGGGCTCTTGGCCGGGTTCGAAGAGCATCGAGGGGCGCGGAGGCTGCTTCGGGCGCGGCTTAGGCACAGCAGATGATGGCGCGCCTTTCCCTGCCTGTTGGCGCTGATGGTCATTTGCGCGCCACGCCGCGCCGTAAGAAATCAACAACGGCCTCCACTTCCGAATTGCTTGCCCATGCTTATTAACCCAACCGCACGCCTCCATTCCTAGCCACCACTTTTCGGCGCATTCAGGTAAAATTCCGGAGTTTCCAGCGAAATTCTTAACCTCATCCAGCGTAGGCCAAGGGTCCGCTGATTGCGCGGACCCCTGGTCACGTTCGGTTTCGGCCCGAATGTGGCTTACCGGGGCGTCAATACTGCTGACACCCCTGCATCCCGCCTCGCGCGGTGTGTGTGAGCCTGTATTATTAACCGCAGTTGAAGATGAAATAGAAGATGAAGAAGAAAGGCTATTTTTTGCCATTGGCAAATCTATGGCAATGCCATCGTCATTTTGTGGCATTGTCTCGTCATTTGCCTCTAATTCGGATTCCGATTGCCAACGCGCACCCGCCCCCTTCTTACCGGCATTGGCCCGTCGTTCCCTGTTCTCCTTCTGCTTCTGTCGCTCTCGCTCTAAGCGAGGATGAACAAGCCGCCCGACATCTTCCGGGTGGGGCACAAAGCTTTCGATTGCTCTCTCAATGGCTGCAGCCTTAGCGCCTTTGCAGAGACGCGATAGCAGCCTTAGATCGGCAGGGACGCTCCCCTCTCGCCAGCAGTAGGCAATCAGGCGAATATACACACCCTCCTCCTCTAAGCTCATAAGTTGCACAGTCTCGTCCGCCAAGTAGTCGGCGGCATAAAATTGAAATGCTGGTGACCTACTCATATCAAAAAGAAAATCTGTATCGCCCGGTATCTACCGCCCGCCCCTTCCCTGCCGTGGACCGATGAAAGCGCTTCGCACCCACCCCGTTGCGCTCCGCAGCATGCGCCCTGTTAGCGTGAGCCTTTGTCGCAAACAGCCTCCCGGGCGGAATATCCCGCCCACAGCCGCAGCCACATTTGTTTTTCGCGGGTTGAGTCATGGGGCAATCCTGTTGGTTTTTTGCGCCCCGGTCTAAGGACGCTGGGGATTCTGGGAAATGGTCAAAACGGAATGTCATCGGCCTCGACTTCCTGCCCGCGTTGCGGCCCAGCCTCCCTCGCCTCACGTCGAGGCCGCTCCTCGCGCTCCGGGCGCGCCTCCTTACCTTCGCGCGCGCCAAGAAACTGCATCTCCTCGCAGACCACGCGCAGCTTGCTCCGCTTCTGGCCGCTCTGCTTATCCTCCCAGCTATCGAGCTGGAGACGGCCCTCGATGTAAACGGAGCGCCCCTTGCGCAAATGCTCCTTGGCCAACCGCGAGCAGCTCTGGACTTTAACCGAGGCCCGAGTGGTGATTGAGGATTATCGTCAGGAATATAATTACCATCGTCCTCACAGCAAACTCGGCTACCAGAGCCCAGCCAGCTTCGCTGCCACCCTCTGCGCGCCATCTTTGGCTCCAGTCGCCCTACGGGCTCCTTGCGCCAAAGATGGACAATTTCCCAACCCTAACCTATAAAATCAACCACCCTGGACTAACTCTCCGAGCGGCTCGAATTGGTAATCCCGATCAGGTCAGGGGGAAGGCCCCGAACAAATAAAAGCAATCATGAGCCGCGGATTTGGCTCTCTTCTCTTTGAGTGATTGTTCATTTTAGGCGAGTCGGTTCTTGATTTTACCGCTTGTTATTTCCGGAAGATCCGTTCATTCGGGCCCGAAGAGGGCGCGGGTTCGAATCCCGCCAGCCCGACCAGTTCTGAAGCCCCACGGGGGCAAGGGGTTGCGAGGCTCTCCCCAAAAGAACTTATTGATCGCTGAGAGAGATTCTCTTGCTGAGGAGATCGCGCTGATCGTCCTGAAACCCTGATTTCAAGTAGATGGATCGAGCCTTTTTGTTGTGATGGTTCACTTCGAGGCGAAGAGTGGTGGCCTTGCATGAAACGGCCCAGGACTCAGCGACGTTGAGAGCGCTCTTGCCTGCTCCCTGCCCGCGTGCGGATGGTTGGAGGAAAAGTTCATCCAACAATGCGTAGCGTCCTCCGAACTCCAGACTGTATCCCAGGGTGACAACGAAGTAGCCGCGCGGTTCTCCAACGGAATCTCGGAGCAAAAAGACAGCCCCTATGCCGGGATCGGCGAGAAGGTTGCTAACTGCAATGGAAGCGGCTGCGCCATTGTAATGCAGATTTTCTTCGGCGTAAAATCCCTGCATGAGGGCGAGCACCACGGTGATGTCTTCTTGCGAAGCGAGAACCCAAGCGAAGTTTGGATCGGCAATATTCATGGGACCGTCACCGTCCGTTGTCTGAATTTTAGAGTCAAGGTCCGTCGGGTGACTTATTGGGACACGAAATCATCGCAAAAGTTTCGGGAATCATGCAGAGCGGCGTGTCTTCATAGTGAAACGCCCAACCTCAAAACTGGCGTTTTGATATTCATCAGCACCAGGCTGAAACACCCCCTTTTTGAGTTGGACTGGCCGTAAGCGGGAGGCTGCAGTTTCATGCTGCAATCAAACTTGCTATCCCTTGGAGGATATTCAGCTATAAGCACCGAATCTTTGTCTCCCTCCCTGTACCCTGGAACAAAATGGCCTCTGAGAGCGTTTCATTCGCTCTTTAAGAGGGGGGGGAGTGCGTTTGTCAAGAAGCACAAGAAGCGGGGGCAACGCTTGAAACTTGAGGATCTACTCTACCGAGAATACAACGCTAATTGTTCGGAACGAAGAGACTGAAGGGTCAAATCCCGCCAGCCCCACCAATTTTCAAGCCCGAACGGGAGTAAGCGGTTGCAAGCGTATCTCCCCCTTATAAGAGCTCATGAAATTCTCACGAAGAACATTCCTAAAAATCGGCCTTTCAGGTATCGCAGCCGGGGTCGCCGGTGTTGGTTACAGCGCATTTGTCGAACCTCAGCGGATATCCTTGGAACGGGTCTCTATGAGCTTGCCCAAGTTGCCGTCGGCTTTCGACGGCTTCAAGATCGCCGTTCTCAGTGATTTCCACCTTCATCCATTTACCACGATCGAACTCATCCGTGAAGCAGTAGCCCTCGCAAATGGCCTTCAGCCAGACCTTGTCGTCCTGCTGGGCGATTATGTTGATGCCTCTGCGGAAGCCATTCACGAGCTTGCCCCCGAACTCGCCACCCTTAACGCCCGATTCGGCGTCTTCGGTGTTCTTGGCAATCACGACCACTGGAAAGGCGCAAAAATTGTTCGACGCGCGTTGCGCAATTCGGGCATTGCCATGCTTGAAAACTCCGGCATACCGCTGACTATTGGACGAAGCGCGCTCTTTTTAGCCGGCTTGGAGTCTGCTTGGTGCGGCCGTCCAGATATTAACGCCGCATTGCAGGATCGTCGCGGCGATATTCCCACGATTCTTCTCATCCATGAGCCGGATTATGCTGATACTTCCGCTACCGACGGACGCATTGCGTTGCAGCTATCCGGTCACAGTCATGGCGGGCAAGTGCGGCTTCCATTCATCGGTGCTCTTGAACTTCCAAGTTGGGGACGCCGTTACGACCATGGCCTTTACCACTTGCGCGAGATGCTTCTCTACACCAATCGTGGAATCGGCTTGGTCGATATTCCGGTGCGCTTCAACTGTCCGCCAGAAGTTACGGAGATCACCTTACGACCCAAGAAGAATGTGTGATCATTTCCTCATTACCATCCTCCCAGCCGTATAGCCCGATTTCCGTGCAGATGTAGTAAACGATAGACGGGATCAATGCTTTGGGTATACGGGTCCAAACGAGGTTGATTCTTGACAAGTTGACGCCGCAGATGACGTGTTTGTAGTCGGAAGACCCACTCGGAAAGTCAGGTCAACTATGAATAGAATCAACAAACAAACGTCAGGATCAACGAAAGGCAAATTAGGACGTGGATTCTGGTTGAATTTGTCCTCCTTCTTGGCGGTTATAGTTGCCGCATTTTCGTTTCTCCCTGGCATGGTAGGCAAAGGGGTTACCCGCCGGATTGACACCGAGACCCGAGCTATTTGTTCTGCACTAATTGAATACAGGAGTGTCTATGGCGCTTTTCCAACGGGGGACGACCGGACCATTGGTTTGGCGCTCGCAGGCGAAAATCCAAGAGGTATTAGATTTACTGAAATCCAATCGGTTACACCAGAAGGGGGGCTCCTCGACCCTTGGGGTACGCCATACAGGATTTATTTTTCAGGCGAAGGGCCGTTGATACGCTCTGCTGGTCCCAACAAACAATTCGACTCGTCTACCACATGGAAGCAAACCGATGACTATTTTGGCGGCTAGAACATATCAGTAAACGGGGCCAATGCGCGACGACTTAGTGGCACAAATCCCGAATCACAACTCCCTCAATTCCCTGTCAATCCTTTCCGCCGTCTCCGTAGCTGGTTCATCGAAGACGTGGTCAAAGTCAACGGTTGGAGTCAACCGATTGCGGTGCATTTCCTGAATATGCATTTTTGGAACGAGGCGTAGATCATCAACCCGATTTCCCAGCTCCCCTTTGTACTTCACGGAAATTTTATATCTTGATACTTAGGCACCCTACGTGCGTCGCGATGAAAACCCACTTTCCACTTGCTATTGCTCTTCTTACCGCAGTCTTCCCGATTGGACTCTTGGCTTTGTTTATTCGACGTACCGGATAGATGGTTGAGGCGCAGGCAACAACGACGGTTCATTAGCCAACTCCATCCCTCGAGCAACCGATTGCAGATTCCGATACGCTCCGGCTTAGATTAACAACCGAAGGAATCGTGTATGCCGAAGAGAAGCTGGAGTCTGAGACAAGGCTTTGCCAGATCATCAATGGTAATTTTGAAAAGCGAGTCACTATGGAGATCGCGCCTGGTGTGAATTACGAAAAGGCCAAAATATTCCTTCTAAAACTCAAAGCTACTGGCGTGGAGAAGATTATCCTGAAGATTGACAATCCGGCGCTTGACTCAATGGAATCAGGTGCCTGAAGCTTCCTCCGTCCGCGATGGCGCTACATAACATAACGCGCCCACATAGCGCACCCACCCCCATCTCCCCGCAGTGCGTAGAAAGATTCTAATACAACTTCTTCTTGGTGGGCTTGCGGTGGGTGTCATCCTTTCGGGGCTCTACCTGCTACACCGCCATCCGTTATTTCGTTCGCGCGATTGGTCAGCCGATGTGCAGCACTCAAGCCTAGGCTCGGAGAAGGCCGCTGTTTTCACAAAGTTGGCCGGGTCCCATCTCCTGTTTCTGGAGCTCCCGAAGTCGTATAAAGGTCGGTACAAATGGTTCGTCATTGATTGGAAAAGAAAAATAGTCGCCAGCCGGGGCTCGATCCCCACGACTCCGTACCTCTATTTCCCCCATGATATGAGCCTGGGAATAAATTTGGATTTCCCCAAGATCGAGGATACGTGGAAGGTGGCTTGGGCTGATTATGGGGTCACCTTCACAAACGGGGATCTTACGATCACCGTGTCCCGGTCGGACCCGGGAGACCGTAGGTAGCATCGTAAAGAGCTCCGCGCACCTCTCGCTTCGGATTTTTACGCGGGTTGCATGATTGATCAAATCGTGGGCCCATCCATCTCAAAAGTTCGACACCTTGGCGGCTACAGGTCACCTTAAGCCTCCTGATGCAAAATCCCTTCTTTGCCCTGATCGCCCACCGGGGGGTGCCCTTACGGGCCCCGGAAAGCAGCCTTGCCTCTTTCCTTCTGGCAGAGGCAGATGGCGCTACGGATATTGAAACCGATATCCAGCTTACGGCAGATGGCATCCCCGTGCTGTGCCATGATGATACGCTTCTTCGCTACGGCCACGGGGAGCAGACGGTGGCCTCACTTTCGCTCGCGGAGCTTGAGCAGCTCGATTTTGGTAGTTGGCACGACCCCCGGTTTTGCGCAGAGCGCATCCTCCCGCTCGAAACGCTGCTGAGCCGCTTCGGCACACGCTTCCGCTACCATCTGGAGCTCAAGGATGACCATGCAGATACCGCCCTCGCCACGCTGCGGCTCTTGGAAGCGTACTCGCTCTCCGCCACGCTCACCTCCTTCCGCCGCTCGCAGTTGGAGCGGCTCCGCGCGATTGCGCCGGAGCAACCCGCAGGCTGGCTTGTCAAAGAAGTGACCCCGGAGGTGGTGGCCACAGCCCACGCGCTACGCCTCCAGCAGATCTGCCCGAAGGCAGACGCGATCACCCCGGAAGTGCTGGAGGCGACTCATGGGTTTGAAATCCGCGCCTGGGGCTGCCCCCGGGAGGAAGCACCCGCACGCGCGGTTGTCGAGCGGCTTCGGGGGACTCGGTGCGTGGGCATCACCGTCGACGAGCTGCGGTGGTTCTCCCGGTGAGGCTGAGGCCGCTTCCCAACAGCCTATTTTACCCCTTTTGCTTTGCAGCCCAAGAAGGGGCATTTTTTTGTTGCGCAAGCTGGCGGGGGGGCCTAGTTTCCTCGCTCCCGCTTCCCCTTTTTGGAGAAGAGGGGGTACCACCATTTTTCCCACTTTTTTACCATGTCCCAACATCGCAGCCTCAAGGGTGCCAGCACCATCACGGTCAAACGCAACGTCCTCAAGCGCTTTGAGCGCGTGGAGCTGCTCAAGAAGCGCGGCCAGTGGAAGGAAAGCCAGAGCGTGATCGGCCTGCCTAAGACGCAGCCCGAAGCCTAAGGCTGGCGCTCTCTTTCCCGAGGCTTCGGCTTCCGGGTTTATTTTTTAAAAAGCTCCCCCTGTTTTGTTCGGGGGGAGCTTTTTTTCACCCTTTTTGCCCCGTAAAGGCAACCGCCCCCGTTTCGCCGAGCGATCTTCCCTCCAGCAACACGAAAAAAAGTTTGCTTCGGTAGAACCCCCTCCCCGATCATCCCACCCCATGCGCTTCCCCCTTCCGCTGACGTTGAAGATCGCGGGAACCATCCTCAAACACAAGCTGCGAGGCACCCCGAAGTTTGCCACCGTCCTCCAGCTTGAGCCGCTGCACACCTGCAACCTCACTTGCACAGGGTGCGGCCGTATTCGGGAGTACTCCACCTCGCTCAAAGACGTCCTCCCGCTGGCAGATTGCCTCGCCGCTGCGCAGGAGTGCGATGCACCGATGATCTCCATCTGCGGGGGCGAACCGCTCATCTACCCGCAGATCGAGGAGCTGGTAGCCGGGCTTCGCGAGCAAGGGCGCATCGTCTATATCTGCACGAACGCCATGCTCATGCGCCGCAAGATGCGCGATTATTTGGCCATGGAGACGATCCGCCGCCCGTGGGCTGCGGAGGAGAAGGTGCGCGAGCTTCGCGAGGCAAACCTCATTAGCGAGAAAGAGGCCGCCGATATCCGCAAAGGGCCCAAAGACCCCGGGCGCAGCGTTATCGAGCCGAGCGTCTGGATGTACTGGAACGTCCACCTCGACGGGCTGGAGCGCACGCACGATCTTATTGTCGAGCGCGAAGGGGTCTTTCGCGAATGCATCATGGCCATGCGCATGGCCAAGATCCTCGGCTACCAGGTGGCAACCAACACCACCATCTATAAGGAAACGGATATGGCCGAGGTGGAGGCGATGTTCCAATACCTTGGCACGCTTGGTATCGATGGCCACACCATCTCCCCCGGTTACGATTATGACTCGGCCAAGAAAGACATGCTACGCCGGTTGAACTTGGACCCCGCCACCTTCTTCCTCACCCGGGAGATGACGGTGCGCAAATTTGCCGACATCGAAGCTTGGGGGCGGCGCTACCCATTCTTTGGCACACCGATCTACCTTGAGTTCCTCGCCGGGCGGCGGGATTTGACGTGCTCTGCCTGGGCGATCCCCACGCGCAACATTCGCGGGTGGAAGGGCCCCTGCTACCTGATGACCGATGCCCACCACGCCACCTATGCCGACTTGCTCGCCAATACCGATTGGGAGCGCTTCGGCGTCGTCAAAGGCGTCGCCAAAGACCCGCGCTGCGAAAACTGCATGGTCCACTGCGGCTACGAGCCCTCTGCTAGCCTCGGCATGCAGGCCGAGCCCGGAGATACGTGGAAGAATGTCGCCTTCAACTTCGGGCCTCGGCCCAAGCCACACCCGGAGGGGGCGGGAGTCCACGCCTTCAATGGCGTCTCCTGTGGTAATGGCCACCTCACCGGGGCCACCCCGGCGCGCCCGGCAGAGCCCGCGACCAACGCCGGGTAGCCTCCCTTCATCTCAAAGCCCCCACCCACGTGGGCAGGCCGTGTAAAACCGCTGGAAACTCATTTTCAAAACCGGTTACCCTCTCGCCGCCCCATGCCATCCAAACCAAGCCCCACCTTCCCTGCCCGCCCGGCTTCCGGGCTGGCGGAGCCCGAGGGGCTTTGCGAGGCCGTGCGGCAGGCTCGCACCAACCTGCTCCACCTTCAAAATACCGATGGCCACTGGGCCGGGGAGTTGATGGTCGATAGCACCCTATGCTCCGACCTCGTCCTCTACCTCCACTGGTCGGGCAAAGTGGATGCCGTGCTTGAAGAAAAATGCGTGGCCCACATCCGCCGCCGCCAGTGTGAAGACGGCGGGTGGAATATTTATTACGGCGGCCCTTCCGAAGTAAACGCCACGGTAAAGGCATACTTCGCCCTCAAGCTCGCCGGGAATGACCCGCAGGCCCCTTGGATGAAAGCCGCGCGCGAGGCTGCCCTGCGGCTGGGCGGCATCCCAAAAATGAACACCTACGCGAAGCTCTACCTCGCGTTGCTGGGGCAGTTCCCCTGGGCCTCGCTGCCGACAATCCCCCCGGAGATCGTCCTCTTCCCCCGGTGGTTTCCGTTTAACCTTTCGGAAATCTCCTCGTGGACACGGGCGATGATCATCCCGCTGGCCATTCTCAACCACCTCAAGCCGACCCGCGAGCTTCCCCCCGGCCTGCAGATCACCGAGCTTTACCCCGCCGGTACCACCGAGGCCGAGCTACGCCCCGCGCGCACCGCGCACCGTTTCTCCTGCCGCAACTTCCTCTTGGGGGTAGACCGCGCGCTCAAGTGGGTGGATAGCGTTGGCTTCCACCCGCTGCGCGACCTTGCCATGGAGCGCGCGCTCGCATGGATGCTCCCGCGCATGGGCGAAGGCTCCGACGGGCTCGCTGCCGTCTTCCCCGCGATGCTCAACTCCATCATCGCCCTCCAGGCCCTGGGGCATGATGAGAGCCACCCCCTGCTGGCCAAGGCGATCCGCGATTTCGAAGGGCTCTACGTGGATGACCCGGAGGACTTCCGCATCCAGCCATGCCTCTCCCCCGTTTGGGATACCGCCATCAACCTCATCGCCCTTGCCGAGAGCGAAGCCTTCTCCGGCCCGCCCGCCCAGGCAGAGGTGGAGCGCGCCGCCCACTGGCTCGTGGAGCGCGAAGTGCGCATCCGCGCAGACTGGACCGCCAAGAACCCCTACCCCGAAGCCAGCGGCTGGGCGTTTGAGTACCGCAACGACTTCTACCCCGATACCGATGATACGATGATGGTCCTCATGGCGCTGCGCTTTGCCCCCGAGCAAACCGGCGTGGATGAGGCCCTCTTCCACCGCGCGCTCGGGTGGCTCCTCTCCTTCCAGTGTCGCGATGGGGGGTGGGCCGCGTTTGATAAAGACGTCACCCGCCACTGGCTCAACGCCATCCCCTTTGCAGACCACAACGCCATTACCGACCCGACGTGCAGCGACCTCACCGGGCGCATGCTCGAGCTGCTCGGCTACATCGGCTTTGACCCCGCCCACCCGCAAGTGCGCCGCGCCGTCGCCTACCTGCGCCGCACGCAAGAGGCCGATGGCCCTTGGTACGGGCGCTGGGGTGTAAACTACCTTTACGGCACCTGGCAAGTCTTGCGCGGCCTGCGTGCCATTGGCGAGCCGATGGAGCAGCCGTGGATCATCCGCGCCCGCGCATGGCTGGAAGCTTGCCAAAATGAAGACGGCGGCTGGGGAGAAACCCCCGCCACCTATGATGACCCCGCCCTCCGAGGCCACGGCCCCAGCACTGCCTCGCAAACCGCGTGGGCGCTCATGGGGCTCTGCGCCTGTGGCGACTTGGAGCACCCCGCCATCCTGCGCGGTGTGGAGTACCTCATCCGCACGCAGAACCGCGATGGCTCGTGGAGCGAACCGCACACCACCGGCACCGGCTTTCCCAAAGTCTTCTACCTCAACTACGACATGTACCGGAACAACTTCCCCCTGCTGGCGCTGACGACGTATGCCAACTACCGATCGGGGAAGGGCCACGCGCCATCGCGCTTCAAGCTGCTGATCAGCGATTTTTAACCCCCTCCCTACTGGGGGAACGAAACCGGCCTCGCGGGCACCTCTTCCGCCGTTACCACCGGGGCTGGCGCAACCGGCTCGGGCGTGGGCGTGGGGGCCGCTGCTACCGCTGCGGTAGTGCCCGAGCGCAGGAGCGCCGTCACTCGGGCAGAGAGGTCGGTATCCCGCGCGGGCAGCGTGGCGAAGGAGCGGGCGTGCGTGACCTCCACCGTCCCATCCGCGCCGACTTTGCGTAGCGCCACCACCGTCCCCGCAGGGACAAGCACGCTCCCTGCCTGCGTGCCGTTTAGAAACACCGGGAGCCGTAGTGGCTTGAGCAGCCGCACCACCTGCGGCCACGCCGCCGGGCGCATCGAGAGCGTACCAAACTCCCCCGGGTCTACCGCCGCGATCGCCCCCGGCGGCGGAAGTAGCGAGTGCTTGGCCTCATTGGCATGCGGCTCACCCCCCTTTGCGGGGAGGGGGCCGAGCAACTCTTCATCCGAAACGGGGGGCGGCGTGGGCTCCGGAGCTACCACAGGCTCTGGCTCCGGCTCCGGCTCCGCCTCCTGCACCACCGGCTCAGGCTCTGGCGGGGGAGGCAAAGGGGCGATCTCCTCCACCGGTGCGTCCGGTACGGCAGTAGGCGGCTCCCACCCGGGCGGCGGCGTCTGCCGGGCCGACCAAAGTAAAAGCCCAACGCTCAACCCGCCACAAAGGACGAAGAGCAGGGGGTAAACAACACTCCGGCGCATACCCCACTATTGCACCTTCTCCCCCACCCCGCACGCAAGCGAAATTGGGCTCGCCCCCGGGGCTTGGCAGGTGGTTCATTGGGGGCACCCATGGCCTACGACTCGTATTCCGACTTTATCGAAGCGCTCGACCGCGCCGGAGAGCTCATCCGCATCCCCGACCCGGTGGCCACCGAGCTGGAAATCACCGAAATCGCCGACCGCGAAATGAAGCGCCCCGGCGGCGGCAAAGCGCTCCTTTTCGAGAAGCCGACGATCAACGGCGTCATCTCCCCCTTCCCCGTGGCCATCAATACCATGGGCTCGTGGAAGCGGATGGCGCTGAGCCTTGGGGCCGAGTCGGTCGATGCCGTGGCCGATGAGCTGGGCGCGCTCATGAAAGCCAAGCCCCCCACCTCCCTGCGCGAAGCCTTTGCCCTGCTCACCACCGCGCTGGAGCTGCGCCACGCCCGCCCCCGCAAGGTCAAAAGCGGCTCGTGCAAAGACGTTATCCATCGGTTTGATGCCCCCGCCTCCCGCTCGGAAGCATGGCCCCCCGCCCCGCCGGATTGGAAGGAAGGTACCGACCCCCGCCCCCCTTCGTTGCTCAACCTCCCCATCCTCAAATGCTGGCCGATGGATGGCGGGCGCTTCGTCACGCTCCCCTGCGTCGTCACCCAAGACCCGGACACCGGCGAGCGCAACGTCGGCATGTACCGCATGCAGGTCTATGATGACCGCAGCACCGGCATGCACTGGCAGCTCCAGAAAGTCGGCGCGCGCCATGGCCGCCGTTATTATGAAAGCGGCACGCGCATGCCCGTGGCCGTCGTCATCGGGGGCGACCCGGTCTTCCCCTTCTGCGCCACCGCGCCGCTGCCCGATGGGCTCGATGAGTTCCTCCTCGCCGGGTACCTGCGCCGCAAATCGATCGACCTCGTGCCGTGCGAAACGTGCGACCTCCTTGTGCCCGCCAATGCGGACTTTGTGATCGAAGGGTACGTAGACCCCGCCGAGCCGCTGCGCGAAGAAGGCCCCTTTGGCGACCACACCGGCTTCTACACCCTGCCCGAGCCGTACCCGGTCTTCCACGTCACCGCCATCACCCACCGCAAGAAGGCCGTCTACCCCGCCACCATCGTCGGCATCCCGCCGATGGAGGATTTCTACATGGGCGCCGCTTCGGTAAAACTCTTCCTACCGATCTTCCGCATGAACTTCCCGGAGATCGTCGACATCGCCCTGCCCGCCGAGGGGGTCTTCCACAACCTCGTCGTCGTGAGCATCCGCAAAACCTACCCGATGCAGGCTTACAAAATCATGCACGGGCTCTGGGGCATGGGGCAAATGATGTTTACCAAATACCTCGTGGTGGTGGATGACGACGTGGATGTCCACAACACCAGCGATGTCCTCTTCCGCCTCTGCGCCAATACCGACCCGCAGCGGGATTCCCTGCTCACGCGCGGCCCCGCCGACGTGCTCGACCACGCCACCAACCAGGTCGCCTCGGGCGGCAAGATGGGGTTTGACGCCACGCGCAAGCTCCCGGGCGAGGGCGGTTTCCACCGCGAATGGCCGCCCCTCATCCGTATGGACGAAGCCGTCAAACGCCGGGTGGACGCCGTGCACCCAAGGTAGCCAGCGTCTTCACGAACGCCGCGAGTGGACCGGACGGCCGCGCCGGGTGGGCAAAAACGTGCGTGACTACCGGTGCACGCCGCAGTGGCACGGCCACCGCCGCCCCACCCACCGCCTGCGCCAGCGCGCGCGGCAGCAGCGCCACCCCGCACCCGGCAGCCACCATCACCGCCACCGCCTGAGCCCGGGGGGACTCCAGCAGGATGCGCGGTGCAAACCCCGCCGCGCCGCACGCCTCGCGCACGAGCGTCGCAAACGCCGGGGCCGACCCGGGGGAGACAGCCACAAACGCCTCTCCCGCCAGCGCCGCCAGCTCCAGCCGCTTGCGCCCCGCGAGCGGGTGGCCTGCGGGCAGGAACACATCCAACGGCTCCTTGCGCCATGGTAGAAAGCGGAGCCGAGGCCAACGCCCTTGTGGCAGCAGCCCCACAAACCCGCCATTCAGCGCCCCCGAATCCAGCGCGGTAAGCTGTTCGGCGGGTGAAAGATCCTGCACCCCAAGCTGCACATGCGGCTGCTCCGCGCGGAAGCGCCGAAAGCACTCCACCAGCTCCGGGCTGAGCACCGCGCTCACAAACCCGAGCCGCAGCCGCGCCGTCTCCCCCCGTACCGCGCGGCGCGCCCCTTCGCCCGCGCGCTCCAGCTGCGGGAGGAGCCCGCGCGTCTCTTCATAAAAGAACGCCCCCGCAGGGGTAAGCGCCACCGTGCGCCGGTCGCGCTCGAAAAGGCGCACCCCGAGCTTCTCCTCCAGCGTGCGGATGTGGCGCGAAAGCGGCGGCTGCGAGAGGTAGAGCCGCCGCGCCGCCCGGGTAAAGGAGAGCGTCTCCGCCACGGCGGCAAAACATTGTAGCTCACGGAAGGTTGGCTCCATATACCGATAAGGTATCACACCACGCAAAAGAGAGTCATTCCCGAATAGACAAGCCGCGCTATTCTCCCGGCATGGCAATTAGCGACACCATCAAACGCGGCCCGCACCGCGCTCCCCACCGCAGCCTCCTTCGTGCCACGGGGGCGATCCGCTCCGAGGCCGATTGGGATAAACCGTTTATCGCCGTGGCCAACTCGTTTGTGCAGATCATCCCCGGGCATGCGCACCTCGATGTCGTGGGGCGCACCGTTCGCGAGGCGATCCGCGCGGCGGGTGGGGTCCCCTTCGAGTTCAATACCATCGGCGTGGATGACGGCATCGCCATGGGCCACGGGGGGATGAACTATTCCCTCGCCTCGCGCGAGTTGATCGCCGACAGCGTGGAGACGATGCTCCGCGCGCATTGTTTCGACGGAGTGGTCTGCATCCCCAACTGCGACAAGATCGTCCCCGGCATGCTCATGGGCGTGGCGCGCGTCGATATCCCGGCGCTCTTTGTCTCCGGGGGGCCGATGCTCGCCGGGCGCGACCCGCAGACCGGCGCGGGCCTGAGCCTCTCCTCCGTCTTCGAAGCCGTGGGAGCCCACGCGGCGGGCACCCTCTCTGATGAACGGCTCGCGGGCATCGAAGCCAGCGCCTGCCCCACCTGCGGCTCGTGCTCCGGCATGTTTACGGCCAACTCGATGAACTGCCTCTGCGAAGCCCTCGGCATCGCCCTGCCGGGAAACGGCACCACCCCTGCCACCGACCCAAGACGGCAAGCGCTCTTCCAGGCAGCGGGCGAAACCATCCTGCGGCTCGTGCGCGATGGCGTGCGCCCCTCCGCCCTCCTCACCCGCGCCGCGTTTGAGAACGCGCTCACGCTCGATATGGCCATGGGCGGCTCCTCCAACACCATCCTCCACCTCCTTGCCATCGCGCGGGAGGCGGGGGTGCCGCTGGAGCTGGGAGAGGTGAACGCGCTCGCCGCCCGCGTGCCCCACCTTTGCAAAGTGGCCCCCTCGGGCCTCCACTACATGGAGGATGTGGACCGCGCCGGAGGCATCCCCGCCATCCTCCAAACCCTAGCGCGCATCCCCGGCCTGCTCCACACCGGCACGCTTACCGTCAGCGGAAAGACGCTCGGCGGGCAGATCGCCACCGCCACCGTGCAGGACGCCGAAGTCATCCGGCCCCCGGAGCGCGCCTACTCCGCCCAAGGCGGCCTTGCCATCCTTTTTGGGAATCTTGCCCCAGCGGGAGCGGTGGTGAAGACGGCGGGCGTGGCCCCCGGCATGATGTGCTTCACCGGCCCGGCGGTGATCTTTGAATCCGAGCGGGAGGCCAGCATCGGCATCCTTACCGGGCAGGTGAAGGCGGGGGATGTTGTCGTCATCCGCAATGAAGGCCCCAAGGGGGGCCCGGGAATGCAGGAGATGCTAGGCCCTACCGCCGCGCTCATCGGGCGGGGCTTGGGGGAGAGCGTGGCGCTCCTCACGGATGGGCGCTTCTCCGGCGCGACCCGGGGCGGCGCAATCGGCCACCTCTCCCCGGAGGCGGCGGTGGGTGGGCCCATCGCACTCGTGGAGCCGGGGGATGAAATCGAGATCGACATCCCCGCGCGCTCCCTCACCCTGCGGGTGAGCGCCGCCATGCTGGCGCAGCGCCGCGCGGCATGGGCACCGCCGCCCCGGGCCACGCGCGGCGGCTATCTGGCAAGGTACGCGGCGCTCGTCACCGGGGCAGAGAACGGAGCCATCCTCCACATCCCCGGTGGTGGGTGAAAAAATGCCCTTCGACATCGGCCCGCCGAGGTGGAAAAATCCTGCCCCTGCCCATGAACACCACCCTCCGCCTCTGGCCTGAAGACGCCCCCGGCGCGCTCGGCTCCGCCCCGGAAGACATCCCCACCCTTACACCTTACCTCCCCGCCAACAGCAACGGCGCGGCGGTGCTCGTCCTCCCCGGCGGCGGCTACGGCCACCTCGCTGCCCACGAAGGGGAAGGCTATGCCCAATGGTTGGCCGCACATGGGATGGCAGCTTTCGTGCTCCGTTACCGGCTGGGGAAAACTGGGTATCGCCACCCTGTCATGTGGCAAGATGCAAGCCGCGCCATGCGCCTGGTCCGCAGCCAGGCCACCACCTGGGGAGTGGAGCCGGAGCGCATCGGCATCATCGGCTCCTCCGCTGGCGGACACCTGGCCGCCACCGTGCTGACTCACTGGACCCCCGGCGACCCCTTGGCGGCAGACCCGGTGGAACGTGTTTCCAGCCGCCCGGACTTGGGCATCCTCTGCTACCCGGTCATCTCCATGCAGCCGGAGCTGGCCCACGCCGGAAGCCGCCAAAACCTTCTGGGCCCCGCGCCCGACCCGGAGGTTGCGGAGTGGCTCTCTGCGGAGAAGCAAGTCACCGCGGAGACGCCTCCCTGCTTCCTCTTCCACACGTGGGAAGACCCGGCCGTCAAGGTGGAAAACACTCTTGCCTTCGCCGCCGCGCTCCGCCGCCAGGGCGTGCCGTTTGATCTTCATATCTACCAGAAAGGCCGCCATGGGTTGGGCCTCAACGCCACGGAGCCCCCCTTCCACCCGTGGGCAGACGCCTGCCTATACTGGCTGCGCGAGCAGCAGTTTCTCCGCTGAGTTCCACCGCGCTCGCTTCCCTCTTTACCGGATTATTATTACGTTAAGCGAATCCCCGCAGCAGCGCCTGCGAAGCGTAAGTTGTAGACCGTCTCGGTGAGACGGCAGTCCAACCCCATGGCGTTTCATAGAAATGCCCTACCATTTCCGACCCTCGCACCAAACCTTCGAACGATCCGACGTAGTCATACAAGTCGATGTCGAGAGCTTCAGGCACCCATTCGCGGCGGCGCAGTGAGCCCTGGTGCCCACTCCCCCTCCACCATCGCCACCCTCGGATTCCTGGAAAGCCCCACTTCATTGGCTTGGATCTGATGAATGACCAAGTCCACCGTCACCCGCCCCACCTCCTCGGCCTTTTCGCTGATGCCCGAGCACTCCGGCCCACCCGCCTCCACCCCTAGCGCCGCAAAGCCGACCTTTTCGGGAACGGAGATCCCGATCATCCTTAGCCAACCTTCGCACGGCCAAGGCCCGAGGACGGCATCGGGCCGAACGCGCCGCACCCACCTTTCAAACGTCAGCCGTTTCTGAGCCACCGGCTCCCGCCGGAAGATGAGCATCGGGAAATCCAACTTGCCATAACGCTGCTGAAAGAGAAGCACGGCAGCCTCGAACGCGTCGCTCACGCGCTTGCTCGTATCTTCGTCGAAGCAGATCGCTACGCGTCGGTAGCCCAGCCGCCTCAACGTCCGGAGCGCGAGAAGCAGGTTATGGAAATGATGCGGCGAAACCCGATGAATGGAGGGACGCAACATGGAATAGCCGATTGCCACGGAGCAGAAGCGTTCCCACTCCAAAGTCATGTGGCCCGGCCGCCCCGGCAGCGGCGCGAGACAGACGCCGCGAATGCCCCGATGGTAAAGCACCTGGCTGAGCCGCCGCCCCGTCATCCGGCCTGGCCCTGGGGAAAAACACTCCAGCCGGTAGCCGCGCAAAAGCGCCTGCTCCTGCGCCCCCCGAAAGAGGGACTCGTCAAACACATTGCGCTCCTTCTTGCGCTCGATGTAGGCGATCGTGCCGATCTCCGGCGCACCCTCCCCCCGCCTACGGGTGGCCAACGCGGAAACCAGGTTGGAGATAAAAGGGTCCGGGCGGTAATCCAGCCGTTCCGCAGCCTGGCGCACCCGCTCCCGGGTCTCCCCGGAAATGCCGGGGTGATTCTTCAGCGCTCGGCTGACAGTGGAAATGGAGACCCCGGTCTCTGCGGCCACATCGGCCATGGAAATTCGCCGGTTCATTCTATTTCAAATCGACCATGCAATTGTTGCACTCAAAAAGAGTTTCATGCCCCCAACGGTCAAGGATATTCGAAGATGAAATTCCGACACATCCATGACTTCCCTCCTCCCCCGATTTTCCTCACTCCTGTTTCCCCTCCTGGTTCTCCTACCCACGGCGCGGGGCCAGGAAACCAACCTGGTGGCCGGACTTCCCTACACCGTCAACCTCGAACCGAACTATCGTTCCACTGAGGGCCCCAACGATCCGGGTAAAGACCCAAAACGCAGCCAACTCACCGATGGTATCTTTTCGGTAACTGCCGGGCGACGCACCCCCCGGGGGCACTTCTGGAATACACCCACCAGCGTCGCCTGGAAAACCTTCCGCCGCAATCCGGAGGGCGCCGTCGAGATCACCTTCGACCTCGGAAGCCGGAAGGCGATCCAACGCATTTCATTCCAGACGGCCGGTGGTGCCATCGGTTGGGAACGGTTTGAGTGGCCGCTGGCTGCCCTTCTTTTCGTGAGCGATGATGGCGTGCAGTACCGCTTCGTGGAGGATCTTCTCTTTGCGTCGTCGTGGGAAAAACCCCCCCCATCGGGAGCGTACGATGTCCATCGTTTCGATGCGAGCAACCTCGATACCGCGGGGCGCCACGTCCGGATCATCTTCGTCCCCACCCCTTCCACAACCAACGCCGTGCCACTGGTGCTCGACGAGATTGAAATCTTTGGCAAAAGCACGGCGGATTCCGCCGCTAATCCCGAAGCTCCGCTGCTCTTCGAAGGGGAGCAATGGGCAACCCCGCCTGTGATGACATGGCTGGGGTTGCGCAAGCGGCTCCAGCGCGATTGGGTTCGGCTGCGGGAATTGGGAGCGCCGCAGAAAGCACTGGCCCCGTTGAAGCATGAGATCAACGCACTCCTCCCCGGAGACCCTCTTCCGGAAGAACCCGGGATGGTCGCCTCCACGCCGATCGGCGAAGCATTGCTCCGGCTCCGCGGAGGCCTCCTCGCTCCCCAAGGAGAGGCGGCCCTTCGCGTTTCAGAAGTGGACCGATGGAGCCCGCTTGACCCCCTGGCCGCCCCTCCCGATTCCCCCGCCGGGCCGGTTTCCCTTGCCGGCATCGTGGGGGAGAAGCGAAGCCGCGCCCTCCTACTGACCAACCCCGGAGTCGAACCGCGTACTGTGGTCTTCACCCTTCCGGCACCGGAGGGAATCCGCGTCGGGTTCCGTCAGGCGGATTTTCTGGACACCCCATTCTTTGAACAGTTGCCTTCCCGGCTCCGCCCCCTTGCCAAAGCGGAGGGCGGGTTCCAGCTCGACCTCAAAGCGGGAGAAAGCAAGATCGTCTGGCTCGACGCCGATTTCCTTTCCTCCCCGCCCGCTTCGGCCGGAGCCACAGCCTCCACCACGCTGACGATCACCGATGGCAACGGGCCACAACAATCCATCCCGATCCATTTCCGACGGTTCGGATGGAAGCCCGTTTCGCCCCCGATCTACGCAAGCGGTTTCGACTACGCGGACCAGGAACCGAATTTCTATTCGCTCACTCCGAAAAACCGCACTTCCTTTGTCCAATGCGTCGAGGAAGGAGGCATTGATACCCTCTTTGCAACCCGCCTGACGCTTCCCTCCGGGCAATATAACGCGGAGGGCCAAATGACCGCCCCTCCAGACACAACGCGCCTGCACCGGTGGCTGGCACGATGGACGCCGGGGAAACGCCTCATTTTTTACATGCGCGCCTACCAGCACTTCCCGAACATCCCCTCGGAGCAACTACCCATCGTCATCAAACAATGGTGCGCCTTTTGGGAGCAGGAATTTCGGAAGATGGGCATCGACCCCTCCACCGTCGTCCTCCACCTCGTGGACGAACCCAAAACGGAAGCCAAGCTTGAGCAAATGCTCCAGTTTACCCGCATCCTCAAGGAAAGCGGCTCAAACTTCAAAACCTGGAGCAACCCGAATAGCCGATTTCTGCGGCCCGGTTATGAACGGTTCTACGATCATGTCGACATCGTGACGGCTCATCGCCCCCAACTCACCAAACAGCATGACGAATGCCGCAAGTTTCTTGCCGCCCTTCGCGCGAAAGGAAAGCAGATCGAGCTGTATTCGTGCATGGGGCCGATGCAGCGCCTCAGCCCGCTGCATTACGTGCGTCTCCAGGCATGGGATGTCTTCAGCCTCGATGGCATCGGGCATTGCATTTGGAGTCTTAGCGACGGATCGCCGGGTGGCGCGGTCAACGCCTATCTCCATAGCAGGGCCGTCTCCAACACGCCACTTGCCTTCTCCGGAGACCGCGTGGACAGCACCCCTCACTTCGAAGCGATGCGCGAGGGAACATGGGACGTACACTACCTCCAAGCCTTCTCGAAGTTGCGCGGCAAATTCCCCGAAGACCCGGAGGGCCAGGCGCTGGAGAAACGCCTTCGCACGTGGATGGACCGCGAAGTTTTCTTCGACCGGGCCTATGAACTGATGGCCTGGACCCCGCGTGAGGCAGCCTCCAAGCAGGCTGACGAACTCCTCCTTGCCCTCGGAGAATGGATTGAAAAGAACACCCCCCCTTCCACCCCAGATCAATAGCCCGATCCCTCCCTAGTGTAAGCATACCCCGAAGAATCGCTGAGCAAATGAAGCGGTTCCCCAATGCAATTGTTGCACTGCAAACCTTTTGTCACCCAAAACCGTTCCGTTATCTTTTCAACCATGATCTCCTCCCTCTATTCCCGCCTTTTTCTTCCGGGCCTTGCTGCCGTATTGACGCTCACCAGCGCCACCGCCCCAGCCTCGATCATCTACCGCAATGCCTTTGGCAATAACTCCGAAGGATACGCCAACTATGCTTCGGTCGGTTGGAGCGCCTATGCGGCAAACAGTGCAGCCGCGGTTGTCAGCAACCGAAGCAGCAACGCTAACTCCAATGTGGGCTTGAGTGGGGCGGGGGGAAACCCCACCAACCTACCCAATATCAACGCCGGGGAAGCAGCCAGCCTCACCAACGGGTTTGGCATTCTGCGGAGCGGGCAAGTGGGGCTGCTCTTTACCGATAGCTTTCTTCTCAACCCCGCCCTACTCGACTTCGACACCCTCTCCTTCTCCTGGACCGCCGCCCAATACAAATCCAACATCAGCACCACCAACAGCACCATGCGCGTCGCGCTTCGTGTGGGGGGGCAATGGTACGTTTCCAACTCCATCACGGTCGCGCCCGCAGCCACCATTCCCGTCATGATGGGAAGCACCGGGGACCAGCAGGAAGCCGAGTTCGCCAACTATGCTACCTCCTATTCGCGGGATCTCACGACTTTGAACTGGTTCACCCTCAACTTCACCGTGGGTGATGTCACCAAGCCGTTCTCCATCGGGGGAAGCGCCGTTACCCCCTTCCCAGCGGGAAGCATCGACGGCTTTGGCCTCTACGTGACGGCGCCCGGTTCCGGCGGCCTCTTCGTGGACACCTACACCCTCAGCGCGGAAGCGATTCCCGAAGCCTCCACTCTTTCCCTGATCTTTGGCGGAATCATCCTTGGCAGCGCCCGCTTTGCGTTCTCTTATGGGAAGGAAAAGAATGAAAGGCCCAAACCGTAGCCATGCCTTTACGCTGCCGGAAGCCGTGACGGGGATGGCGCTCCTACTTATCCTTGTGGTGATAGGTGCGTCGGCGACGTTCCAGATACGGCAACAAGCCGGCGTCACCCGGTGCGTGGCCAACCTTCGCTCCATCGGCGTCGGCTTCCGTCAGTGGAGGATGGAACACAATGACGCCTGGCCCAACAACTACAACCTCCGCCCCGGCCGCATCCTTTTTGACAGCGGCATTGTCCATTTTCCGGAGATCATGCAATGCCCGGCCGCCGCGTCCCTTCCCCCGGGGAAGGGTGGAGGTTGGGATGACACCGTCGCCTCGGGCAAGACGGCTTTCGATCTCCGCTTCCGCGGGCACTTGGTCAGTTATGGAATGTTCCGGCCCGCCTGGGTTTCCGAGGGGCTCAGTGGGTACGCCACCAGTTACCGGCATTTCCTGGGCAGAGAGAGCAACGTGCCCTATCTGCTCGACAGCAATGCGTGGAAAACCGCCGGGGCGGGTGACAACACCGGCCTCGGCCTCGTTTCCTACCGCCACCGCGACCACGCAAACGTCCTCTTCCTTGATGGCCACGTAGAGCTGCTGACCAAGCAGCGCCTCCTCGCCATCTCCACTCCGTGAGCAACCGCATTGCCCGCACCATTCGGGCTTAATCCCCCACGATCCCCTCCTCCACCCAGGTCGCCTTCCCTTCCAACACGCTGCGGGCGATGCGGTAGCCCGGGCGGTCGCTATTGTGGCCGATAGCGTGGAAGAGCTGCTCCACCCGCTCGCGCCCAAGTGCGCATACATAGCGGGCGAGCGAGATCGGGTCGCCCCCGTCTACCTCGCGGCCCGCCTTGGCCAGCGCCTGCGCGCGGGCGGCGGTGGTAGCCATGGCAAAAAGCTCGGTAGCAATATCTACAAAGCGCCCCAGCAATACCTGCTCGCGCTCCAGCTTTGGCCCATGCCACGCCATGGCGTGGAAAAGCCGCCACGCCAACCGACGCGAAGCCGCCTCGGCCCACCGCATCTGGCCGGCCAGCTCGGGGTGCCACTCGCCCCCCGCGCCGCGCGGCACAAAGAGCCCGGGGTACCACCCGGCGTAGAAAAATGCCGCGCGCACCGCCGCCCCGGCGCGCTGGCCCATCGGCAGGCGGGTATTGAGCACCGGCCCGCCGAGCTTCAGGTGCGCATCCAGCGCCTCGCGGGCGATAAAGAGGCGCATGATCTCGCTGGAGCCCTCAAAAATGGTGTTAATGCGCGAATCGCGGAAGTAGCGCTCCACCGGCACCGGCTCTTCGCCCCGGGCGGCGAGAGATTGCGCCGTCTCATACCCGCGCCCGCCGCGGATCTGCATCGTCGCATCCACACACTCCCACGCGCGCTCGGTGGCCCAAAGCTTGCACATGGCGGCTTCCAGGCGCACGTCGGCATGTTTGTCACGATCCACCAGGCTGGCGGCATAGAGCGTCATCGACTCCATGGCAAACGTGTGCGCCGCAATATGCGCGATCTTCTCGGCCACCGCTGCGTGGTGGCCGATCGGCGCACCCCACTGCACCCGCTCGCCCCCCCAGCGCCGCACGATGCGCAGGCACCGCTTGGCCATCCCTGCGCACGCGGCGGGGAGCGTGAGGCGGCCGGTATTGAGCGTGGTGAGCGCCACACGCAGCCCCTTCCCCTCCTCCCACAAGATATTGGAGCGGGGGATGCGCACCTCCTCAAACCGCACCACCGCGTTGTAGAGCGCGTGCAGCCCCATGAAGCGGCAGCGCCGCACGATGCGCACGCCCGGCGTATCCATATCGAGCAGAAAGGCCGTCACCTGCTCGCGCTCGCGCCCATGCACCACCTTGGGCGGCGTCTTCGCCATCACGACGATCACGCCCGCCTTCACCCCGTTGGTGCACCAGAGCTTTTCGCCGTTGAGGATGAAGCCCTCCTCGCCATCGGGCTCGGCGCGCGTCTCCATCCGCGCGGGGTCCGAGCCGACGCCCGGCTCGGTAAGCGCAAAGGCCGAGATCTCCCCCCCCGCCACGCGCGGCAGGAAGCGGCGCTTCTGTTCTTCAGTGCCAAAGAGGATCAGCGGCTGCGGCACACCGATGGATTGGTGGGCCGAGACGAGCGCCGTGAGGTTCCCACAATGGCTGGCCAGCAACATGGCGGCGCGGCAATACGTCGTCTGCGAAAGGCCGAGCCCGCCATACTCTTTAGGCACCTTGATGCCAAAGGCCCCCAGCCGCGCGAGCCCTTCGATCACCTCGTCGGGGATTTCCCCCGTGGCGTCGATCTCATCTGCATCCACCTCGCGGTGCAGGAAGTCGCCGAGAAGTTGCAGGAAGGCTTCGCCCTCGTCTGCCGCCTCCGCGTTTTGCATGGGGAAAGGGAGAAACGCCCCCGGCTTCCACCGCCCCATGAAGAGCCCGCCCGCAAAGCCGCGATCCGTCGCGCCTGCCTCCCGCGCGGCCTCCGTCATCTCCAGCGCAGCGCGCTGCTCGGGGGTCATTTTCGAGGTATCAATGACTTCCTCATTCGGTGTCTTCATAGAATCGGTCTCCTTTGGCAGCCATCTCGCAAAGGCGGCTGCACGGTTTGAGGTTGAGTGCCAGCATCTCCTCCACCACGCGCGCCACCCCCAGCGCGTCGGCATGGCGCAGCGGCCCGCCCCGGAAGGGGGGGAAGCCGGTGCCCATCACCATCCCAAAATCGACATCCTCGGGTGCTTCCACCACCCCTTCCTCCAAACACCGCGCCGCTTCATCGAGCATTCGGAAGACCATCCGCGAGCGGGTACCCCCCACCGTCGGCACGGTGCCCACCTCGCCCCGCAGCGCCTCGGCCTCGGGGTTGGGCCCTTTGGCACCGGTGTGCAGGTAGAAGCCACGCCCCACCTTGCGCCCCAGCAGGCCTGCCTCCACCAGCTTGGGCAGCAGCGGCGGGATCTGCATCCGCTCCGGGTACGCTGCCGCCAGCGTTTGCGCCACGTGCAGCGCCACATCAAGCCCCACCTCATCCGCAAGGCGCAGTGGGCCCATCGGCATCCCGAAGGCGAGCATCGCCTCGTCCACCTCCGTGGCGGAGAGCCCTTCGGCAAACGCGCGAGCCGCCTCCAGCAAGTACGGGAGCAGCACGCGGTTGACCAAAAAGCCCGGCCGGTCGGCAACCACCACGGGGAGCTTCCCGATCCGCTGCACCCAGTGGAGCGCCTCGGCGCGGGCTTCGGGGGTCGTCCCTTCGGGGATAACTAATTCCACCAGCGGCATCCGGTGCACGGGGTTGAAGAAGTGGAAACCGACGACCCGCCCCACGTGCCGCCGCGCCACCTGCGCCAGCTCCCCCACGGGCAGCGCCGAGGTATTGGTGGCTAGCAGCGCCCCTTCGTCGGCCTCGGCATCGAGCGCCTCAAAAATCTGCCGCTTGAGCGCAAGCTGCTCCGTCGCCGCCTCAATAATGAGCGGGATGCGCGCAGGCCGTGCCGCAAATCCGGCTGGGGAGATGAGGTCCAACCCTTCCCGTGCCTGCTGCCGCGTAAGCGCGTGGCGGCGCACGGCCTCCTCATAAAGCTTGCGGATGCGCCCCATGCCCGCGCCCACGCGCTCGGCATCCACATCGCGCAGGAGCACGCGCACCCCTTTGGCGCTGAGCCACTGGGCAATGCCCGCGCCCATCACCCCCGCGCCGATGACCGCCGCCGCCTCCGTGCGCCCCTCGGCCCCACGAGCCAGCTTGCGCGCCCGCTCGGTGAGCAGGTAGACGTGGAAGAGGTTGCGGCTCTCGGGCAGCGAGATCAGCTCCGCCACGGCGGCGCGCTCGCGTTGGAGCGAAGGGTAAACTTCGCGCTCATCCGCCCCATGGGCTACCACCTCCAGCGCCTTGAGCACCGCCGGGTAGTGCCCGCGAGTCTTCTTCTCCAGCCCGGGGCGTGCCTGCCTGGCCGCCGCCGCGCCCACCGCCCGGGTAAAGAGCCGCTTGATCGCCCCAGGCTGCCTGCGTTTGCCTTGCGACACCCGCCGCAGCGCCGCGCGCTCCAGCCACTCGCGCGGCACCACCTCATCCACGAGCCCCAGCCGCAGCGCACGGCGGGCGGGGGGCGTCTTGCCCCCGAGGATCAGATCAAGCGCGCGCGGCACCCCAACCAGCCGGGGCAGCCGCGTGGAGCCCCCCCATGCGGGGAGAATGCCAAGCTTCGTCTCCGGCAGGCCAATGCGGGTATGCGAATCGTCGGTAGCCACGCGCCAATCGCACGCGAGCGCCAGCTCGTAGCCTCCGCCTACGCACGCCCCGTGGATGGCGGCGACGGTCGGCACCGTCAACCCGGCGATCCGGTTAAACAACTCCTGCCCTTTGCGCAGGTAAGTCTCCAGCATCTCGGGGGAGGAGCCCCCTTTCGCCAGCAACCCGAGGTCAGCCCCGGCGATAAAGATATGCTCCTTGGCACTGGTGAAGATAACGGCGTGGACCGCAGGGTCCGTCTCCACAGCTTCCAGCTCGGCCTCCAACGCCTCCAGCGTGGCGGCATCGAAGGTATTGGCCGCGGAGTCCGGCTTATCGAAGGTGAGGAAGCGAATCGTTTTACCCCCTTCCACTCGGTCGTTGCGAAGGATCATTTTTTTCATGGTTGCCCCCTTTCCAGCCAGGCGGCGGCACCTTGGCCCCCACCCACACAGAGCGAAACGAGCGCCTGCCCCCCGCCCCGGCGTTGCAGCTCTTTGAGCGCCGTAAGCACCAGCCGCGCCCCCGAGGCTCCCACCGGGTGCCCGAGCGCAATGGCCCCGCCATTCACATTAAGCCGCGCCTCCTCCAGCCCCGGCAGCGCGGCCTGCACGGCCAACACCTGTGCGGCAAAGGCTTCGTTGATCTCCACCACCTCCGCCGCTTCGTACCGGTAGCCGCGCTCGGCCAGCGCGCGAATGGCGGGCACCGGCCCCAGGCCCATGCGCGCGGGGTCGCACCCCACCACGGCGCTCTCCACCAGCCGCCCGAGCGTCGGCAGCCCCAGCGCTTCGGCGCGGCGCTCGCTCATCACCAGCAGCGCCACCGCGCCGTCGGAGATCTGCGAGGCATTCCCCGCCGTCACCCCGCCGTAGCGTTTTTCAAAAACGGGGCGCAGCGCGGCGAGCGCCTCTGCGCTCTGGTTGGCACGCGGGCCGTTATCTTCGCAGATGAGGCTTCCATCTGGAAGAAACACGGGGGCGATCTCTGCGGCAAGCTTCTCACGCGCGGCAGTGGCCCGCTGGTGGGAACGCAGCGCAAAGACATCCTGCGCCTCGCGGGTGATGCCCCCCTCCCGCGCGAGCAGCTCCGCCGTCTGCCCCATGTTCAGCCCACTCACCGGGTCCGTAAGCCCGAGGCGCATCGCGGCCTGGGGCAGGAAATCCTTCGGGCGCAGCTCGGCCAACGCACGGGCCTTTGCCCACGGAGTGCGCGCACGGGCAAGGCCCGCAAACTTCGCCGCAGCCGCGTGCGAAAAGAGGAGCGGGATTTGCGACATACTCTCCACCCCGCCCACGAGGTACGCTTCCCCCACCCCGGCGCGGATGCGCTGCGCCGCCTGCAAGAGCGCCTCCAGACCCGAGGCACAGTTGCGCTGCACCGTGAGCGCGGGCACCCGCTGCGGCACCCCCGCCCGCAGCGCGATGACGCGGGCCACATTCGCCGCCTCCGCAGGCTGGGCGACGTTACCGAAGATCACCTCATCGAGCGTCCCCGGGTCCACCCCCGTGCGGGCGAGCAACGCGGCGACCACTTGCCGCCCCAGCTCGTCGGCAGGCAGCGCGGCGAGCGCCGTGCCAAACTTGCAGAACGGCGTGCGCACCCCATCCACAATCACCACGCCCCGGCTCACCGTGCCACCTCCGTTTCCAGCGTCGCCTCCGGGCGGCGGTCTACGAGCCGTACTTCTTTAAGCTCCGTGCCGACGCCTTGCAGCTGCCGCATCGCCTCGTCATCGTAGAGGCGGATCTCGTTGGGCCGCAGCTCCAGGCGCTCGGCAAAGCGGTTCTCCAGCTCGTGCCGCACGCGATCTCGCGCCGCCCCCGGCGCGGGCACCACGTGGAGGAGCAGCTCATCGACCTCCAGCGGGTCGTCATTGCGCTTACGCAGCTCGATCTGGAAGGTGGAGACGAGGTCGTCGCAATCATCGAGCACGTGTTCGAGCCTGTTGAAATCGACAATCGTCCCCTTGAGCTTGCCGAACTGCATCTCGCGCACTTCCGAGCGCCGCGAGATATTGCCCACCAGCCGTGGCACCGTGCGCCCGCAATGGGGGCACGAGGCGTAGGTGAGCCCGCCATCAATACAATCTCCCGTGCGGTAGCGCAGCACCACGCTCCCGCGCGCTTGCAACGGGGTGAAGACGATCTCGCCCGGCTGGTTCAACCCGCGCGGCTCACCGCTCTCGGGGTCTACGATCTCCACGATCCCAAGCTCCGGCGCGAGGTGGTACCCCCCCGAGGTGGCCCCGGCGGGGTATGGGCACTCTGCCCACGCCATCTTCGCCTCGGTAAAGCCGTAAGTGCAGAGCACATCGATCTCCTCCGCGCCGAGGGCCGCCGCCAGCTTGCGCAGGCGCCGCCGCATGCCGGTGGGCACCTTCTCGCCGCCGAGCACGAGCTTGGCGAGGTTGGGCAGCGCCACCCCCTCCTCCACCGCCTGCGTAAGCACATGGTAGAGAAAGGTCGGCATGCCGATGAGCACATCGGGCTTGAGCTTGCGGATGAGGCGCAGGTTCCCGTCCGTCCCCATCGTCTTTCCCCCGCCCGAGCCGACCATGAAAACCCCAAACGCTTCCCCCGCGTAGTGGGTGATCCAGAAGGCCAAGTGCGGCGCGAAGGGAAAGAGGTTGAGCATCCGGTGCTCCTTGTTGGCCCCGCACGTTTGCATCACATGCACGCCCGCGCTCCGCAGCACGGCAAGATCATGCCCGGTATAGACAAACGGCACCGGCTCCGCCGAGCGCCCCGTGGTGCTCGTGAGCAAGAGCGGCCGGTACTCGTGCTCGAAGCCCGCCTGCACCGCGCGCCGCCCGCGAAGGAGCGCGCGCACGATCGTGGAGGGCCGCCGCGCCAGCGCCTCGCGGTCGGGCACGAGCACAAACTTGCGCACTGCTTCCGGCCCCGAGGTAAGGTCCGCCTTGCTCATGAAGGGGAGGCGGCGCAAGTCCTCCAGCGTTTGCAGATCCGCCGGAGCCACCCCGGCTTTGCGAAAGACTTCGCGAAAGTGCGGCGAAGCCGGGAGCACCGTCTGCTCCAGCCAGCGCCGGAGCTGGCGAGCCTGCCGGGCGCGCAAGCTGGCTTCAGGCAACCACGGCCATTGGGGGATGAGGGTTTGGTTTGGCATCGGGTCCTCCTTTGGTGAGTCGTTTAAGCTCTTCGAGATGCGCTTGCGCCACCCGGCGCCCCAGCGCGATGTATTTGCCGGGGTTGGTAAAGTCATGCCACCGGGCATCGGAGGCAATCGTCCACAGGGTGACATCCGCGTCCCGGCACGCCATCTCCGCCACGCGCATCTGCACGCCGTGGGTACTGCGGAAAAGGGTATCGAGGATGTTTCCCCGGGCAAAATAGTTCAAGTGGCGGTTGAAGAAGGCCCCCAGCCGCGTGCGCTCCGGCTCCGCCTCCTGCTCCACACAGAGCCGGAGCTGCTCCGGCGTGGGAATGGTGTTGACGGCGATGATCTTCTCCACCCCCATCTCCACCAGCACATCCACGGGGAGCGGGTCGGCAATGCCACCATCGATATACAGCTCGCCCCCCACCTCCACGGGCACGCAGATCCCGGGGATGGCGATGCTCGCCTCCACCGCGCGCGCGACCTCGCCGCTGGAGAAGACGACGCGCTCCATCGTCTCCAGCCGGGTGGCTACGATGCGCAGCGGCCGCAGCAGCTCGTGGAAGCGCGTGGTGCCGATCGAGCGGCGCAACCGCCGCGCCACCCGGCTTGAGCGCATAAACCCCCGGCGTGGGGGGAGCACCGGCTCGATAAGGTGCAGCAGCCCGAAGCGGCGCTCCATCTCCCTCGCCAGCTTCTCCAGCATCGCCCCATCGTAGCCGTAGGCCCACGCCGCTCCGACATACGCGCCCATGCTCGAGCCCGCCACCACATCGACCTCGATGCCGTTCTCCTCCAACACCTGAATCACTCCAATATGCGCCAGCCCCCGCGCCCCGCCCGAGGAGAGCGCCAGGCCGATGCGGCATTGCGCGATCTCCCGCGCCAGCCGGTTCAAATGCAGCCGCGAGGCGGGGCTCTCCCCCTCGTCGGGCAGCTCGGCGATAAAGGCGTGTACCGGGCGGCCCAGCTCGCGCTGCCACCCTTCAAAATCGGGCATCGGCACAAAGGGCTCCCCACATAGAATGGCGCGCACCGGCGCGCTCTGGCGCGGCTCCAGCCGTTGCAGGAGCGCGTGGAACGCCCCCACCTCCTCCGAGTTTTGCCGCAGGAAGACGTAGGCAACATCTGCCTGCACCAGCAGCTCCGTCGCCACCGGCTCGGGCAGCCCCGGGGCGATGCGCAGGAGCACAAAGTCGAAATGCTGCGCCAGGTGGCTCAGGAGCCCCGGCAAATGCCCCGGCTCCGAGGCCGAGCCACGCACCGCGATCTTCATCTCCGAAAACCCCGCATCCGTCTCCCGCAGGTGGGCACCGAGGCAAAACTCCCCGCTAAACGCCTGGCACCGCGCCGCCAGTTGCGGCCACCCCTCCAGCGCCAGCCCATCGGCCACCGCCATGGCAAGGCGGACGAAAAGGACACTCCCACGCCCCAGCCCATGCAGCGCGCCTGCCAGCGCCTGCTCCACCCGCTCCGGCTGCGCCCCCTCGGCCAGCGAAACGAGCGAGACCACCCGCCCCGAGCGCCCCCGCCGCCGCCGGGGCTCGCGCTGCGGGCGAAAGAGCGACTGCGAGAACCGCCCCGCAACGCTCGGCTTATCCGCAAAAATCTTCTCCAACTCCGGCGCGGGGATGCGCAGGAGCACACAATCGGTAAGAATTGTCACCGTCGAGCGGTACGGCTCGTTATTAAAAAGCTCGCGCGCCCCAAGTGCCTCCCCCGGCCCATAAACCATCTCCACCTCGCCCCCGGGGAGCCGCCCTTCACACCGCCCGCTGATCACTAGATAGACCGCCGAGCATGCCTCCCCCTGTTGGTAGACTTGCGCCCCCTTGGGGAACTCCTCCAGCGCGGCTCGCGCAATGAGCCGCCGCAGGGTAAACAGGGGGATCAGAGCCAGCAGCGGGTGAGTACGGAGAAAACGGGTAGTGATCCGGGCATCCATGGCGTCTCTTTTTGCATCGAGCCATGTCCGGTCTCCCACCGCCCCCTTTTTACCAACCGAGCCGGGGGAGAAACCGTCGAAAGCTCGTTTGCCGCATCTGGGTTGGCTTTTCTATAGCACAAAACGGGCCGGAATGCAAATCGGAGGGCATAATTTTGTTTTCCCGAAGCCGCCTCTCCCCTTAAATACGCGGCACGCTATGAAAACACCCATCAAAGTGGCCGTGACCGGCGCCGCCGGCCAGATTGGCTATTCCCTTCTCTTCCGCATCGCCTCCGGCTCCATGTTTGGGCCCGACCAGCCCGTAGAGCTGCACCTCATCGAAATCCCGCAGGCACTCGGCGCGCTGGAAGGGGTCGTCATGGAGTTGCAGGATTGTGCCTTCCCGCTCGTCCACGGCATCATCGCCACGGCGGATCTTGATGAAGGCTTCCGCGGCGTCAACTGGGCGCTGCTCGTCGGCTCCGTACCGCGCAAGGCGGGGATGGAGCGTGGGGACCTCCTCTCCATCAACGGCAAGATCTTCACCGGCCAGGGCAAAGCCATCGCTGCCAACGCGGCTGCCGACGTGCGCATCCTCGTCGTGGGCAACCCGTGCAACACCAACGCCCTCATCGCCAAGGCCAACGCCCCCGAGATCCCCGCAGACCGCTGGTTTGCGATGACCATGCTCGACGAAAACCGCGCCAAGAGCCAGCTCGCCCTGCGTGCGGGCGTGCACGTCACCAGAATCAGCAACCTCGCCATCTGGGGCAACCACTCCGCCACCCAGTACCCGGATTTTTACAACGCCAAGATCGAAGGCAAAGCGGCCACCGAAGTCATCACCGACGAAGCGTGGCTTAAAGAGACCTTCATCCCCACCGTGCAGCAGCGCGGGGCAGCCATCATCAAGGCCCGGGGGCTCTCCTCCGCCGCCTCCGCCGCCAACGCGGTGGTCGACACCGTGCGCGCCCTTACCACGCCGACTCCGGAGGGAGACTGGTTCTCCGTCGCCGTGGCTTCCGACGGCTCCTATGGGGTGGAAGAAGGCCTCATCGCCTCCTTCCCGATCCGCAGCAATGGCAGCACCTGGGAAATCGTGCAAGGCGTGCCCGTAAACGCCTTCTCCCAAGGGCGCATTGATGCGACGATCAACGAGCTGAAGGAAGAGAAAGCGCTCGTCGCCGCGTTGCTGTAGTTTTCAGCTTCGAACTTCAAGGCCGTGGCTGGTAGAACCAGTCGCGGCCTTTTCTTTTCGCAGATCCATGAATACCGCCTCGCACTGGGATAACGTCTTCTCCGCCAAAGCCGATAACGAATTGGGCTGGTTCGAGGCCGACGCCTCGCAGACACTCGCCTTTCTCGAAGGCATCCCCCAGCTTGCAGAGGCCACCATCTTCCTGCCCGGGGCAGGCACCTCGGTATTGGTAGATACCCTCCTCCCCCTCTGCGCGGGGCTGGTGCTCAATGATTTGAGCGAAGTCCCCCTCCAGCGCCTGCGCGAGCGCATCGGCTCGCCGGAGAACATCCACTTCTTGCAGCACGATATCGCCACCCTGCTGCCACCGGAAGTGCCGATGGTCGATCTGTGGGTAGACCGCGCGGTGCTCCACTTCCTGCGCGAAGAGGGGCAGATCGCCACCTACTTCGCAAACCTCCACTCGCGCTTGCGCCCGGGTGGACATGTCTTGCTGGCCGAGTTCTCCACCGAGGGCGCGCCCAAGTGCGCCGGGCTGGAGCTCCACCGCTACAGCCTTGAGGAAATGCAGCAGCGGATCGGCCCCGGCTACACCCTGTTACGCCACGAAGCGTACACCTTTACGAACCCATGGGGCGAACCGCGCCCTTACCTCTACGCGCTCTTTCGGCGTGAAGCATCGGCTACTTAGCCGCCTTACCTTCAGCGGGCTTTGCCACCACGGCCCACTCCTCCACGAGAGAGCTGACCTCTTCGAGCACCCCTTCGATCTTCTTCAGATCGCGGCGGCGGCCCTTTTCGGGCTTTACCTTGAGCATCCGCATCAACGCCACAATGTCGCGCAAATCATGCAGCCGCTCTTTGGAGCTTTTGGCGCGCTTGCGTTCGGCATCCAGCGCCTTGCGGCTGCTGGCAAAGACGGCCTCCCAATGGGCGGAGTAGGCCTCCACTGTCGTCAGAAACAGGTGGTGCAAGGTTTCAAGCTCCTCAATGGCGGATTTGGCGGGTGAAGCGGCGTTTTTCATGCAGGAGCCAACTTCGCTTCAACGATGTGACGATTTCATGACGAGATGGCGACATTTCGGCAACAGAGCCACCCCCGCTTTCCGAGCTTCCGGGGCGGGCCCGGCTCCGCTACGCTACCAGGCGTGATCTTCCGCAAGCCCCCACCTCCCGAGGCAGCCTGTGCCACCCGGTGCCACTGGCTTGCCACCGGGGGCGAGGCGCTTGGGCGCATGCTGGAGGCGATCCGCGCTGCCACCACCACCGTGCGGCTGGAGATGTACATCTTTGCAGACGACGCCACGGGCCGCGCCTTTCGCGAGGCGCTCGTCGCTGCGCGGCAGCGGGGCGTGCGCGTGCAGGTCTTGCTGGATGCCGTGGGCTCCCTGCCTCTGCCCACCAGCTTCTGGGCCCCGCTGGTGGCGCTGGGCGGAGAGTTCCGGTGGTTTAACCCCCTGCGCTCGGCCGAGCGTTTCGGCTTCCGCAACCACCGGAAGCTGCTTTGTATAGACCACGAGGTCGCGTTTATCGGCGGCTTCAACCTTTCTGACGACTACCGGGGCGACGGCGTGGCCCACGGCTGGCGAGACCTCGGGCTCGAAGTGCACGGCGGAGCCGTCACCGCGTTGGAAACCTCGTTTAACGACCTTTTTGCCCGCGCTGCCGACCGCCCCACGCACTTCCCCACCCTCCACCGGCAGGGGCCCAAGATCGTGCGGGGGGTCAACTGGGCACTCCTGCTCTGCGGCCCGCGCCGGGGCCATGGGGCGCTGCGCCGGGCGCTGGTGCGCGACCTCTCCCGTGCGAAGGAAGTGCGCATCGAGTGCGCCTACTTCCTGCCCACCCACCGGCTGCGGCGGGCGCTCATGGCCGTGGCGCGGCGCGGCGGGCGGGTGCAGCTTATCATGGCGGGGCGTTCGGATGTCCCCCTCTCCCGCCTTGCCGCTCAGAGCCTCTACGCCCGGCTCCTGCGCGCCGGGGTGGAGATTTACGAGTACCAGCCCCAAGTGCTCCACTCCAAACTCTTCCTCATCGACGGCGTCGCCTACGCCGGCAGTGCAAATCTGGATGCCCGCAGCCTTCGGCTCAACTACGAGCTTTCGCTCCGCATTGAAGACGCCGAGGCCGCCGCACAGGGGCGCGCCCTTTTCGAGGCCGACCTTGCCCACTGCCGCCGTATTGACGCCGCCTCATGGCCTACCTCCCGCAGCCTCTGGCGGCGCTGGTTGGAGCGGGCCGCCTACTTCCTCCTCGCCCGGATCGACCCATGGCTCACCAGCCAGCGGTGGCGCACCCGCGCCTCCCGCGCTTTGGAGCGCCGGGGGGAGGATGCATGACCTGAGAGTTACCGAGGCAAAAGCTCCGGAGCGAAGCAATGGCGCGGCGGAGCCCAACCCCGCGGACGACACGGAGGTCGTCCCTCCATGGCGCTGCCGCGCCTTTGGGGTATCCTCCATTTTTTCCCATCCCTCTGGCGCCATGTAACCCGACGCCGGGCCAAACCGTGAAATGCGATTGCCAAGTGAGGCTGGATTTTTAACTCTTGGCCCTGCTTTGAACACCACTGAACGCACTCCGACCAACCCTCTCCGCGAGGGGCTCTCGGCCCGGCCGGTCCCCCAGCCGTGCACCGTCGTCATCTTCGGCGCCTCGGGGGATCTGACTTACCGCAAACTCATCCCCGCGCTCTACAACATCGCCGCAGATGGCGACTTGCCCGCAGGCCTCACCGTCGTCGGCTTTGCCCGCCGCCCCAAGACGGACGAAACCTTCCGCCAGGAGTTGGAGACAGCCGCGCGCAAAGTCTCGCGCCAGTCGGTCCAGGAAGAGTTGTGGAGCTCATTTGCCGAGTCCGTCTTCTACCACCAGAGCGAGTTCACCAACGAAGAAGGGTACCGCACCCTCGCCGAAAAGCTCGACAAGATCGACGCGGAACGCGGCACCCGGGGCAACCGCCTCTTCTACCTCGCCGTCGCGCCCGACCAGTTTGGGCTCATCCTCGGCCATCTCAAGCAAGCGGGCCTCAACAAAGCGCGCCCGGGGAGCTGGGCTCGCGTTGTCGTTGAGAAGCCCTTCGGCACCGACCTGCCGACCGCAGAGGCGCTCAACCGCGAAGTTAACGCCACCTTCCCTGAGAAGGATACCTTCCGTATCGACCACTACCTTGGCAAGGAAACCGCGCAGAACATCATGGTCCTACGCTTTGCCAACGCCATCTTCGAGCCGCTTTGGAACTGCCGGTATATCGACCACGTGCAGATCACCGCCAGCGAGCCGCTCGGCGTGGAAGGGCGCGGGCCGTACTACGAAAGCTCCGGTGCCCTGCGCGACATGGTGCAGAACCACCTCCTCCAGCTCCTCTGCCTCGTCGCCATGGAGCCACCCACCGACCTCACGGCCGATAGCGTGCGGGATGAGAAGGTCAAAGTCATCCGCTCGCTACGCCCCATCGCCGGGCCGGACGTGGCGCGCAACGTCGTGCGCGGCCAGTATGCGGCGGGGGCCATCAACGGCAAACCGGTCGTTGGTTACCGGCAGGAAGACCGGGTGAACCCGCATTCGCAGACGGAAACCTACGTCGCCCTCAAAGTCCTCATCGATAACTGGCGCTGGGCCGATGTCCCCTTCTACGTCCGCGTCGGCAAGCGGCTCCCCAAAGCGGGCACCGAGATCGCCATCACCTTCAAACAGGCCCCCTCCGTCCTCTTTAACGACGGCGGCGGCTCGCGCGGGCAGAATGTGCTCGTCATCCGCATCCAGCCGGATGAAGGCATCTCCCTGCGCATGCAGTGCAAAATGCCCGGGGCGTCGGTCCGCATCGAGCCGGTGAAGATGGACTTCCACTACGGCACCAGCTTTGGCAAAGCGAGCCCCGAGGCGTACGAGCGCCTCCTCCTCGATGCCATGGCCGGAGACGCCACCCTCTTTGCCCGGCGCGACGAAGTGGAAGGCGCGTGGCGCTTTATCGACCCCATCGAAGCCGCGTGGCACGGCATCAGCGGCGGCCAGCCCGGCCTCTACTTCTACCCCGCAGGCTCCTGGGGCCCCGAAGAGGCTGACGAACTCCTCGCCCGCGACGCCCGCACCTGGCGCAGACTTTAACCCCCGCCATGAGCACACCCGAAAAACCCGCCACGCTCCCCACCCTCGGGGCCGGCATGCCCGTCGCCATCGGGCAGATCGACCGCGAGATCAAAGCCCTCTGGGAACAGAGCGGCGAAGTCGCCTCGCGCGCTTCGCTCATGAACCTCGCCATCTACTGCGAAGGGCGCGAAGCGATGGCGCGCAACACCGAGCTGATCGACCGCATTACGAAAAGCCACGCCTGCCGGGCCATCCTCATCGGCGTGGAGCCGCACGCGGCGGAGCCCGGAGTGGAGGCGTGGATCAGCGCGCACTGCCATCTCTCCCGTGCAGGGGCCAAGCAGACGTGCTGCGAGCAGATCACCTTCCTGCTGCGTGGCCCCTCGGCGGATTTGATTCCCAACATCGTCTTCTCCCACCTCGACTCCGATCTCCCCCTCTACCTCTGGTGGCAGGGCGAGTTCCCCGACCCGGTAGACGGCCAGCTCTGGACATGGGTAGATCGGCTCATTTTCGATAGCAAGGCGTGGGCAGACCCTCGCAGCCAATCCCGCCTGCTGCGCGCCTCGCTTGCCAAAGCGCCCTCGCGGCTCATCCTCTGCGACCTCAACTGGACGCGCTCTCTCTACCCCCGGCAGGCCCTCTCCGCCACGTTTGACCACCCGGACTACGCGGCCCACCTCGGCAACCTGCACTCCTTCATCATCACCCACGGGCCGGGGTGCCGCTCCACGGCGCAACTCCTCGGCGCGTGGCTCGCCTCCCGGCTCGGTTGGAAGCTTGCTACCGCAGGCAAGCACGGCGCGGAGTTCACCTCCCAAAGCGGGGCCACCGTCTCCGGAGCCTGGCGCGAGGAAGCCGGAGCGGCGATCGGCAGCATCACCCTTACCGCGCCGGGAGCCACCTTCCGCATCTTCCGCACCGAAGGCTCAAGCTTCCTGCACCTGGAGGCCAACCTCCCCGGGGGGCGGCACGCCGCGAGCCTCTTCCCTGCGGGCAAGCAGGAGGAAGACGCCCTCATCGTCGAAGAGCTCTCCCGCGCAACCCGCCACGGCTTCTACCTCGATGCGCTCACGCACGCCGAGGCGTTGATGTAGCCGCGATGAAGCGGCGACCAGATGCCTTCTTCATCGGCCTCGCGCTTGCCATCGGCCTGGCCCTGCTCTTTCCGGGGCCGGGCGCTCGGGGCGGCTTTCTCCACCCCGAGCTGCTCACCAAAGCCGGGGTGGCGCTCATCTTCCTACTCCACGGCGCGGCCCTCCCTTTTGAAAGCCTCAAGGCGGGCACCCTGCGCTGGCCGCTCCACCTCGTCGCCCAGAGCGCCACGTTCCTCCTCTTCCCCCTCATGGGGGTGCTCTTTATCCACACCGTAGGGGCACGCTTCCCGGCAGATTTGCAGTTGGGCTTCTTCTTCCTTTGCGCGCTCCCCTCCACCGTCTCTTCCTCGGTGGCGATGACAGCGGCGGCTCGCGGCAACGTCCCCGCCGCCATCTTCAATGCCACCCTCTCCAGCCTGCTGGGCGTCTTCCTCACGCCGCTCTGGATCGCGTGGATGCTTCGCACCGAGGGCGAAAGCCTGCCGCTGGGCGGCGTCATCCTCGACCTTCTGCTCTGGCTGATCCTCCCGCTTGTGCTCGGGCAGCTCTCGCGCCCGTGGAGCGCCGCGTGGGCCGCACGCAACAAGCCGCTCATCCATCGGGTCGATCGCGGCACGATCCTCCTGCTCGTCTACACCTCGTTCTGCGAATCGCAGCGCCAAGGCGTCTGGTCGCAACACGGGTGGGGAATTCTCGGTGCTACCCTCGGCGGCGTCGCGCTCCTCCTCTTTGCGGCACTACAGGCCACCCAGTTCATCTGTCGCAGGCTCGGCTTCCCCCCGGAAGACCGCGCAGCCGCCGTCTTCTGCGGCTCCAAGAAGACGCTCGCCTCGGGCGTCCCCATGGCGAGCCTTATCTTTGGTGCCCACCCGGGGATCGGGCTCATCCTCCTGCCGCTGATCCTCTACCACACCTTGCAACTCGCCGTTGGCGGGTGGCTCGCGGCCCGGTGGGGGCGTCGTTAGTGTGGTGAGTCAGAAGTAACGGCTGGGAAAATGCGGCCCGCTTCCGGTAGACTCCCTCATCCACTCATGAGCCCCATTCTCCAACGCATCGCCCCCTTTGCCGACGACATCACCCAATGGCGGCGAGAGCTTCATCAATACCCGGAGCTAAGTTTTGAAGAGCACCGTACCGCTGCTTTTGTCGAAAAGACGCTCCGCTCCTTCGGCATCACCCAGTTGCGCACCGGCGTCGCCAAGACCGGCATCGTCGCCGAGATCGACTCCGGGCGGCCCGGCCCCAGCGTTGGCCTGCGCGCCGACATGGAGGCCCTGCCCATTGATGAAGCGGTCAACTGCTCCTACCGCAGCACCCACCCCGGCATCATGCACGCCTGCGGGCACGACGCCCACACCGCCATGCTCCTTGGCGCAGCGCGGCTCCTCAAAGAAATGGCGGATGCGGGCGAATTCCCCGGGAAAGTGCGCCTCCTCTTCCAACCCGCTGAGGAAACCATGGATGCCGAGGGCAAATCCGGCGGCCGCCGCATGGTGGAGGAAGGGGCGCTCGATGGGCTCGACGCCGTCTTCGGCCAGCACGTCTCCCCCTCGATCGAGGTCGGCAAAGTCTCCTTCCAGTACGGCCCCATCACCGCTTCGTCAGACCGCATTACCCTCCACGTTCGCGGGAGCAGCGCCCACGGAGCCATGCCACACAACGGGGTGGACGCCATCGTCATCGCTGCGGCACTCATTCAGGCCGTGCAACAGATCGTCAGCCGCAGGCTCGATGCCCGCTCCACCGGGCTCATCACCCTCGGCACCATCAAAGGAGGCATGGCGGAAAACATTATCGCAGACCATGTGGTGATGGGTGGCACGATCCGCGCCTTCACCCCAGAGGTCCGCCAGACCCTTATCGACGAGTTGCACCGCGTCTGCCACATCGCCAAGGCCTACGGTGGCTCGGCCACACTGGAGCTTTGCGAAGGGTACCCGCCCTCCATCAACGACCCGGAGCTGACGGCGCTGGTAGAGAAAGCGATCTGCCGAGAACTCGGCCAGGAGCGCATCCACCCCCCCATCGGCGTTGCCACGGGGGCGGAGGATTTTGCCTTTATGAGCCGGCTCGTGCGCGGCTCCTTCCTGCGCATCGGCGTCAAAGACCCGGCTTGGCCACAACCGCTCGGGGCGCACACCCCGCAGTTTGAGATTGATGAACGCTCCCTGCCGATTGGCACGGCAGCCCTCGTCCTCGCCGCGACTGAAACACTCCGTTGCCATGGAGCCTGAGCCCGCCCGGCGGCAGGCCGATCTTGTCCGCCGATACACCCTCATCCCCGACGCACAGGAGCGGCTCGCCGCGCTCATCTCTCGCAAGCCAGGGCTGCCGGGCATCCCTCCCCAAGAGCAGACGGATGCCTTGCGCGTGCCGGGCTGCCAATCCCGCGTGTGGATGGATGGGCGGGTGGAAGACGGCAAGTGCCACTTCCGGCTGGAGGCAGAGTCTGCCATGGTGCGCGGTTTGCTGGCCACCCTCTGCGAGCTTTACCAGGATACCGAGCCGGGGGAGATCCTCGCCGTGGAGCCCGAGTGGGCAGAGGCGCTTGGCGTAGCCCCCATGCTCACCCCCACGCGGCTCAATGGCCTCGCCGCCGTGCGCTCGTGGCTCAAGGCCTTTGCCGCGCAACACACCGGGGGGTAAAGGGGTGTACTACGACGCGCACAACCACCTCCAAGACCCCGCGCTCGCCCCGCACCGGGCCGCCATCGCCCAGGCCTTGGAGGCGTTGCCACTCGGGGGGGCTGTCGTCAATGGCACTACGGAGGCCGATTGGCCGCTCGTCACCACCCTCGCCCGGGAAAACCCACGCCTTCTGCCCAGCTACGGGCTCCACCCGTGGCACCTCGCCCGGCGCACACCGCATTGGCAAGCCCACCTCCTCGCCGCCGTGGAGGCTACCCCGGCCTGCGGCATTGGGGAAATCGGGCTCGACCGCTGGATCCCCCACCCCGACCTCGAAGACCAACAAACCGTCTTCCTCTGGCAATACCGGCTCGCCACCCGGCTCAACCTCCCCGCCTCGCTCCACTGCCTGCGGGCATGGGGGCCGCTCTGGGAGCTCCTTCGCGATGAGCCGCCCCCGCCACGCGGCTTCCTCCTACACGCCTATGGCGGCCCGGTGGAAATGGTGGAAGGGTGGGCCCGCCTTGGGGCGTACTTCTCCTTCTCCGGCTCGTTTTTAGACCCTCGGAAGACCGCCAAACGCGAAGTCTTCCGCCACATCCCCCCCGAGCGCCTGCTGGTGGAAACCGACGCCCCCGCCATGCCGCTCCCTCCTGCCTTGCAGCGCCACACTCTCCCTTCGGCAGAAGAAGGCACGCCGCTCAACCACCCGGCCAACCTGGGTGTCACCACCGAAGGCCTCGCCACCCTGCGCGGCTGGGCCCTCCCGGAAGCGCTCGCGCGCGTAGAGGAGAACTACCACCGGCTCTTTGGTCAAGCGCCATAGACGCTGAAGAGTGCCGCATCAGCCAGCTCAAACTCCAACCGCACGGGAGCCCCCGTGGGCAGGCGCTCCCCGCCATTCCAGCGCATCTGCCATGCAGTGGCATCTCTTGCGAGCAAGGGCTCGCACGACTCACAAGTAAAGCCGGGGATCGCGGTTCCATCCTCCAAACAAAGCCCGTAACGAAGCCAGCCCCCCCGTGCATCGGCATTGAGTAGGAGCCCCTCGGAGGGAAGCTGCAAAGGAGCCGTGACAATGCGCCCCGCCTCCCCAACGCAAGTAAGAGAAGCAAACCCATGCAGCCGCCAGGCCGCGCGGCCAATGGCAACCTGCTTGGGAGGCATTGGTGCGCCGTGGGAGGTGCTCAATGCGGTATAGTAGAGCCAGGTCTCCCCCTCGCGGTGGATGAGCGTATTCGCGGTGCCAAGGATCGCTCCATGGTCAAACGCACCGGGGGCCCCGCGTGGGATCATCGCAGGCGCATCGGGTAATGGAGCCCACCTGCGACCACAGGAGGAGGTGGCAAACCCGACGTCGATCGGCCCATCATCCGCAGCCTGGTTTGGCGCAGGCGCCGCGTGGGTCTGCTCCACACGAAACCAGAGCGGCCACCCGGCAAGCCCCGTGGCATGGGGGAAGGCGGCGAGGCTATAAAGATCTGTCCGTTGGCCGGGGGCGGCCCAGGCATCCTCGTGCTCTGCGGGGCGAAGGGCCGGGACCGGGGGGCTCCAGTGGCGAAAATCGAAACTCCCCGAAACCCAAACCGTCCGCCGCAGGAAGCCGCGCACCTCCTCCTGCCGTTTGTGAAAGGCAAGAAACTCTCCGGTAAGCGGGTGGCGCGCGAGGGTCAGCGTATCGTCACTTTCAAAAACAGGGTTGCCGGGGTGGTCCCGCCATTGCACCCCATCTGCCGACCACGCGGCACAAGCCCCACCCCTGCCCGTACCCAAAAGCCGGAAGCGTTCCGCCCCCCACCCCCCCCCCCCCCAAC
>JBBCKB010000082.1:0-19686 GCA_037189965.1 Chthoniobacteraceae bacterium | reverse complement strand
ATCGCACTCCCTTGAGCGTTATTCACCGCGACGCTTCCGCCACTCCCCGCCGCGCCCGCGCTGCCGCCGATGGCATGGGAGATGGCAAACGCATCTCCCGTCGGATTATGCAGATAGGGGCTGGAAGTCCCGGCGTTTCCGGAGCCACCCAAGCCGCCGCCCCCGCCGATGGATTGCGCCACAATGCCCGCCGCATTCTGCCCGTAGGTAAAGAGAGCCCCGCTGTCGGAGGAGCTTCCATTATATGCCGTCACCGCTCCGCCGGTACCGCCCACACCGGCGGCTCCACCTCCGCCGATCGCCAGCATCACCGTGGCCCCCTGTCCTTCAATCGCCTTCGAGCTCGCGGAGCCATCGCCCCCGATTCCACCGCCACCGCCGATCGACTGCGCCACCATACCGTATGACGCATCTCCATATGTGGTGATCGTGTTCAGGTTACCCGCCGTGACACTGCCTCCACCGCCCCCAAGGCCACCGGTTCCGCCGATAGCCACGGCATAAGCGATGGTGGGTGGATGAACGGGCAACCCCGGGGAAGGAAGGGGGAGGACGAGCGATTTGGCCGTGGCCGAGCCACCCAAGCCGCCACCCCCACCGATCGACTGCACAATCATCCCCGCGGAATCCGCCCCATTGGGATTGGGCCCTCCAAATTCCGTGACTACCTTGCCATTGACGAAAAGGCCATTGAGAAGGTCGCTTGAGGCATTGGCCACTTGCGCTCCAACGATCCCCCCCCACTGGAGCGTCACCGTGGTGGGAACGCCGTTGACGGTGCCCGAAAGGGTCATGCCGCTGATTGTGGTATTCTCCATCACCTCCCCGTTGGAGAGAGCGACCTCTCCCAGCGTGCCACTGAAAACACCGGAGGCGATACTGCCGCTTTCAATCGCGATGCTCCCAAGGTACGTCCCATCGGGTAGCGTGCCGTAGAGTACCCCCGTATGGGCAACCAGCGTGCTATTGGAAAAGGTGTTGGGTGCAACGCCGGTGATGATCGTTCCCAAATTGACCCCTGTGGCGCCTTGGCCGCTCCCTCCGTCTCCGCCCGCACCCCCCACGGCGTTGGAAATGCTGAAGATAAACCCGGCACTGAACGAACTCGCCGCGCCGCCGATCCCCCCGCCTCCACCGATGGATTGCACGATCATCCCGGCAGACTGATTGCCGCGCGTGGCAATGGTGGCCCCGGCGTTGTGGGTGCCGCTGGCCAACCCGCCCTCGCCGCCGCCCCCGCCTGTCCCGCCGATCGCGTTGCTCATGAACGCTCCGTCTGAATCCGCAAAACCGCCTGTGCCCCCGCCGCCGCCGATCGACTGGATGACGGCCCCCGCTGAATAATTGCCGTAGGTATTGATGAAGCCGGTGCCGGAGGTCAAAAAACTCGCCACATTGCCGCTGCCACCCACCCCTCCTGTCCCGCCGACGGCTACAAAGCCGCCTGACGCATTCGCGCCATTTCCGCCGCCCCCGCCGATCGACTGTATCAACACGGCGTTGGAGTTCTTATCCCATGTCGTGATGGCCGATCCGGCGTTGAGCGTCACTGTCACCCTTCCGGCTGAACCGCCGCCGCCCCCGGTGTCGCCCACGTTCCGCAGATTTTCCACGCCGCCCACCGTGCCACCGCTGCCGCCGATGGATTGTGCGATGATCCCGAGCGAGGCCGTGCCGTTACCCAGCCCATCTCCCGTCGTGAGGATGCCAGCATTGGTCACCGAAACAGCTCCCCCGTCGGTAGCGGGCGCGCTGGAATCGGTATTGGCACCGAGCGAAATCCCGCTTGCCCAAATCCCCCCCGAAAGGGTGGCCGGGGCGTCGTTTTTGAGGATGCCGCCACCCCCGGAGCTGATGGCTACCATGCCGTTTGCGCTCAACCCGAGCGTGATGATGGAGCCGGTGTTAAATACCGAAAGGTCCGAGCCGCCCGCACCGGTGATCGTGCCGGTGTTGCCCAACGTTCCCAAACCACTTGTCGCCGTGCCGATTGCCGGAGTGCCGCCGATCCCCAGGGCAACAATGCCGATGGCGAGTTCTCCCTGAGTGGTGATTGAGCCGCCATTGGTGACCACGACATTCCCGGCCACCCCGCTGCCCGTCAGGTTATCGAGAAAGTCTGCTCCCGTAACGAGCGGATTTCCGGCGCTGATGGCAAGAATGCCGAAGCTGAATGGATTTGTGCCGAGGCCGATTTCGATACTTCCTCCGTCCACCATCACCTCTACCTGGCCGCCGCTCGGGAGGTACGTATCGTCCCAAGGATTCCAGTTTCCCGCTTGGCTCAAGGCAAAGATCCCAACGCCTCCTTGCGTCATCTCTATCGTTGCGCCCCCCGTCTCCACCGTCACACCGCCGCCGTTTCCGGGGCGTCCGCCGCCAAAGTTTGTGGGAGGAATATCGGTGTCATTCCCATTTCCCCCAGTGGAGGTGGCAAGGATGCCAAACCCGGCCTCCGCATTCACGGTGATGCTACCGGCATGGTAGATGGAAAGGGTACCCGGGGTACCGCCCGCGCCAACTCCCAAAGTGGGGCTGTCTATAAACTTTCCGGCATTCCCGCCCTGCACAGAGGCAAAGATGCCCGCCGCATTACTGCCGGGACCACTCTGGCTCACCACAATGGATGAACTCTCCGTGGTGGTAATCTCCATGCCCCCAGCCCCCCCGCCATTGCCAATGAACGCAACCGGGGTGTGCTCCACCCCGCCTGAATCGTAGAAGCCGGAGGAACCGTTTCCTCCTACTGAAAGCGCGCTCAACCCCGTTAACGTCGGGACGAGGAAGGAGCGTGCACCGCCCGATCCCACGCCCGTAACGGAGATCGCGCCCCCGAGCGTAAGGTTGATCTCGCCGCCTGCCGTACCGTAGAAGGCCTGAGCATCATAGTCGGCAGGAGGCAACTCCTGCCCGCCGGTGTCGTAGCCATCCGCCCCCAGCGAAAGAACGAGAAGCCCCCCGGACCCGGCATTGCTCCCCATCACGCCTGTCGCTGTGATGGCTGCATCCGCTTGCACGGTGATATTCCCACCCGGCCTTTGCGTGGCCCCGTCCTGCGGGCTGGTAGCCACCACACCGTTGGATTGATAGACCACCGCACCATTGACGGAAGGCCCGGTTGTCGGAATTCCGTCCACGATCACCGCCCCGGTGAGGCTGGTCACATCAAGGTGATACCCGGCGGCCACCTGAACGACCACCGGCAACCCCGCCGGCGGATTTGTCGTAACGGAGGTGATCGTTCGGGTTGAGTCATCCTGCGTGTTGATGGTACTGCCATCCGTCGAAGAAGGAGGCACCATTACCTGCGCCCAAGCCAAAGGCTGGGCAAGAGAGAAGGTGACCACCAGCAAGAGAGCCCCCGCACCCCGGCGTTTCCCTCCCGGTTGATGTAGTGATGACAGAACAGAGGGGGGAGTCATAAGGAATCAAGCTCTACTTATACCATTTCTCTGAAATAAGGAGACTTTAAGGCGCAGGGATTTTTGAGCCAGGCAAGGCGGAGGACGGAGGCACCATCTCTGATAGCGACTCCGTAAACGGCGGCCGAGCAAACCTTAGCCAGCATCCCGGTTTCTAACCGGAGAAGGGAACGGAAGGAAAGCGGGAAGCCTTCGGAATGACGGTTTTTTGGAACGCGACCTCGTTCCACAGAGACCAGCCTTACCTCCCCCACCCCCGTCAAAACACCGGTGAAGCAAGCCGGAACCCAGACCTTCGCTGAAAGGAGATGGCCAGAGGGAGATGGAGCCATCTTCCCGGAAGCTTTCGTTAGCTAGCTACCGGTCGATAATGAGGTTGCCGTACTTCACGGCTCCTTTTTCCAGCAGGGCGACGTGGCCATCTACCATGGCGACAGCGGCTTTGCCGTTGGTGCGGTAGCGGAGGTAGCCGAGCCCTTTGGTGGTATCGCTATCCGGGCCGATGGGGATCGGCTGCGCGAGCGGCTGGGTGGCACCCGGCTCGTAGAAGGCTTCGGGGGCTTTGAAGGTGCAGAGCGAGTTGCGCGAGCCGGGGTTCTGCGCGCTGTCTCCGATCAAGATAACCTCCGACGGGCGCTGGACGGCGCGCCGCCGCATTTGCTGGCCGCCCTTCGATGTATCCGGGCAGAGGACGCCGTGGACGGAGTAGGTGATGGGGATGAAGGCGTTGGCCGGCTTCACCGGGACGGCGAGCCCGGCAGTGGGCGCGACGAAGATATTCTGCCGGGGCTGGAGGGGGGAGGGCTGGTTGCCCAAATAGGGCATGAGCTCGGTGGCGTAGCTGACTTCGGATTTCCCCGTCTGGAAGAAATAGCCACGCGGCAGGTAGTCATCATGGTCCGCGGCGTAGGCGTGCATGGCAGTGGCGATCTGCCGGAGGTTGGAGACGGAGGCCGACGCTTTGCTATTGCCAAGGATGCGCCTCCCTACCCCGATGGTCAGCACTGCCAGCAGGCCGACGGTCGCAACTGCGACGAGCAGCTCCAGGAGTGAAAAGCCGTGGGAGTTACGCATGGGGGTGCGCCTTTCCTTTAAAACCGCCGCCGCCGCAGGAACCGCAGGCCGACAAGGGAGGCTCCCCCCATGGCAAAGATGCCAAAGGTGCCAGGCTCGGGGATGGTGGTGATTTCAAACTGATCAAACCGGATGGCTTGGGTGCCGCTGCCGCCCGAGTTGGAGAAGACAAAGACGATGGAGCTGACAGCCCCCACCACGTCTTCGTAGCTCGCCGTACCGGCCACGCGGGTGAGCCCGGTGGCAGAGGCATCAAAAGAAAAGGTGCTGTAGGCGGTGTTGACCAAAGAAAGTGGGGCGGCCGTCTGGTAGTAGGTGGAGCCGCTACGAATCTGCACCGAAACGGTTGTCCCCGCAACTACGGTACCGACGTAGAGGTTGAGGGAGATTTCATCGAGCAACGAAAAATCGTGCGTGCTGGCAAAGGTGTAGTGGATGTAGCCGTTGGCGCCTTTGCTCCAGTCGGTGGAGTACGAAGCTCCGCGAGTGCCGCCGATGCCTCCGGCGATGCTGTAGATGCCGTCGGCGGTGGCGTTGCCAAACCGAGTCCAGCTTCCGGCGATGCCGCTGGCCCCACCGGGGTTGCTTTGGATCGGCAGGTTATTCCCGATCAAGGTGACGTTGTTATACGCGTTGAAGTCGTCGACCAGGAGCACCTCTGCCCGGAGGGCAAAAGGGAGAAAGGCCAAAACAACACCAAACACAGGGAGGGGGGATATATGGCTCATTTAATGAGTTATTTCACGGCCACACGGTTTCCGCAAGTGGAATTTTGTACTGCGGCTTCTCCGGCACCCGTTTACAGAGGGAGGGAGGATAGGCGAGCGGGGGGGGCGGCGATGGCCTCGCCCGCCCCGAGACAAGGGGGAGGTTGCATTGCACCCGCACTGCCCCTACAAGGAAGGGAAGTGGAACTCTCCGAGACAGAATGGCCGATTGATGGGACTGCCCCCGCATTTCTACGCCGCAACCACACAACGACAGCGGCGCTCAACCGCTGGCAGACGCTCAATCTCCTCTCGCGCTCCAACCATATTTCGCAGCGCCAGCTCGCCCGGGTAACGGGGCTGCGGACTTCCACGATGTCGAATATCGTGCGCGACCTCAAGGCGATGAAGCTGATCTCCGACAGCGGCCCGCTGGAGACAACGCGCGTGGGCCCCAAGGAGAGCGGCCTTGCCATTGATGCCGCCGCAGCGTGGGCCGTGGCGCTCCAGCTCAACCCCAATGGGCACGAGGTGGCGCTTGTAAACGCAGCGGGGCATGTGATGGCGCACCACGCCTTCCCCCCCCGGCTCTCGTGGCAGGAGGCGCTGGAGGCAACGCCCGGGATCGTCGCCAAGCTGGCAAGCCACAACCGCGCCCTCCCCGCCCAGCGCGCGGGCGTGGGGGTAAGTGTCTCGGGCATTGTGGATGCCTCGCGCGGGGTGGTGCTTTTTTCGCGCTCGCTGAAGATGAGCAACTACCCGCTCCAGGCCGAGGTGGAGAAGCTCGGGCTCGGGCCGGTACATGTGGAGCGCGATGTGAACTGCGGCGCTTGCGCGGAGCACCTCTGCGGCGCGGCGCGCCAGCAGCGGACGTTTCTCTTCTACCTCATCCGCCCCGGTTTTGGAGAGTTCTACCAGTTTGGCCTCGGGCTGGTGCTCAATGGGCGCATTTTCCACGGCCTTTGCTCGGCCTCGGGCGAGCTGGACCGCCTGCTCGCCCCGGAGTTCTCCGCCGAGCAGCAGACCCCCGAGGCGTTTGACGCTTTTTACCGCGAGTGCGGGGTACGGCTCACAAGCATCATCGGCATGCTCGATATCGGCCGCGTGGTGATGGCGGGGGATGACCCCCAATTTACCGAAGAGCGCCTTGAGCGGATGCGCCAGCAAGTCTCCGAAGGGCTATTGCCTGTGCCCGGCCGGGTGGTCTGCATCGAGCGGGCGCTGCTCGGCGTCTCGGGGATTTTGCAGGGGGCGGCGCTGCTGGTGATCAACCGCTACCTGCGGGAGAAGATCTTCCAGTTTGTTCAGGGCTCCAGCCTGGCGTTGCGGAAGTAGACTTCGGCCTGGCTGGGGCGGTCGGGGTTAAGAAAGAGGAGGCGCAACGCGGTGACGCTTGCCTCATTCCCCGGCAGGCGCGGGAAGTCTGCGGGCACTTCGAAGGTATAGGCGGCCCACTCGGTGCCAAGCTCGGGGTGGCGCTCGGGCTCGGCGCGGTAGGTCTTCTCGCCTGCAACCCACTCGGGGGCGAGGCGGGTGCCATTGGCCTCGCTGGAGCGCGCCTCTACGACAAGACGCCGCACCCCCGCGAGCTGGGGAAGCGGCCGCTCAAAAACGGTGCCGACGCCATACGTCGTCTCCTTCCAATCGACCACCAGGCGCAGCGCCTCGCCCTCGGCCTGCGCGGCGAGCATGCCGTTGCCGAAGGCGCGCCAACTGCCGCGCTCGCCCGAACCATCCCACAGGGGGAACTCTTCACCCCGCGCCGCGACAAGACCCAGTAGCAGAAATGCAAGAAAGAGGCTTTTGTTCATAACGGAAAAGGAAGTGCTTTACTTCCCCAAAAGGTAGACTAATTATTTAGCTCATGCAATGGATTATTTACCCCCTCATCGCATTCACCCTCTTTCTCCATGCCGCTGCGGCACGTGCGGCGACTCCGGTGGGAATGTGGGTCTGGCGGGCCGATGCGCTGGAAGATGAAGCGCGTGCCCGCGAGTTGGTCGATTTTGGCAAGGCGCAAGGCATCCGCACGCTCCTGGTGCAGGTGCATTTTGCAGAGGGCTCCCCGCTGGAGCCTCGGCTGCGGTATGAGGAGGGGCTGCGCCGCCTGCTCAAGCTGGCCAGGGAGGCGGGGGTGCAGGTGGAGGCGCTGGATGGCTCCTCCGAGATGGCGCTGGCCGAAGGGCGCGCCAGCGCGCTCGCGCGGCTGGATGCGGTGCTCGCCTTCCAGGCCACACAGCCCAAGGGCGAGCGCTTCTCGGCCATTCACTACGATATCGAACCGTACACACTCCCCCGCTGGAAGGAGGGGGCACAGGCCGCCCGCACCATCGCCCGCGAAATGCTGGAGACCTACACCCTGCTGCGCGACCGCGTGCGAGCGGAAGACCCCGACCTGCCGGTAAAGTTCGACATTCCCGCCTGGTACGACACCAAGCCCGAGTTGGCGCTCGACTTCGGCGGGGCGACCAAGCGGCTCAACGAACACATTGCCGACATTGCCGACGAGGTGGTGCTCATGTCGTACCGTCGCAAGGCCACGGGGCACAACTCGGTGGAGGAGATGGGCCGCCGCGAGCTGGCCTACGCCGCGCGCACGGGGAACAAGCTGAGCTTTGCGCTGGAGACGATCCGGCTCAAAGAAGACCCGCAGATCTCCTTCCACGGGGTGCCGGTGGCGCAGTTCCACGCGGTGGTGCGCGAGCTGGTAAAGACCTTTGAAGGCCAGCCCGGATTTGGCGGCCTTTACCTCCACCACTACGATAGCCTCAAAACCTACCTCCCGGCCGATGAGCCGCTCCTCCCCGCCACGAATGAATAGCGCCGCCCTCAGCGTGGCCGAAGGGTTGCTCTGTATCAATGATGCTTCGGCAGGCGAGCTTGCGCCCGCGCTGCGGCAAGTCGCGGCGGAGTTCCCCGAACGCTTTGCTACCGGGGGCAGTGGCTACGCGGTCGCCTTCCGGAAGGAGGCGGGGCCGGAGGGGTTCCGCGTGGAGCCGGGGGTTCACGGGTGCGAGATCTTCCATACCTCCACCCCGGCTGCGCTACGCGGGCTTTCGGTCGTGATGGGGGCGCTGCAAACGGGGAGTACCGTGGCACCATTGGCAGAGCAGACGCCGTTTCCCAAACGGGGGGTGATGGTCGATACCTCGCGCAACGGCGTCCCTCGCCTTGCCACGTTGGAGCGGCTGCTGCGGCGTATGGCGCTGATGGGGCTCAACCGGCTCTACCTTTATTGTGAAGACACAATCCGCATCCCCGGGGAGCCTTTTATGGGCTACTTCCGGGGGGGGTACACGCAGGCGGAGCTGCGCGCGCTGGATGATGAGGCGGCGCGGCTGGGCATCGAGGTGGTCCCGTGCATCCAGGTGCTCGGGCATATGGAGCAGGTGTTGCAATGGCCGACCTACTGGCCCCTGCGCGATACCCCGAAGGTGCTGCTGGCCGATGAGCCGCAGACTTACGCGATGCTGGAGCGCCTCATCGCCGGGGCCACGGCTCCGTTTCGCTCGAAGTGCGTCCACATCGGCATGGATGAGGCGCACGGCATCGGCTCGGGCGTCTACCGGCAGCGCAATGGGCAGCAACGCCCGTTCGACATTCTGGCCTCGCACCTCGCCAAGGTGGCGGAGATCTGCCAGCGGCAAGGGCTGGAGCCGATGATCTGGAGCGACATGTTCTTCCGCCTCGGCTCGCGCACCAACCACTACTACGACCGCGAGATCGCCATCTGCAAAACGGCCTCCCGCCAGATCCCCGAAAACGTGCGCCTCGTCTACTGGGACTACTACCACTACGACGAAGCTTTCTATGATGCCTGGATCGCCCGGCACCAGCAGCTCGGGCAGACGCCCGTGTTTGCCACCGGGGTGTGGACCTGGAACCGCTTCTGGACCGAGCTGCCTCACACCTTTGCCACCGTACGCCCGGGGATGAATGCCGCCCGCAAACACGGGCTCACGGAGGTCTTCGCCACCTTGTGGGGGGATGATGGCTCGGAGTGCGACCTCCTCTCCGCGTTGCCGGGGGTGGAGTTCTTCGCCGCACACTGCTTTGCCACGCCGGAAGTGGAGCTGCCCGCGCGCTTCCAAGGCTCATGCAACGCCGACTGGGCTGCCTGGTGCGGCCCGAGCGCACTGGACGATACCGCCCGCCCCATGGAGGGCGAGGCGGGGAACCTGAGCAAGCTCCTCCTTTGGCACGACCCCTTGCTCGGCTTCCTGGAGAAACACCTCCCCCCGCATTTGGCGGGGCAATACCGGTGCCACCAGGCCGAGTGGGAGGAAGCCGCCCGGCTACCGGGCGATAACGCGCGCCTCCGGCACCCGGCGCGGCTGGCCAAGGTGCTGGCGCTCAAGGCCGAGCTGCATGCCACCCTGCGCCCCGCCTACCAGCGCGGCGAGAGCACCCGCCTGCGCGCGCTGCACGAGCGGCTGCTGCCCGCGCTCCTTGAGGCCCTTGCCCGCTTGCACGAAAGCCACCGCCGCCTTTGGTTTGAGCTCTACCAACCCTTTGGGTGGGACGTGCTCGACCGCCGCTACGGCGGCCTCCGCTCCCGGCTGGAAACGCTTGCCACCACCCTCGGCGAGCATCTGCAAGCAGGCACCCCGATCCCCGAGCTGGAGCTGGAGCCGCTCGCTGTGGCATCCGAAGCGCAGTGGGGGGATGTGATCATCTCCCACGCGCGCACCGCCTCACCCAGCGCGATCGCCTAGGCAAAGCGGCACCGGGTGACTTCGATCTGCCGGTAGCCATCCTCCCCGTAGATGTAGTAGAAGACGAGCAACTCGCCATTGGGCAGCTCCACCGTGGTGGTGTAGCCAATGTCGCCACCAAGTGCGCCTTCGCGGAGGGTGATTTCCGGGCCCCACGCTTCACACTCGCCATCGAGCAATACGGCGCGAATGCCGAAGGGCTCGCGACGGTGCCCGTAAGTGACCAACACCTTGCCGTTGCGCAGCCGCACGGGTTCAAACGGGCTATGGCTGAAGAAGGGGCGCTCGACCAGCGGGCCCCAGGTACGGCCAAGGTCGTGCGACTCTGCGGTAATGAGCGGGTACTCCCCTCCCCGGCTGCGCATGAAGGCGACGACCTTCCCCTCGCCTGTGAGTAGGAGGCTCGTTTCCGAAACACCGAGCGGGTGAGTCAAATCGGCCAGCGCCTCCCAGTGCAAGCCGTGGTCGTCCGTACGGTAGAGGGTGACCACGCCGTTGCGCTGGTACGCCGCCGAGAGGAAGCCGCCGCCAGGCAGCTCCACGCCTTTGCCGCGTAGCGCGCGCGGCCCCGCGTCGATCACTACCGGCGCATCCCACGTGTGGCCGCCATCGGTAGAGCGGATGGAGTAGAGGCCGCCGATGCGCGCCTGGTGTTTACCATCGAGATCAACCCAGAGCCCCGCTTCCTCCAGCGGTGTTGAATAAGCCGTCTGCTGGATGGACCAAGTAAAAAACGTCAGCAACAGCGTGCCATCCCTGAGCCGGTTGAGGCAGGGGTCTTGCACGCCTTCGTAAGGCTCTTCGTGCAGAAGTTCTGCTGAGAAGCTGTGCCCACCATCCTCAGAGCGCAAGAGTACGGCATGCGAGTGCGGGTCGATATGCCGCTTGCTCATGGATCTCCGCGCCCGGCGAAACGCCACGAGCACTTCCCCCTCCGGAGTAATGGCCGCCGAAGGGAAGCTACTATAATCGCGCCCGTGTTCCCGAGAAGCATAGGCAACTTGGTGGTCGATAATCTGCAAGCTCATACACGCAAGGTTACCCCGCCCTTTTCGGGCTCGAAATGGGAAAGCTCTGGTGCTAAAACAGCACCAAAATGCCCAAGCCCCCCCTCTACCGCAGCCGCGCCACGCAGGTAGCGTTGCACTTGCGCGAGCGCATCCTTGCCAACGAATGGCCTCGCGGCCTGCCCTCCGAACGGGGCCTCGAGCAAGAGCTGGGCGTGGGGAGGCGCACGGTACGCGCCGCGCTCCGGCAGCTGGAGGGCGAAGGGGTGCTGCTGCCGGGGGGCGAGCGGCGCAAAAGCCAGATCCCGCCGCCGGAGGCAACCGCCCCCACCCGGAGGCGGCAAACGGCGCGCCAGGTCGGCTTCCTGCTTCTCTCTCGGCCCTCGGCGTTAAACCGCTCCAACCTCCTGATGGTGGATGCGCTGCGCCGTTTTCTCGCCCGGCGCAAGGTCGAGCTTTGCCTGCACGATCTGGGCCCCGCCCCGAAACAAGGGGTCCTCCCATACTTCCGCAGGCTCTACCGGCAGCACAGCTACGAGGCGTGGCTGCTCAGTGGGAGTAACCGCGAGCTACAAGCGTGGTGCGAGGCGGAGCGCCTCCCGGTCATTCTCGCGAGCGCGGCCTTCCCAGGCATCGGGCTTCCGGGGGTGGAGCTCGGCTTTGAGCGCACCTGCCACCATGCCGTGGGGCAGATGGTGCGCGCGGGGCATCGGCACCTCGCCTTCCTCCTTCCCGAGCTCCCGGCCAATATTGCCCCGGGAGACCGGGCCAGCCGCGCCGGCTTTCTTGAAGGGGTGGCCGGGTTTGGCCATTTGGGGGCGAGCGGCAGGGTGGAGCTCTTCTCACGAGAGCCTACCTCCCTCCCCCGGTTGATCGACCGGCTGCTCGCCCGCCGCCCACGGCCCACGGCGTGGCTTATCCGCAAGCCCTATTTCATCACCGTGCTGGTGCGCCTGCTCCAGCTCGGCATCCGCATTCCCGAAGAAGTTTCGCTCGTCTGCCGGGATAGTGACGACTTCTTCCCCGACCTGCCGATCGCGCCGAGCTGCTACGTAGCCCCGCCGGAGGGGAAGGCCCGCCTGCTCGGAAGCCTGGCGATGCGCCTGCTCGGCGGGGAGCGGCTCCCGCCCATCTGCCATACGGTGCTGCCAGAGTGGGAGCCCGGGCAAACGCTCGGCAAGCCGCCCCGGGGGGCGGTGCAATGCAGTTGACAATCGGCCCCCGGGCCGGAACATTCGCTCCCGGCACTGCCGCCGCCCCGCTTCCTTTTCTTTTTTATGGCCGAACTGATCGACTTCATTCTCCACGTGGAGGTCCACCTCCGCACATTTGTGCAGAACCACGGTTTCTGGGTCTACGTGCTCCTCTTCGCCATCGTGTTTTGTGAGACGGGGCTGGTCGTCACCCCGTTCCTCCCCGGAGATTCGCTCCTCTTCGCCGTGGGCGCGCTGGCGGCCCCGGCCCAAGGGTTGTTGGATTGGAAGATCGTCGTCCCGCTCCTGCTCATCGCCGCCATTATTGGAGACACCGTCAACTACGCCATCGGCAAGTGGCTCGGGCCAAAAGTCTTCCAGTATGAAAACCACTGGCTGCTGCGGCAGGACCACCTGCGCAAGGCGCACGCCTTTTACGAGAAATACGGTGGCCGGGCCATCATCCTCGCGCGGTTTGTGCCGATCGTGCGGACGTTTGCGCCATTTGTCGCCGGTGTGGGGACGATGGAGTACAGCAAGTTCGTCTTCTATAACGTCAGCGGGGCCATCCTCTGGGTGGGGCTCTTTGTCGGCGGCGGGTACATCTTCGGCAACCTTCCTTTTGTGCAGAGCAACATGAAGGTGGTGATCATGGGCATCATCGTCGTCTCGGTGCTGCCGATCGCCTGGGAGATGTACAAGGCCAAGTTCGGCAAGCCGGCGGCCGAGCCTGCCAACGAATAGCTACTTTTTGCCCACCGGCTCGGCTTGGGGGAATTTCCATTCCCCGCTCAAGACTTCGGGTGCGGGCCGGTAGAGGCGCACCATATAGTTCCACCCGGGCATGATGGGGAGGACGTTGGGGGCCTCGCCCTGCTTGCCTCCAAACTGGATCGTCACGCTGCCATCCTCATTTTTCACGGCGGTGAGGTTGTTGAGCGTGTAGATCTCTTCGGCGTTCTTCTCGTAGTAGCCTTTGGCGTTGTAGATGCTGATTGACCAGAAATCCTTCACGGGCACCTCCTTCACGGTGAGGCGGTAGATGGTTTTCCCATCGTTTTCCTTGGGGAAAACGTTGAGGTACATTGCCTCTTTATCCGGGTTGCCCCCCCAGGCGGAAGCCGCGCCGAGGAGGCGGCGCACCGGGTCGAGCTCCTCTTTCTTGCCAAACATCCCGTTGCGGTCAGGGAGGGTATCGGCAAGGGTCAGCAAGGCGTCGCGCACTTTGCTTTGGCTGGCGGCATCCCACTTCGGGACTTCAAACACTCCCGCCGAAGCTTGCCGGACTTCGATGGCATCCTGGATGGCGTTCACCGCCTCCACATCTCCCGGCTTCTTTGGGTCCACCAGAATGCGGAAGGCAACGACCACGTAGCGCGTGCCCACGCTCTTGCGGTCGAGCGTATATTCCCCGGGCTTGTAGAACACCCCGAGCGTGGAGTGGTCTTCATTGATCACTTGCAGGGAGATGAAGCGCCCCTTGGTGTCGGGAATCGTGAGCGTCACCGGCCCGGCATCGAGATCAAACACCGCGGAGGAGTAGAGTGTATCGCGGTTGAGACGGATGACCGTCTGCGAATCAATCGGCGCGAGCGTTCGCGCGTGGTCCAGCTTGCCGAAGCCGCCCTTGCCGGCCACGGCGCTGAAGTAAAGATCGCTCTCAGCGCGGATGAAGTTCTCCACCGTCACCGGCACCGACTCGTCTTTGGCCAAAGCAGTGGCCACCAGCGAAAGCGCGGTGACGGAGAGCAACAGGGAGCGAAGCGGTTTCATCATCATAAATCAGCGGGTTTTCTTCAAAGCAGGGGCCTTCCAGGTTCCATCCAGCACTTCCGGCTTGGGCCAGTAGAGCCGCATGACGCAGAAGAACGGCCCCTCGGGAGCAGGCAGCCAGTTTGCCTCAAGCTCCTTGCCGGGAGAAGCATGCTGGATGTAGAGCGTCACCCCGCCATCCGCATCCCGCTTGAGCCCGGGGAGCATTGGCGAATTAATCAGGTAACGTTGCAACGGGTTTGCATAGAGCAGGCTGGAGGGCAGCTCATAAAGCGTCAGCGACCAGAAGGAGCGCACGGGCGGCAGCTCCCTCGGGCCAAAGCGCAAAGTATAGCGGTTCTCCCCATTGAGAAGCCCGCCTTCGGAATCCACCGAGTAGAGCGGGTAGAGCGCCTCCTCCTTGCTGTTTCCATAGATACCGAGCACGGCGGAAGCCATCCGCCCCAGGTAGTTGCCATTGAGGTACTCCCGCGTGCCAAAGCCTGTGGCGCTGCTCTGCTTTCCGGTATCGAGCATCGTTGTCTTGAACTCGGCGAACTCCTTCCAGGCATCAGCCATCCCGGCCTTCACGGCTTCCAGCAACTCCGGCGAAAGTGCCGCCGGGTCGTAGCTGCCTTTGGCCCCAATGCCCAGGCGGGCAAAGCGGGCCAATAACGCCTCTTCATCCGGGTGGGGCGGGCAGAACTGGAGGATAAAATTGAGCTCCCGGAAGAACTCCGGCGAAGTCTTCTGCTCCTCCGCGGAAAGCGGTTTGGGGAAATCCACCTTCGGTGCCGTGGGCGACTCCGCCTCGCCAAGAAATTTCGAGAGCGGCTCCACCTTGTAGCCCGCCTGAATCTTCTTTACCGCCTCGATATCTTCCGGCCCAAAAAGCTGTGTGCGGTAGAAGACAAAAGCAAACTCCGTTTCGCACCGGATCACCCCCTTCACTCCTGCGGGCTTCTCCCCCTCCCAACCCGGCCCGGCAAGAAGGTAACGCCCCGCCCCATTCCCCGTAGCGCGGCTGCCCACGTAAGCAAAGTTGAAGGTATATTGATCAACAAACTGGAGGGAGTAGTAGCGCCCCGCCTCCACCTCCGGCACCGAGAGCACCAGCGGCTCGGCCCTCAAATCGGCCCCCAGAGAGGAGTACGGAGTATCCGAATTCGCCGTCTGAATCGCCTTATCCTCCGGAGTATAAACGCGGGCGGTACTATGCACCACATTCCACGGCCCCTTGTAATCCGGGCTCTTCGGGTCCACGAAGTAGGAATATTGCACGCGGTAGTTATCCACCAGCGGGAAGCCATAGATATACGCCTCCTTGGCAATAGCCCGCGCCTCCTCCGCAGAGAGCGGCTTCGAGGCAAAAGCGGTAGCCCCCAAAAGAAAGGCACCACAGACAAAAGCGAAGATGAGGTTGGCTTTACTCATTAGCGTTGGAAGTGCTACTGCTTCGAAAGTCGGCAGAAAACCACGTGGCAAAATCTGCACACCGGGAAAAGAGACAGCTCCGGCATACTCCTTGCCGGGCGTTTTAGAAAGACATTTCGCCCCCCGCCCTCTTCCAGAAAGGTGCGACACTCTGTCCATTGCCAGCCACAACGTCGCTCCACTACACTCATCCTTACCTCATGACGCAGCAACAACACCCCTCTGTCTTTTTTGACGAAGCCCAAGCCGCAGCCTACGATGAGCGCTTTGCCCCGCTCTCCCCCCTGCGCGCAGCGTTAGACCTCATCTTGCGCGCCATCTTCCGGGAGCTGCCCGAGAAGACACGCCTCCTTTGCGTCGGCGCAGGCACCGGCGCTGAGCTTCTCGCCTTCGCCGAAGCCTTCCCCCACTGGCATTTCACGGCAGTGGAACCCTCGGCCCCCATGCTCGAAATCTGCCGCCAACGCGCAGAGGCGCACGGCCTCACTTCACGGTGCACCTTTCACTGTGGCTTCATCGAAACCCTGCCGCCCAGCGAACCTTTTGACGCCGCCACCTCCATCCTCGTATCGCACTTCATCCTCGCACGCGAAGCCCGGGCCAGATTCTTTAGCAACATCGCCCAACGGCTTTGCGAAGGAGGCCTCTACATCAACGCCGACCTCGCCACAGACCTCTCCGCCCCTACCTCCGAAACGCTATTCGAAACCTGGCTCCGCATGCTGAGGGGAGCCGGCATTTCCTCCGCAGACATCGCCGCCCTCCGCGAGACCTACCAGCGCGACGTCGCCCTCTTGCCCCCCGAAGCCGTGGAAGCCTTAATCGAACAAAGCGGCTTCACCCCACCCACACGCATCTTCCAAGCCGGCCTGATCCACGCCTGGCAAACCCGGAAAGCCTAACCCTCGGGCATCCCTTAAAGAATGGGGACATGGACGGGAATAGCCCCAACCCTGCCCCCTGTGTATAACCGAATCGGAATTGGAGGCTACCGGCTGCTGGATATCGAGCAGGAAAACGAAGTGCTTGTGCCTGTAGCGCATTGGCCGAGAGTATGGCAGCTATGCCCGCGATATTGGGGGTGACGTCTTCCCGGAAAACAGGACGGTTGGAAACCTAAGAAATTCCGGTTAGAAAACACCAAGCTAACCGAAGGCATGAAGAAAAGTCGATATACACCCGAACAGGTCGTCTATGCGTTGAAGTCGATAGAAAGTGCTACCGCAACAGTTGCCTCGATCTGCCGGAAACTGGAAGAAGAGACACTCTGGGATCGGCGTGACGGAAGTACGTGAGTTGAGGCAACTGCGGAAAACGTCAAGCTCAAGCGGTTGGTTGCAGACCTGCGCTTGGCCAAGCATATCCTGCAGGAGGTCATCGCAGAAAGTTCCAAATGGCCACAACCCGTCGTAGAGCGTGCCCGATCACCGAGGATCGCCCTCACGGGAGCTTGGGCCGGATGTCACCAATGGAGTTTTTCAGAGACCAGGAATAACAACAAACCGGGAAAACCTGAGACCCGCTGTCACATTTTTGGGAAACCCTCATTATTGGAATTTCTCAAGCTTCCAGACGTCCTGTTTTCGGGGAGACATCAGCTTCGACGGCATCGGATGAGCTACGGGGCTTGCATCTTCGCAACATCCCTGGCTGCACCCAGCCACAACGCTGAGTAAAGGACGCACACTAACCAGTTGGCATCGAACGGCCTCAATATCAGGACAACTACGAGGTTTATCGCAGCGCCGCAGGCAGCGTAAGTCACGTTTCTACTCAACCACGCAGCCACGTAGGATAGAGCTGAAAATAGGATCGGATAAAGGACGTTAAGCCAGCCAGGGCCGCCCATGTGGAGCACAACCGTGATGCCAATGGTCATCAATGTGGCGGCGATGGGGTAAAGCAGAGCCAGCGTTCAGGATTGCGATGAACATAAGATCTCAGACTGCCTATGGGGACTAGACAATCTTGCTTGGGTCGAACTCCAAGTTACGGCTGCCAGGTGTTGGATCCAGGAAGGACTAGACGGTCACTCGGCCGTTCTCACCGGAGACTTCTATGCGGACACGTCCATAAACTCTAGAGCCAAACGAGAGGATGTAGTGCTCCCGCGAAAGTTGAACAGCCATTGGTGCTAATCAGGCTGCGATAGGGCATAGGTTTTGGTGGTATTGGCCTGGGGTTTGAGAGTTGAGCGCCTAGTGAGGCCGGCGGTTATTGGAGTGGTGGATGTAGGTGGCGATTTTGCCTCTGGCTTCAGTGATGGAAGCGAAGGAAGTGATCCAAAGCGCACGCCTCCTTGAAAGAGATAATGAAGCGCTCGCCGAGGCCGTTCTCTTCCGGGGTACAGGGCGCGGTGTATTCCTGCGCGATGCTGTAATTCTTCACCAGCGCCCACCCGAGAATTTCTCGCGTGCAACAGTCGATGACGGGGACGAATGCGCCCCCCCCCCATCCTCGCCGCAGTTGACCATGGCAATGTCAGTAGCCCAACGCTGATTGGGTTGAGCTGCCACGGACGGGAATTCCCCTACCCGGGGGCGTAGCCCGGTTCGTCGCTGGCGCATCGTCCAGCCGTTAAGACGCATGATCCGAAGGACCGTTTTGCGGTCGACGCGGGTCGCCAATTGATAGCACAGCCACGCCCATACCCTACGAACGCCAAAGGCGGGATACTCTTGGATGATGGTGTAGATCATTCCGTTAGCAAGGTCGCGCCCGTGGTTCGCCCTTGGGCTTGTAATAAGCCGTGGAGCGCGGCAATCCCAGCATCCAGCAAAGGGTGGCCACGAGGACGGCACGCCCAGAGGCTAGGAAGTCATTGGCGATAACGATCATGAGATCCCATCCGGCAAGTCCTTGCCAAGAATACGATGTGCTTTCTAAAAGTGTCCACGACACCCCACCTTGGCTAGGAGCTACTGCTCACGAACCTCAAACTGCGCCGCTTAGTCGCGAGGATGGCTGCGCAAGGCCTCGGAGCCTTAGGAGATAGAGTCGTCCCCCCAGCGTTCGATTTCGGCCACGGTAAGGCCGTGCTATCGGGCGACTTCTACAGGCGTGGTCTTGCCCCTCATGAGGTCAAGAACCACGGCTGCTTTGCGTTTGGCTATCCAATGCTGGACGTCTTCGTTGGGAGACGGACATTCGGCGCTCATAGCTCAATATCCTCCTGAAGGTAACAGCTATATTGCCTGTACAACTCAAAAATGGGGGACGCTCCACCCTGGCCCATTCCAACTTATAAATCCAAGAGGAAATTGCTCCCGTATGAATCCAGCCCTTCAATTGCGAGCGCTATCTCTTCCGAAGGAAATATCGATATAAGGATATCCACCGATCCTCTCTTTGGAGTTCCTTTATATTCCCCATCCAGTCTAGCGCCTCATTAATACAAAAACAACCAAACTCAAAATGGAAATCGCCAAAATTGGAACGCTTACAAAAACAATTACACAGAAAAAATTTGGATTGAAGCCAATGTATATTATAAATGAAATCAAGCAATAAAATAGCAATAAAATCCCCCTAAGACAACGCCTTTGAATTAGTGAAAAGTTTGCCATTCTCGGTCACCTTTTCTTAAGTATAGCTTCAATAGGATCTTCGGATTCAAGAATCCTCACTTTAACCGAATTACTGGTGAATAGCTTAGTGGGCGACAAGCCAAAAGTGAGTTTTATACCGTAATCTCCAGGAATCTTAAAGGGGAATGCAACGGAGAGTGCTTGAACACGTCGGTCCAGATGATCAAGAAGACTCTTCAGGTAAGAATCGTCCTTCCTTAATCTACCCGAACGGACGTCTTCATCTGCAAAACGCAGAATATCCGCTTTTATCTTTGCAATACGTTGATCTTTAGGTTGGCGAATAGCTATTTGCACTCCAATAATATAATCTTCCCCACGTCAACCTAGTGGGAAAATTTTTTTGTCAATCTCGAATTCCTTATTTTCAGTGCTTGAGGTCTCAAGGAGTATGCTAAAGGGTGATAGAGATCCTTTCTCATTTGATTCATCTATCGCCGCCCGAATTGTTTTTTCGACCTGGGATTGTTGGGAGTTGAACAGAGTAGAGGAAATACTCAACTCCAACTGAATAAACTCTGATGATGGAAGCTCTACCTTGTCGTCCTCCAGCTGCCCCACGGGTTTCAGCGTCATCGAGATATCATTTTCGACGATTCCGGGATCTCCTGCAATGACGTTGAATTCGCAATAGCTGTTAATTACAAAGATGAGGACCAATAGCGACCAATTGGCTTTTATGAAATAATACATATCATTAATCAACGAAAGGGCTGGACCAGTTGGATATGGGCCTGTCGAAAAATTATCTAGTGGACGATTTGCTTGGATTCAAGTCTCATCTTTTTCAAAGGA
>JBBCKB010000081.1:0-14190 GCA_037189965.1 Chthoniobacteraceae bacterium | reverse complement strand
CCCCGAAGACGATACCCCCCCTTGGGAAGAGCGCGCCACTCCACCCGAGCTGCCGCAGGAAGCCCCCACCCCTTCCGCCGCGCCCGCTTCCACCGACCTCTGGCCCCGCTTGGTCGCCGCTGTCCACGAACGCAAGCAGATGATCGGCAGCCGCATGATGCCCGGCACCCTCCTCTCGTTGGAGAAGGGGCAGGCACTCGTCGGCTTCCCCGAGGCCGATAGCTTTACGGTCGAGTACCTTTCCAAACCGGCCAACCGCGAGGTGGTCGAGGCCGCGTTTGGCGCGATCACCGGAGGCGCGGTCGCCGTCCGGTTTGAGACTCGCGCCGGGTTGCAGCCCGGCGAAGTCACCCTCCCCGAGCCGGAGCCCGAGGCCGACCCGATGGAGGCTTTCCAGAACGACCCCCTCATCCGCAAAGCGCTTGAACTCTTTCAGGCCGAAATCCAAATCCAACCGTAAGCTGATATGAACATCCAGAAGATGATGAAGCAGGCGCAGAAGATGCAGGAGCAGCTCGCGCGCACTCAGGAAGAACTCGCCGACAAGACCGTGGAGGTTACCGCCGGGGGCGGGGCCGTCACTGTCGTCGCCACGGGGGGTGGGGATATCGTCTCCATCAAGATCAGCAAAGCGGCTGTCGACCCCGAAGACGTGGAGGGGCTCGAAGACCTCATCCTCACCGGCGTGCGCCAGGCGCTAGCCAAGGGGCGGGAGCTTTCGCAGTCGGAAATGGGCAAGATCACCTCCGGCCTCGGCCTGCCGCCGGGGCTGTTGTAGCCTCGTAGCGCACGGCAGCCACCTTACTCTCAGCGCCCGCCCGCCAAGCACGGGCGGCGCGCTTGAACGACCCCGCATGGACCCCAACCGCCACATCGCCCACCACGTTCGCGATATCCCGCGCTCCGGCATTCGCGATTTTTTTGAGATCGTCCAGTCGATGTCCGATGTCATCTCCCTCGGCATCGGCGAGCCCGATTTTGATACCCCCTGGCACATCCGCGAAGCCGCCATCTACTCGCTGGAGAAAGGCCGCACCGGCTACACCTCCAACCTCGGCACCCCGGAGCTGCGCCGCGCCATTTCGCGCTACGTAGCCAAGCACTTCCACATCGAGTACGAGCCGACCACGGAGGTGATCGTCACCGTCGGCGTCTCCGAAGCGATCGACCTTGCCTTGCGCGCGCTGCTCAACCCGGGGGATGAAGTCCTCTACCACGAGCCGTGCTACGTTTCCTACAGCCCGAGCATCGTCCTCGCCCACGGCTGCCCGGTGGCCGTGGCCACGCGCCCGGAGGAAAACTTCCGCCTCACTGCCGAAGCAGTGGCCGCGAAGATCTCCCCGCGCACGAAGGTGCTCATGCTCAACTTCCCGACGAACCCGACGGGCGGCACGCAAACGCGCGAAGAGCTTTCCAAAATCGCCGAGCTTTGCGTAAAGCACGACCTCATCGTCCTTTCCGACGAAATCTACAGCGAGCTCACGTATGACGGCGCAGAGCACCACTCCATCGCCACGCTGCCCGGCATGCGCGAGCGCACCGTCTTTCTGCACGGCTTCTCCAAGGCATTTGCAATGACGGGCTTCCGCATCGGCTACGCCTGCGCCCCGGCCCCGCTCGTCGAGGCGATGATGAAGATCCACCAATACGGCATCCTCTGCGCCTCCACCACCGCGCAGGACGCCGCTCTGGAAGCGTTGGAAAACGGCGCTCCCCACATGGAGAACATGCGCAAAGAGTACGAGACGCGGCGCAACTACATCGTCCGCAGCTTTAACGACCTCGGGCTCGAGTGCTTCCTGCCGCTGGGCGCGTTTTACGCCTTCCCACGCATTACCTCCACCGGCCTAAACAGCCGGGAGTTCTCACTCCGCCTGCTGGAGAGCAAAAGCGTCGCCGTCGTCCCCGGCCCGGCCTTTGGCCCGGGAGGCGAAGGGTTTGTACGGTGCAGCTACGCCACGGGGTTGGACCAGATCCGTGTGGCCATGCAGCGCATTGGCGAATTTGTCCGCGAAATCTCATGACCACCCCCTCCCCCACCCTGCACAAAGCCATCATCCTCGCCGCCGGGCGTGGCACGCGCATGCGCGAGCTGACGGATGATTTGCCGAAACCGATGATCCCCGTGCGCGGCCGGCCCGTGCTGGAGTGGATCATCGAAGGGCTGCGCGACGCGGGTATCCGCGAGCTGCTCCTCATCGTCGGCTACCGCAAAGACGTGGTGATCGACCATTTTGGCGACGGCAACGCCTTTGGCCTGCGCATCGCGTATGAAACCCAGGTGGTGCAGGACGGCACCGGCCGCGTCGTCGAGCTGGGTAAAGCCTTTGCCGGGCAAGACCCGTTTATCCTCAGCTACGGAGACATCCTTACCGACCCCGCCAACTACCAACGGCTCGTCTGCCCCACAGCGGAGGAAGAGGCGATCATCAGCGTCAAACGCAATGAAGACGTCTCCAAAGGCGGCGCCGTCTTTATCAATGAGCGCTTTGAAATGACCGACCTGCGGGAGAAGCCCCAGCCCGGCGAGCCCACGAGCCCCTGGTACAACGCCGGGATCTACACCTTCCGCCCCAGCATCTTCGAGCACACCGCCCGGCTGGAGCGCTCGCCCCGGGGCGAGTTTGAGCTCACCGACGCCATCCGCACCCTCGCCCAGAGCGGGCAGCTCGTGCGCGCCTTCGAGCTCGCGGGCTCGTGGGCCGACGTCCGCGACCCCGAAGTGCTTGCGGAGTTGAACAACGGCCAGTAACAGCCCAGAGTAAGGGCACCATGTTTCGCAAGACCAAGATCAGCGTCGGCGTGCTGGGCCTCGGCATCATCGGCTCGCGCGTGGCGGCGCACCTTCGCGCGGCGGGCTTCCAAGTCCCCGTCTGGAACCGCACCCCCAAGCCCGAGCCCGGCTTCCTCGGCTCCCCCGCAGAAGTCGCCGAGGCGGCCGACATCATCCAGCTTTTTGTCGCCGATGCCGCCGCCGTGTTTGAAATGATCGAGGCCATGGGCTCCTCGCTTACCGAGCGGCACACCCTCCTTTGCAGCGCCACCATTGGCCGCGAAGCCACGCTGGAGGCCGCCCGGCGCGTGGCCGAGCGCGGCGCGCGCTTTGTGGATGCCCCCTTTACCGGCAGCAAGGAAGCCGCGCAGAACGCCCAGCTCCTTTATTTCGTCGGCGCGGAAGACGCCACCCTCACCTCCGCCGTGCGCCGCGTGCTGGAGGCCAGCGGCGGCAAGGGCGTGCTGCAGGTCGGCGAAGTCGGGCAGGCAGCGGTGCTCAAGGTTGTTACCAACGTCCTCTCCGCCGTTACCGTCGAGACATTAGCCGAAATGCTCGCCGTCGTAAAAGCCGCGGGCATCTCTGCGGAAACCTTTGGCCAAGTGCTGGAGAAACACGGCATCCGCAGCGGCCTCCTCGATATGAAGTACCCGCGCATGGTCGCGGGCGACTATGAGGAGACGCACTTCGCCCTCAAACACATGCTCAAGGACGTCCGCCTCGGGCTCGACCTTGGGCGGGAGCTGAGCCTCGACCTCCCCGTCACCCAGCGCACTGCGGACTTGATGGCCGACGGCATTGGCCACGGCTGGGCCGAGCTCGATTTCTCCTGCCTCGCCAAACGCTACCCATGAACACCGCAGACCTTCGCGCCCGGCTCGCCCGGGGAGAAGCCGCCCTCATCGACCTCGGGGGGCGCGCCCACTTCCGGCTCACCGGGGCAGACCGCGTCCGCTACCTCAACGGGCAGGTGAGCAACGACATTCGCCGCGTGAGCGCGCAAACCGCCCTCCCCGCCTGCGTCATGAACGCCAAGGGGAAGCTTAACGGCGTCGTCTGGGTTACCGCCGATGACGACGCCCTCCTGCTTGATACCGACGGCCCCCTGCGCGAAGAAATGGCCGCGCGGCTGGAGCGCTACATCATCTCCGACGACGCCGAGCTGGCCGACCTTTCCGACACCTTCCGCCTCTACCACTGCCTGGGCACCGTTCCCGGGCTTGTAGGGGCCGCCTCGCGCCGTTTTGGCATGGAAGGCACCGACCTCCTGCTCCCCACCGGAGCCGAGCCACCTGAGGGGCTCCCCATCCTCTCTGCCGAAACCACGGAGACTTTCCGTATCGAGCAAGGCATCCCCCAATGGGGGGCCGAGCTGGATGAAAACACCCTCCCCGCAGAAGCCGGGCTCGACGCCACCGCTGTGGACTTCCACAAAGGGTGCTACATCGGGCAGGAAATCGTCTCGCGCATCAAAAGCGTCGGCCGGGTGAACCGCCAACTCACCGGTTTTGCAACCGAAGCCCCCCTCGCCATTGGCACCCCGCTCCTCACCGCAGAAGGCAAAGAAGCCGGGCGCATCACCAGCGCCTCGTGGAGTTTTGCCTTGGAAAAAACCGTCGCGCTCGGTTATCTCAAGCGCGGTATGGAAGAGGCGCAACTCACCGCCGGTGGCCAGCCCATCGCCCCGCGCCCCCTCCCCCTCGCCGCTGCCTGATTTTTTCTCCTCTCACCAAAATGAAAACCCGCTTCTGCACCCTGCTTGCCCTTCTCGCTCTAGCCGCCACCGGCCTTGCCGAAGAAGTCGCCGTTCTCGACATCCGCACCGGCAAAGAGAAAGCCCTTCAGCGTATCGTCATCGGTTTTGATGAAGCCGCTGCCCCTGGCACTGTGGCGAACTTCAAAAAGCTCGTCCGCTCCGGGTTCTACAACGGCACCGCCTTCCACCGCGTCTTCCCCGGGCAAATGATCCAGGGGGGCGACCCTCTTAGCCGTGGGCGCAGCCGTCGCAACGTTGGCACCGGCGGCCCTGGCTACACCCTCCCGCCTGAGATCAGCAAGCGCAAGCACGTCGCCGGCACCGTCGCCGCCGCGCGCCTGCCCGACAAGACCAACCCCGACCGCGTCTCCAACGGCAGCCAGTTCTACATCACCCTCACCCCCATGCCCTCGCTGGATGGGCAATACACCATTTTCGGCAAAGTGGTCGACGGGCTCGACGTCGTCAACACCATCAGCCAAAGCGCTGCGGATACGAATGACAACCCGGTAAAGCGCGTCGTGATTCGCCGTGCGAAGATCTATCCGTCCGACGCCATCCCCGCACTCCCGCAGCCGCGCAAAGGCTTCTTCGGCTTTTTTCGATAAAAAGGCATTTCCCCCTTGCGCATTCATGGGTGCGGCGCATATAAAGCCGGTCCCATTTCGAGGGAATTCGAAAAACACACACTGGGGGTAGGTACCGAAGTGGCCAAACGGGGCGGACTGTAAATCCGCTGGCTTACGCCTTCACTGGTTCGAATCCAGTCCTGCCCACCACTCTTAAAACCGCGTAGTCAAACGACTTACGCGGTTTTTCGCTTTTAAACCCGCGACCGGGTGAGATCGTCTGGAATCGTTAAGAAACGGCCTCAATTTATACGCAAATTATACGCTGATTTTTGGGCCTCACCGAAAAGTCCGGTGATTGGTCTCGAAGACCGCGTCGGCGCTGGGCTTTTCCAAAATTATGAGGCCTGATGGTTTCCCTCAAGGAGCATATTGGTCGCTTGCTCGCACCGGTTGATACTCAGGAATTTCTCGGTCGAATCACTCGATCACGCGGAAAGGCTGGAGGGATGGATCGACTTCAAAGGGCATCCCCATTTCAACGCCGATGCTCATTCCGGGTTAACGGCCTCCGATGAAACCGGAAGCCGTCAACCAGGCGTTCAATCTACACGAGCTCGTTGCGCAAAACGCCCACTACGGCGTTGATTGCTCGGTACCCCTAACAAAGAAGTGGCGCTTCTCAAGGCGCACACCCGTTCGGCAATTCTTGTTCACCACAAAACAAACGCTCCACTTTGACAGAGGTGGCCGGGGCCAGCGGAGCCAGAGGCTAAGTTAGCTTGAGGAAGGCTCTTTTGGGTGAGAAACCAACCAAAGAGCATGAAAACAACGAGAAGACGACACGGTTCAGAGTTCAAAGCGCGGATCGCGCTGGAGGCCCTCAAGGGGCTCAAAACAGTACAGGAGATTGCGGCGGAGAATGATCTCCACCCCGGTCAGGTGACGACATGGAAGACACAGATGCTTGAGGGAGCCTCAAGCGTCTTCGACAACGGCAAGGCAGTCGATCAGGAGCCGCAAGGGCCAGGAGGTCGAGAAGGCGCGCTTGGAACGCAAGGTGGGCCAGCTCGTCGTGGAGGTCGACTGGCTGCAAAAAAAGTGCAGGGAGTTGGGGATCGATCCATGAGAAAAGTCATGGTGGAAAAGGAGGGCAATCCCCTGAGTATTCGTCGCCAGTGCGCCCTGCTGGGGATTGCCCGTAACCGGCTCCAAAGCCATCCGCCTCGACGGAGCAAGGAGGATCTGGCAGTGGCGCGCCGCATGGACGAGGTGGCGCTGGAGTTCCCCGAGTACGGCAGCCGCCGGCACATGCGCACGCTGCAGCGAGAGGGCCACCGTGTAGGCCAGGAGAAGGTTCGCGGCCTCATGCGCCTGATGGGGCTGCAAGCCATCTATCGGCGGCCACGAACTAGCCAACCGGGCAAGGGGCACAAGATCTACCCCTATCTACTGCGGGGGCGGGAAGTTCGGGAGCCCGACAAGGCGTGGTGCGCGGAAATCACTTACATCCCGATGGCCAAAGGCTTTGCCTACCTGGTTGCGGTGATGGATTGGAAGAGCCGTGTGGTGCTTTCGTGGACGCTCTCCAACACGCTGGAGAGCGGCTTCTGCGTCGCGGCCCTCAAGGAAGCCGCAGCGCAGGTCTGCAGGGTTGTCAGGAATTCTCTATATCGAGGATTGGCTTTTATCAACAGGAAAACACGAGATCACCTAGTCCTACTAGGGACCGACCCCTTCGACGGCCACTAGGGACCGACCCCTTCGACGGCCAGATCCGCGAGGAGCTGGAGGCCGCGCTGGAGAACCTTTTTTCCGCCAAGCCACAGGAGCAGGCGGGCCGGGCGTGCTTGGTCGTCACCCATGGGAGCCGCATCATCGGTGCCTCCGTGCTCACCTTCCAGCGCAAGGCCGAGAGCCACCTGCTCACCGGCCCGTGCATCCTGGTGGAATACCGCAACCGGGGGCTGGCCACGGCGTTGCTGGGAGAATCCCTGATGGTGCTGCGCGAAGCCGGGGTGCGCTCCGCCTCCGGCCTCACGCAGGCGGGCTCGCCCACTGCGGAGTTTCTTTACCCGAAGTTTCGCTCCGTCTGCGAGCCCTACCCCCGCACCAGTGCGCCCGACCGGGTGGCAGGGTAAGGGGGGCGCCTACTTGGCGGCCGGCTTCGCCGCAGGCAGATAGAGCGGCCGCCCGAAGAAGCCGTTTTGGTAAAGGCTCACCGTCGTGGTGGAGCGGGAGGTGCCGATGCTCGTGGAGTAGGAGGCCAGCATTTCACCGGAGCCCGGGCGGGCGGAATCGAATTGGAACCTGAGGGCTTGGAAAAGGATATCCGTTCGGATGTCATTTCCCCGGCTTCTCGAATCAAAGCCAATGGAGAAAGGGCGGCCTTTGTAGTGAACGGTGATGTCCGCGATCTCGGGACGCAGAGTTAAACTTAAAAGATAGGCAAACCAATCGTGCACACTCCTCGCTCTGGGTGATGCCCCCCGGTAGAGCGACGCGAGGGCTTCTTCGGGTGGAGTGCGATGACCGGAACCTTCGTCGAGCAACTTGAAATGGCCGAGTGCTGCGGCATCCTGGATATCCGCAATGAGGTTTGGCTTCGGATGTCCGTCGTGAAAATCGATTTGCTCAATACGGAACGGACGAATCTTTGTGAGGTGGAAAACCAGATGGGCCGCTTTGCCTTCGCGCCTGATTTCGGGGATCACCCTCATCGGATGAGATGTTTTATCCCTCAGAAAGGCGTTGATTTTGTCAGCATCCTGCTCGATAGCGGAACTATTCGGCGGCTGATGAAGGGGCGCCCGAACGAGGCTTTCGACCCCTTGGATCGGGAGTTGGTCCGGGTTCTCGAAGCGGATGCTCTCCAGGAGGAACATCTCCCCTTCATGGATCTGGTAGATCACGTCGAAGAGATCTTGTGCGACCGGTTCGTGCTTTTCGGAGACCTTCGCTTCGAGGTAGCCATGCTCTCGGTAGATCTCCTCGACGGCGTAGACCCGGCGAGTGACGGATCCTAGGGCGAGGTCTCCCGGTATGTCCGTCATTCTTAACATGACGGCAATTTTCGATTGGAGACCCGATTTTTCAGCCGGGACCCTGTATTTGCGGATATTCGCTTTTTCTCCCTCGGTAATATGGTAAATGACCCGAAGGTGGTTGGCCGGGGTGCCTTTCATCGCGGATACCTTGATGGTGGCGTTCAGAAATCCATTTTCAAAATAGAACTTCTGAAGTGCTTTGCCGTAGCTTTCGATCTCCTCATAGGTGATTTTGGGGTCGAGGGAATCCCAGATGGATTCATCCGGTATGTGGCGGTTGCCCTTGAAGTAGACGCCCTTGACGACATAGGGAACGGAAAGGGACACGTTCAAAGAAAAGGTGCCATTTTCATGGCGAGTCGTCCCGGTCAGGGTCATCTCGATCTTCTCGTATTTCTTGCGCAGCTCGATCCAGTGCTTGGCGACGTCCCGAAAACTCTGGGGAAGCGTCAGTTCATCAAAAGGAGCGGCCAACTTCTCCCTGGAGAGCGCGGACTCAGGTGCAATGGTATAGCTAATCGAGGCGATGGTGTCGGCAAGGCGGGGTAGCTCGGCGGGGGGCTGGTTTGCGCGGGTTTCGCCTATGAGGAAAGCCCAGCAAGCCAGCGGCAGCAGGCGCAAAAGGGTGAGAGGGGAGAGGGTCATGGCTTCGGCGCCGTATCGTCCGGGAGGTGAAAGGGAAGGCACTCTTCGATGGTGGCTCCTGTGAGCAATCGAAAAATCTGCCGGGGAAAGCCGAGCTGTGTTTGCGCGTAGCCCTGGGGAGTCTTGTCTTCCAGAGTGCGGAGGATCAGGTCGAGAAGGATGGCGTCGGGGAGGTGGGGGTAACCATACTTGGCGAAAGCCGCTTCGGGCGGGGTCTGGATGCTCTGGAGCCACTCATCGAACATCGGCGAATGAGGCGTGAGGTAGGCGCGGTCCCGCTCGGGGTCGTACTCGATGGTGTGCGGCCTCTCTTCGGGCGGTAGGCTCGAATACTCGAAGACGCGCCACGCCAACTCCTGGAGGGGGTGGCCCGGCTGGTCGGAGAGGAGTCGTTTCTGTCTCTTCTCCACCCAATCGAGATAAGCAGCCTGGACCCGGCGATAGCCCTCAAGAGAGGGGCCTTTGAAGGTGTTCTTGGCGATCCGATCCGCCATCGGGCCGAACATCGCATCTAAAGTAGGGCGCAAAACAGAGTCGCTTCTGGCAATCCGGGCGAGAGAGAGGACAAGGCCCTTGGCGCTTTCGATGTCTTCGTGGCGGAGCACCTCGTCGAGCAATGGAAACTCCCCTGCAAGACCTTCGTCGGCGATGATGTTCTGGAGGTGGCCGATAGCTTCATTTATCTCTTTCTTCGGCTCGGGTGCGAGCGGTACCGCCTGGAGGGCGAGGCGGAGAATCTCCAGGAAATCCGGCAGGGAGGCGGAGTCGGGATCTGCGAGAACGCGGTGCATGTAGGAGAGCAGCTCTTTTATACTGGAAGCAGCCGCCAGATCCTTGTTGGCGACGAAGCGGGGCAGCTCGGCGAAGGCCACCTTTGCTATCCCCGTCTGCGTGGTGCGGGCCAGCGCGAGGGAGGCCCAGCCGAGAGGGGGGTGGGCTTCCAGTGTGGGCCTTAAAGCGGCTTGAAGGGAGGGGGTGGGGAAATCCAGCTCCAGAAGCTTCCCGGCAGCGGCGACCAGCAGGGTGTCGTTGAAGACCGCGTCGGCGGGAAGGTTGGCGGTGCGGGCCGCTTCGAACTCATGAAGGTAAGCCGCGATGGTTTTGGCGATGGGAGATTGCGCCAGGTAGGCTTCGCGGGTTTGCCCAAAGAGTTGGCCGCGGAAGGCAACGTATTCTTCAAAATCATCTTTACGGTTGCCGATCTCGAGCAGGAGGTCCGCCAGGATCGCCCGGAAGGTGGCTCCATCGGGAATAGCGATTTCCCCTGCGCCTGCCCTGAAGGTTTTGGGGTGGCGTTTCATCATCCCGTCGAGGATCTTTCGGGTCATCTCCAAAGCGAAGGCGTTGGTGGCCGATTCCCACGCTTCTTCGAGGGTCGGCTCGGTGAGCTGGCGGATGGCAGGCGGGAGGTCGGAAGTGTTTTTGCGGGAGAGGGTGCAACGGGGGAGGTGAATTTTAATGTCTTCCCACTGAAAACTCTCCAGCCAATGACGGGTTTGGTTGATCGGGTCGTGACGCCGGGGAATGCTGCCCAGGAACTGAGTCAGCCAGGATTTCCCTCGGAAGCCTTTCGGGATAGCTTGATTGACCAGGCGGTGGAGTTCGGTATCCAGCCCGTCGGGGATGAAGAACTTCGGCTCGTGGATCGACTCGATCTCCCGCAGGTAGGTCTCAAACGTCTCGATGGTCTTGGAAAAAAGATGGCGATAAGTGGCGGCGGAGCTGACGAAGCTGCGAGCGACCCAGTAGAGGAGCTGGTCCTGCGCGAGGTCCGCGGCGGTGGTGACGGTGCCGTTGAGGATGGCTTCCGTGAGCCGGAGGTCGGGGATGAGGGTGACGCCGAGCACGTTGCCCCCCATCCGGTAGCGGGCCAGGCTGTGCTTGAGCGTGAGCAGGCGGAGGCGTTCGCGGTCATTGGGGGCGTTTTCCCAAAGCATCTGCTGGAGCTCCTCCCACCGCTGGAAAAGGTGGGGGCTGTTGAGCAGCTCGCTCAAGAGGGCGGCGTAGAGGGCGCTCTGCTGGTCGTACTGGCGGTAGAGGAGCACCTCGGGCCATTGGTTGATCTCTTTGCGCTGGCGAAAGGCGATGGCGATCGCGGCCGAGCGGTAGCTCAGCGGTTCCGAGGAAGCGGGGGAGTCTCCATCGAGGAATTTGAAGAGATTGAGCAGGCTGTCGCCGGAGGTGGGTACGTGGTTCTCCAGGCGGATATCCGACCCCACGCGGACCCGCCCGTCCGCGGTGTCGTAGAGTTTGGAGAGGGTGATGTCGAAGTTGATCTGTTGGCCCTCCGCATAGAAGAGGTAGTGGATGCACTGCGAGCGGTTGAGGTCGTAGGTGTAGGCCAGAGAGTGGCGCGGAAGCCGGATCGGGAGGGCTTCGTTGTTGTTCTTGTGAATCCGGTCGAGGAAAGTGACTTTGGTCGCCACCCGGTGGCTGAGCAGGCCGCGCAGATGGCGGAAGGGCCAGGTGACGTGGTCGCCCGGGGCGCTCTCGGAGCGGGTGAGTTGGAGGAAGAGCCACCCCGCCCAGTGGTGGAAGGGGTGGTTGGCTTCCACGAGGCGGATCTCCGGGGTGAGGTCGTAGATCTTCGAGACGTAGCGGTTGGGGTTGAAGACGGCGAGGCCGCGGTCGCTATTGGAGATGTAGACGCTCGCCGGGGCCGGGAAGAATGGTTTGATGCTCAAGTAAACGCTTGAGGCGATAATCAAGAGGACCGCTGTGGAGAAAAGCAGCGAGCCGGGCCGCAACCGTGTGGAGGCGATGGTACGGAGGATGACGAGGATGAGGATGACCAATGCGGCGACCGAAAACGTCAACCACGCGGGGATGGGGATTTCCGTTTGGACCAACGGGGCATAGAGCGCCAGAAAGCTGACTTGGATGACGCCAGAGCCGATTTTGCTAAAGAGGCTCCAGCAGCGTTGCGTGGTTTCGCTGCTGCGCCGCCAAAGGGCTTCTTTGAAGCGGATCAACCCTTTCCTGAGGCTCCCGAGGGTTCGCCGCCCCATCCGGAAAGCCGCGCCGAGGGGGATTTTGCGGAAGAGCACCCACGCCGTGTGGGAGACCCACGAAAGCCAGGCAATGAGACGGCGCAGAAGCCGCAGAAGACGTTTGCCAAAGGGGGGGCTTTCCTTGTTTTCCTCGGGAGTGGGCATGGTGGAAGAGGGCGTCCGTGGCGTGGCGCCGCCTGTGCGAAACCGGTGCTCCTGCCCGGGTTGGGCGAAGACGGTGCGTGGCGGCCAGGGATGTATCCCCCCTCCTCCGGGCGATTGGAAGCAAAAAGATTTTCCTTACGGCCGGGCGGGGTTCCAGTAGCCGTTGTCGGCGTCCGGGCCAAACCAGCCGAGGTTGCGGGCGGTGGCGTTGCCGCCGTGGGGGTTGGTGCCCACGGGGCGCTCCTGCCGTGCTTCAAGGGTGATGTGGCCGTCGCACCATGCCACGAGCGCCTTGCCGCCAAAACGGAAGTGGAGCGAGGGCGAGGGGCGGATGGCCACGGGGCCGCTGCCAAAATCCCAGAAGGGCGGCTCGCAAAAAGGGTACTCCTGGATCGCCGCGCCGTTGGCGTAGGCGGTGGTGGCAAACATGAGGGTTTGCGCCGGGCGCAAGACGCGCGTGTGCGGCAGGGGGAGGTAGACGCCATCGGCGTCGAAAAGCGAGTCGCGCATGCCGCCGAGGTAGACAGAGTTGTACCCATAGCCGCCGCTGCCATCCTCAAAGGTGGGTCGGTGGAAGGGGTCCGGTGGAAGGGGTCGGTCCCTAGGGTGGAAGGGGTCGGTCCCTAGTATTTACAATTGACAAGGGAGGTCGGTTAAAAGAATCTTCGTGGGATGGCTAGGGGGTGCATGACATGAAAGTTACCGGGGTTCATGCGGCGAGTTTGGATCGGTAGTCCCAATCGGCATCGAAGCGGTTGCTGAGGAGGGAGGTGCGAAGGTCGAGGATATTTTGGGCTCCAGGAACGGACCAAAACATGCCCGAGCTTTTGAGTCGTTTTCCGACGACGGTCTTGCAACCGGCCTCGACGATCCCGCTCCCGATAAAGAAGCCTCTGGAGCGGAAGGTTGCATAAAGCATTCGGGAGCGGTTTTTCTCAAAGTAAGCGAGTTCCTTCTCCATCGGCTCACGCTCCGATGGTTGCTTGGGCATGGCCGCACGGGCTTGTGAAATGACCTCGTCAACTCCGTCTTCTTTGAGAAGGTCGCGCCAGAGTTTGGCCTGTTGCTGGACCTTTGCTGTGTCAGCACCATAAATCGCACCAGCCAATGTCCCGAGGTGTTCGGCAGCATGGAAGAAATCCAGAATGCAGACGGCTTGAGGAAAATTGATCCGGGCCAGTTCCCAAACCCAAGTCGCCCCGTCTCCGATAAAGACGACCTCCCGGGCCGCGGCAAAACCTCGCTGGAATGCCTCTCTGCGCAAAAGCGTCCCAAAGGCACCGCTCGATTCAAAGGTGGCTACGTAACTGGTTGAGTCGGGATCGCGCAGGGGATTGCCCTTCTTGTCGGTCGTGGTCTGGGTAAAGACGCAGCCGAGTTTAACTTCCCGGGTTTTGGCTTCCCCCTCACCCTCTTTAGCCTTCCGCCCCTTCACCTCACTCCTTCTCATCGGGGCCCCTGTCCCGTCAGCCTCCACATAGAAAACAGCAACTGTGATTTGAAGTTTTTCCCGAGAAGGGAAAAGTGCCGCTAAAGCGGGGGGTGTAGAGGCAGGGAACCACGGTTCCCCGCACCCCTCCTCTAGGGGGAACATGGCAAGGCTTGCGCCTTGGTCTGGAGGGGTGAATCAATGCGTTTCGCAATCGAATTGAGGGCAATGAGCAGCTTGCGCATGACAGCAGTCAGAGCCACCTTGAACGGTTTCCCTCCAGCAATAAGGCGCTCGAAGAATGCCTTAAGCACCGGATTGTAACGGCTGGCGGATAAAGCCGCCATGTAGATGGCGCTACGCATCGTCAAGCGGCCTCCATAGATGATCCGTTTGCCCCTGTATTTGCCGCTGTCGCGACAAACCGGAGCCAATCCCGCCAAGGCAGCAACCTCGTTCTTGGAGAGGGTGCCTAACTCTGGACAAGCCGCCAAGAGGAGCGTAGCGGAGAGCCGCCCTACCCCTTTGACCGCCGAGAGTTGTTTGACCTGAGCCTGTAGCCGTTCGCTACGCTCAAGGAACGCCTCGATGGCTTGCTCGCACTGGTCGATCTGGTTTTGGAGGTGCTGAATGTGGGCTTCGATGGAGGTAACGCAGAAGGGGTGATCGGTCTGCTGCAAACGCTTGATCTCATCTGAACGAGCAGCCACAAGGCTCTGACGCCGTGCGGTGACCTAGTTCGAGCACACGACTTTCTTGACGAACTCAATATTACCGCTGCAGCCAAAGGATATCGGAGGCCCTTCGATCTATGAC
>JBBCKB010000080.1:0-7411 GCA_037189965.1 Chthoniobacteraceae bacterium | reverse complement strand
CGATGGCCATTGTGAGTTGATCCAGCCGGAAAAAAATGACTGGAGCAAAGGCCGGACGCTTGGCGGAAAGAACAACCCCGGCGGCTACTATTATACCGAAGGCGCGTTTAACGATATGAAGAAGGGAGAGTTTGCCCCGTGAGCAACCGGTTTGTCACCCTTCCTCAGGCGGAAGCGGCCTCTCCCTCCCACCCGGAGTGGTTTCTTCTTTCTTCCCTCAAGCGGGAAGCTTCAGAGCTAGGCAAGCCCGAGTGGCGCCCGATGCTTCGGTATCTGGCGGACTTGCACCAGAATGCCATCCGGAAGCCGGAAGCCTGGCTCCCATACCCTTGGGAGGAGATTGGCCAAGGCTACGTAGGGGGGCGTGCCTTCGGCCATTGGGACATTATTCATCAGGCTTTGGATACCCTTCCTTCGGAATCGGGGCATGCCCATCGTCAACTTTGGAACTACCTCCACCACCAGCAGGAGGATGGCTACATCCCCGGCACCATCTACTTTGCCGATAGCCCGCAATCTGGAGTGGAGGGGCAGTACCCCTTCTATTCCGGGCGTAGCACGCATCCCCCCGTTTGGCCGTTTGCTGTTGACGAATGCTGGAAACAACTGGGGGATGAAGAGCTGCTGCGTGCAGGCATCAAAGCCGCGCGACGCCAGATTTCCTGGTTTCAACGCAACCGCCAGACCGGGGAGGGAGGCTTTTACTACCTCGACGTGGTTGAGAACCGCTGGGAGAGCGGGGTGGACGATGGAATCCGCTTCGGGAGCCGCCCCGGCCGCGCGATGGCATGTGTTGACGCCACGGCGCATGTCTACCTGCTTGCCGACTCGCTTTGCCGCTGGCAACGGACCTTGGGTGAGGAGGAAGAGGAGGCGGTGCTGTTGCTGGATCGCTTGCAAGACCTGCTGCAGGATGGATTGTTCTGTAAGGCGGCTGGCTTCTTTTTTGACGCGTGGGCGGTGGGGAGCCCGGAGAATCGCCCCTTCTCTTTTGAAGGGATGTGGCCAATGGTCGTAGGTGCGGCAACGGCAGCTCAGGCGGAACGAGTAATCCGTGAGAACCTGTTGAACCCGGAGCGCTTTCTCACAGCCCACCCCATCTCGACCGTCTCTATCGGAGACCGGGGGCGCTTTTCGTTACGTTGCTGGCGGGGGCCTGCATGGAATAGCATGACCTACTGGGCAGCGCGTGGCTGTGCCCGGTACGGGTTTGAAGAGGCGGCGGCGGTGCTCCTGGAGCGAGCGTTGGACCAAAGCGCAAAGATTTTTGGCCAAACCGGAACGATCTGGGAGTTCTACCACCCCTTTGGAGAGGACCCACGGACCCTTGAGCGCAAGCCGGAGACGGAGTTTAACACCCCGTGCCGGGATTACCTGGGGCATAACCCCCTCTTTGCCATGGTCCGGCTTTGGGAGACTTGCCGCGTTGCCAATGGCCGCCTTTCCCAAGCCTCTCCACTCCTGCTTTGATCCCTAACCTTAGTCATCTCCTCCTATAACAGAAATATTCAAGCACGTGTTATCTATGAAATCCACCCCACTTATGATTCGTGGACTCTTCGGTCTCCTTTCGGCCGGCATTATCGCAACTCCTGGAACTTCCGCCTTCGGTGCCGTGCGCACGTGGACCGGTGGCGGGGGTACAAATGCCTGGTCCAATGCCGATAACTGGATGGGGAATGTGGCACCGGCCTCCGGAGATGACATTATTTTTGCGACCGCAGGGAATGTTCCCTATCTGGTGGATAACGTGAATGACCGGGCAGCGGGTTTTCTCTATAACAACATCTCCCATACCGTAAACTCCGCAGTCCGGATCATCGGCAATCGGTTTAGCCTTGGGGGTGGTATCATCAACAATGGCAGTACGACGCTGACCATCCGTGCGGGCATTACGTTAACCGAAGGGATGCATTCCTTCGACCATTCTCAAGTGATTGCATTGGAGGCGAACGCCAACTCGGACGTGACGCTCACTGGCCTCGGTGGGATTACGAAGACAGGGGCCGGGCGGTTGACGATCTTCAACGGCTCGGTCAACAACAACTTCACCGGAGGCTTCGTCATTGAGGAAGGGATCGTGCAGGTTGGCAGTGGCAGCTCCCACGGGACGGTCTTGGGAAGAGGCTCCGTCACCGTACAGGCTTCAGGAACGGTAACGCTCAATCAAAAGAACGTCGAGATGTATGGGCTTAATGGCGCTGGGCTTTTTACGAACCAGACGACCGGAAATGCAGGGGTGACAGTCAATACCTCCCTGACAGACAATGTCTTTAGCGGGGTGATCGCCAATACCAGTGGCACGGTGGCGGTGACGAAGGCGGGCAGCGGGGCCCTCTATCTGAGCGGAACGAGTAGTAGCTATATCGGCGTTACCAGCGTAAAGGGGGGGACTTTGCAAGTCGCCAAACTTGCGGATGGAGGTAGCGCGAGCAGCATTGGGCAATCCACCAGCTTGGCGTCAAACCTGGTGATCGACGGGGGAGTTCTCAAATACACCGGCTCGGGAGATAGCTCTAATCGGCTTTTCACCATTGAAGGCGGTGGAGCCACACTGGATGCCTCCGGAGTTGGCGCGCTCTCCCTGAACGCCACGGGGAGCCTAGCCATGGGTACCGCCTTCAATATTGCGAGGACTCTGGTGCTAACGGGGAGTAACACGGGTAATAATACCCTCGCCGCCGTTATCTCCGATGGCCCTACCAACGGGGGCGGCACAGCGCAGACTTCCGTGACCAAGTCGGGAACGGGTACCTGGGTGTTGAATGGGGTGAGCACCTACACCGGGGAAACATTGGTCACCGAGGGGAATCTCGTCGTCAACGGGTCGATCGCGCAGAGCGCCGGAGTCACGTTGCATAGTGGTGCCCGCCTCTCGGGGCACGGCACCGTTTCGAGTATCGCGGGTTCCGGCACGGTCTCCGCAGGGAATAGCCCGGGTATTCTGACCGCATCTTCTGTGGATGGACGCGACGGGTTGGACTTTTACTTTAAGTTTACGGCGGAGGCAGTAGGGGGCGTGAGCGCCCCGGTATTCGCCAACTCCGCGGCCAGCGGCAACGACCTCCTGCGACTGCAGGGAAGCACTCCGTTCGCTTACGACCTTGATTCGAGCAATACCATTACGCTTGATTTCTCAAGCCTCACTCTGGAGATCGGAGAGGTGTACCAGGGAGCCTTCTACACCGACGAGGGGGATTTTCTGCAACGCTTTGCCGATGCGAATCTGGTTTACCTCGGGCTGGGTTCCTTCACGATGAGCGTTTCCACCCTTCAGGTAGATGCCGACTTTGGCCAAGGGGGAGTTGGCTATATCACGCAATTCACTGTTGTTCCGGAGCCTTCCAGCATCGCCCTTGCAGGAGGCATTCTGCTTGGGGTTGCGATTGGGTGGCGGCGTTCGCGCAAACAAGCGTGACGCAGGGCATCCAGAAAGAGAGAAAAGCAACTATGGCGTCAAAACGTAACCAGGCTGGCGGCAAGCCGGCCCCAAAACAGACCCCCAAGCCGGGGCTCCCCACCCAGCGGATGCTTGCCAAGAATCTGGGGCTCTCGCGCACCACGGTCGCGGAGATTCTGGGAGGCAAGGCAACCCACCGTTACAATGACGAAACCTGCAAGCGAGTGCTTGAAGCCGCGAAGCTGATCAATTACCGACCCCACCGTTCCGCTCAGGCCATGCGCCGGGGGCGAAGCAACCTGATCGGCGTGATCCATTTCGGTGGCGCGTATGAAGTCTCCCGGCAGATGCGGTATTACTTGATCCAGGGAATCCGGGCCGCAGGCTATGATGCCGCGGTGATGGAGTCTACCCCGCAGGATCGGATTGGAAACCGCCCGGTTGACCAATTGCTGGAGGCCCGCGTTGAAGGAGTGATTATCTCCAACACAATTGAATCCTTTGGCGTGGAGGATGTTGAGATTCTCAAGGCAGCGGGGGTGCCCGTGGTGACGTTGGCCGGTCAGGAGAAGTGGGGGATTCCCGCCGTGTTCGAAGATATTCGGGGGGCGATGCGGCGGTTGGTCCGGCACGTCTGCGGAGTCGGCCATCGCAAGCTGATGCTGCTCACCAACCAGTATGACAGCAGAGCTTCGTTGACGCGCATTCAAGGCTTCGCGGATGGGATCGCAGAATGCGGTGGCGCCTTGCAAGAGGGTGCCAAAGGCAGCCCTGGGCCAAGGGAGTTTGGTGCTTCCACGGCCATCGAGGGGAGTGTGGTAAGGATCGTCGCGGATCGTGGTGCGTTTGATCTCGCCGAGCCTGCTTACCATTTCATGCAGCGGTTGATCGCACAGGGAACCCTGCCTGATGTCATCCTTTGCCATAACGACCAGTGGGCAAGAGGCGTCTTCGCTGCAGCGTATGAGAGGGGGCTAAGAGTGCCTGAAGATATCGCGCTCACAGGCTTCGATAATGAAAGCTTTGGTGCCTACCCTCCGTTTGAATTTACAACCGTCGGCGCTCCCACCACTAGCGAAGCCGAGAAGACCGTCGAGTTGCTTGTAGATTCCATCCGCGGCATCTCCGTGCCACAGCAGATCCTCTTTCCATGCGAGCTGGTGCTCCGCCGTTCATGCGGGGCGACGACTCGCGTGCCAAGCTAGGCACAGAAATGTTTCCCCGGCTCCTCTGAGGTGCCACTTGTTGTGATCGTCACGATACGAAATCCGCTCTCCCTGTTTATGCGTTTCCCCCTTTCCCTACCCTACGCGCTATTGTTTGCCTCGCTCCTGACGTTCATTACCCCCTTTGCGCGGGAGGGGGTTGCACAGGGGGATAGCGACCGGATTGATGTGGTCTCCGCCGAGGAGCCGGTGGCCATTCCCGCAAACTTGAGCCTTCGTGCGAGGGTTGTTGCCATCGACCAGAAGGAGCACCTCCCGACGACGATTCGTTGGCGGCACAGTGGCCAGGGTTTGGGAGGTGAAGTGGAACATGGCATCCTGGGTGATAAACTAGAGCTGCTGCAATGGACGGAGCCGGTGGCCGTCGCATCGCTTTACCAGAAGAACAAAGCGCCGCGGCGGTGCTTCCTTTCCTTCTACGCGGGCGCCCGTGGAGAAAAGGCAGACCGGGTGACGCACCGGATGGAGGGTTTCTCTACGGGGGTCGAGCTGGAGGTGGAGCTATCCGCCGGAGAGAAGGTGATCCGGACATTGCGGCTCCGCGCGCCAGACGGGGGGACATTCACTCTCGTTCTCCCCCTCTCCAAACTAGCCGGGGGGAAGCCGACGGATGCCCCGGAGTTTACCACGGAGGTTGAAGGCGTGCTCGAGTATGCGCAACGCCGGGCCCAGCATCTGGAGGGCCTGCCGTGGGCGGGGGAGCCGGTTCCCCGGCGCTATTCCATCATCACTGATTTGATGGGGTATGGCCCGGGTTTTTCCCTCCGGCATAGCGATCCGAACGTGATCAACGCGGAGCTTCGCTCCCTGCATCAACTCGGGGTTAACGGGTTGCGCGCCGCGCCTCCCTACTTGGTTGAAGAGGTGGCTGCAGGGAGGGGCGAGGCTGCGAACTTCCGGCGGACGATCTTTGCCAATGCGGGGTCTTTCCCGGTAGTTCGTTATCGACGGGGTAAGGCGGCAGAGGAGGGGGCCGGGTGCCCTTATGGCCTCACCGTACCGGAGCTGACCCGGGAAAGCGTCGCCAAAGCGCGGGAGAACTTGCTTAGCCTGCCGTTCCCGGAAGTGTGGGCGCTCACGATTGACGAAATCGGCTCCGTGTTCGACGAAACAGCGGAAGGCAAAAGCCACCCGGCCGGGTGCGAGCGCTGCGGTGAAGCCTACCGGGCCTTTCTTCGGGCCAGGGGGATCTCGCCGCAGGAGCTGGGAGCCAAGAGCTGGGACCAGATCAAGCCACTTGACCTATGGAACCGAGACCCAAATGTGCCGAAGCCCGACTTGGCTCAACCAGGAGCCATTCTCGCAGCCTATTACACGCGAGTCTTTAATAACCACTCCACCGCCATCATGTTCCGCAGCATGCGGAAGGCCTTTGAGGATGCAAACCAAAGCAAGGCCGCCGCGCTTGCTGCCGGGCGCGCCGATGCTCCGGAAGCTCGGCAACCGTGGGTCTATACCTTCGCGCTGAGGGCCAACACCTTCCTCATGCGCGGGCATAGCCTCGATTTTTTTGACTTCTACCGCGAGGCAGACAATGCCTTTGTCTATGAGACTTCCAACCGGGATGCCCGCGCCTGGGGGTGGGATAGCTACCTGTGCGATGTCGGCCGGGTGGTGAAGGCAAACCTCGGCCATGAGCTTGGGATTTATATCAAACCGCACCGGGGTGCCCCCATCCAGCGGGCATTGGCGGCTGCCAGCCGGGGCTTCAAGATGATCTACTGGTACACCTACGGCCCGGAGTATGCCAAGGGGGATACCTTTTCGAGCCGGGAGCCCGTTCTGGAGGCTACCAGCAAAGCCGCACGCCTCCTCGCGGCTTCGGAGGAAGTGCTCTATGGGGCCCAGTGGGTCCGGCCTGCGGAGGTAGCCATCATCAAGCCGTTCTCCCTTAATGCACTCATCCAAGGGGGGCTGCGGGTAAAGGAATGGGCGGAGCCGCTGGCTTCCGCCGCGTGGGAAGATACGAAATGGACTTACTCAGCCTTGGCGCACGAGCACATCCCGGTTGACCCGATTGATGAAACCATGGTGATCGAGCAGGACCTCTCCCGCTATAAAGTCATCTACATTCCCAGCCCGGTGCTTGTGAAGAAGGCCGCAGAGAAGCTGGAGCAGTGGGTTAAAAACGGGGGGACGCTTTATACCAATGCATCCGGGTTGTCTCGCGACGAGGCGGGGCAACCGTTGGATCTCCTGTTGCCCGTGCTCGGTCTTACCAAGCGGGACCGCCCGGAGGTATGGACACGCACTCCGCTCTATACGAGCGTGAGCTATAACGACTTCAACCCGGGGGATGTAACTCCTCTTCCGGAGGGAGTCGGCATTCCGGGGTTGGGCCTGGCCAAAGGGGAGCCGCTCCGGCCCGTGGTGGGTAGGGAAGTCTTGCACCTGGCGCCCGGAGCGGAGGAGCTTGCGCGGTTTGAAGATGGGGGTATTGCGATTTCGCGCAACCGGTATGGCAAAGGAAGCGCCTACGTGGTCGGCTTCTTCCCGGGGCTGGAGTATAGCGCGCCGGTGCGGCAACGGAGCTATGACATGCAACGCGACCTTGGCACCGCCGTGCGGCAGACCATCGCGCGGCCTGCGCTGGAGGCGGGTATCAAGATACCGGTGGACCCCGGGTCGCCGTTGGTCGAGGCTGCCCTGGTCCAGAATGGCAACGCCCGGGCGGTGCCGCTGATGAACTGGGGCTACCGGATCGGCACACACCGCGTTCGGCTCAATGAGAAGGGGCAGCAGCAGATCATCAAAGCGCTCCCGGAGTTGATCCCCCTCAGCGACC
>JBBCKB010000079.1:0-107151 GCA_037189965.1 Chthoniobacteraceae bacterium | reverse complement strand
CCCCCCATCCAGCAGAAACTCAACTACGCCTTTGACTACCCGGTCCACTTCACCGGAAATGTTTTTGACTCTGGCAACCCGCTTCTGGCCAGGACCATCGACCGGCTGGAGGAAAACCGCATCCACCGCGCCATGGTGTTTGTGGACTCCAATGTAGCCGACCTGCTGCCCCAGCTCTCGCAGCACATCCTCAACTACTTTGAGGCATACGGGAACGACATCGAGCTGGCTGAGGAGCCACGCGTCTTGCCTGGGGGCGAAGCACTCAAGACGGATTTTGACGTTGTCCAGCCGATCGTCTCGGCCATGATCAATGCGCACCTTTGCCGGCACTCCTGCGCCATCGTCGTCGGTGGCGGCGCGGTGATCGACACCGTCGGCTTTGCTGCCGCCATTACCCACCGGGGCTTGCGCACCATCAATGTACCGACCACCCTTTCCGGGCAGATCACCGCGGGCATCTGCATTCGTACAGGGGTTAATTATGACGGGCATAAAAACGGCGTGGGCAGCTTTGCCCCGCCCTTCGCCGTCATCAACGACCACGAGTTTCTCTCCTCCCTCCCCGAGCGGGAGTGGGCGGGCGGGCTCGCTGAAGCGCTCCGGCTCGCCCTCATCCTCGACGGCAAGTTTTTTGACCAGCTTTGCGACTCCGGGCAGGAAGTCCTCACCCGCGACCCGGAGGCGACTACCCAGCTCATCCACCGCAGCACCGCGCTCTACCTCCACGAGCTGGCTCGCGAGGGGAACCCTTGGCGCGCCAGCGGTGGTGGCGCGCTCGATTTTGGCCACTGGGCCTCGCACAAGCTTGAGACCCTCTCGGCCCACGAAGTCACCTTCAGCGAAGCCGTGGCCTTCGGCACCCTCTTGGATAGCCGCTACGCCGTCGAGAAAGGGTGGCTCCCCGAGGCGACCTTCGAGCGGCTGCACACCACCCTCACCCGCTTTGGCGTACCGCTCTGGTTCCCCGAGCTGGAGCAAGCCGGCCCCGATGGCAACCCAGAGCTCTTCTATGGCCTGCCCGACTTTCAGGAGCACAAGGGAGGCACCCTCTCCATCCCCTTCCCCACCGGGGCAGGCAAGTACCGGCTCGAAAGCGAGATCGACCTTGAAGTCATGGAGACCGCCCTCTCCCACCTCAAAGCGCTTGCGGTTGCTGCCGTTTAAGCGGCTACGAGAGATTATAGCTCACCCCCAATGGCGTCTCCCAAAGACGCCCTACAGCGAAACCAGCCCAAGGAGGGGGCGCAATGCGAAAGGGAAATTACTTCCCGATGAGTCCCTCCGCACCCGAGCGTCGTTTGGCGGGTTGTAGGCCATCTCTATGAGACGGCAATCCAACCCCATGGCGTCTCACAGAGACGCCCTACAGTTTCATCCAACGGCTCTCGGCTTGGGAGCCCCTACCCACCGGGCAGGCCCCGCACGAGGTAAGCCTGCGTCTGCCCGCTTTCGTCGGAGTTAAACAGCAGCGTCTGCCCATCCGGCGAAAAGAACGGGTGGGTATGTGCCGAAGGGAGCCACGAAGAGCGTGGTGAAAAGAGGTAGCGGATCTCCCGCGCAGCCTCTACCCCCGGCTCGCCCAGCTCCATGAGATAGAGCGCATCCGCACTTTCCACAGCGGGGTTCCAGCAAGGGCGGTAGTCTGCCACGAGGCGTCGGCCCGAGAGGTCGCAGGCGATATGGTTGAAGTGCGGAGCCGGGAAGTCGCGGCAGATCCGGTTGCGCTCGCCGCCCGGGGTGCGGACCCCCTCATGGCCCCAGTGCGGCGTGGGCAGGCTCTCCACGATATGCAGCTCGCTGCACGACTGCCGAAGCGCCTCGCGCGTGCCGGAGATAATGCTCCCCACGGCCCACGGCTCACGCCCGCGCCAACATTGGTGGCCCACACACCACTCCCCCTCCAGCCGCCCCCACGGGAGGTTACGCAAGTGCTGCCCATCATCGCGGACGACGTGGATATCCGCCCCCTTCTCCGTGCCGCCCCCCTTTAGCCCGCCAGCTCGCAGCCCGAGGCCGCCGTGGTTTTCCTGAATGAGGAGATCGCGCGCGTGCACCGGGTCGAGCGAGCGGCTGTACTGCGCATGGATGTTACGCCAGCTTGGCCCCTGCACGATAAGGCGCGGCTCGCCCCCCGCCTCAAGGTCAAAGATCAGCAAGCCATATGGCGCGCCATCGTGGAGCCCATCTCCCAAAAAACAGCCGATGGCAAGCCGCCGCCCGTCGGAGGAAATCGTGGAGAGCGGGTTCGGGCAGCTTGGGTGGAAAGGGGTGCCGGAGAGCGGCGCATCGAGCACCCAGAGCGTCTCTGCCGCCCCCCCCGCCAGCGCGCGGCGCCGCAGAAGGATGCGCCCGGCCCCCGGCGTGCTTTCATCCACAAAATAGTAGAGCCAGCGCCCATCGGGAGAGACACTCGGGGCCGTCACCCCTCGCTCTTCGGTAAGGGGGTGGTAAGCCCCGGTCTCCACATCACAAAGCAAAAACTGGTGCCCGGGAGTCTTGGCATCAAAACTCTGCACCCCCACCCCGCAGTGGAAAACGAAGGTGCGCGAATCTGGCGTAAACACCTGCGCCTCCATGGAGATATGGCAGGCCGGTACATCCGGCGCAAACGTAAGCTGGTAGATCTCCAACCCTTCGGGGGAGTTTTCATCCAGCAAATCTTCCCGAAGCCGCATCGGGCCGGGTTTGGAGGTTAGCGATGCACCCATTTGCCGGACTTTACCAACCCCTCATTTTCGCTAACATAGACCTTGCTCCCAAGAAAATGGACGTTTGCCGCAAGGAGACCGCGCCGTGCACCAAAAATCCAGCGTCTTGCCCACCTCGTCCATGGTTTCCGGCCGGGGCTTTCTCTAAAATAAGTGCCCTTCTCGCCATGAAATTCCCCCAACTACTCTTCGCCGCCCTCCTGCTCACCCCGCTTGCTCCGGCGCAGGCCGAGCGAAGTGCCAAGGCTGATTTCACCGACGGCTTCCCTGGTAGCGCGGGCAACGGCTGGAGCAACCACTGGAAGACGTACCCCGGCGATCCGAGCACCTCTTTCCAAATCGAAACCGCCTCCGAGCCGCCACTGCCGGGTGCCCAGACTTACCTTAGCATCCAAAGCCTCCCACGCTCGGAGAGCATCAAGTCCACATCCCTCTACATGATCCGCCCTGTCGAGACTGATGTGGCCACCTCGCGAACGCCCTTTACCGCAAGCTGGGTCTATCGGTGGGATGATCTTGAGCATGGAGAGCCCGAGTCTTTCAACGCCTCCTTTGTCATCTTCCCGGAAAGCGCCAGCGGTGGCCCCGGCGGCTCGCTGGTTTACATCACCATCATCAAACAACGGTGGCACGTCGTACGCAACAATGGCACCGGGCAACCTTTCTTCCAAAAAACCACACTCGCAGCCGAGCCGGGGCAAAGCTTCACTTTTAAAGTAAATGTAGACCCCGCCAGCAGCAGCTACACCGTAGAGATCGAGAGCAGCACGGGGGAAAGCTATGCCTCGGAGGCGCTCTCTTCCCTTTGCACGACCAAAGAGCCCGAGACCATCAGCTTCCGCGCAGCCATGGGTGGGGTCGACGCGCAGTTCAAAGCTTCACTAGGCAATATCGAGATCTCGCCAAACGCCGCGCCGCAGCCTTAACCAGGCTGCGGACACTTCCGGGGTGGTAGCGCCTTGGGGCCTAAAAAAACGCACTCCCGGTGGCCAGCCAGTAGTAGTACGCCACCGGGTGGTAGCCCACATCCTGGCGGTCATCGAGCTCCTCAATCGTCTCCACCTCTCCGGCCAGGTAGTCGTTGAGGCGCTGCGTCAGCTCCCGATAGCGCCCCTGCATCGCCCCAAAGCGGATCTGCGTGGTCTCCATTCCAAACGCCTTGTTGCGCCGTAGCCACTGCCTGCGGAATGCACTTTCCAACCCGGCTATCGCATCGCATACGGCCAGGGCGTCTTTATTCGCAATCTCCCCGAGCGCAGCGCGGTCTTTCACCTCCCAGGCCGCCACGAGACGTTCGCGCAGTGCCAGCTTGGCCAACGCGGTCTTCAACAATGCCGAAAGGTACCCCGCATCGGGCAATTGGCAGGTGGAGGCGGGGATCTTGCGCAACACCGCCTCCAGCCCCACCCGGATCTTATCCGCCCCGCCTTCGCGCTGGAACCCCTCCCAGCCGATCCCGAGCAACGGGTCGTCCCATAACAACGTGGCTAGCAATACCGGCTGGGCCCCAAGCTCGATATTGATCCCACTGCCCAAGCGGCAAAGCTCGGCATCCACATTGCAAATCGCCCGGGCAGAAGCCGCCACGGCATCCTCCGCCCCATCGGCCCCGTAAGCCAGCTCCGCCGCCCAGATGAGGCCGTACCACGCCGAGTCGAACTCGCAGTACGAGCCACCATCTCCCCACAACGTAAAGAGCACCTCAGAGAGCTTCTCCTCGCGGCACGCCTCGATACAGGGGCGCACGGCGGCTTCGGTGGTGGCGTGGTCATACCAAAAGCGCCGCCACGTCCAGAGGCCCGAGGCCATCACCGGCTCGCCCGCGAGCTCGCGGTGGCGGCAGATCCACTCGCGGTAGAAGGCTTTATCTTTGTTCTCATAGTCCCAGTAGACGAGCTGCGTGTTTGCCGGGATCTTCTCGCGCACGGCATCGGGAATGACAGTGGCGCGGTCATAATAGCTGTGCGCCTCATTACCCATGCGGAAAAACATATCGCTCCAGATCATCGGGCTAAGGCCATGCGCCTCGCAAAGCGCACTGACACGGGCCAAATGGCGAGAGAAAATGTCGAACTGCGGCTCGTACCCCTGCTTATCGAGGAACTTGCCGCGCCCCATGTCGTGAGCCTCATCCATGCCGATATGGATGCGCCGCGTCCCCAGCGCCTCTTTCCAGAAAGTGAGCATCTTGCCGATCAGCTCATAAGTCTCGGGGGCATCTACGCGCAGCACGCCGAGCGTGTCGCGCACGGGGGCGTACCGGTCCCACTTGAGGATCTGGTGCAAATGCCCAAGTGTCTGAATGCAAGCGACGACTTCGATCCCCAACGAAGCGGCATAGGCATCCACCTCGCGCACCTCTTCCAGCGTGTAGCCTCCGCGCTTATAGCCAAAGAAGGGCTCCCCCGGGAGCTGGTAGGTATCTTCGGTATAAAGCATCACATAGTTGTAACCGAGCAACGCAAGCTGCCGCAGCCACTGTTTGACATAAGGCACCTTCATCACCGCATTGCGCGAGCAATCCAACATCATCCCAAAGCGTTGGAAGGGAGTACTCCCCTCCTCCTCGCGCCCCGCGAGCGCCAGCCCAACGCCGCGCAACGCATCCGCCAGCGTGCCGTAGCGAATGTGAAAGCCCTCCTCCTCCCGCGCCACATTGACGCCGCCGCTCTCGCGGAGGGTGAAGCGAAGGCTCGCCCCACCCTCCACCGGCGCAAATGAGAGGGCATCCAGCGCACGGGCCAATTCGGGGGCTACCTCCGCGCGGTTCCAGGTAAAGGTGTTCATCAAATTTGAAAGCAAACGTTTCCAAAAAAAAACGGTAGAGGGTTTACCACCCTCTACCGTTTGCAAGTGAATCTTGAGGCGGCTAGTAATACTACATTAAGCTAATCCCGGCAGGACGCTTGCGAAGCGTGAATTGTAGGCCGTCTCTGTGAGACGGCAGTCCAACTCCATGACGTTTCACAGAAACGCCCCACAACTTCCAACCCTCGCACTGAACCTTCAAACAATCTAACGTAGCAATACTAGGCCACGCGGCGGCGGCGCATCATCCACATAAACCCGAGGCCGCCCAGCGCTCCGAGCGCGTAGGTCGAAGGCTCCGGCACGGCGTAGTGGAGGACGAGGTCGTTCCCCACCACATCCACCGAGAAGCTCCCGTAGAAGGTGTTGGAGAACCCGGCTGTCCCATTATTCGCCGCGTGGAAGACCGAGAAGTAGTTACCAATCGGGTCCGTCAGGCTGCTGAAGTTGATGCTCGCCGCACTGATGAGCACCCAATCCTGATCCACCAGTTGGTCGAAGTTCAACGCATTGCCATTCACATCCGGCCCGATGCCTGCCAGCGACCAGAGGTTAATCGAGTAGGGATTATCGAGGCTCAGGCCGTTGAGGTTGAGCACGCCGCTTACGGAGATGGTATCAAACCCGACACCTGCCGAGCCGGTGGCATCGTGGACCTGCCAGTTGTAGTTACCGCCGCCATTGAGCGTCAGCGCAGCGTAGGTCTGCAACCCCGGGCTATTGCCGGGCGAGAGGGTCCCGCCATCTTGCACAACCACCGTTTTGTTAACGAAGCCGTTGCCCGTCAGCTGGCCTGCAACCGCAAGCTGAGTCCCCGCACCCGCCAGCGTACCGCTGACGTTCAGAGAGGCCCCGCTCTCCACCGAAGCCGCCCCGGAGACGCTAACTAGCGTGTTTGCCGCAATCCGGCTGCTCCCCGCGTTGGCCGTGAGGGAAGTGGTGATCAACGTCCCCCCGACCACCGTGCCACCCCCCATCGTGACGCTAGCCACCGTGTCCTGATAACCATTGAGATCAAGCACCCCGCCCGCCGCAGAGAGGACTCCGGTGTTAGGCAAGCGGTTATTATGATTAAGCCGCAAGGTACCGGAGTTGATTGTCGTGCCGCCGCCGTAGGTGTTGGAATACGTCGCACCAGAGACACTGTGGCCGTATTCCACTAGGCCGGAGCCGTTCTTCACAAAAGCAGCAGAAGCACCCGCAAGAATCACCGAGAGCCCCCCGGACTCTGCCTCATACCCACTAGCGGTAAGGATACTTGTGCTATTGGAGCCGCTAATTAACCCTTGCGTTAGCTTTACATGCCCTACCGTATCGGAGATCGTGTTGCCCAAATAGAGCGCACCTCCATTTACATGGACACTTCCCGAATCAACCAAAGAGTTTGTTGCGAGAAATAGCGTACCGCTCTTCACAATCGTACCACCGGTATAGGTATTTCCCGTAGCAAGCGTCATATTCCCCGTACCGCTCTTGGTCAGACTGAAGGAGCCACCGCTCTCCACAATGACTCCCGCACTACTAACGCCATTAACAAAGCTTACAGCTCCATCATTAGTCAACTCGCGGTTGCCCGTCAGCGTCGTCGTGCCGACATAGCGCATCTGCTGAGCCGGGGTGGCATTGAGATTTACGTCTCCTCCAATGACAACATCGTTTGCGATGACCCGGAGGCGGTTCGTTGAAATAGATCCACCATTCAGTGTTAATGTCCCCGAGCCAAAACTGGTGTTCACACCATCAGCGGCTGAAATGAAGACACTTCCTTCATTGAGAGTAAAGCCCCCTTTGTAGGCATTGTTCCCCCTGATTTCCATAATAGCCGTACCACTCTTGGTGATACCAAAGGTCGAAGCCCCATCACTAACAACCCCCAAGAGGCCAAATCCCTGGTCATTTGTGATGGCGATATTGCGATTCAACTGCACCGTGTAGAGCTCGCTAAAATTGAGTGTGCCTGTACTTGCCCCAAAAGCGACGTTGAAATCTCCATCGAGAACCAAATTATTCGCGTAGAACCGAGAGCCACCACCGGTCAAAAGCGTACCGGACTTGATAGTGACCACTCCGGTCCCAAAGCTGGTGTTGTGGGCACCAGAGACGGCTCCGCCTTCAAGGGTAAACCCACCGGAGAAAGTATTGCCAGACGCGCTACTCAAAGCCAGGTGCCCTGCCCCCGTTTTGGTAATCGAGCCAGCTCCCGATACCACGCCACTGATAGTAAGGTCATTGGTCGCATTTACGATCAGGTTGGAGACCAACCCCACCGTAAGGAGGTTAGTAAAGCTATTCGCAGTACCGCCGCCTACGCTGTTGAGCTGCGCGGGGTTGGCGCCGTTATCAAAGGTCAGACTTCCGTTACTGATGGCGATGCTGCCTGTCTGCGCGGGGTTACCCAGGTTAAGGATGCCCACTGTACGCGCAATCGTCTGCAAATTGATGGTCTGCGCCGCGACAGTATTGCTGCCGATCGTTACCGTCGACTCTGCTCCGCCCGGAATACTGGGGTTGCTGGACCATTTGGTGGCATCGGCCCAGTTCCCACCTCCACTACTGGGAAGCCAGCTGCCATTGACCTGTGCCTGAACCGCATGACCTTGCGCCAGCAGCGCCGCCATCATGACTCCGAGGGGAAAACGTGTGTACTTCATTTAACTAATGTAGATTGGGGGTTTCGAATAATTAGGGGTTAAGCCACCCAAAAATGCGGAATCGGCCTTGGGAACAAGGCTAGCACCGGCGGTTTTGGGGGGTGAATAGACATTCACTTCAAAGACATGGACTTTCCAGCCGCTTTCTCAAAGGTCTCCGGGAAGCTCCATTCCCGGAACGCCTCGCGCTGCAGGCCGGCACCGCGCTCCACCACCTCGGGGTTGGTGGCAAAGAAAGTGTCGAAATCGACCCGCCCAAGTGGGAAGAGCAGCTCCGACTGTTTTGCCGGGGGGAGCCCAGCCGGTTTCGCGTGCATCATCCCGGCGAAAAGCGGGTCGGCAACCACGGAGGGGCGACCCTTTGAGGGGAAGAGTCGTTGGTACTCCGGGAGGCTCATCTTCGTATGGGCGGGGGCAGCCTTGCCGTCGGTGTAGTTGAGCAGCCAATAGAGCTGGCGCTCGGAGGCCGGTTTGGAGAGGAAGTAGATGTTGTTCGTATCCTCAATGCGCGGGTAGCCGCCCCACTCGTGGTAGTGGATACCCGCATCGGCCTTATACGGCTGGCTATCGGTAAAGATGTTGTTGCGCAATACGGCGCGCCCACCGGGCGCAACGGAGATCTGCACCCCAACCGTGAGCGGGCGCGCGAGGACGTTGTGCTCGAAAACAAAATCATCCACGCCTTGGACGTTGATCCCGTCAAACCCATTGTAAGTGACGCAGTTGGCCACCCGCACGTTGCGGCTCGTTTCCACCCGAAGGAAAGCAGAGGAGTAGCCGGGGCCGCGCTGGTCGCTCAAACAACGGGTGATGGAGATGCCTTCGCAAAGGTAGACATTGATGAGGCGCTTATCGCCCCCGCCCCCGGTGGGGCCAAACTGGCCGAAGCTAAACCCATCGAGCGAGATCTCCTTCTTTGCCCGGATGCTCCATGCGGAGCCAAGCTGCTTGCCTCCGCTGGCGAAGAAGACGCGCTCGCCCGGTGCGCTGCGGAAGACGATGGGCCGCCCCTTCTCACCTGTGGCACGAACAAAGACACACTCCGTATACTCGCCTCCGTGGATGAGGACCGTATCCCCCGGCCCCACGCGGTCTGCGGCAGCCTGAATGCTCCTCAGCGCGCTCTCGCGGCTTTCGCCGGAGGCGCTGTCGCTCCCGTCGTTGGCGACATGCCAGGTGCGTGGGGCACGGTCTTCGGCAAGAGTGGTGATCTTCAGCGGAGCCGTGACCTCAGCTGCCACGGGCAGCGCCTTCTGCCGCCTGCCCAATACCGGCGGACGTTCCACCGAGCGGATGCGGAAGTAGACCGTCTGCCCCGGCTCCAGCCCGGTAAGGCTGTAGCTGACGAGCGAGCCAACCCAGTCATCCTGCAAATACGTGTCCGAGCCATCCAAGCACTCGGGGGTCTTGCCCCACGCGAGAGTGAAGAGAGCTGCATCATTAGCCATCCACTCCACATTGGCGGTGGTGGCGCTTGTGCTGTGAACCACGGGCGGCGTAAGGGCAACCTCTTCGCGGAGGATCTCCTGGTGGAAGCCCGCCCCTTCTCCATGTGCCCCGGCGACTTTGCGCTCCAGCTCATTAGCCAACCGCAGCCCTCCCCCTTCGGTGGGGGTGTAGCGCGGCACCCAATGGGTGGAGTAGCGATCCCCCGGCAGCTCCTTGAGCGCGCGCACCTTCTTCCCTACCCGCCAAGACGCTTCGGCGTCGGCGTAGGTATTGTAGTCGCTATACAGAACGGGCTCCTCCCCACCCGCCAACACCACGGCGGGAGCCTTGCGGTTGTCGTAGAGGTTGCTCTCCAGATATGTGCCCTCGCACTTGGTGAGCCGCAGGCCCGCTTTGGTGAAAACGGTAAACTCATTATGCACGAGGCGCAGGTCCTCGCACCGGGTTGCGGAAAGCCCCTCCTCCTCGCCCCGGAAGCGGCAGTTCTCCACTCCCACGCCGTTACTCCCTTCGATCTGGAGGGGCTGTGTAAAGTCGATGCGCCGGAGCGCCGCACCGTTGGCTTTCTTCACCACAACTTGCCCCGTAAGCCGCACCTGCCCTTCGCCCCGCCCGGCGAGCGTGAGCCGCTCGGTAGCTACCGCAACATCTCCCCCGTAGCGACCCGGCGCGAGGTAGAGCGTCTGCCCCGTCTTGGCCTGTGCAACGGCGTGGCCAAGGGTTTTCCATGCCGTTTTGAGCGAGAGGCCATCCGCCGCGTCATCCCCATCCGGGCGCAGGAAGCGGACATCATCCCTCCACGGGTGGGGGCCACGGTGTGCCCCCTCCGGGCCGGAGGCCCGCAAACGCGAGGTGCCTTGGAGGCGAAAATCGAAGTTCACCGGGTCTGCAAACTCGGCATCCCACTCCAGCTGGTTGCGGGCATTGGGTACGGAGTGAAGCGGCGTATCGCCCGGGGGCAGGTAAGTATTGTGGCCGCCCACCAGCGCATGGTCGACCTGCAAAGCGTGGCCCGTGCCCAGTGCCACCGTGCGGCGCAAGACGCCGATCTCCTTTTCGCCTTTAAGAAAAGCATCCACCCGGTTGCCCCAGGCCAATGAGTCTTCGATGGCAGAGGAGTGCCCTCCCCGGCCATAGAGCCGCAGGCCATGCCGCCACGAACGATACGCCACACACCGGCGAATCACATCTGCCTGAGGGCTGAAGATGATGATATTGCCCCCCTCGCTGGATGCCCCCGAGGCGTTGCCATAGGCGGTGCAATCTTCAATCACATTCTCACTCTTTCCTTTGACGGAGCGTACGGCGATCCCCCCCTCATTGAGCCACGAAGTGCTTCCCCGAATCGTACACCCTTTGGCATCGATGAGGAAAATACCATAAGCCGCGTATTGGGAGTGATGGCTCATCTCCTTGAGGCTGCGGAAGCCGGTGGCGCAGATCCCATCGACCACCACGCGCTGCGGGCCCTCAAGGTGGAGACCATGCCCGGGGAGAATCGAGACGGAGTAATGATGCTCGCTTGCAGGCCGGAAATCGGTGCTTGAAACGTAGAGCCGCCCGGCCTTGGCATCGTGGTGGAAGGCCCCCTTGCGAAACTGGAGGTCTGCCGGGCTCGGCTGGCGCAAGAGGCCGGTATAGGAGTCGCTCTCATTGACCCCCTCCAGCGGCCCCTGGTAAGGTGCCACGTAAACCCCGCGCAACCCTTCAGCGGGCTTGAACCCGGTGACCGGCACATCCCCCCGTAGCACAGCGGTACCAGGGATTTTGGCGCGCAGCGTTGTCACGGCATCGGCACTGCCGAGCCCTTTGCGCGCAACTTGCTCGTTGTACTCCCCGGGAAGCAGCGTAAGCGTATCTCCCGGTTTAAGAGCATCCACCCCTTTCTGGACGGTACGGAAGGCCGCAGCTTCGGAAAGGCCGGTAGCGCCATTATCTCCCGAAAGGGAAACGAAATACTCCGCAGCCAATGCGTTGCAGCTCAACGCGATGAGGAGGAGGAGAACTCGCATATTGCTTGGAAAGCTACACCGAAACCTTTGCATGCAGAATGGATGTCCTCTCCAAAAAAATAGATAATCAATGCACCCGCCGGCGCGCCCCAACCCGGTCAAACCAACCGGGGCTCATTAAGCACGGGGGCAAAATGGGTGATCGCGCGCGCATCCACCTCGCGTCCGGGGCATGCCCACTCCAGCCCGGCCTTGTGCGGCGGCAGGCAGTTCCGGGCAAACGCGGCGATGTACTCCTCCACCCCCGGGCCCACCATGCAGCCTTCTGCACTATACACCCCTGGAATCTCCACCACCCCACCTGCGGAAAGGTAAGCAGCATTTGTCAACGTGGTGTAGGCAAGCACATCGCGCAAGCGCGTCGGTGCCACCTCTTCGCGGAGGAGGGAATAGTAAATGGCGTCCTTATCCTCTTCATCCGACTTTGTGGGGACCGGCAGGCCGACATCATTCCCAAGCGTTTCACCGTGGTCGCAAATCCACGCCGCCCCGCGCTCCCCCTCCACCCGGAGGGTAAAGGGGACACACGCCGATACACAATGAGCGTAGGCAAGGTGCAGCTCGGCCTCGCCCACTTGCGCGCGCAGCCAGACAAAGTCGTGCCCCTCCATCTCCCGCGCACGGCCAAAGACGGCGCTGACGCTCGAAGGCTCACCAAACACCCGCTCCCCGGGAGCCGTGAGGTAAAGGGCGTTATGCAACGAATGAGCGAGGGCATTTGTCATCGGCCCATCAAAAACAAGCCGCCCCCCCAGCATCATGCGGCCTGCCCATGGGGCGCGTTGGTAGTAAGCATCATCCCGAGGCCAGGCTGAAGAAGTGATGACCCGCCGCACCCGCCCCAGCGCACCGCAGGTGATCCACCCCTTGAGCGTTTGCACAAAGCGCGAGTGGACTGATTGAAACCCGACACGCACGCGCTCATTCGAGTCCAGCGCAATCAACTCCCGCAACTGCTGGATCGCCGGCACCGCCGGCTTCTCCACCAGCACCCACGCATCGGTGGCGCGCAGGGCGTCGCGCACCATCTCGTAGTGCAGGGCAATCGGCGTGCTGATACAGACCACGCCCAGTCCTTTCTCGCATGCGAGCAGCTCGCGGTAGTCCTCATACCAGCGCACCCCGGCCGCCTTCAGCTCGGCCTCCGCCTCCGGCATCTGGGAGCGAAACGGATCTGCCACGGCCCGAATCCGCACCCACCCGCGCTCTTCAAACAGGCGAAACTGGCGCAGATTCCAGCGCCCATGCCCACCAACGCCGATAAGGGCTACATCTTTACGATTCATCCTCTAGTGTGGCAGCGGGTAGTTGATGATGCCGAAGGCATCAAGCCGCTCGGTGATAACCTCCTCGGTAAACCCTTCGAGCTTGGCGCGGGTCTCAGCGGCATGCTCGGGGCTACGCATCCGGAGCGCTTCATCACTCTGCGCGAGCACCTCCTCATACGCACGGCGGATGCACTTTGCCGCGGCACGGCGGCCTTCCGGCGTCGCGTGGCATTCCGCAGCAGAAAGCAGGCGGCCCGAGGCATCTGTAAGGAGCGTCCGCCAGCTTGCATCGGCCATGGCCCACTTGCCGTCCAGATACGCCTCGGCGACGCAATGCCCGGAAACCGTGTTGGAGTAAAAGAGCTGGACGATGCGAGCCGGGATGCCGCTCACCTGGCAAAGCCGGATAAAGGTGCGCGCCTGCTCGTTGCACCAGCCGGTGCCACTGGCAAGGAGCGCTTCGTCATCCAGATTGCGATCTCCCGTTGCCGGAGTGCCAAAGGGGGGCGCTTCGGGGTGGGGCAACACATCGCGCACGCATTGGAGGAAGCTCTGCGCCTTCTCCGCATCGTTCTGAGCCCCCACGGCCGCCTTGCACGCAAGCGCTTCGTGGATGGGGAGCAGCCCCGGCGTATACCCCACCTCCAGCGGGGTGTATTCTTGGTAAAGGTACTCGTGCGTCTCCGGGCGGTAGAAGACGAACTGGTTGGCATGGTAGCGATCGAGCCCGCGCACGGTGGGGGCGATCACGTAGCGGCGCTCGTTGCGAATGCCGAGCATGCCGTTGCGCCCCTTGTAGCGCTCCCATTCATCCGGCAAGGTTTCCTTGGCCCAAGCAGGGCAATCCGGCGGATCAAAATCCGGGTGCGAGAGGTCGTGAGTCACCATGGAAGGGACGATACGCCCCCGCCCGCCCCCGCAGCCATGGACATCCAGCGCAAAAGGATGGACGCGCCACGCTATGCCTACCCCAGCAACCGCTCTACTGCCGCCGCAAGGTCATCCACCGCAGGGGTACCCGCCGCTTCGGGGCGCGCGGACTCTTTTGCGCCCCAACCCGTGCGCACGAGGATACCGCCGATCCCCGCCTCCTGCCCGGCCACAATATCCGACCACCGGTCGCCCACGATGCACGCCTCTTCTCGCCGCAACGGCAGCTCGGCAAACGCCCGCTCGACCAAGCCCGACTTGGCCGTAGCCCACGCCGGTGCCCCCGGCAGCACCGAGTATTCCCCAGCGCCCGCCGTGTAGTAGATCGCATCCACGAATGCCCCCTCCCGCGCGAGGAGCGCCTGCATCCGCTCGTTAACCATCTGCACCACAGCCCGCGTCACATACCCGAGCGCAATGGCCGACTGCGAAGTCACCACCACCACCCGCACCCCTGCCTCATTGAGCCGCCGGATCGCCCCTGCCGAGCCGGGGATCAGCCGCATCTCCTCCGGGCCACTGGTGTAGGAGGCAAGGTCGTTGATCACCCCATCTCGATCCAGAAACACGACCCTCGCCGGGGCTGCGCCCCCCAGCTCGTGCGTCTGGCACACCACCCCGCCCTCTTGCGAAAGCTCGTAGAGCCGCCACGCGTGCGGCGCTTCGCCCAGCGCCTCGGCAACGGTATAGAGCGTCCCACGCTCCTCCTCCAGCGGGCAGCCCCGGTGGTAGTGCCCACTGAGCACCAACCGCACCTTGCCTGAAGCGGCGATCGCCCCGCGCAGCCACTCCCCCTCTTCGTAGGCGTAGGGATAGTCCCCCACCCCCGGGTGGCGCAAAAGGTAATGCTGCAAATGGACCTGCGGGGTGGCATCGGCATCGCCGAGCACGCGGTCAAACACCTTCCTCGAAGGCCCGAGGCGGCGGGGTCGGTGCCCCTCCTGCTCCCAGTCGGTGAGTGTCACCCACCGGAAGCCGCCCCCCAGCCACTCCACCCCCTGGTCGTGAAAAACTTCGGCAAAAAGCGGCCCATGGTCGTGGTTGCCCGGCAGCACCCGGTAAGGGATGCCACACCCCTCCAGTTGCCTGCGGATCTCGCGGTAATCCTCCCGCACCGCCTCCTGCCAGCGTGCTTCCTCGCCCGGCCCCTCAAAGCCCAGTGGCGGCCCGCTGATCAGAAACTCCGGCACATCCAGCAAATCCCCCGTAAAAACCACGAGGTCGGCCTTTTCGCGAACCACCGCCTCCAGCGCACGCTCCAACACCCGCTCCCGCGAGCGCCGCCGGGCCACCGGGGCCGTACCCGGCACCGCCCGGCGGAGGTGAAGATCACTCAAATGCGCAACGCGGAAAGCTCGTGTGTCCATTTTCTATGGAGGCGGATCGTTGGAGCCCCCGGCCGGGAAAGTCAACCCCCAAACCACCGGGGAAGCCCCCTTTTTTGCATCGGGCCCATTTTACGATGGACAAGCCGGGCAACTTCGTGTTTCTTCGCCCCTCCCAAGCGCAACAAAGATGCCGCCGTTGGTCCCTGGGCCGGAATCGGGAGATTTCCAGCCACCTGCGCCAGGGGAAACCCGGCGGATGACTTCGATAACCCTAAGAGCCAGAGTAAGAAAAAGAAGCTTCCAAGAAGCCTCAAAGGCCGCTCCTACCCCGGAGCCGGTCCTTCTTTCGTCTCCGGTTTGCCCGGTTATCCCCACTACCCTATGCCGATCCGTTTAGGCCGTTTCGAAATGCCCAAATCTCTCGCCAAAGACGAGAGCAATGCCACCGATACCTACGCCCGGTTTGTCGCCGAGCCGTTTGAAGCCGGTTATGGCCATACCCTGGGCAACTCCCTGCGCCGCGTGCTCCTCTCCTCGTTGGAAGGGGCGGCCATCACCACCGTGCGCATCTCTGGCGCGCAACACGAATTTGCCACCCTTCCCGGCGTGGTCGAAGACGTTACCGACATCGTCCTCAACCTCAAGAAGGTGAAGTTCAAGGCCGCAGACCACGAAGTCCGCCGCCTCTCCATCTCCGTCAACAAAGAAGGGGCCGTCACTGCGGGCGACATCCAGGAAGTCGCCGGGCTCGAGGTTCTCAATAAAGATCTGGTCATCTGCACCCTCGACAAGAAGCAGAAGTTCGAAGCCGAGCTGGAAGTCAAAGTCGGCCGCGGTTTCGCCACCGGCGACGAAAACAAGTACACGGACATGCCAATCGGCGTGATCCCGATTGACTCCATTTTCTCCCCCGTCACCCGCGTCAAGTACGCCGTGGAGGCCACCCGCGTCGGCCAGCGGACGGATTACGACAAACTCATCCTCGACGTGTGGACGGACGGGCGCATCAAGCCCGAAGACGCGCTTCTTCAGGCCTCGGCCATCCTTCGCCACCACCTCGACCCGTTCGTCAACTACGACGAAAACGCCGTCGAGTTCGACGAAACGCCGAAGGAAGTCTCGCAGGAGAACGCCGCCTTGCGCAAGCTGCTCAACATGAGCGTGAACGAGATCGAGCTCTCCGTGCGTGCGGCCAACTGCCTCAACAACGCCAACATCACCACCGTCGGCCAGCTCGCGCAGAAGACGGAGGCCGAGATGCTCAAGTACCGCAACTTCGGCAAGAAGTCGCTCAACGAGATCAAGGAAAAGCTCACCCAGCTTGGCCTGAGCCTTGGCATGAAGTTCGAGTCCGCCCTCGTGGAAGCGACCAGCAGCGCCAACAGCGACACCTTCGCACGCTAAACCCTACCTTTACCCGTTCGCGAACAAACCCTCGCGACCCCAATATACCTAGACCATGCGCCATCAGAAAAAGACCGTCAAACTGGGACGGACCGCCTCGCACCGGGACGCCCTCCTGGCCAACCAGGTGGTCAGCCTCATTGAACATTCCCGCATTCGCACGACCTTGGCCAAGGCCAAAGCCGTCCGCCCGCTGGCAGAGAAGATCGTTACGCTCGGCAAGAAGGACACCCTTCACGCCCGGCGTACCGCCCTCTCCTACCTGCGCCACAACGAAGCTGCGGTGAGCAAGCTCTTCAAAGAGATCGCCCCGCGCTCCGCCGAGCGCAAGGGTGGGTACACCCGCATCATCAAGCTCGGCTTCCGCAAGAGCGATGCCGCTCCCCTCGCCCTCCTCGAGTGGGTCGACCAGGCGCCCGCCCCTGAAGTCGCCGAGCCGACCAAGAAAGAGACCAAGGCCAAGAAAGCCGCGGCTGAGAAAGCCGTAGCCGAAGCCGCCGCCGAGGCCGTGGCTCCCGCCGCCGAAGAGGCCGCCGCCGCTCCCAAGAAGCGCGCCGCCAAGCCGAAGGCCGCCAAGGCCGAAAAGAGCGACGAAAAGGCCGCTGAATAACCCCCTTACCTAAAGGGAGGGGTTTCCTTGAAAAAGGAGACCCCTCCCTTTTTTTGCTTTCATTTACCGGCTTTGGGGCGCATCCCTTAACCGGTAATGAGAGCCCTCCTCCTCATTGCCGAAGGATTCGGCGTCGGTACCCTCCCTCACTCTGAGGGCGACGGCTTTGAAGCCTCCGGCACCGAAACCCTCCAGCGCCTCCTGCGAGACACCCCGGACCTTGAGCTGCCCACCCTCTTCTCCCTCGGCTTGGGAGAGATCCTCAAAGGCCGCGTCTTCGACCCCGCCACCCGCAAGTACAGCGGTTGCTATGGACGGCTGCGCCCCACCAGTCCGGGGGTAGACCCGATCTCCCTCCACTGGGAGCTTGCCGGAGTCGCCACGGTGCCTGCCTTCCTCCCTCCCTGCCCGCCCGGCTATCTCGAAGCGCTTCAAGCCGAGACCGGCCTCGCCTTCCTCACCGGTTACGAAGCGACACCAGAGGGCCTTGCCGCTGCGCTCGCCGACCCCGCCGCGCCGCGCCAGCCGATCCTGCTCGCGGGGCCACAATCCCACCTCTGGGTTGCCGCGAGCGAAACCCTCCTCCCCTTTGCCCGGCTACACGAGATCTGCCGCACGGCCCGCCGCCTCGGGGCTCCCCAGCAGCTCGGGGCCGTGCGCGCCGTGCCGCTCCACGATACACCCGAGGGCCTCCGCCCCGCCCCCGGTGGCCATACCTACGGCACCCCGCCCCCGCAAACCCTCCTCAACCGCCTTTCCGAAGCGGGCCTCCCCGTGGAAAGCGTGGGCGAGAGCGGAGCGCACTTTGCCTACAGCGGCATCACCCAAGCCCACCCGGCCGCCACCAACGCCGAAGTTCTCCAAACGATTGACCAGCTCTGGCACCAGCCGCATGACGGCATGGTCATCGCCACCCTGCCCGATTTTACCGGCTTCGGCTCCGAGCCCGCCCTCTTTGCCGTTGCCGCCGAGCGGCTGGACCATTGGCTTGCCGGTTTTGTAGAGCAGATGGATGCGGACGACCTCCTGCTCTTTATTGGAGGCCACGGTATCGGCCCCGCCGGGCTCACCCGGGAGGAAGTACCCGCGCTCCTGCGCTATGATGGCCGCAGCGGCCCGCTGGGGTTACGCCAAGGGCTTGGGGCCGTCGCCACCACGCTAGCGGCGTTCTTCGAAGTGGAGTGGCAAGGGCCCGAGCCGCTTGCCACCTTCCACCGGGCGCATTGAGGGCCTTACCCTTACTGCCTCTTGTTCCACCAGCGGCGGTACGGGCCGGTGCCGTTTTCCCACACTTCCGCCGGGGTAAAGCGCTCCACATGCCCATCGAGCATCAGGTAGTGGCCCCGGCCCAGATGCCGCTTTGCCAGCTTGGGTAGAGATTGCCCGTAAAGGTAGCGGCTCTCAAATGCGGACTCCGGCGGCGGCCCCTCGGGCAAATCCACCGAGTCTGCGATGATGATCGTCTGCGCAGGGCGCGTCACGTCCGAGAGCCGCGAGTGCGACCCGTACGTCGCGCTGCTCTTCACATGCCCGAAGTGCCGGTGGCTCCACCCATAGCCCACCGCTTCGCGGGCCACCGGGGCAACCGGCTTCGCCGGGCAAAGCTGCCATTCGTAAGGGCGGTCGCGGTTAAGATTCCCCGGCGTCTCGCCCATGTAGGCGTCGAGTTCATCAAACCAAAAACGCTGGGGATCTCCGCCCAAAGAGGCGGCGGGGATCAGCCGCCCGTCGTTATCTGCCACGTAGGCCAATAGCGCGCTCCCCAGGTGCCGAAGCCGCTGGGTACAACTACCGGCATGCCCTAAAGCGCGGACGTGGGAAAACGCAGGGAACGCCAGCAGCGCCAGCACTACTAATACCGCCACGGCACACAACACCTCCAACAACGAAAATCCGAGCCTCCGTCTTATGGTTGAACTTTGTTGCCGTTTCATAACACGTCTGCCCGATCAGTATAACACGAAGTGGAGGCTGTTTTTGGAAGCGCTCCACGACCCGCGTTGGTCCTGGTGCCACCGCCAGGCCACGCCTTCCTGCCCCGCGCTCTGCTCCAGAATCACCCGATTCTCGGGGGAAGGATCGAGGAAATTTAAAACAAAGGTGTAGTACCGCCCGGCCTGCACAGCAAGCCCCTCCTCCAGCGAAAAGGCCAGCCAGTTGCCCTCGCCCCGGCGCAGCACCCCCTCGCTTTTGGAGACCACCCGGCCACCGATCTTCTTCTCCGGCGGAGCTTCCGCCTCGTAGACCACCAGTCGGTAGCCCGCTTCTCCCGCTAGATCCTCCATCCCTTTATCGGTGAGCTTGAAAGCGATGCCTTGCACCTTACCCTCTTGCGCCACCTGCACCGTCTGCGCCACCCGGCGCTCTTTAAGCGGCGCATCGGAGGTGAAGTACCAGCCGATAGAGGCGGGCCCCTCTCCCCCTTCATAGCGGGCCAACGCCGTACCCGCAGGCACCTCGGGGAGGACGGCGGCATCTCCCCACGCCACCGTTTGCAGAGACAGCACGGCAACCAAAGAGCTGAGCCACTTCATCCTTGCGCCTCCTTGCCTTTGCGCATGCGCCGCAGTGCCAGCACCACCCCAGGCAGTGCCAACAAAGCCAACGCCCCGGGCTCGGGAACGGCGGTGTAGAGAATATAGTCGCGGGATTCCCGATAGGTCGTATTCGAAGTATCCCAGCTCCCCTGCGAGAAGCCGCTTTCATCTACCCCATACCGGATCACGATTCGTTTGCTCGATTCTGCCCCCGCACTCCAGACCAGGCGGAAGCTGTAGTAATAGTCGGCCTTGAGATCGAGCGTCTCCCCGAGGTCAAAAGCGAGCATCTTTGTAATTGGGTCCTCCGTGGTACTCTCGAAGGAGCCGATGCTCATCATGGTCGTTTCAGAAAAAATACTCGTTCCAGCAGTCCCCGAACTGGGCAGTGTGGCAGATTCGCGAATCGTAAGGGTAAACGATCCCCCCCCATTGGCAGCGGAGATCATCAGGCCAAACGATCCGATGCTGGCAGCGGTAGGTTGTTTGATCAAAAAAGTCACCGCAGGGATTTCACCCGAGGGCTGCCTCCGCCACGCAATGGAACCCGTGGGCGGTCCAGTAAACTCTGAGGCAATGCTGCCATCGGTAGGAAAGGCATCCTCCAGGGAAACAACCACCGCAGCATCGGAGGGGGCCGCCATCATGAGCAGCAGGGCAGCAGCCGCGGCTCCGGTAAGAGAGGTCTTCGAAATCATAAACGTACTTTCTAGGGTTTTACTCCGGCTTCTTCGGGGGTTAAGAGCTCCGTCCCCCGCCGGGCGAGGTAGGGAGGAACTGTCATCAAAATTTTGCGGCCCACGGCTTCGCGAAACTCAAAGACCCGCCCCTTGCTGGAGGGCTCGATCGCGACATCGAAGTACCCGGGCCCATGCTCCTTGCCGAAATCGGCAAGCACCCGCCCCTCCGGGGAAACCAGCCTCCCCTTGGGCCGCTCGGAGTACCCGCCGATCCGCTCCACGCCGGGCGGGACGTAGAAGCACCCGCTCCACACCCCATGCAGGGTCGAGCTTTCGATCTGCCCGGTCGGCACCACCACGGCCACCCCCTCCGGCCAGCGCATCTCCAGATGCCCGCCATGGGTGAGCGCCGAAATTTCATATACACCGGCCAACGGAGCCTCAAACTTCACCTTCTGCCACTGGCCATCGGCAGGCACTTCGGCGTTAAGCGTTGCGGCGTTATTAGGGTCGTCGGTATGGAGGAAGGCGACCTCCAGCGGGCGGTCATCCGGGCGTTTACCCAAGGCGCGTACCTCCAGCGCCAGCACATCGCCCGGCTGGGCCGAACGCCAGAGCACCCGCTGACGCTGGGCAAACTGAAAATCGGGCGCAGCGGCCGAGGCCCCCTCGATGTCTTTCCCGACCGGGAGAAGATTGGCCGAGTAAGTCCGCGCTTCGAAGCCGATCTTTTTGACCTCCTTCAACCGCTCGGCAAGCAGCGCCTCAAGCTCGGCCTCCGAGGGTTCTTTGATCGGCTCTTTAAAGACTTCATCGCGGATCTCAAACAGCTTTGCATCCCCCCGCGGCAAGGAAAGCGCGAGGCTGCGGCTATCAAACATCCCGAAGCCCACCGCATCGTAAGCCCACTGCATCAGCCGCCGGTAGGCCTCCTGCTGCGCGCTCCCCTGCTCGGCATTGCGGTAGGCGTGCATCAACTCCACAAACCGGGTGTAGGCCACCAAATGCAGGATGCGGGTGCGCTCGGCGGGGAGTAACTCTTCTTTGAGCGCAGCTTGCAGCGCCTCGTACATCCGCGCGGCAAGGTCTTCGGAGACGAGCGGGTGGTTTTCGGGCTTAACGAGGTCGTAATACCGACGCATCGCCTCGCGCCCTTTACCAAAAGCTTTGAGGTAGAAATCTTCGCGGATCGCCTCCGGGGTCGGCCCGGTCTTCGGGTTCCAAAGCGTCTCAAAAGCGGTGTAAGTGCCCAGGCCTACGGTGCCCCACCCGTTATCCACTTCGCTGATCCAGTAGCGCGCGCCATCTTCGTAGAAACGGCGGATGTTGGTGTAGCTCGCTTCCGGCGAGAAGCCGTGGTAGCGCCCCCCGGGGAGGTCGAAGCTCCCAAAAAAAACGTTGGTATAGTCGCGAATACCCAGCTCCGCCCCCTTAGCCTTCCACCCTTTCATCAAAGCCTCCACGGTGTAGCCCCCGCGGATGAAACCCGTGGCGACATTGACGATCACCCCCGGCTCCAGCTCCAGCGTGGGCGGCGGCGAGTGCAGATGGTAAGCGTAGAAGGCGACCTTTTTGGTGGGGAACTTCTCGCGCACTGCTTTGGAAACAGCGTTGGCCAAAAACACCACTTGGTCGGAAGGCGAGCCAAGGGGCGATTTCTCCGCCCACCCCGCGCCATCGCTCGGGTCCACAGAGACGGTATCGACCTCCTCGTTATCGCGGAGAAACTGGAGCGAATCTTCAACCAGCAGCTTTACGAGTTCCGGGTGTTCGAGCTGGAACTTGACGTTTTTGTTCGTCTCCGGCTTGCGCCAGTCTTCCCCGCCCGGCACGAGCCATTGCGGGTTCGCCTCGAAAGCCTCCGGGTGCCGACGGATCATCTGCAACCAGGCGTGCCCGGTACGAATGCGAAAGGCGGAAAACGCCCGCATCTGCCGTCGCCACGCACCAAAGGCGCTGACATGGCGGCTCCACTTCAAGGCATTCAACACCTTTTTGTCGGTACTATAGCCTTGGAATAGCAGGCGCGTGGCAAAGAGGGGCTCTTCGGTGATGTCGACCTCCACCTTCAGCTCCGGGGTGTGCGGTACCACCTCCCACGCCTTGGGCGGGAAAAAGTGGCGGTAGCCGACCCGCCGCAACAAATCTGCCACCGCATGGGAGACGGCCAGGTCGGTCTCCCCAATTAAGTAAAGGTTCCCCCCTTTGGAAAGCAGCCGGTAGCGCTCCTGCCAGGTCGAAGTTTCGTCCTTCTCCACTTCGGCCAAAAGCTCGGGGTGGTCTTTGCGGAGGCCGAGGATGAGCCGCCCTTCGCCCCCTTCTTCAAACGACGCCCCGGTGATCTCCGAGAGGACGCCGGTGAGGCGGCGCGCGCTGGCTTTCAGGTTATCCGAAGCATCTGCCGGCAGCTCGATGCGCACGCGGGCCTTCCCCTCACTGGCGAGGGTAGTAGGTTCAGCCCACACCGAAGGAGCGGGAAGCAAACCGGCGCAGCCCAAGAGCGAACCAGCCAACAGGAAGTGAAGAGGGAACTTTAGCATGAGAAAATACGGTCAATCCTGCAGCGCGCCATAGGGCGAAGGAGCCTCCTTCGCCGTCGTGCCGCTCCGGCAGGTGGAGCCCCGAGCCACCACTCGGGGGGGGATAACGATGAGCGGCTCAGGCACCTTTTCGCCCCGGATGAGGCCCAGGAGCACCTCCACCCCGCGCGAGGCGACTTGCTGTGAAGGGTGCATCACCGTAGTCAAGGAAGGGGTGACGAGCTTGCCAATGTCCCACCCATCCATCCCCGCTATGCCGACCTCTTGCGGCACGCGCACCCCGCGCTCCACACAGACCTGGATGGCCCCCAAAGCGGGTGCATCTCCAAAGAAAGCGACTCCAAGCCCATCCACAGGGCCTTGGTCGATGAGGCGCTGCATCATGGTGCGTCCGTAGCTCTCCACCGGAGGGGCATCGCTGGGCGTGAAGTGGAACTCCCGGGAAATCTTTTCGACGCGAACCCGTCGCACCCCCAACTCGTGCCCACGAGCCAGAAAACCCCTCACGGCAGAGGGCCCGGGCTGGCAAGGGTCGGAAGGGTGGATCCACCCCGGGTGGCCAACAATCACAAGATCATCGTACCCCTGTTCGGCAAAGTGTTCGGCCATCTGGGCACCTGCGGCTTCGTAGTCGGTCCCCACCGAGCAGACACCGGAGATCGGGTCCCCTCCGATAGCGACGATGGGAATGCCGCTCTCGATGAGGCGGCGCACACTTTCGAATTTGACAATACCGGTCGAAAGGTGGGCAAAGAGCACCCCTTCGGCCCGGTTATCGAGCAAGGCGTTGCAAGCGCGCTCCAAGCCATCATTGCGCCAAAAAACGTCGCTGGAGAGGACATCGTAGTTCGCCCCGTGGAGCGCATCCCCCGCGTAAAGGACCAGCTCGGCATTGCGCTGCTGGATGCTGACGCTGCGGATCATCCCCACCAGCCCGCTCTTGGCTCCCGAGAGAATGCGCGCCTGCCGGTTGGGGCGGTACCCCATCTCCCGGGCTGCCTCCGTAACCCGGCGGCGGGTCTCTTCATTGTAACGCTCGGCGGCGGTAGAGCCCCCCAGAATCTCGGCAACCGTGGCACGGGCCAGCCCCAGCTTTTTGGCAATGGAGGTTTGTGTGGGTGTTTTAGACATACCGGGAAGGTTGAACCACCCGCACGGGGGAGATACAGACCGGAGTGTTGGCGAAGGGGGTAAAAGGGGGTGTTTTTTTTAAGAAAACCGGAATTCGGCGCGCGTCGAATTTCGAGAAACGTATTCGACGCGCGTCGAATTGTCAACCCATGCAATGGCATTTTCTGCGCAGGGCAGATCTTTTTTTCCCGAAGGGGGGTGCCGAGGCGGTGCGATCAGGCCGTGGTGGCCTGCTTCTCTTTGCGTGGGCTCCCCTTCTTGCTGGAGGCACGCCGGGCGATCACGAGAACCACGAAGACCACCTCCGCGATCACGTACGCAAGCACGGCGGGGAAGCCGCCTGTGCCGAAGCCGTAGCTGTGCAACCCTTGGCCGAGGACGAAGTTCACCCCGTACCAAGCCATGACGACGCTCTGGAAGGCGAGGATGGAGCCGACCGCGAGCCCAAACCCGCTCCACCACCCGGCAAAGCGGCCATGCAACAGGGCGAGGTAGCCGAGCAGGGCGATGAGTGCCCAGGTTTCTTTAGGGTCCCAATCCCAAAACCGGCCCCACGAATAGTTGGCCCATACACCGCCAAGAATGGTGCCGATGGCGAGCAGGAGCACGCCGATCTGGAGGGAGCGGTAGAGGTAGTTGTACAACGGCGGCGAGACTTTCCGCCCGAGCAATACTTTACCCAAGATGATGTGCCCCACCCCGAGCGCCAGCGCGAAGGCAGCGTAGGAAAGGGTGATGCTGGTAACGTGGGTGGAGAGCCAGAAGTTGCTCCGCAAGACGCCGGAGAGCGGGTCGATCGCCGGGTTGAGAATATCCGTCTGGGTATCCGCAAGGATGAGGGTGATGACGGCCACCGGCAGCGCAGCGAGGAAGAGGTAGCGCGAGCGATAGATGGCCTCCAGAATCATCGCAAAAAGGATGGTGCCAAACGCCACCCAGACGACGGATTCGTACATGTTCGTCACCGGGCCACGCGAGCCGATGAGAATGCGGGCCACAAAGCCGTAGCATTGCAGGGCAAACCCAGCGAGCACGAGCGCCCACGCAATACGATAACCGGTGGCACGCCCCGCCAACGAAGTGACACCGAGAACGATGGCCGCCAACGCATACGCCGCCCATGCCCAGCGGAAGGGGTGGATGCGGTTGTACGTGGTCTCCAGACCAAGGAGGGTGGTGGTGCGCACGGCGCTGGGGTGCAGGGCCGAGGCGGCTTCCGAAAGACGGCGGGCCGCTTCGCTAAAGGCGGCTTGGTCTCCGGCGAGGAAGGTACGGAAGAGGTCTCCCCCATGTTGGGCGGCGGCCTCCCCTTTTTCTCCGGGGTAGGCGGTGGCGGCCTGCCCGGGGGTGATCCACATCAGCTCGCTGTGAGCGCCATCTGCTTCGGGCGGGGGGATCATGGTAAACGCGGCTCCGCTCATAAGCGCCTGCGCCAACGAAAGGCGGGAGGCAAGGTCGCGCACTTCGGTCTCTTCGCGGCTCAGCTCCACGCGGCCGGGCTCCTGGAGCCGGGCTTCCACAGCCATCATTTTGCTGCGCAGCTCGCTATTGGCAAAAAGTTCCTTCAACGAGAAGAGCTTGCGATCTTTGGGGAAGCCGATGGCTTCGCGCAGCGGGGCGTAGGAGATGAGGACGAGGGGGCGGTCCTGCCACGCCTCGGGGTGGGTGGCGATCTCGAAGACCATCTCCATGGGCGGGCGCTTGGCCCCGGCTTCATCCACATAAGTGGCGCGCCCGGTGATGCGCTGCATCGTCTCGGTGGCAAAGGTGCCAAACGGGCGCTGCCGCCCGCCAGATTGGATGGGGGCATTCTCCAGCGCGGAGAAATCGGCCACGCCCCCCCACCCGAGAAATGGGGTGAAGAGCGCCGCGAGGAGGATAAGGAAAAATCGGTTCATGGCGTGTTTGGGAAAGGGTTAGGCCTTTAAGCCTCTTCTTCAACCTCCTCTGCCTTGCGGCGAGCGTTACCGGAAGATTTCGGGGTGAAGTAAAACATGATGGCGATGCCCGCGCAGATGACGAACGAGCCGACCCACTTGAAGAACCAACCCGGGTCGTGAAGGACCTGGAGGGTGGTTTCATCAAGGTTCTTGGGGTTCCACGAGGCTTGCGAGAACTTGAAGTTGCGCCCGGTGAAGGAGAGCTCCCACCCCGGCGGGTAGCTGGCCGGGTGGTTCATGTGGATAAGCGAGTCTTGTGTGTGGCCGGTGGCGGTATCGTGGAAGCGGACGGTGCTGCGGAAGTCTGCCGGGTTTTGCGTGCCGGGGTCGCGAGGGACTTCAAATTTCAGCAGCTCGATCGTAAACGGCAGGGTGTGGACTTCGAGGCCGAAGCCGACAAAGGTGGTCTGCTCGCCGAGCCGGAGGATCATGCCGCGCCCGGAGGGGATCCAGAGGGGTTCCCCCTCGGCGCCGCTCTTGGGGTCCACCAGCCGGGCGAGGACCCCGGGGATCAGCTCTTCCCCCTCGCGAGTGGGGGCTTCCACAGGGGTGAGCTTGTTGCGCAGGACGCCGGTGCCGGTGGCTTTGGCGACACGCGCCTCCCAGTCGGCCCAGCCGAGCGGGAAGCTCTCGCCGGTGGCGACGTTGCCTTGGCTCTGCACCACGCCACCCCGGCTGATCTGGTAGGCCAGCCGCCCGCCTTCCTGCACGGCGACTTCCAGCAGCGGCTTCTCTTTCTGCAACGGCCCAAGGTCCGTAAGGGTGACGAGGATGGCAGGGTTATTCGGGTCTTGGGAACGGGTAATGGGCTTGCCCTCTTCCATGACCATGTCGGGCCAATACTCGCGTACGACGATCTGCGCCGTCTCCCCATGGAGGGTGAAGGGCTTGCCCAATACGGTGGCGATATCAAACATCTCCCGGTGTTGGTTGGGAGACTCGACGACCAATGCCGGCTGCGCGCCTTCCAAAATGAGCGCCATGCGGTAGCCGGAGGCTTTCCCGCCCTTGCGGCTGACGACGGGCTCGTGCTTGGCAAAGACGACTTGCGTTTCATCCACCGCTTCATGCTCGGAGCGGGCGGCGGAGCGGTCGGGCAGCGTTTCATGAAGCTCGATGCGCGCGCGGCCAAAGAAGTCGTTGAAGTTTGACCCCTCCGGGATGCGTACGAGGTTGACCTCCACCTTCTGCCCCATGAGGGCAGAGCTGAAGGCGAGCGCCACGCCGGAAGATGCGCCGGGGATGGGCGAGTCCACCAGCTCGGTGGCTTCAGAGAGCTTCTCGCTATAGTCCTGGACCTTGAGCTTGAGCTTGGTATCCGGCAGGGCGACGAGCCGGGGGCGCTCCGGCGTGGGCGGGCGCACCTCCACGGGGAACGGGATTTTGTAGGCCACGCGATCTACCGGGCTTTCGACTTGAAGGATGGTGCGGTTAATGACGAGCTGCCGCGTCGGCTTGCCGCCGACTTGCAGGTTTACATTGGCTTCGACGCCGAGCTTCTGCCCCAAAACGGCCCCAATGAGCAGGAGGATGATGCCATAGTGGGTGATGACGAAGCCGAAGTGTTTGCGCTGCCAGGGCCAGCGAGTCAGCGTGACGCAAAAGAGGTTAATGCAAAGGACGCCAAGCCAGAATACGAACCACGGGGCTTTGTAAACGTAAGCCTGCGCGATCTGGGCATTGAACTTGGACTCATACAGCGTGGCGACGGCGCACGCGATGGCGATCGTCAGCAAAAGCACCATCGCCAGTTGCAGGGAGCCTGCAAGGTGGATGAACTGCCAGAGCGTGGAACCTTCCCGCCGTTTTTTGATCCATTCGCGCCGTTCTTTATCGTTCATTGGAGAGGAGGGGTAGGCTGGGCCAGCGCGGCGGGGGGAAACCACTGGTAAAGCATGAGGTAGACGAGTACCCCGGTGATGGAGACGTAGATCCAGATCGGCATCGTCCAACGCCCGAGGCGGCGGTGGAGCGGGAAACGCGCCCGAAGCGCCGGGATGACGGTTGCCGGTACCAGAATGGCAATAACGGCCGCCAGAATGATATGGGTGATCAAAATGAAGAAGTAGATCGGGGTGATCCACCCTTGGTCTCCAAACCGCGTCCCCACGCCAACATGGGCATGGTAGATGCAGTAAAAGACGAGGAAGATGACGGAGACGACCAGCGAGCTGATCATCATGGCGATATGCTTGCGCTGCTCACCCCGGCGGATAAACCACCAGCCGAGAATCAACAAAACGGTGCAGATACCGTTAAGCGTCGCGTTGAGCGCGGGTAAGTCAGCTACCGTCATGGCTATTCTTCTTTGAGGAGGGTTTGCAAATCGGCGAGGATCTGGACGCTTTCGTCTTTCTCCACCCCATCGTAGAAGCGGCGGACATTCCCCTTGCGGTCCACAAGGGCGATCTTGCCGCTGTGAATGATGTCTTCTTCCTTGTCCGGCACTTTTTGGTACCCCATGAGGAAGCCGTCGATAGCCACTTTACGCAGCTCTTCGTCGCCTCCGGTCAGGAAATACCAGTTCGGCTTGGCTCCCAGTGCGTCGGCATATTCCTTCATGACGGTGGGGGTATCATTCGTGGGGTCCACCGAGAAGGAGACAAAGCGGACATCCCCTGCGGCAAATGCTTTCTCCTGCAACGCAGAGAAACGGCTGCTGAGCATGGGGCAGGTGCTCGGGCAGGTAGTGTAGATGAAGTTGGCCAGCCAGACTTTGCCCCGAAGGTCTTCGTTGGAGACGGCATTACCACTCCGATCCGTCAGCCGAAAGGCGGGGACGGTGCTGAACGTCGCCATACGCCCTTCTTTAGTCAACGACTGGGTACTGAGCCCCGGCTCCGGCATGGGCTTCAGGAGGTAGTACCATGCTTGAAGGCCGAGCCCGGCGAAGGCGACCACCAGCATGATGATGTAGAACGGTTTTTTCATATGTCGGTTTTCCCCCGCTCGCTACCGCCCTACCGCTCCTTCTAAGGGAGCACCCCGCTTCCCTGCCGCGCTTGGGCTACGGTTTGGTCACCACCATGAGCCCCAAAATCACGGGGAGGTAGACGATGGAGGAGAAAAAGAGTATCCGCGCCGCCGCCCGCGTGCGGTTAAGCAGAAAATGGAGGGAGCAGACGATCATCATGACGGCGGAAAGAACCGCTCCGATGAGGTAGACGACCCCCGCCTGTCCGGTAAAATACGGGACGACGGAGATACCCAACAATGCCACAGAGTAGAGAAGCGCCTGAATAGCCGTCCACACGCCCCCACGGTCCCACTTCGAGAGCATGACGAAACCGGCTTGCGAGTATTCATCCCGGTACATCCACGCAATGGCGAGGAAGTGCGGCATCTGCCACGCAAAGAGGATGCCAAAAAGAACCCACGCCCCAAGGCCAAACGAGCCGTCAATCGCTGTCCACCCCACCACGGGGGGGATCGCTCCGGACACCGCCCCCACTGTCACACAGAAGGAGGTGCGCCGCTTCATCGGCGTGTAAAAGGCGAGGTAAATAAGGAGGGTGATGGCGGCGAGGTACGCGGCAATGGGGGTGGTGGCGAGCGCCAGCTCGGTGAGCCCCACCACGGCCATCGCCAGCCCGAGGATGAAGGCGGTGCCCCGGCTCATCCGCCCCGAAGGGAGCGGGCGGCTGCGGGTGCGCGCCATGAGCCGGTCTACGGAGACTTCAATAAGCTGGTTGCCTACGGCGGCCGCCCCGGCTACCAGAGCGGTGCCGATCAGGGTATGCAGCAGGCGCGGCCACTCCAGCGGGGTGCCCGTGGCCATCAGGTAGCCGACAAAGGTGCTGATGAGCACCAGCAGCGTCAGCCGCGCCTTGGTGATCTGCATGATATCCCCCACGAGGCCCACCCCCTCCCCTTCCCGGCTGGCTGGGGTGGCATTCTGGACCGCGGCTGCGGGCAGCATATGGGAGCTGTCGTTCATGAGGCTGGCAAGGGGGCAGGCTGCGAGGTGCTCGAAGCGCGAGAGGCGTAGTGAGAGGCGCGGACGGTGACGACAAGGCTCAAGACCAAAATAGCCGCTCCGTTGATGACATGCAGGGTCGTCGGGATGGAGGCACGCGAAGAAAAGATGACCAGCGCCCCCAGTGCGATCTGCACCAAGAGCAGCAGGACGATGGCAAACACCGGCCCCACAAAGCGCGGCGCACCATTGGCCCAGCGAAAGATCTTGAAGGCGAGCACCAGCGCAACCCCGGTGACGACAAGCGCCCAGAGCCGATGCGTAAAGTGAATATCAATGGCCATGCTGTGCACGGTGGGGAAAAACGTCCCCTCCGGGGTGAGCGGAAAGGTGGGAATCGCCAAGCCCGCCTTCAGGTGCCGCATGATGGCTCCAAAAACCAACTGAAGGTAGACAACGATGACAAGCGCCCAGCCCCACCGCTTCCAGGAGCGGAGCCGCTCCCCGGGCACTTTGGCGGGAGCCGGTTCGTTCCATACCGGGGAAACAGCAAGCGCCAGGAGGACGAGGATGCAGAGAAACGCCTGCGCCAGGCACCCGTGCAAGATGGCCAAAACAATCGATTTCTCCGTCACCCGCAAGCCACCCATGATACCCTGCAACACGACGAGGAGAAACGCAGCCAACCCGGTGACCTTCACCCACCGACGCCGGTCTTCCAAAAAAAGCCAGACCGCGAGGATGGTGGTAAGCAAGCCGATGGCAGAAGCGACGATCCGGTGGGAGTGCTCCCAAAAAACCGGCCCGACCCATTTTTCAAACGGGAAGGTAAACATGTTGTGCCCGAAGGTGGTCGGCCAGTCGGGGACGGACATCCCCGCATCCACGGTCGTCACCATCCCCCCGATCAGGATCAGGAAGAAGGTCGCTGCCACTACGACTTTGGCGTAGCAGGAGAGCCAGGGATTTGCGGGTTGAGTCATCGGAGCGGGTAAGGTCTATCTAATCGGCCAAAACGCAAGTCCCGGGGAGGAAATCTGGGCCCTTTTTTCAAAGGGTGCCGGCGTTCCTGGCCGGCGTACGTTGGTTGTCTCTCTGCCTAAGAGACCGGCCTTCCTACTGGGCGGGCGCGGGTTCCGCCGCGGGGGTGGCGGGGGCCGTGGGCTGGGCCGCTGCCGAAAGTTGTGCCATTTCGGTGAGCCACTCCTCATACGCTTCCGGAGTGTCTACAACGAGGGTGCCCTTCATGGCGTAGTGGTTGGTGCCGCAGAGCTGGCCGCAAACAATCTCAAAGGAGCCTGTCTTGACCGGCTTGAACCACATCGGGATGACGAGGCCAGGGGTGGCATCCTGCGCGATACGCATCGCTTTCAAAGCAAAGCTGTGGACAACGTCTTTGGAGGAAATATCAAAGATGACGTTTTTGTTGACCGGGATGTGGGTCTCATTTTTGACGATGATGTCATCCTTGGCCGAAGGGTCGGTGTAGTCGATCCCGAGCGGGTTGGCCGTGGTGACGAGCTCGATCTTCTGCCGGCCGAAGATGCCGTCTTTACCCGAGTAGTGGAAGTTCCAGGAGAACTGCTCGGCAATGACTCGAACGCGGGTGAAATCCTGATCTGGCTGGGTACCATTCACGCGCTTGCCCCAGAGCGGGATGGCGAAGCCGAGAAGGAAAACGGCCTCAACCAGCACGACCATGAATTCAATATGCGTGGAGGCTTTGGATTTGACGCCGTAGTAGTCTGCCTTTGGGCTGCGTGAGCGGTGAAAGCGAAAGAGCGTAAAGAGGAAGAAGCACGACCACCCCACGAAAAGGACAAGCATAACCCAGTGGATGAACTCCATCATCTGGTCAAGCTGGTAGCCGTGTTCCGAGGCGTTAATGGGAAGTCCTAGAAGTCTGTTAAGCATATCAGCGGTGCGAAGAAAAAGTGGCGTTAGCGGGGCCGGTTATTCGAGAGGGAGCCCGTCTCGCCGTGCCAGATAAATAATGAAGGTTATGAAGAACGAGAGCATGATGAGCAGCAACACCAGCAGGAACATGATGGAGGCATTCATCGCCGGGGCAATCGGCAAGTCTGCAGAACCCATGCAGGTGGAGCAAGCGCGCGCGCTTTGGGTGGCGAGCAGTGCGCCCGCCCCGACAACCATGGCAAGGAGACGTTTCATCGAGCGTTATGAGGGGCAAGAAGCTGCCGCGATTTAAGGAAGAACCGGACGCCGTACACCGCCAACCCCAACCCACACACAGCGGACAAAACGGCGATCACCATTTCGGAAGCTGCCCCTCCCTGCTGCCACGCCTGGAAGGTGAACGTCGCCATCCATAGCATGAAGAGAGATGCGATGGTGATAAACACGATGTGGAAACCCCGGAGTGTCATAATTGGTGGTGGTGTGGTGGTTAAAAGGAGGCCGCCCGATACGCCTCAAAAAGCTTTAGAACCGGATGTGATCGAAAAAGCCAAGGAGCGACAGCCCAAAGAGGGCGATCACAAAGGCCATCGTGACAAACAGGATCTGGTAGATGGATTTGCGCTCCGACTTCAAGTGCATGAAGATCAATGCCACCAAGATGGCTTTGATCGTCGCCAGAAGCAACCCGGCGGTGATGTTGAGCTCGTGAGAGCCAAAATCGACATACGCGAGGTAGACGGTAAGGGCTGTCCCCACCATGAGGATGCCACCCACGCCGAGGTAGAGGCCGCTATGGTTGTGGAAGTGCTCGGCTTCATGGCCGTGAGCCTCGTGGGCCCCCGGGCCATGCGAGCCGCCCCCGTGCGGGGTGGGAGACTCAGGCGCGTTCGGTGTATCGCTCATGGGAACGGAAGTTTGGGAAAAAGGTTACCAGGTTAGAGCAGGTAAAAGATCGGGAATACGAAGATCCAGACGAGATCGACAAAGTGCCAGAAAAGACCGGCGACTTCCACCCGGTTGGCAAGGTGCTCGGGGTCCTTCTCATAAAGCCGCTTGCTGACGGGCAGGAGGAAGTAGATGAAGACGAACAACCCACCAAGAACGTGCAGGCCGTGCAACCCGGTGATCAGGTAGTAACTCGCGAAGTAGGTGCTGTGCCGGGGCACAAACATGCTGGCAAACTGCACATCTTCCTTGGCGATGATCGCCACTTTATCGGAGATCGGCCGCGGGATGAAGTGGGGGTGGTCGTTAGCCGGGGAAGAAGGGTCTGCATTGACGGCATCAAGCTGGACCCGGTATTCGGTGATCTCGACGTTGTTAAGCGCGTCGTGGTTCTCCAAAATGCCGGTGATCTCGACGCGCGGCCCAAGCCCCTTCGAGGCCAGATGCTGGTTTCCGAGATACTCCTCATACTTGGAGAGCGACTCCGTTTTGATATACGCCCCGAAGTGGTGGAACTTGGCGGGCCACTCAAAACCGACCTTAACGCCAAGGAAGACGAAGCCGCAGATGACCGTCAACAGCATGTAAAGCCGGTAACGGGCAAAGTTGCGCATCTTCAAGGCCGCCCAGGCAAATACGACGAGGACGGAGGAGGCGATGAGGATGACGGTGTTCATCGTCCCGACGGGGACGTTGAGCAACCCCATCGGCCAGTGGCCGGGGGCGGCCCCGAGCCGCATGAAGACGTAGCCGGAGAAGAGGCCGCCGAAGAGCATGACTTCGGACGCCAGGAAGAGCCAGATGCCGATCTTGGCATTCCAGAGGCCGGTATCCGGCCGGGGCTTTACGGTATAGGGAATTTCCATTGTTACGCGTCGGGAAGGGGTTAGGCGTCTGCCTGGGGATAATAGTCCTTGTCGCGACCGGGGACGCTGTATTCGTACGGCCCACGGTGGACGGAGATCGGGCGGTCAAAGTTACCGTGCGGCGGCGGGGTCGGGGTGCTCCACTCAAGGGTGGTGGCGTCCCACGGGTTGTCGCCCACTTTTTTACCGCGTTTGATGCTCCAGATCAGGTTGACGATGAAGAAGATCTGCCCAAACCCAAGGATCCATGAAGACCACGACATCACCGGGTTGAGGTGCAGCACAGGGCCAATGATTTCTTCGTAGGTGACACCCCCATCGTACCAGCGACGGTGGACACCCGCCATGCCCTGAAGGAACATCGGGAAGAAGATGCCGTTAAGCGCGATCAGCGAGATCCAGAAGTGCAGATGCGCGAGCTTGGTGCTCATCATCCGACCGGTCATCTTCGGGAACCAGTAGTAGACACCGGCGAAGAGGGCAAAGATCGTGCCCGGGGCGACGATGTAGTGGAAGTGCCCGATGATGTAATAGGTATCGTGGAGATAAAGGTCGACCGTGTTGAAGGCGAGCGGGAGGCCGGTAAGGCCGCCGATGCCAAACATCGGGATAAACGCCGTTGCAAAAAGCATCGGCGGGGTAAATCGGATGGAGCCACCCCACAGGGAGATGAGCAACGCCGTCAAAATAATGACCGATGGGACGGAAACCATGACGGTCGTTGTCTGGAAGAAGGCGCTGATCTTGGTGCCCATGCCGGTGAGGTACATGTGGTGCGCCCAGACGAGGAAGGAGAGGAAGCCCAGGAAGAGGACAGAGAAGACGAGTGCCTTGTAGCCCCAAAGCGGCTTGCGGGTGTTGTTGGCGATGATCTCGCCCACGATGCCAAGCGCCGGGAGAATGAGGACGTATACCTCTGGGTGCGCAAGGAACCAGAAGAGGTGTTGGTAAAGCAGCGCGCTGCCACCACCGGAGACATCCACCGGTTTACTCCCAAAGATCAACCCTTGGGGGCTGAAGAAGCTGGTACCAAAGAGGCGGTCCATCGTTTGCATGAACCCGGCAGACTCCAACGGAGGAAACGCCAGCAGGAGGATGAAGGCCGTTACCAACTGCGTCCAGCAGAAGAAGGGCAGGCGCATCCACGTCAACCCCGGTGCGCGGAGCTGGATGACGGTAGTGATGAAGTTGACCGAACCGAGGAGGGACGAGGTGATCAGGAAGACCATGCCGATGAGCCAGAGGGTCTGCCCGTTCCAGAAGAAGTGGTAGCCGGCTCCGGTGTCCGCAAAGTTGGCCAGCGGGGGGTAGGAGGTCCAGCCGCTCTTGGCTGCGCCGCCGGGGACGAAGAAGCTCGCGAGCATGATGATGCCGCCCACGAAGTAGACCCAGTAGCTCGCAAGGTTGAGCTTGGGGAAGGCCATGTCGGGCGCACCGATCTGGAGCGGCATGACGTAGTTGCCATAAGCACCAAAGGCGATAGGCACGATGCCAAGGAAGACCATGATGGTGCCGTGCATCGCCCCGAGGGAGTTGTAGAAGTCCGGCGTCATGACGCCGTTGGGCATCTGGTTGGGGAACCAAGTGGACAGGATAGTCCCAAGGACGGGTAGGGCCTGCCCGGGGTAGGCCAGCTGCCACCGCATCATCATCATCAATACGAAGCCGAAAAAGAGGAAGGCAAACCCCGTCAACCCGTATTGAATGCCGATCACCTTGTGGTCGGTGGAGAAGATGTACTTGCGCCAGAAGCCAAGCTCATGATGGTGGTCATCGTGAGGCTCGTGTCCCGCGTGGCTGTGCGGGGAGTGGTTGGTGGTATCCATGAGGAAGGGTGTTGGCTAAAGGGTCGTAAAAAGGGTCTTCAGGTAAGTCAGGTGCCCTCTTTGGTTCCGCGCGGAGAGGGCTTATCTGTCGCGCGAAGTTTCACCGCTTCCTGCAATCAGGATCTTTGCGGTATCCTGACTGAAAGGCTGCTTGTAGCTCCCCCTCCCCACCCCGGTAGTTACGCCCGGGGCTTGGCAGGCGGCTCTCAAGCGAGCGAATGCGGTATCTTATAAAGAACTCTTATGTTGGCAAGATTTTTGGTCGCTAAGCTGCCAAACTGGCTAGGGCTTTGCTGCGGCGGGCACTTCGATGTCTCCGGTGACGTCTTTGAGGTCAGCTTCGACATACGGTTCGCTGCGGCTGGCAAGCTCTGCACGTAGGGCACCGACCTGCTCCGGGGTGATCTCGCTTGCGGAGTTGCCCCATTCGCTGCGGATATAGCTCATGACGGCGGCAATGCGTTTGTCGCTCAAGCTGGCACCCCAAGCGGGCATGGCGTCGTTATACTGATTCCCTTCGACGGTGATGGGGCCGTGCAACCCTTTGAGGATGACTTTGCCAAGCTTGCGGCTCGACCCGACAACCCACTCCGACTTTACAAGCGGCGGGTATTTGCCGGGGACACCCATGCCCGAGGCCTGGTGGCACGAGGCACAGTTAAGCGAGTAAACCTTCTTGCCCTGCTGGGCGAGTGTCTCCTCGACGACGGCCGGGCCACCGGCACCGGCGCCTTTGGCTTTGCCGCCTCCGGCCATTCCCTCGCGTTCATTCAGCACGGTGGCACTGAAGCCTCCGTTAAACTGGCCGAAGTAAAAGGCGGCCCCAAAGCCGATCACAAAGATCACGGCGACCAGCCAGAGCGGAAGCGCCATCGCCCCCGCCTGCGGTTCTTCATGTTCCCGTTTAACGGCTCCGTGGACCCGGGTGAGGTCCGCCGTCTCACGGTAATCTATTTCGTCTGCTCCTGGTTGCATGGGCATTTTGGAATTCACGGTGAAAGCAGCCCTACTTTGCGGGGGCGGCGGCCGCGGCGGCGGCATCGGGTTTCTTCAAGGCGTGCGTCCTGTCCAACGAGAGGAGATAGGCGACCAGCGCCCGGGCATCTTCGGTGGGGACGACTTCATAACCATACCGGGGGGTATCGGCCCCGGTGAGGTTGACGGCGTAATCGGAACGTTGCCCCACGATCTTGCGTGTGTGGAACAAGAAGCGGTGGGCGGGCATCACGGAGTCTTTGACCACGCTACGCGGGTTGTAAAGGTGCCGATAGTGCCACTGGGCATCGCTCAGGTAGCGACGTGGGGAGTCTTCCGCCTGCTCAGCGCCGATGTTGCTCAGGTCTGGGCCAACGCGGTTGATGCCGAGGACAGCGCCATCGCTGTAAAGATAGTCGAGCGGTTCGGTGCGGCGGGTGCCCCACTGGCGGGCGATGTCGGCTGCAGCTTCTTCATCCCGGACAAACTGGGTATGGCAGTTATTGCAGCCGTAGGCGATGTAGACTTGCCTGCCGCGCTCGGTAATCCCGGCGACATTGATGGGGTAGACGTCCCCTTCTTCTTCATTGACGTTAGGCTGGAGGACGCCGATCTGCGTTTCAGACGCAACGATCAGGCCAAGCCAGGCGGCAGCGAACGAAGCAAAAATGCCGGCAAACAGCAAGGGTGTGGGCTTCACTTACTTGGCTCCTTCTTTGAGAGGTTCAAACAGGGTCGGCTGTGTGCCGCTGGGACGCCCCAACCGCAACAGCATCAAGAGGAAATGCAGGGCAAAAACGAGTTGCCCGATGCATAGGGGGATGAACGCCAACCCTTGCCCGCGAACGAACGGCAGGAAGGCGTTTACCGAGAGCATGAAGTCTGCGATGGCGTTGGTATTATCCGTCTGGTGAATGGCCAACTGCATGGAGCCTTGGGCGAACCCAGCCATGAGAAGCATGACGATCGCAAACCCGAACCCGTAGGCGACACCCCAGAAGTGGAGCTTGATAAACGTCGCCGAAAGCCACTCGCACCCGACCAACCGGGGGATGATGTAGTACATGGCCGCAAACATGACCATGGAGAAGAAGGCGTAGAGGAAGAACCCATCCACCCCCGCGCGGAACCAGCTAAACTGGGTGGCGATGCCGATATCCCGGAAGGAACCGATGAGAAGAATGACGTTCGCCAGCGTGTAAGCGATTGCTCCGAAGAAGGCGAAGCGGATCGTGGGGCTGTGGTAGACGAGGTTAAAGTCGCCCCGCATGGTGAAGTAGTAGTTCACCGTAACGGTTGCGACCGGGATGAGCATCAAAATGATGGAGACGATGCTCACCGTGATCATCCAGGCAGGCACCGGCGCACCAATGAGCCGCTGTACCCCACCCCAGACGGAGAAGACAGAGAACGTCCAGAAGCCAAGAGCGGCGAGGTTGTAGCTGTGGATCGGCCGACCGGTTACTTTGGGGATCAGATAATAGATCACCCCAAGGCCGAGCGCGCCGAGCCAAAGAGAAAGAATGTTTTGGGCAAACCAGGCCCCTGCAACCGCTTGCGAGACACCGGTGCCGTTATTAATGAGGAGGTTAATCCCCCCCACCAACCACGGGAACCAGAAGAGAGCGCCCACGAGGTACCAGACCGAGATATAAACATGGCCCGGGCGGCGGTTGACAAAGAGGACGATGCCCCAGACGGCAATGACGCTGTAAGCCACAAACATCAACCCAAAGACGTAGCGCGGGAAATCGAGGTACTCGTACCCACGGCCATTTCCACTGAGGATGGCGACGGTGCCGATCGCGACGGCGACGTTCCAGAGCGCTCCGGCGGCCACCAGCGAACCGGGGCGCGGCAGGAGGACCCGGCAGAGGCGTGCCAAAATCCAGAGTGCGGTGCCGATCCCCGCGAGGCTCGCCCAACCGTAGAGAGCAATGCTCTTCTGCGCGGGAACGAGGCGCCCGTAAGTCAGCCACGAGCAATCTTCAAGAAAGGTCGGCCACTGGATCTTGAGGGTGACGATAAAGCCGATCACCGTCTGTAGCAAAAGCCAGAAAAGGGCCGTGCTATAGAAGAAGAGGACCGGAGTACGGGCGGAGGCATCAATGAGGGAGCGTTCGACTTGGTCGAGCTGGGCTCCGGTGGTGCCGCCGGGGTGTTGAGGAGTATCTTGGGAAAGTGCGCTCATTGAACGGACGGGTTCGCAGTTTCAGCAGAAGGAGCCGGGGTTTCAGCCGCAGGTGTTTCGGAAGCCGGGGCTTGGGAAGCCGGGGTTTCCGCAGCCGGGGTGGAAGCTGCTTCCGCAGGAGCCGCAGGAGCAGCCGCTTCGGGAGCAGCGGCAGGAGCCACCTCACCCGCTGCGGGCGCAGTGGCTTCGGTTGCCGGTGCAGCCGCCGCTTCCGGGGCCGCAGGCTGGAGGTAAGGAGGGATCAACGAGGTGGAGATCGCCTCGGCTTTGATCTCGGTTGCCGTGGGTTTACGGTTCTGAAGGTCATTCAAGGCGAGTTGCATGGCGGCCGCGACGGGAACACGGACAACCCCTTTCTCTTTATTGACCCAGCCGTAGGTATTCAGGGTGGCGGCCTCTTCTTTATGCAAGGCGGCCAGACGATGCAGGCGCTCTTGTTTGCGCTTTTCATCGTAGGAGGACTCCCCCCCCTTTGGACGCAGCAGAAGCGCCAACCCGGCCACCAAGGCGAAGCCAAGGAGGGTCCAGAGATACGGAAAACCGAAGCGTGCTTTTTTGGGTTGGGCCATACTTAGTTGGAAAGGCGAATCGATTCAGGAGTGCGCGGGTCGTTCGTCGGGAAGAGGCTGCTCTTGGGCAGGAGCCAGAAGAACGCCGCGGCAAGGAGCCCCCCCATTCCGAGGAGGGTCGTAATGTCGAGCAAGGCGAGGGACGCACCCGTCTGGTGGAGCATCGGCAGAACCACGAGGTAGAGGTCCAACGCGTGCATGCAGATCATCCATGCGGCGACGATGCAGATCCACTTGGGGTTCTTCTTGGTGCCTTGGAAGAGGAGGATCGGGAAAGGCAGGAAGAAGCGCCCCACCACGAGGAAGATATTCAGGTACCACCATGAGCCGATATTTCGGCGGATGTAGTAAGAGGTCTCTTCCGGCAAGTTGGCGTACCAGATGAGCATGTACTGGCTGAAGGCGATGTAGGCCCAGAAGACGCAGAAGGCGAGCATGAGCTTGCCCATGATGTGGTAATGCTCGATGGAGACCACCTTCAGGTGGCCGGTGCGCCGCAGTGCGGTGACGATGAGGACCAGAAGCGAAATGGCGCTCCCTGCCCCACCTGCAAAGATGTAGACACCCCACATGGTGGAGAACCAGTGGTAGTCAAGGCCCATGAGCCAGTCTACAGCCGCGAAGGTGAGCGAAAGGCCCAGGATCGGGATGCCGATGAAGGAAAGCTTCCGGTTGCGGATGGTGTGGACGGGGGCGCTATCTGCATCCTGACGGATGGAATTGCGCCGGACCAGATAACCCACAACACCAAGGCCCAGGAAGTAGAGGAAAGCGCGGATGTAGAACCCGGTTTGATTCAGGTACCCGGCCTTATGGGCGAGGCCATGGTCGGTATGCGGATCGAGGTTCCACCATTTGAGGATGAACGGGGCAAAGAAGATGATGCCCGCGACGAAGAAAACCCCGACAAGTGGGAGAAGAGACCCAACGTTCTCGAACTGACGGCGGACAACGACCGACCACTCAGCATCCGTTGCATGGTGCACCAGCACCCAGAAGAGTGCGCCGCATCCTATGCTGAAGAAGAAGGCCAGCGCGAAGAGCCACGAGAAGGCGGCCTGCTTGATGTCGCCAAACGCCAGGGCGATGGAGAGCACCGTGAAGGCGACCCCGCCGATGCCGGTGATCAGCGCAAGCGAGCTTGCTTTCTGTGGGCTGAAAAAATCGGCCTTGGGTTCCGGTGTGTGGGAATGGTCACTCATTGCTTGTCGAGTTCAGTGCGAAATTGGGCGGGGACGTCTTGCAGCGTAGCGTTTTGGCTCCGCTGGAGGGCGTGCATATAGGCGATGATGGCCCACCGGTCTTCGACGGTGATGTTGGCCCCGTAAGCGCCCATGTTTCCTTTGCCGTGGGTGATGACTTCGAAGAGCTGCCCATCGGGGATGGCGCGAATTCGAGATTCGTGCAGGTTGGCGACACCAACGAGCCCGTATTGCGAGACGATGCCTTTGCCGTCGCCGGAGGCACCGTGGCACATGGCGCAGTTAATGTTGAAACGCTCCTGCCCACGGGCCAGAAAGGCGGGGTTGACTTCGATCTCCTCCGGGATGCCGGTGCCCCAGAACTCGCCGATGCGCCCGGTGTTGGAGTAGGTCAGGTTGTTGCTAAAGCCAGCGGGGCCGGTGAGGCCACGGGCGTTATTGGCCTGGGTGGCGGAGTAATCTCCCTTCTGGACATACCCCTGCGGGACGGTCCCCTCCGGGGCCTTGCGCGCGGCACGCTCATCAGCATAGAAGCCACTCTTGTGCTGTGGGTCGTAGCGAGGCTGAAAATCCATGTCCGGGAAAATGATGAGGGGAGATTTCCCGCTCTTTTCGCCCCGGAAGCCGGCGATGGCAATCACCGCAACGACGGCCAACAAGAAACTGAAGAAGAAATAGCGAAGCATGGTCGGTTAGTCGTGCACCAGGGTGACGTGCGCGCCGCCGAGGTCGGTAAGGAGCTGGCGGGTTTTGGTTTCGGAAAACTTCGGATCCCTCGCCTCGATGAGGAGGAAGTAGCCGTCATCGGTCACGCGGGTGAACCGTTCCCAGTTAAAAATGGGGTGGTACCATTTGGGCAACTGGGTGAAGACGCACAACCCACCCACGCACGCAAAGGCGGAAAGGAGGATCGTCAACTCAAACATGATCGGGATGAACGCGGGCACGGTCATGAAGTTGACCGGTTTGCCGGCGACGATCATCGGATAGATGAAGCTCGACGGGATGAACTGGAGGAAGACGCCGGTAAGGAACCCGGTGATGCCGCCAATAAAGACGACGGCGCTCAACCACGATTTGCCAAGACCCATGGCCTTGTCCATACCGTGGATCGGGAAGGGCGTATGGACGTCCCACCGCTTGAAGCCGGCGTCGCGCACCTTCTCAGCGGCGTGCATCAACTCCGCAGGGCTCGAAAACTCGGCCCCGATGCCGTAAACTCGTTTCTGCTCAGCCATTAGTGTTGAACCTGGGTTGTTTTGTCGTGCGAAGGGCCCTCGGGGTGATGGTGCGGGTCCGCTTCGGGGAGGACGATCTTGACTTCCGACATGGCGACCATTGGCAGGAAGCGCATGAAGAGGAGGAAGAGGGTCAGGAAGATGCCAAAGGTGCCGACGAAGAGGCCGATTTCAGCCCAGGTCGGGTGGAACATACCCCACGAAGAGGGGAGAAAGTCCCGGTGAAGCGAGGTAACGATGATGACGAAACGCTCAAACCACATTCCGGCGTTGACCAAGTTGACGATGATGAAGACGAGGATCAGGTTATGCCGGTTCTTCTTGGACCAGAAGACCTGCGGGGCAAAGACGTTGCACCCGATCATCGCCCAGTAGGCCCACCAATACGGAGCCGGAGGAACGTTGAAGAGCGGCCCGAAGACGACGGGATCGGCCACGCGGTTGCGCAGGAAGACCCAGATTTCGTACGGGTTGGCCGAGTACCAGGCCATGAAGAACTCCATGGCGTAGGCGTAGCCGACGATGCTACCGGTAAGGAGGATGATCTTGCACATCTTGTCGATGTGCTGGGGGGTGATGACATCCTTGAGCTGCGGGTAGAGCAACCGCGCGGGCAGAAGGATCGTCAACACCATGGCGAAGCCGCCGAAGATAGCGCCCGCAACGAAATACGGCGGGAAGATGGTGGCGTGCCAGCCAGGGAGCACGGAGGTCGCAAAGTCAAACGAAACCACGGAGTGTACCGAGAGCACCAGCGGGGTGGAGATACCCGCGAGGATGAGGTACGCCATTTCGTAATGCCGCCAGTGGCGGTTGGCGCCGCGCCACCCAAGGGCAAAGATGCCGTAGATGAACTTGGTGACTTTGGATTTTGCCCGGTCTCGCAGGGTGGCAAGGTCAGGCACGAGGCCGACGTACCAGAAGAGGACGGAGACGGTGAAGTAGGTGGAGACCGCAAAGACGTCCCAAAGGAGCGGGCTGCGGAAGTTTGGCCAGATGGCGTTGGCGTTGGGGATGGGGGCGAGGAACCACGCCATCCAGACGCGCCCGACGTGAATGGCCGGGAAGATACCGGCACAACAGACGGCGAAGAGGGTCATCGCTTCGGATGCGCGGTTGATCGAGGTACGCCACTTCTGCCGGGTAAGGAAGAGAATGGCCGAGATCAACGTACCGGCGTGGCCGATACCGATCCAGAAGACGAAGTTGGTAATATCCCACGCCCAGCCGACGGGGTGGTTCTCACCCCAGACGCCGACGCCGGTGGAAATCTGGTAGGCGACGCAGAAGAGACCAAAGAGGGCCACCGGGACGGTGAACATCATGGCGACCCACCACCAGATGGGGGTCTTCTCCTCGACGATGGAGGAGATGTTCTGGGTGATCCACGAGATGCTCCGGTTATTGGTAACCAGAGGGACTCGCGTCACCTCAGCTTTCTGCTGCTCGAAGGTTGATGTGCCGGTAGCCATTAGGAGTGAGCGGGCTCAGCCTGCGAAGCGGTGCGCTTTGCGTCGGGCATCTTCGGGTTGGGGTTGCGGAGGCGGGCCAGGTAGGTGACTCGCGGGTTGATGTTAAGGTATTCGAGAAGGGTATACGCCTTCTGCTGGGCTTTGAGCTTGGAGACGCGGCTCTCGGGGTCGGCAATGTCGCCGAAAACGAGGGCATCTGTGGGGCAGGCCTGCGCGCAGGCAGAGGTGAACGAATCGCGCGGGATGGTGGTGTCGGAGGAGGAGCCAGCCTTCACCTTTTGGGCGATGCGGGCTTCCTGAATGCGCTGGACGCAGAAGGTGCATTTCTCCATGACGCCACGCATACGGACGGTGACGTTGGGGTTCTTCTGCATCTTGAGCGTGTCCGCCATTCCCTTCTTGGTGAGCGGCCCGAGCGCAAGCCCGGAGACTTCACCCAAGATCGGGACTTTGACTTTACCAATGGGACGCTGGTTATAATCAAAGAAGTTGAACCGGCGAACCTTGAAGGGGCAGTTGTTGGCGCAGTAACGAGTGCCGATGCACCGGTTGTAGGCCATGACGTTGAGGCCGTCATCACTATGGACGGTGGCGTTCACGGGGCAAACGGTTTCGCACGGCGCGTTTTCGCAGTGCTGGCACATCATCGGCTGGACGACCATCTGCGGATCGGAAGCGTACTCGCCGAGATCCTCCTCTTCGCCGCCGTCGGAGACGAAATAGCGGTCGTTGCGCAGCCAGTGCATGGAGCGGCCATTGATGACCTGCTCTTTGCCGACGATCGGCACGTTATTCTCAGCCTGGCAGGCGATGACGCAAGCGTTGCAACCGAAGCAGGTGTTGAGATCAATCGCCATGCCCCACTGGTTGGGGGAGGTCAGCTTCGGGTGTGGGTAGAGGCTGACGCCGTTGGGCGGTGCAGGCGGCGAGACGTTGTCTTTGACGAACGTCGGGTTCTCCGCAAACTCATCCAACGTGGCTTCGCGAACGAGGCCGCGCCCTTCCATGCTGAAGTGCTCCTGCGTGTGGGCAATCGGGAATTTGCGCCGCAGGTTGGTGATCTTGGCCCCGACGCCATAGTACAAGCTATCCGAAGTACGCAGGCGGTAGGCGTTCACACCAGTCCCCTCGCCTACTTTGCCGACGACTTCGCGGCCCCACCCGAGGGAGAGGGCGATGGAGTTGTCCGCATGTCCGGGGACGATGAAGATCGCGGCTTCGACCTTGCGGTTGTCATCAAAGGCGATCTCGACGAGGTCGTGCTCGGAGGCGTGGATCGGGTGCTTGAGCCCAAGCTCCTTGGCGGTCTTGGGGCTGATCCACGCGACGTTGTCCCACGTGGTTTTGGTGATCGGGTCGGGAGCCTCCTGGAGCCAGCCGTTGTTGTTGAAGCGGCCGTCATCCATCTTGGCGTCTGCCGGGAAGACGATTTCGATGGCACCCGGGCCAGCCGGTGCGGCGAGCTTGGCGCTCGGCAGGCTGCCGCGGTAGCTGAGCGCGCCGGGCTTGACGGTGGCGGGCAGGAAGCCGTCGTGCAGGAACTGGTTCCAGCTCTTGGCGAAGTCTGCCCCGCCAAGGCGGGCACGGAAGGTTTCCTGCACAAGCTCGGAGCCTTTCGGCTTCGGTTGGCCGGCAAACTTGGCAAGCAGGTCGTTCTCCGACCAGCCGTTGTAAAGCGGAAGGATGATCGGCTGGACGGCGGTGTAGCTGCCATCGTAGGCGATACCGTCGCTCCACGTCTCAAGATAGTGGGCGGCGGGGATGTGCCAGTTGGCAACCCGGGAGGTTTCGTCCTCATGAAGGCCGAGCCGGATGACGAGCGGGATGCTCTCCTGAAGCTCACGCCAATTGTAGTCGGAAGGGGCGTTGTAAACCGGGTTCCCCCCCAGGATCACGAGCGTACGAACACTCTTTTCCTTGATGGCGGTGGCAAGGTCGCTCAGCGAAAGAGCGGGCTCTACCGTCTGCGGGAGGCTGAAGAGGGTCTTACCTTGCGCACCAAGCTTCTCGTTGATGGCTGCGACAAGCTGCTGGACGGCTACCGGGTAGCGGTTTCCAACAAGGACCAGGCAGCGGCCATTGGTGGAGCGAAGGTCGGCGGCGGCTTCGCGGACCCACCCTTCGGGAAGCTCCACATTGCCTTCGGCGGTGATGCCACCGGCATCAACCCCAAGCTCTTTGGCGAGCGCGAGGACGAAGTGGCCCACCTGGCTGGCCGGGAGGCGCAAGCGGTGGTCGGCCATGCCGCCGGTGATGGTGTAGCGGTTCTCTACGACGTAGAGCCGGTTCATCTTGTCGCCCGGCTTCTCTACGCGGCGGCGGTTGGCAAAGCCACGGGCCACCACGGGGGCGACTTCGTCACTCCCTAGGAAGTCGTTATCGAGCGAGAGGACAACGTCCGCAGCCTCGATGTTGAAGACGGAGGTCACCGCGGCGCCATAGGCGGCGGCGTGGGCGGCATCAGCCAGCTCGTTACCAAGCGGCTCGTAGACGGCCCAGCGAGATTTGGGGAAGCGCTTGAGGACTTCCTTGCGCAGGCGCTCGCGGGTGGGCGAGGCGTTCTCTTCCGCGAGGAAGGCGAGGCCGGAGCCGTCTCCCAAGCGGCCGATCATATAATCAAGCGAATGCTCGAAATCTTCGGCGGTGGCTTCCTCGCCATCCTGGTAGAAGAAGCGGGAGCGCTCGGGGTCGTAAAGATCGAGCAGGGACGACTGGGCAAAGGTGCCGGTGCCGCCGCTGGAAACCGGGTGGCGCGGGTTACCCTCGACCTTGGTGGGGCGGCCGTCGTGCGTCGTGATGACCAGCGGCTCCGCACCACTACGCCACGGCATGGAGGTCGCAAAGAAGAGCGCCTTGCCGGGGATCGACCACTCGGAGCTTTCGGTAAAGGGAACGAGGTTGAGCGGGTGGCGGCAGGCGGCGAGCCCCATGCCGGCGAGGGCGGCAGATGCGCCCATGAGCTTGAGGAAGCTACGGCGGGAAACGCCGTCGGCCTTCAGCTCGGAAGCCCCTTCGGGGAACTCCCGCTCCAGCCAGCCCTGGAATTCCTTGGTTTCGGCCAGTTGGCCGATGCTCCGCCAGTACTTGCGACCGGTCGCTTTTTCAGGAGGGTGATGGAAAATATGTTTCATCGATGGCAGCCAGCGCAGTTTTCCGGCGGGTTCACGTTCCACTCCTTCTTCAGCTCGAGGCCGATTTCCTGCTGGGTCCGCCCGCCCGAGGGGGTCCAGTCGAGGTTAAAGACTTCACTCTGCGGACGCAGGTGGTCTTCAGGAGCACGGTGGCAGTCCAAACACCAGGCCATGCTATGCGGCTCGGCGTGGTAGACGACCTCCATCTTGTTAACGGGACCGTGGCAGCTGTAGCAACTGATCCCCCGGTTCACGTGCACGGAGTGGTTGAAGTAGACGTAATCCGGCGTTTTGTGAATTTGCACCCACTCGATCGGCTTGCCCGTTTCCCAAGAGTCGCGGACGGGCTGGAGCTTCGGGTTTTCCTTCTGCACCTGCGAGTGGCAGTTCATGCAGGTCTGGGTGTTGGGCACGTTGGAGTGTGCGGCCACTTCCACAAAGCTGTGGCAGTAGCGGCAATCAAGCCCTAGTTGCGAAACGTGAATATCGTGCGAGAATGGAACCGGCTGCACCGGCATATAACCCACACGGGTGTACTTCGGGGTGAAATAATACCAGCAGCCTGCGGTAAGCGCCGCCCCGACAACCGCCGCACAAATTGCGAGCTTGATCGGCAGGAGGTTGCTCCAACGCGGAAAGATGTTCGCCATGATGGTCTCGAGTTAGAGAAAGGAGGAAAAGGTCAACGAAAGGACGCGGAAAGGCAGCGGGGATTTTTCCGCGCCAAAGGCTCTGGTTTCAGTGATGTTCCGCATGGAAGGGTAAGTCGTGCCCCGAGGGCAACACCATTGGTCTTCGAAAACGGAAAATCTGTCAATCATTTGAATTACTGATTTCAGTCAAATTTCTGGGGAATCGCCCGTTCCCTCAAAACTTGGCTGTGGGCGGGGCGTTTTCTCGCTTTCGGCGCTGAGTTTCAAGAGCAAAAATTCTTTTTTGCCTTCGCCTCTTAATGAGACGGGCTCCCCAGCCCCTTCGAGGCGCTTTTTGCCCTTCTCCATGGCGCTGCGCCGCAGGAGGGCATAGCGAGCTTCGGGTGGGAGATCTTTGGCTTTGCGCACGTAGGCCAAAGGCCGCCGAACGTAGAAAAGAGAAGCCTCGTAGCCCGGGTCTACCACATGCACGAGCACCCCCTCGGGCACCACGGCATGCACCCTCGGCCCCACGGGCGCAAGCTCGTCTGTGAGCGAAATGCGGGGCAGCAGGGCGAACCCGTAGATCCCCATGGCTCCGGCGGCACAAAGCGCCGTGCCGGTGGCCAACCGCGAGGGCTCGCCCCCGCCGCGCCGCCAGATCCACCAAACGGCCCCGGCCAACCCCAAAACCACGGCAACAAGCCCCGCCCACTCCGGTGTGGCGGGCTTTGCCAGGAAGGGAGCCGCCAGCGCAACGCCAAGCAGCAGAATCGCAAGCACGCGGTTTCCCCAATGCCACCCTTTGAGCCATGATGCAGGCGCTTCGGGGAGCACCGCCGCCCACAGCAACGCCATGGCTGGGAGGAGCGGCAACGTGTACCTCGGCAGCATCCCCACAATCAGCATTAACCCGATAAAGCCGACCAACATCGGCCAACGGAGCGCCTTTACCATGAGGGCGAGCCGTTCATCGCGCTCGCCCAGCGCTTGCAGCACCCGTTTATTCCACCAAAAGAGACTCAGCAAAATCCACGGCAACCCGTTGGAAAACGCCCCCAGCAGGTTGCGCCACTCCAGGCCCACGCCCATGAACCGCTCGGCGAGTTGCTCCGTCATCACGGCGGTGGCATCCATCTGCGCGGTCGCTGCCCGATAAGGGAGGTACCACGCAAGGGTGATGCCCGCCATCACCGCCAACGCGGCAAAGTGCCCGGCACTGCGAAGCTCGCGCAACTCGCGCGAGGCCCAAAGCAGCGCCACGGCCACGGCATAGAAGAAAAGGAGATGCGGCACCGGCCCTTTGGTAAGGATGCCGAGCCCAAGCGCAATGCCCGGCACCAACCAAAGCCGCCACCCTTTCTCGCGTCGCGCCCAAGCGGCCATAAACCATGCCAGCGCGATGCCCGTCTGCGCGACGTAGACAGCCTCGATCTCCGCCAGCCGCCCCTTCTCCAGAAACGAGACGGAGGTGAGGAAAAAGAGCGCCGCCACGAGGCCACCCCGGTTCCCCAGCCAGCGGCTCCCCGTCCACCCCAAGGTGAGCGCAAGCGCCAGCGTCGCCAGCACCGAGGGGAGGCGCACCGACCACTCGCTCACCTGCCCGGTTGCCTCCACCGAAAGGGCGATGACCCAGTTGATCAACGGAGGCTTGCGAAAGTATGGGCGGCCATTGACTTCGGGCACCACCCAGTCCCCATTCTCCAACATCGCCAGCGCGGGGAGGATGCGGCGGCCCTCCTCCCCCTTTAGCTCAGCCTCCCCCAGCCCGGGCAGGTAGATGGCGGCCCACAGGGCGAGGATGAGGAGCAAGACGGTGGAGCGTTTCATGTGCGAGTCGTCCTTTCTCCCATGAAACGAGGCGGTTTGGGAAGCCGCGAATCCCGTTGCTTTTTACCATTGAAAAAGCGAAAATAGAGGAAGCTCGTGAAACGTGCCGTCTCCAGATTCGTTTTTCGGCTTATCCTCCTCACCTTGTTGTGCGGCGGGCTTTTCTGGCTTTGGCAGGCGCTCACCCCGATCCACCACCCACCCGGGGTACTGGTGCGCGGGGAGCCGGTGCAGCAGGTGTATACGCGCCAGTCCGACTATTTCCCCAGTCGGGATGGCTTCTCCCTTTCACGAATGGCGCAGTACCGCATCCGCGCGCGCGTCCTCTCCACCAAACGCTATCGCGACCAAAATGCCCGCCTCGCGCCGATCGATATGGCGCTGGGCTGGGGCCCGATGTCGGACACGGCAGTCCTCTCGAAGCTCTCCGTTTCGCAGGGCAACCGGTTCTTTTTCGTCGAGTGGGAGAAAGCGCCGCCCCTGCCGGAGAACGTGATTCAACGCAGCAGCGCCAATGTCCACCTCATCCCGGCAAACAAGGAGGTCGGCGCCTTTCTGAGCAAGGTGAAGGAAGGTGCGCTCATCGACTTTCGGGGCGCGCTCGTAGAAGCCCGCAAGGAAAACACCCGCTGGCGCTCCTCCCTGCGCCGGGATGATACGGGCAACGGCTCCTGCGAGATCCTCTACGTCGAGCAGGCGCGGCTTATCACCCTTGAGGGAGACCGCGCGGAGACCGAGACCTTCCAGCGCACCGCCGTCTCCTCCCGCAATAATATCCACCAGTGGTACAATAGCCTCGCCGAATGGCGGGAAACCTTGCAATGGGGCGAGCCGGAGGCGATCCGCGCCTTTAACGAAGAGGCGGCCCGCTACCAAGCCGCCATGCGCCCGGCCGCGGCACCCGCAGTAGCCACGCCGCCCCCGCCTCCCGCCAAAGCCAAACCGCGCCAGAGGGCCCGGCAGTGAGCCCGGGCACAAGCCCTCGCTGGCAACTCCCCGTGGCACTGGTTCACTTCTGGCTGCCGGTGGCTGTCGGGTGGTCGCTGGCCCTTCTCGCGGCCCGAAGCTCCGGGTTGCCCCTCTCCGCTCCGGGGTTGCTCCTCCTGCTCGCGGGTATCGGCGCAGCGTACCAGATTGACCGCCTGCTCGACCCCGCCCCTCGCTCCTGCGTGCCCCCCACCCTGCTCGCCGCAGGGGCCGCCATCTGCGTCGCCATGGGAGCTGTGGCAGCCTGGCACGCCCCCGGCCGGTTGCTGGCGGTCGCGCTTTGCTGTGGGGGCATCGCACTTGCCTACCCGCGCCTCAAACGGCTGCCGCTGGCCAAAACGATAGCTGTGGCCCTTGTATGGACTTGGGCCGCCATGGCGCTGCCGCTAGCCGGGGGCGAGCGGTTGGCCTGGGCCTTCTGGAGCCTCGATATCGCCCCCGCCCTCTTCCTGCTCATGGCGGCGGCGTGCCTGCTTTGCGACCTTAAAGATGCCACGGCAGACCGCGCCCGCTCTGTACCAAGTCTCCCCGCCCGGCTCGGTGCGCGCGCCACCTGCCATATCGCCACGGGGCTTGCCCTCTGCGGGGTGGCGCTGGCGGCGGCCCATGGCCGCTGGGGCCTTGCTGCCACGGGCGGAGCGCTCTGCGGGGTGGCCTGTTTCCCCCGGTTTCTGGCGCGGCCTTATGCGGGGCCGATCGTAGTGGATGGGCTCTTCCTCATCCCCGGCGTGCTGATTGCCGCCGGGTGGGTGTAGAGCGCGCGTGGTGGAAGAGGTATTGCTGCGCGTAGCCGCCATAAGGGCCAAAGTAGCTGGCCGCAAACTCCGCCATTTTTGCCGGTGTCACCTTGCGCCGCCGGGCAAGATAACGCTCCCGTAGCACCCGGGCGATCCAGACATCCACCGGGAAGGCGCGTACCCGCTCGTAGGCAAAAAGGAGGACACAGTGCGCCACCTTGGGCCCCACACCGGGCAGGCGGCAAAGCTCGGCCTCGGCCTCCGCATCAGGCAGGTTGCAGATCGCCTCCAGATCGACCTCCCCCTCCGCCACCGCACGGGCAGCCCCCAGCAGCTTTGCCGCGCGGAAGCCAAGCGCGCAATCGCGCAGCGCCGCTTCATCCAGCCGCGCGAGCGCTTCCGGCTCCGGGTAGGCGTGGTAGCCCCGCGCCACCGGCTTGCCATAGCGACGGCGCAAGGTATGCGAAATGGCGGCGATGTGTTTGACCTGCTTCATCGCCGAAGTAATGAACGTGGCCACACACTCCCATAGCGGCTGGCGAATGATGCGCACCCCCCGGCAATAGGCCAGCGCGGCATCCAATGTTTCATCTCGCGGGAAGGTGGCGTACACCTCCTCCAACGGGTGGTCGAGAGCAAGATAGCGCGTTACCAGTGCCTCCGTGCCAGGGGTCAGCCGCAGGCAGTTCCCCGCCTGCTCAAGGTAGATGAGCCGCCGACCGATAACGCCTTCAAACCCCTCCCCCACCGGCACCCAGTGGAAGACTTGGCCAGACTCCAGCGTCCGCCTTAGGTTAAGCAGCGGCACTTCCAGAGTGGCCAGTTTCATCGGATAAAGTAGCTCAGGTTCTCCAGCTCGATAGCAAGGTCCACACTATTGACGACCACACCGTCGGGCACCTGCAGCACGGTGGGGGCGAAATTCAGGATCGCCTGGATACCCGCCGCCACGAGCGTGTTGGCCACTTCCTGCGCGACGTTGGAAGGAACCGTGAGAATCGCCATCTTCACCTGCTTTTCGGCAATGAACGACTCCAGCAGCGCCATTGGGTAAACGGCAAGCCCCAACTCGGTGGCGCGGCTGGTATCGGGCCGCGCATCGAAGCCTGCCACCACCTCAAACCCCTCTTTCTGGAACCCCCGGTAGCGCACCAGCGCCGCGCCGAGGTAACCGACGCCGACAAGGATCACGGGCTGCAACCGCGCGGTGCCCAGCACCTCGGTGAGCTTGTCGTGGAGCAGCTCGACATTGTAGCCCAGCCCGCGCGTGCCGAGTTGGCCAAAGTAGGCGAGGTCTTTGCGAAGCTGGGTCGGCTTTACGCCCGCAGCCCGCGCAAGGGCTTCGGAAGAAACGGTCTCCAACTGGTTCGCTCTGAGCCGCTGCAAGGCGCGGTGGTAGAGCGAGAGGCGGTAGACTGCCTTTCTGGGAATCTCCAGCTTCGCCATAAAAGTCGGCCAGAAGGTAACGTTTTCCGGCCCGGGGTCAAATCCGCAATCGACATTCGCCCCGGAAGGAGGAACCTTCTCCCCCAAGTATGCGTTTGAACCGATTTTTGGCAGCCGCGGGCGAAGGCTCGCGCCGGAGTTGCGAAGCTCTGATCCAGGGGGGCAATGTCACCCTCAACGGGGTGGTCGTTACCGACCTTGCCACCCGCGTAGGCCCGGAAGATGTCGTCAAGCTCGGCAACCGGGTGCTCCACGCCGCCGCCTCTTCCACGCTCGTGCTGCACAAGCCCCCGGGCTACCTTTGCACCGCCTCCGACACGCACGGGCGGCGGACGATTTTTGATCTCCTGCCCCCAAACCACCAGCGCGTCTTCCACGTCGGCCGGTTGGATAAGGAGAGCGAGGGGCTCCTCATTCTCACCAACGATGGCGACCTTTCGCTCAAGCTCACCCACCCGCGCTACAAGGTGGACAAAGAGTACGAGGTGGTGCTCGACCAGACGTTCGATTTCGAGCAGAGCGCGAAGCTTCTGCGCGGCATCACGCTGGAGGAAGGGTGGGCCAAGGCGGAAGCCGTGCACCGGCTCGCGCGCAACAAACTCAAAGTGGTGCTGCGGCAAGGGATGAAGCGGCAGATCCGCCTCATGTTCCACCACCTCGGCTACGAGGTGGTGAAGCTCACGCGCACGCGCATCGGCCCGGTGCGGCTGGAGAATCTCCCCCCCGGCGCATGGCGCGTGCTCACGCGCGAGGAGATCGCCGAGCTGGTGGCCGCAGGCAAGGTCGCTGCCGCCGCACGGCCCAAGCCCACGGGCAAGCCCCGCTCGAAACCCGACTCCAAATCGACCGCGAAGCCTGAGAGAAGCCCCACCAGCAAGCCCCCCGCCGCACGAAAAGGGCGGCCAGTGGGCCCAGATGGCCCACGCAGTGCAAGCGGTCCTCGCAGGGCAGGCGGCCCACGCAGCGCAAATAGGCCCAGTGGCCCCGGGGGCCCACGCGGAGCCCAGCGACGCTCCCCAAGCTCCAGACCACGCAAAGGGTAAAGCAGGCGCGACAGCACCTTGGAGGGCGCGCCTCCGTGCGCGCCGCGGGGCTGGGCGCCCAGAGGCAAAAAAAACCCGCCACCCGATAAGGTGGCGGGTCTGTAAATAAATACCCCTAGCAGGTAGGCGGCAGCACCGGCCGGCCGATGGCGCGGTAAGTGAAGCCGTGGCCAGCCATGGTAGCGGGGTCAAAGAAGTTGCGCCCGTCAAAAATAAGCGGGGTGTGCATCCGCTTTTTGACTTCGCCGAGATCGACGGAGGCAAACTCCTTCCACTCGGTGGCGAGGATGAGCGCTTCGGCCCCTTCCACCGCTTCCAGCGGAGAATCGACGAGGTTTACCCCCGGCAGGAGGTTGTACTCCTTGGCCTTCTCAACCCCCTTCGGGTCGTAGGCGGTGACGATGGCCCCTTCGCGGACGAGGTCGTTCACAAGGTCAATCGGCACGGAGCAACGAACGTCATCCGTATCCGGCTTGAAGGTGAGGCCCCAGACGGCGATCCGCTTCTCGCGCAAGACCCAGAGGGACTCGCGGATGCGTTTGATGAAGCGCTCTTTCTGGTCGGCATTGATACGCTGGACTTCCTTGAGCAGCGTGAACGGCACGCCCAGGTCTTCGCTGATGGCGATAAACGCGGCGATGTCTTTGGGGAAGCAGGAGCCGCCGTAGCCAAGGCCCGCGTTGAGGAAGTTGCGCCCGATGCGCTTGTCCATGCCGATGCCGTCGGCCACTTTTTCGACATCCGCACCGCTGGCTTCGCAAATGGCGGAGACGGCGTTGATGTAGGAAATCTTGAGCGCGAGGAAGGAGTTGGCGGCGTGTTTGATCAACTCCGCGGAGTTGATGTCGGTGACGAGGATCGGCGCGTTAAACGGCTCGTACACCTTCTTCATGAGCGCGAGGGCTTCGTCACTGTTACCACCGATGACGATGCGGTCCGGGTTCATGAGATCCGGCACGGCACACCCTTCGCGGAGGAACTCGGGGTTGCTGATAACGTCAAAAGAAGCCCCGGGGTTGTAACGTTTGATGGTGTCAGCCACCTTCTCACCGGTTTTGACGGGGACGGTGCTCTTGTCGACCACGACGCGGTACTGGCCTTCTTTGAGGACCCCGGCGATCTCACGGGCGACTTTCTCGATGTAGCTCAGATCGACGCTGCCATCGGGCTGCGGCGGGGTGGGCACGGCAATGAAGATCACTTGCGAGTTATCCACACCGTCCTGGATGCTGTTGGTAAAGCGGAGGCGCTTGGCCGCGACGTTGCGGTGGACGATCTCCTCAAGCTCTGGCTCGTAGATCGGGATTTTGCCTGCCTGTAGGGAGTCTACCTTGCGCTGGTCGTTATCAACACAAACGACGCGGTGGCCCACTTCGGCGAAACAGGCGCCGCTGACAAGGCCGACATAACCGGAACCAATGATGCAAAGATCCATGATGGGTGTAAGAGAACGGGGTTGGTGTGTTAAAAAGGAAAGGACTAATCGCCTGCACCCGAAGACGGGTCAAACGAAAGCGGCAGGGAAATGGAGGGGAGGTCTTTCAAGGTAAAGGTGAGCAGGACGCTCACGTCTTTGACGTTGTCTCCCGTGCGGCTGTTGTAACTGTCGCGCACTTGGAACCCGAGCGAGGCGACCCAGCTTGAAAGGTCGCGGTGCAGGGCATACTCCTGAATTTCGAGGGTGCTGTTCTGGAACTCGAACTGCTCGCGCACGCTGACGCCCCAGTTGTCGTTGATCCGGTAGTAGGCCCCGAGGCGGATGTTGCTGCTGTTGGCAAAGTACGGGTTGTGATCCAAATACCGGTGGCTGACGGTAAATTGGAAATCCCGCGCGGGCATGAAGCGCAGCGAGGTGTTAATCTGCGTAAAGCCGCTATCCAGCAGCGGGATCTGCGAGTCTACGCCGAGGTTGAGCCACGGTAGCGGAGTCCACGAGATGCGGTTGTAGAGGTTGGAGAAGGTGCCCGGGTCCGCATTCGTGCCAGGGAAGTCGGGGCGGTCGAGGTTGACATCCAGGAAGGTGTCCATCTCGAACCAGTTGAAGGTGCGGTCATCCCGGCGGGTCTGGAGGCGGTTGCGAACGCCAAAGCGCCAGACGGCCCAGTCGGGGATGGTGTCGATGGTGGTGTACTGCGGGAAGTCGATCGACGGGAGCTGGGTGGAGGGGGTGCGCCGGTCAAACTGAAGGATCTGCTCGGGGCTCTTGCCGGAGTAGACGTAGGAGAAGTTGGTGTACGGCTGGACAATGTGACGCAGCCCATCCAAGCCCCAGCGGCGGGATTGCACTTCCTCCCACGCTTTGGAGAATTTGAAGGACGACTCGAAGCCGACGTTGAAGACAGGCCGGAAGACGGAGCCTCCGGTGGCCTCCTGGTAGAGCGACTGGGCGTTTTCGTTGAGGTCGTAGTCTACCGAGTTCTGGGTGGCCAGGAAGTCGTCGAGAACGCTGCGTGCGCCGCGCGAGTAGTAAGTGCCGCGGAAGCCGATACGCGGGACGAGCGAGAGCCACCCACCAAGCGTCTGCGGGAAGATGAACTGGTGGAAGGAGTCGAGCCGCGTCGCCTGGTAGTCGGAAAACGGCGTCGTCGGGTCGTCATCAATGGTGCCGAAGCTGCGGCGCAGGCGTGCGACGGAGGTTTCGCTCTCGTAGAAGAGGCCGCTGCCGAAGAGCGGCTGGCGCTTGATGTCCAGCGCGACTTCAGGGAGGCGCTCGGTGGCGTCAAAGAACTTGTTGACGTGCATGCGCACGATGCCGGTAAGCGCCCAGTTCTCCGAAACCTTGGTGAGCGCGACGACGTTGTCGGGCTGTGGGTCGAGGCGGTACTCGTTGGGGTAGTAGTCGCGAAGGAAGCGGCGGTCGCTCAGTTTGTTGATGTTGGCGATGCCGTAAATCTCTTCGGTGAAGAAGGTCTTGGTCTGGAAGGTGAGCCGGTAGCGCTCGGCACTGATGTCGCCCTGCTTCTGCGCGGTGCGGTTGATGTCGGAGCCCGAGTCGTGGGTGTAGTACCCTTCAAGGCGCATCCAGCTCTTGTTGTCCGCGCCGTAGTTGCCCTTGATATCAAGGCCGATGCCAACGCCGCGCTTGGAGCGGTAGTCGAGGTGCAAAAGGCCGTGCAGCTTCTCCGTCAGCGGGAAGCCATACTGCGTGAGCAAGAAGGCACCCCAGTTGCCATCATACCCGGGAACGAAGCTGAACCCTTCGTTCGTTTTGAGGGATTGATAGAAGTACGGGAACCAGAAGACCGGGGTGTTGCCGATCACCAACTGCATGTTGGAGAGGACGACATGGCTGTCCGGGTAGATGCGGACGGTGCGAGCTTTGAAGCGGTAGTCGGGCTTGGAGGAGTCGCTCGTGGAGACGGAGGCTCCCTGCGCCTCGACGGCGTTGCCCTGCATGGAGTTGACGCTATCTCCCCGGAAGAAGAAGGGGAAGGAGGCCCCGCGTAGGAAGGTGGTGCGCAGGAGCTTGCTCTCGAAATTGTAAAGGGCCCGCTCGCCGGTAAAGACGTACCCTTCCCGGTAAAGGCGGACGTTGCCTACGAGCAGAACATCCCGCGTTTCGGGGTTGTACTGGGCGTAGTCAGCATAAATGGAGGTGGCGCCGTAGTGGATGGCGACGTTGTTCTCCGCAACGGCCACGCCGTCGAGAAAGCGAGTCTCGCCTTCGGCGGTGATCTCAATGGGGATGTCTCCAAAACCTCCCATCTGAGCCTGCGCGGCAGGGAGGCCGGAAAGCAGGAACGCGAGGAGCAAAAGGCGGGTCTTCATGAAAGGCTCCGAAGCTAGCCACGGTCATTGGGGCTTGCCAAGAGAAAACGGGGCTTCGCGGTAAACACCCTCTCACCCAGGGAAGGGGGCTCCGTTGGGGGCCGGGAGGTCCTTGAGGAGGGCGGGCCGCCCGGAATAGAAGCCTTGCCCGTAGTCAAAGCCGATTTCCTTGAGCAAGTGGTAGGTTTCCTCCGTTTCGATCCACTCCGCAACGGTCTCTTTCCCAAGGAGGTGGGCAATTTCGTTGATGGATTTGAGAAGGGTGAGGTTCACCGGGTCGGCATGCACTTCGCGGATGAAGCTTCCATCCACCTTCACGATGGTGACCGGCAGGTGCCGCAGGTAGTTGAGCGAGGAGAAGCCGGAGCCAAAGTCGTCCAGCGCGAAGCGGCACCCCAGCTCTTGCAGCGCTTCGACAATGTGCCGCGCTTGGGCCAGGTTGGTCATAAAGACGGTTTCGGTGATTTCGAAGATGATCCGCTTGGGGTCTACCCCAAATTCCTCAAAGGCGTTGCGGATATAGGCGGCCATGCCCGGCTCCGTAACGGAGGCTCCGGAGAGGTTGACGGCCACGCGCAGCCAGGGGTGAGCCACCATGTCGGTGAGGACACGGTGGATCATATACCGGTCGATCTGGGGCATGATGCCGTAGCGTTCGGCGCTCCCCATGAAGGAGCCGGGGGCGTGCAGGTAGCCATCTTCCCCCCGAAGGCGGATGAGCGCCTCATGGTGGTTGATCTCGCCGGTTTTCAACTCTACGAGCGGCTGGTACCACGCTTCAAAGCGGTTTTCCTCCAGGCCGTCGTGCAGTTTCTGGAACCACTCGGCAGAGCGGCGCATGCGGGTCAGCTCGGTATTATCGGAGCGGTAGACGCAGACCCGGTTCTTCCCCCCCGCTTTGGCGGCGTGGAGGGCGGTGTTGGCCCGCGAGAGGACTTCCTCGATCCCCAAGCCGGCTTCCATCAACGCAATGCCGACGGAAAGCGTGATCCGGTGGCGGATGCCAGAGCAGAGGATCGGGTTGCGCCGGGCCATTTCGCACATTTCTTCGCCGGAGCGCTCAGCTTCCTCCATGCTCTTGGCGCGGATGAGGACGCAAAATTCATCTCCCCCAAAGCGCGAGATAATCTCCGCCTGCGGGCCAAACGCCCGCTTGAGAAACTCGCCCACGGCGCGCAATACCTGGTCGCCAATGAGGTGCCCGTGTTGGTCGTTGGTGATTTTGAAGTTATCAACATCCACATACATGACGGCGTAGGGCGCACCCTCGGGGTGGCGGGCATTGAGCCGCTCCAGCTCGTCGGTAAAGTTCTGCCGGTTGGAAAGGCCGGTGAGCGAATCGTGAAGTGCGAGATGCTGCAGGTAGCGCTCGGTCTCTTTAGTATGGGTGACGTCTCGCGAGACCAGCAGGAGGTGGAGCGCGCCCGAACCGGTGGTGAGCACGCTGCCGCAGACATCCAACCAGCGCCAGTGCCCCCCGCCATCGCGAAATTGCATGAGCATCCGCTTTTCGGAGCCGGAGCTAAGGATCTCTTGCAGGAACTGGATGACGTCTTCCTGCTCGTTGGGGTGCACAAAGTCGGGCCAGTAGGTCTGCTCTACCTGCGCGGGCTGGTAGGCGAGGATCTCGACATGGTTGGGGCTCGCGTAGCGGATGGTGAGCCCCTCATCGAGCTCACAAACGAGGTGGAAGGAGTTGCGCACCAACGCGGAGAAGCGCTGCTCGGCTTCATTGAGCGAAAGGCGGGCCATGGCGGCGTCGCCCACGGCTTTCTCCTGCTCCCGGTCGCGCTGCCATTTGTCGCGCACGTGGGCGCGGATGCGAAGAACGAGGTCTTTTCGCTGAAACGGCTTGGTAATATAGTCTACCGCGCCCGCTTCAAAGGCGCGGGCCTTCTGGTGGTACTCGGCATCGCCGGTGAGGAAGATGACCGGGATCTGCCGCAGCCGCTCGTCTTGCTGCATTTTGGCAAAGAGCGTCATCCCGTTCATATCGGGAAGGGCGACGTCGAGCAACGCGAGGTCAAACGGCGGGATGCCGCTCTCTGGCTGGGAGACGCTTTTCTTCAGCAAATCCAACGCTTCACGCGCGCCCGAGGCTTGGTGAACGCAAATTTGCTCGGCCTCCAACACCCGGGTGAGAAGCTTGCGCAGTTCGGTTTCATCGTCCACGACCAGAAGGGTCGGCGTCCGGTGGTCATCAGCGGGGTCAAATGGCATCAGCGAGTCTTGCACGGCGCACCGGGGGGTTCCCCACGTGCTGCCACAACTACGCTAGTACCCCCCTCGCCAAAGGGCAAGCCAGCCGCTTTGAAGGGAGGGAGAAAAAAAGGAAGGTGCGCTAAGTTACGGGGGTATGCCCCAAAGTTAGTATTTATACGCAGTTTAATGCAAGGGAGATTTCAACGTGCTCCAAAAGGAGAGAAGCGCGCCCTTTGATTGCGGTGCGGAGCATCCCGTGTTAGAGAGCTGCATGGCCCGCTTTTTCCTCTTCTGGTTCGTGTTTCTACTAGGCGTCTGGGGTAATGGCCCGCTCCAAGCCCAGAACGTGGGTGGGGTGACGCTGGTGGAAGCACGCCTGGTCGCTTCCGGGGCGGTAACGACCCCGGGAGAGGCAGTGGAGGTGGGCGTCTACCTCAAAATTGCGCCCGGCTGGCATACCTACTGGATTAACCCGGGAGACTCCGGCCTCCCCATCGCGGTGGAGTGGGAGCTGCCCGAGGGGTGGAGCGCCGGGCCGCTGCAATGGCCGATCCCCGAGATCCATCGCGAACCGGGCGACATGCTCACCTACGGGTATGAAAAGGAGGTGCTCCTCACCGCGAAGCTCACTCCACCGCCCGGCGCGGCTGCCGGGGGCGCGGCCATCCGCGCCAAAACGAGTTGGCTGGTCTGTAAAGAGAGCTGCGTACCCGGTGGGGAAGATCTGGAGCTGACGCTCCCCTCCAGCGGCGAGGCAGATGCCGCCCTCTTTGCGCGGCTGCGCGGGAGCTTCCCCGAAAGTGGCGCGCCCCCCTTTGCGCTCAAGTGGGAGCCCAAGGATACGGAGACGTACCTTAAAATCGAAGGGCTGCCCGAAAGCGCGGTGGTGGAGTACTACTCTATCCTCCCCATCCAAAAGCACCCGGAGGCGCTCGGGCCGAGGACGCTGCGCATCCCCTACCCCACGCCCCCCGAGCCCTCGGGGGCCGATGGCCACCGTGTCGTCCGCGAAACCCCCGAGGCGCCCCCACGCGGCTGGTACATCCAACAAGGGCAGAAGGCCGCAGCCACAGCAGCTCCCCTCCCCGGCGCGGCCGGGGGGATGACGCTGGGCACTGCCCTCTGGCTCGGCTTCCTCGGTGGCTTCATTTTGAACCTGATGCCGTGCGTGCTCCCGGTCATTGCGCTCAAAATCTTTGGTTTTCTCAAACAAGTGGGCCAGGCACCGGAGCGGGTCTTCCGGCTTGGGCTGGCATTTGTGGCCGGTATCTTTGCGTGGTTCCTCGGCATGGCGGCGCTCGTTGTCGGCGCGCGCATGGCCGGGGCGGATTTAAACTGGGCCTTCCAGTTCCAGAACCCCATTTTTGTATTGGTGATGACGGTAATCGTCTTCGTCTTCGCCCTCAACCTGCTGGGAGTCTTTGAGATCTGGCTACCGGGGACAGGCAAGCTCGTCTCCCTTTCCGAGAAGGAGGGGTATGGGGGCGCGTTTCTCCACGGAGCATTTGCCACGCTCATGGCCACACCGTGCACGGCCCCTTTCCTCGGCCCGGCGTTGCCGTTTGCATTTTCCCAACCCCCGCCGGTGACGTTTGCCATGTTTGCCGCCATCGCCACCGGGATGGGGCTCCCCTACATCCTCCTCACCGCGCGCCCGGGGTGGATGCGCTTTCTCCCCAAGCCGGGGCTTTGGATGGTGCGGCTCAAGCAGGCGATGGGGTTCCTGCTACTGGGCACGGCGCTCTGGCTGGTGGGCATCTCCGGCTCGCTCGACACCGTGGGCGGGCCGATGCGCGCGGCATGGCTGCTCCTGGGCATTGGTGCGGCGTGCTGGATCTTTGGCACTTGGGTGACTCCCGGCTCCGGCTGGCTCGCAAAGCTTCTCGCCATCGTCGCCATGGTAGGCGTCATCTACGCCGGGCAACAGCTTGGCAAACCGCTCGAGCAGTGGGAGAGCTGGAGCCCCACGCGCATCGCCGAGCTGCGCCGCGAAGGCAAGCCGGTGTTTGTCGATTTCACGGCAGACTGGTGCTTTAACTGCAAGGTCAACGAGCGCTTCGTCCTCCACACCCCACCGGTGGAGAAGGCGCTCACCGGGTTCGTAAAGCTCAAGGCCGACTGGACGCGGGGGGACCCCGCCATCACCGCAGCGCTCCGCCAACTTGGGCGCGCGGGGGTGCCCGTCTACGCCGTCTACCCGGCAGGGGGTGGCGAGCCCGAGGTACTGCCCGAGCTGCTCACGCAAGGGATTGTCACCGAGGCCTTGGAGCGCGCGCGGAAGTAGCCTCTATGTGTCTCTAGCGCCCCTCACGCCAGGCATTGGGCGTGAGGCCCGTCTGCTCGCGGAAGACGCGGATAAAGTACGAGGGCGAGGCAAACCCGCACGCCCAGCCGACTTCGGCCACCGTGCGCCGCAAGTCGGCCAGCTGCTCGCGCGCCATGGCCACCCGCTCGCGGGTGATCCATTGCACCAGTGTCACCCCCCGCTCTTCGTGGAAGCGGCGGGAGAGGTAGTCTGCCGAGCAACCGAGCGCCACCGCGAGCTGTGCCACGGAAAGATCCGGGTTGCTCAGCTCCATTAGCGCCAGCTTCTCGGCCTCGGCCACGCGCGGCGAGCGGCTTGCCTTCCCCGCCGAGGGCCGGTGCAGCTCTCCCAGCAGGGTCAAAAGAAACAGCTCCAGCAACCCCGCACGAAACCGCCGTGTATGCCGCTCCGGAGCGGGCTCGGCCAGCTCCTCAAGGTAGCGGAAGGCCCGCTGCCCACGCGGGCTGGCCAGATGCTCCACCTCCACGGCGCGGATGACGCGCTGCGGAGTCGTGCGCGCCCGTTGGATGATAAACCCACCCCGCGTATGCATGCAGACGAGGATCTCATACGGCGTACGCAGATCCACCGGCGTCTCCGAATGCGGCACACCAGAGGGCATCACGCAGACTTCATTCACCTGCAAACGAAAATCCTGCCCCGGGCACCGAAAATCCGTCCCTCCACCGGTTTGCAGAAAGAACTCCGGCGTCGGGTGGAAGAAATGCCCCGCGCGCATCCGGTACAACCCTTTGAGCGGCGGCTGCCGTACGCGAAGGCGGCCCGCCTCCAGCCGGGCTAGGGCGCCCTCAAAATCACGGATCATCCCAGCGATCATGTCAGATTTTTAGGATAATCAACGGAGGATTGCCATCTCTTTCCATTGCCTGAGCCACACGGCAGGGCGTAAGGTTTGGCCGTATGAATGCGCCACTCCACGTTACGGTTTGGAACGAATTTCGCCACGAGAAGGAGAACCCCAAGGTTCGCGAACTCTACCCCGAAGGCATCCATGGCACTCTCGCCTCATTCCTTGGCAAGCAGCCGGGCTGGCAAGTGCGCACCGCTACACTCGACGAGCCCGAACACGGCCTGAGCGATGCCGTGCTGGAGCAGACAGACGTCCTCCTCTGGTGGGGCCACTGCGCTCATGACGAAGTGAGCGACGAAGTGGTCGCTCGCGCGCAACGCCACGTTTGGGAGGGCATGGGGCTGATCGCCCTGCACTCCGCGCACAATGCAAAGATCTTCAAAGCCCTGCTGGGGCAAAACTGCGCGCTTAAATGGCGGGAGGCCAACGACAAGGAGCGGATCTGGAATATCCTGCCCGCGCACCCGATCGCCCAGGGCATTGGCGACTCATTTGTCATCCCCCAGGAGGAGATGTACGGCGAGCCCTTTACCATCCCCCACCCCGAGGAGTTGCTCTTCATCTCCTGGTTTAGCGGGGGGGAAGTCTTCCGCAGCGGCTGTACGTGGCGCCGGGGGGCCGGGCGCATCTTCTACTTCCGCCCGGGCCACGAGACTTACCCGACCTACCACCAGCCCGAAGTGCAGAAAATTATTACCAATGCCGTCGCGTGGGCTCGCCCCACCACACGCGTTGTCGATACCTGCACCAACCCGGAGCCCCTCGAGCCGCTTTCCTGATGAAACGCCCCATTCGCCTCGCCATTGTCGGCACCGGCAGTATTGCCGAAGTCCATGCCAACATCCTCAAAACCATGCCTGCGTGCCAACTGGTGGCCGCGGTGGATATCACCCCCTCTCAGGCAGAAGCCTTTGCCGGGCAACACGGCATCCCCGCCGCCTTTGGCTCCATGCCTGAGATGCTGCGGCAGGTGCCTTGCGATGCCCTCCTGATCTCCACGCCGGATGCTTCCCACGCGGCGCTCTCCATCGCCGCGCTGCGGGCGGGCAAACACGTCCTTTGTGAGAAGCCGCTCGCGCTTTGCCATGCAGACGCCCGTCGCATGGTGGCAGCCGCTCGCAAGGCGGACAAGGTGGCCATGGTCAACCTCTCGTACCGAAACTGGTCGGCACTACAAGGGGTCGCCAAGCTCGTCCATAAAGGGGGCATTGGTGAAGTGCGCCACGTGGAGGCCAGCTATCTGCAAGCGTGGCTCCCCAGCAAAATCTGGGGCAACTGGCGCACCGAGCCACGCTGGCTCTGGCGTCTTTCCTCCGGCCACGGCAGCAAAGGGGTGTTGGGCGATGTCGGGGTGCATATTGTGGACTTTGCCACCTACCCCGCCGGGCCCCTCCGCTCCGTCTACGCGCAGCTACGCGCCTTCCCCAAAGCGCCGGGCAACCGCATCGGCGAGTACGTGCTCGACGCCAACGACTCGGCGGTGCTCAACGTCGAGTTTCGCAACGGAGCACTCGGCACCATCCACACCACGCGTTGGTGTGGCGGCCACACCAACCGGCTCTTTCTCAAAATCGCAGGCACTCACGGCACCGTGGAGATCGACTCGGAACGCTCCACCACCGCCTACCGGATCTGCGCCGGGCGCGATCTTGACCACAGCCAATGGCGCGACGTCGAGGTGCCCCCCACGCCGGATAACTTCGCCCGCTTCTTCCGCGCGATCCGCACCGGCAAGCCGGAGCAGCCGGACTTTGCGCGCGGCGCGGAGGTGCAGCAGGTGCTTGATGCGTGTATCCGCTCGGATGCGGAGCACCGCCCCGTCACCCTTCCCGTGGCGCGGTCGTAACGGCATCTCCCGCGCGGAGCATCGCGTTGGGGTTGATGATCACATGGCTCTCCGTGCCCAAGCGCGGGGAGCTTACCTCCACCCGCGCGCCGAGGTTGCGCCCGGGCAGGACTTCGAGGAAGGCCACCTTCCCCTCCTCCACAATTGCCACCTGCGGCTTGCCCTCGCGGATGAGGAGCGCGTTGGTGGGAATGAGGTAAGTCTCCTTGCGCGGCGGGAGCTTGAAGGTGGCCGTGCCGGTGAGCCCGGCGGGCAGCTCGCCCTGCGCGTTTTCCACCAGCAGCTCCACGCGCATGGTGCCCGAGGCGGTGTCGAAGACGCGGCTGGAGCGCGCCACCTTTGCGGAGAATGCGCGCCCGGGGAACTCGCGAAAGGCGATCTGCGCTTCGCTCTCGGGTGAGAGCTGGAGCGCCACATCGGGGCTGGCGTGGATGGAGAAGCGCAGCGGGTCGAGGCTGACGACTTGGTAAAGCCAGGTCTGCCCGGCATCGCCCCGCACGTGGTCGCCGCGGTCAAAATTCCGCGCGGCCACCACTCCGGCAAACGGGGCCTTTACCGTGGCGAAGCCTTGCTGGGCCTCCAGCCGCGCAAGGTCGGCACGGGCCTGGCGCACCCCGGCATCAAACTCCTCGGCCCCGGCGCTGCGGCTCTCGTACTCTTCGCGCGAGACGGCGCGCTCCCCATGCAGGCGGGCGGCGCGCTCGGCAAGCTGCCGGGCATTGCGCGCCTTGGCGAGTGCCTGCTCCAGCGCGGCGCGTGCGGCTTCCACCGCGTGGTCGATCTCCGGGGCGTCCACCAACGCCATGACTTCGCCTTCCTTCACCGCATCGCCAATATCGAACCGGCGCTCGCGGATAACGCCGGTAGCGCGCGTGGCCAGCTGGGCCGCTTCCCAAGGCTCCGTGCGCCCAGGCAGGGAGAAGCGCTGCGCCTCGGTGGCAGGTGCTGGCTGCACGACTTTGACCTCTCGTGGCGCAGGCTGGGCGAGCGCGAGCGTAGGGAAAAGCAGGAGTGGGAGAAGGAGGCGTTTCATGGTTGAAGGAGCGGTTCGGCAGCGACAGCCGCCTCGGCGGGTTTCGCAAAGCGGCGGCGCACAGCGGCAAAGACAAGCGGCACAAGGAAGAGCGAGGCCCATGTCCCAAAGAGGAGCCCGCCCACAACGGCACGACCCAGCGGCGCATTCTGCTCGCCCCCCTCGGCCTGCCCAAGCGCCATGGGGATAACGCCAAGGATCATCGCCAAAGCCGTCATCAACACCGGGCGCAAGCGCGTGGTGGCGGCCTCCACAGCGGCAGTGGCGGCGGAGGCCCCCTGCTCCATGCGATCACGAGCGAAGCTGCAAACCAGCACACTATTGGCCGTGGAGACGCCGACCACCATGATGATCCCCATCAACGCCGGGACACTCAGCGGCGTGGCCGCAACCCAAAGCGCAAAGAGCGCCCCCGAGACCGCCACCGGGAGCCCGCTGATCGCCACCAACGGCAACGACCACGATTGGAAATTGACCACCATCACCAAAAACACGAGCACCGCCGCAAGCCCAAGCCCGCCGATCAGCTCGCGGTAGGAGCTCTTCATCAATGCGGCCTGCCCGGTCAGCTCAATGCGGTTACCCGGTTTCAGCTCGGCGCGCGTCGCATCAAGCAGCTTCTCCAGCTCGCGGGTGACACTGCCTAGATCGCGCCCCGCCGTATTCGCCACCACGGTGAAGGTGGGCTGCAACATCGTGCGGGAAACGCTGGCCGGGGTTCGCCGTTCCACCGCCAGCGCGAAGGCACGCAGCGGCACCGGCTCGCCCCCGCCGGAGGAAGGGCGCACGGTGAGGTTGAGCAGGTCCTCCACCGACTCCAACGCCACCGGGGGCGCGAGCACTTGCACATCGTAAGAGGTACCGGTGGTGGGGTCGGACCAGAAGTTGGGAGCCACGGTGCCGCCGCTGCCAAGCGCAGCAAGGATGGCGTTGGCTGCATCCTGCTGTGTGATACCGAAGGTGGCGGCCCGCGCGCGGTCGATGCGGAGGTTGTAGCCGGGCTGGTCGAGCACTTCGCGCTGTGTGACATCCACCACGCCGCGCATTTCTGAAAGCCCCTTGGCCACTTTGCGGGCGAGGGCAAGGTTGCCGGGGATGTCGCGGCCGATGAAGCGGATCTCAAACGTCGTCGGCGCTCCGGAGGCGAGCGTTTGGCTGGTGGCATCTGCCGGGCGGAAGAAGAAGGCGACTTGCGGGAATTTCTCGCGCAGCATGGCGCGGATACGGGCCACGTACTCCTCACTCGGCGCGTGCTCGCCATGGAGCTGCACGAGGATCTCGCCATCCGAGGGGCTGATGGCGGTCGTCTCCACCCAGGCTTGGTTTACCGCGCTCGGCACGCCGACGTTTTCCACCACAAACTGCAACTCCGAGGGTGGGATGAGCGCGAGCACTTCGCGCTGAATATCAGCCATTACCCGCGCCGTCTCTTCCACACGGATGCCGCTGGGGATGCGCACGAAGAGGCGGATCAACCCCGCGTCGGTACGCGGAAAAAACTCCTGCCCATTCATCCAGGCACCCACGCCGCCGAGCAGGAGCGCGCCGAGCACCGGCAGGCCGATCAGCGCTTTGCGCGGCAGCAGCCACTCGAGGAGGTTTTGCTGGAAGCGGCCAAGGCGGTCGAGCCCGCCCTCCATGACATGGTGCGCCCGCCAGAGCGGCGAGAAGCCGCGCCGCCCCTCGGCCCGCGCCGTCTCCAACCGCAGCTCTGCGGGGAGGATGAGCGAGGCGAGCGTCGGCACCAGTGTGCGCGCGAGCAGGTAGCTGGCAAGCATGGCGAAGATGACGGCCATGGCTAGCGGGCGGAAGACATCTGCCGCCGTGCCGGTGAGCAGGAAGATCGGCAGAAAGACGATGCAGATCGAGAGCGTGGAGACAAACTCCGGAAACGCCACTTCCTGCGCGCCATCCACAATGGCCTGGCGCACGCTCTTGCCGAGCGCGATGTGGCGTTTGATGTTCTCGATCTCCACGAGCGCATTATCCACGAGGATGCCGATGGCGAGCGCGAGGCCACCCAGCGTCATGAGGTTGAAGGTGGCCCCAGCGAGGTAAAGCCCGCCCACCGAGCAAAGCAAGGCCAGGGGGATGGAGGTGAGCACGATGACGGTGGAACGCCACGACCCGAGAAAGAACAAGACCACCGCCGCAACCAGCCCGCCAACAAGCAGAATCTCGTGCTCCACGGCGTTCACGGCGGCGCGGACGAAGACCGATTGGTCGAAGATCGGCTCGATCGTCATCCCCGGAGGCGCGGCGGCGCGCAGCTCGGGCAGGCGCTCGAGGATGCCGTCGATAATGCCGATGGTGGAGGCGCTCCCGAGCTTGAGGATGGAGACCATGACGGCGCTCTGCCCATTGAGCCGCGCGATGTTGGTGGAGATCGCCTCGCCATCGCGGACATTGGCCACATCGCGCAGCAGGATCATGCGCCCCTCGACATTGCGCAGCGGAAGATCGAGGAATGCCTGCACCGTTTCCGGGCTGGCGTTGAGGCTGATCGGCAGCTCCCGCCCCTCCTCGCGCAGGGAGCCGGAGGGGAGCGTGAGGTTTTGCCGCGAGATCGCCGCGCTCACCTCCGTGGCCGAGATGCCGAAGGCGTGCAGGGCGGCGGGGTCGAGATCGACCATCACCTGCCGCGCCGCGCCGCCGTATGGGAGGGAGATGCGCATGCCGGGGATGCTCTGGAGCGAAGCGCGGAGCTGGAGCCGCGCGTAGTCGAAGAGCTGGCCGTTGCTCATCGTATCCGAAGAGAGGACGAGCTGCACAATCGGCACGCTGGAGGGGCTGGTGCGGACGATGAGCGGCGGCACGGTACCTGGCGGCATGCGGCGCAGGATCGTCTGCGAAACGCCGGTGGCCTGCGCGAGCGCGGTGTTGATATCCACATACGGCTGGAAGGTGATCTTCACGAGGCCGATGCCGTTGGACGTTTCGGAGCGGACTTCGGCGAGGTCGTCCACATTGTTGAGAATGACAATCTCGGAGAAGGAGGTGATCTTCGAGGCCATCTCGGCGGCGTTGAGGCCGTTATACGTCCACACCAACGTCATCTGCGGAGCCTCCACGCGGGGGAGAATGTCGGTGGACATGCGCGAGCCGCTCATCACGCCAAAGAGGAGGATCAGGATGGCTAGCACCCCGATGGTGTATTTGTAGCGCAGGGCAAATAGGACGATGAGCATGGCGGCAACCCTCTTCTTCCCTTAAACCGGGCCCCAGGCAACGGCTAAAATTGTAAGAAAGTGTCTCAGCAAGGCCGACAAACGGTTACAAAATTCCCCATGGGCAGAGGGCGCGGCTCTGGTATCTTCCCTCTCCATCGTGTCCGAGCCTTCCCATATCGTGGTGGTTGATGACCACGCGGAGATCCGCGAGCTGCTGGTTCGCTACCTTGGCGAACACGGCTACCGCGTGAGCGCCGCCGCCAGCCCGGCAGACTTCCGCGCACGCCTCGCCGCGCAGCCGTGGGATCTGCTGGTGTTGGATATCCTCATGCCCGGGGAAGATGGGCTCGCGTTTTGCCGCGCCCTCAAAGCCGACTCGGCGACGGCCTCGCGCCCTGTCATCTTCCTCACCGCCGTGGCCGAAGATGCCGACCGCATCGCCGGGCTGGAGCTGGGGGGCGACGACTATGTGACCAAGCCGTTTAACCCCCGAGAGCTGCTGGCCCGCATCAAAGCCGTGTTGCGGCGCGCACCGTTGCGGCCGGTGGAGGAGCGCGCCGCGCACCGCTGGGCCTTTGCCGGGCGGGTCTTCGATGCGCGGCACCGCGAAGTCACCGGGGCAGATGGCGTGGCCACGCCGCTCTCTTCGGCAGAGGCGCGGTTGCTGGCCGTCTTTCTCGCCCACCCGGGAGCCACCCTCTCGCGCGACCGCCTGCTGGAGCTGACCTCCGGGCGCACGGCGGAGGCGTGGGACCGCTCGGTTGATAACCTCGTAAGCCGCTTGCGCCGCAAGATCGAGCGCGACCCGGCGCAGCCCGCGCTCATCAAAACGTGTTGGGGAGATGGCTACCAATTTGCGGCGGAGGTCCGCGCCGAGCCATAACGATGAGGTGGCTTCCGCAAACGCTCGGGGCGCGGCTCATCGTGCTCATCCTCCTGGCGGTGGCGCTTTCGCAAGGCGTCTCGCTGCTGGTCTACCGCGTCGAGCGGTTGCGCACCGTGCGCCACGCGGTGCAGGAGGAGTGCCTCGGCCGCGCCGTCTCGGCCTTCCGCGTGGCGGAGGCGACACCCGAGGCCGAGCGCGCCGCCGTGCTGGCCACGGTGGAGACCCCCCTCACCCGCTACTGGCTCACCCCCGGCCCGCCCGGGCCCGGCTGGGCAGATGCCGCGCGCGCCCACCTGCTGCGCCCGGTGCCCGGCGCGCGGCGCACGGCGCTTACCGAGAGCCTTTTTAGCGAAGAACGCACCTTGCGTACCCCCCCCGCCGCGCAGTGGCAACAGATCCCCGAAAGCGCGTGGCTCCCGCAGCACCCGGTGCGCCTGCTGGAGCTGCCGGAGTGGAACGGCTTCGGCTTCGCCATGGAGCTGGCCGAGGGGGAGTGGCTCAATACCGTCTACGCCAAGCCCGACCGGCTCGTGCGCACCACGCTCACGCCGGGCTACTATGTCACGCTGGCGCTCACCATTTTGATCTTCCTGCTCGCGGCGCTCTTCATCGCGCGGAGGCTCTCGCGGCCGCTGCGGCAGCTCACACGGGCTGCAGAGCGCTTCGGCTACGGGGAGGAGCCGGTGCAGCTCGTGCCGGAAGGGCCGGCAGATATCCGCGCCACCATGGAGGCCTTTAACCGAATGCAAGCGCGCCTCCACCGCCTGGTGGAAGACCGCACGCGGATGCTCGCCGCCATCGGCCACGACTTGCGCACCCCCATCACTTCGCTACGCCTGCGCGCCGAGTTTGTGGCCGACGAAGAGGCGCGGGAGAAGCTGATCGCCACGCTGGATGAAATGCAGGCGATGACAGAAGCCGCCCTCTCCTTTGCCCGAGCCGAGGCGGTGGCCGAGCCGGGCCGCGTGGTCGATCTCAGCGCGCTGCTCCAGAGCCTTTGCGACGATCTGGCAGACCTCGGCTGGGCCGTGGCCTACGAGCCTTCGCCCCGGCTCCCCTACCCGTGCCGGGCCGATGCGCTGCGCCGCGCGGTGCGCAATGTGGTGGAAAACGCGATCCGCTACGGCCAGCACGCGCAAGTGGCGCTGCACCGCGAGGGGGGCAAAGTGTGCATCACCGTGCGCGATGCAGGCCCGGGCATCCCCGAGGGCGAGCAAGAGCACCTCTTCGCGCCATTTGTACGCGGGGAGACTTCGCGCAATACCTCTACCGGCGGCGTGGGCTTGGGGCTGACGATTGCGCGCTCCATCCTACGCGGCCACGGGGGAGAGGTGACGCTACGCAACCTCCCCGGCGGCGGGCTGGAGGCAAGCCTCGTGCTACCAGGCGAAGAGCTGGCGCACTAGTGGGGGGTCGGCACGGACCATCGGGCCGTAATCAGCCGCTTATGCGCTCCCTCGCCAATGGAAGCATCGGCGCGGAAGCGCCTCGGAGGGCGGACCTCCGTGTCCGCCGCGTAGGGAGAGATCACATTTCACATGGACTTTGGACCGCACCTTAAAGCTTCAAATTTAAACTCGATATCCAATGCCCAGCGGCACCAAACGCCGCAGTCGACACGGACCGTCATGCCGCGATCAGCGGCTTATCCATAGCGAAGCCTCTTCACGGAGTCTGAGACAAGCCGACCCTCCATGGCGCTTCCGCGCCACTATCCTCAATAGCAGGCTTCGAAACAGGCCCCTCTACCGAAAGCGCCGCCCCTCGCGCACGCTGGCCCAGATCGCGTGGGCGTGCTCGTGCGCCGTCTCCTCCGAGAGCCGGTGCGATTCGTAAAAGAGCGTCCACACACTCTCCTGCATACAGAGCACGAGGGCGTGGAAGAAATGGTCTGCCCCGCTGCCCCCGCAGAAAACGATGCCTCCTTCCTCGCGCTCCTCGGGCTCCGAGATCTCTACCCCTGTACGGCTGAAGCCCAGCTCCACCGCGCGCCGGTGCCGCGCCACAGCTTGCCGCAGCGCCACATCGTCCGAATCGGTCTGCTCCTGGCGGGCGATGGTGAGCGTCTCGCGCTTGTCCGCACTCCGGTAGTGCCAATGGGTGGCATCGCCATCCGGGCGGTGTTGCCATGCCCCGGGCAGGGTGATCTCCACGCCGTACTCAGCAAACAACGTTTCCCGCTTTTTCCAGTGAGCTGCCATCAAGGTTGAGCCTTCGCCCTTTTAAAGCAAAGGGGCGCGGGGCTCTGCCTCTATGAAGAGCCATCCGCGCCCCGGCTGTCTACCAGAATCGCATGATACCACCTCTCTGAAATATCCAGATCTTGATGAGAGGCGGTATTACCCCCCCGGCGGGGCTGCTTTGCGGGCGGCCTCCATCCGCTCCACAAGCAGCGGCGAAGCCACGCGCACCCGGCGTGCCAGCTCCACGGGGTCCACCGAGCGGCCCACGGTGAGCTCCTTCTTCTCTGCGGCGTCGAGCCCATCGAGCCGCGCGAGACGCTCCAGCAGCTTTACCACAAATGCCCCGGCTTTGAGGCCCGCCTCAAACGCATCCCCCTCGATCGGCGCGCCCTTGCGGTCCACGTCTGCAAGCTCCAGCGCCTCGGAGGCCGCCAGCGGCACCCATTTCTTGAGCAACTGGGCGCAGACCTGCCGTTGCTGTTCCCGGCGCTCCTCGGCCAAGGCTTCGGCGCCCCCCTTCATGGCAGCACCTCCCGCTCGTGGATAAGGGTGAAGCCACGCGGGTTCCAGAACGACCCGGAGACTCGCCAGATGCGCGTGGCCCGCGCGCGGATGATGGCCCACTCATACACCCGCGCGCAAGTGGGGTGGAGCCAGAGGTGCCCCTGCGCGTCGCGAGTCACCGGGGCGTAGAGGTCGATACTCCCTTCACCATGGGACCACCGTTCGCAGACAAACTCGGTGCTCGTGGCGATGGCGGAGTCGCGGTGCATCAGGCCGCCTCCTCTCCATCGGCCTCGGGGGGAAGCTCATCTTCCGGCAGGAGGATGAGGCGGCTCTTGGGCCGGTAAACGGTGATCTGGTAGCGCCCCGTGGCCACCAGAACGGCATCGGGGAGGTGGGCCACCCAATCGGCGAGCAGCTTCCCCTCGCCCTGCTCGAACACCGTGGAGACGGGGGCATGAGTCCCCTCCTTCTCCCATGAATCGACCAGCCCCAGCCGTTTGGCTTCGTGTACGCCGTAACACTCAAACGAGTAGTTCGGCCCGCGCAATGTGACTTCGTGCATAGATAAACCTTTCCTTGGTTGTGATGTTGAAAACCGCCGTTTCCAAAACCCGAAGGCGTATTAACAACATCACTGGTGTATTACACCCAAGCACCATCGTCAATGCCGAAAAATGAGAAACTTTCCGCCCCCTCCGCCCGGAAGGTGCCAGAGAGGCTTGACCCCACCGCGCCCTTGCCTCCACCCTCCTCTTCCATGCGCCTGCTCCTACTTTGCACCGTGCTGCTGGCGGCGGCTACCCCGCTCCCCGCCCAAGACGCGCCGCACGACCCGCTCCTCCTTTCCCCCGGGCAGAACCGCCTCCTTCTGGAAAACCACCGCGTGCGGGTGTTTGAAACGCAGCTCGGCACCGGCGAGGCTACCCCGCCCCACTCGCACCCGGACTTCGTTGTCCACCTTCTCAGCGATGCGCAGCTCCGCATCACCTCCAGCACAAATGAGCCGCGCAACGTGGAGGCCCCGCTAGGCACCACGCTCTGGCAGCCTGCGCAAACGCACGCCATTGAAAACCTCGGCCTCGAGCCGGTGCGCATCCTCCACGTGGAGCTCAAGCAAGCCCCGGGGGCAACAGCAGAAAAGCCGGTTATCTTCCAACCCGGCGAGATCGTCTGGAAGCCCGCCCCGGAGCCGCTCCCCAAAGGGGTGGAGTGGGCAGTGCTGGCGGGCGACCCGGCCGAGGCAGGCCCCTTTATCGTGCGCGTGCGCTTCCCGGCGCGCTCCAGCATCCCCCCCCACCGGCACCCGGCAGATGAGCATGCCACGGTCCTCTCCGGTAAGCTCAACATCGGCCTTGGCGACGTGTTTGACCGCGCGCGCACTACAGCGGTAGAGCCCGGCGGCTACTCCCTTGTTCCGGCAGGGCAAGCGCACTTCTCCTGGTTTGCGGAGGAGACGGAGCTGCAAATCCATGGCCAGGGGCCGTGGGAAACGGTCTATCTGGAAGCACCCGCACCGCCCAAGTAATCCCCTCTCTCTGAAGGAGAGAACCTTCAGAAAAGCCGCACTGGCTTTTGGCCAGCGTTTTCGTGACCCGCCCGGATGCCGGAAACGTGGATTGTAGGCCGTCTCTGTGAGACGGCAGTCCAACCCCATGGCGTCTCACAGAGACGCCCTACAATTTCCGACTCTCGCACCGAACCGGCAAATCATCTCACCATGTAATAGCAGGCAAGGCGAAGGACTGAGGCGCTATTTTTGATAGCAACCCCGGCCGCCAACCCCCCTCGCTCAAAAAGAACCCGCTGAAAAGTCTCTCTATTGATGAGCGATGGTATAAGCTTGGCGGCTGTATGGAAAAAGCTGTTTTTGCTGCTGGTTGTTTCTGGGGAGTGGAAGTTGCCTTTCGCAAAATCCCCGGGGTAAAGGATGTCGTCGTCGGCTACACGGGGGGCAAGATGGAGAAGCCGACCTACGAGTCGGTCTGCACGGCGGCCACGGGCCACGCCGAGTCGGTGGAGGTGACGTTTGACCCCGCCGAGCTCTCTTACCGCCAACTCGTCGATAAATTCTGGGATCTGCACGACCCGACGACTAAAAACCGCCAAGGGCCGGACATCGGCTCGCAGTACCGCTCGGCGATCTTCCCGCTGAACGAAGCACAACAGGCCGAGGCCGAAGCCTCGCGCGAAGCGGCGCAGCCCCGGTTTGCCGCGCCGATCGTCACCGAAATCTCCCTCGGCAAGCCGTTCTGGCTTGGCGAAGAGCGCCACCAACGCTTTCTGGAAAAGCGGGGTCGGGCTTAAAGCAACTACGGCTTCGTCGCCGTTGCCGGTTTCTCTCCGGCGATGGTGGCGGGCTTGTCTTTCTCGGTCGTGATGACCATCAGCACCACTGCCGGTTCGCTCCCCGTATTCGTGCCTTCGTGGAGAACGTTGACCACCTCCACCACCGCCTGCCCGGTTTTGATGGTGTTTTTGCTCCCGTCGGGCAGCTCCACCGTCAGCTCCCCCGCGAGTAGGTAGCCGTAAGCGGGCATCGGGTGGGTATGCCACCCGGTAGAGTGCCCGGGGGGGATGGTGACTTTGAGGATACGCACCTCCGGGTTCTCCGTCTTGGGGTAGACAATCGGGTCGCCATTGGCTGTCTTGTTCGTAAGCGCCAGCAGCTCGACTTTGATGCCCGAGCCATACCCTTTGGGGGCCTCCTTCTGCGCCTCGCGGGCCGGCGCGATAACCGGCGCACCCAATAGGCACACCCCCAATAAAAACGAAGATACCAAGCGGTTCATCGCGCCATCAAAGCGGCCCGCAACCCGGTTGCGCAACGTTATTCCGAAACATCGAGCAGCGCCGCCGCCTGCGCGGCCACATCCCCCGTGCGCATGAGCGACTCGCCCACCAAGATCGCATTGGCCCCGGCGGCAAAGACGCGCCGCGCATCGGCGTTGGTCTTCAACCCGCTCTCGCTCACAAGCTGGATGCCCTCCTCCGGCGTCTCGGCAGCGAGCGCTTCGGTGGTTGCGAGATCCACCTCAAACGTCGTGAGGTTGCGGTTATTGATGCCGATGAGCGTGGCCCCGCAATCCAACGCGCGGTCAAGCTCCTCGCGGGTGTGTACTTCCACCAGCACATCGAGGCCGAGCGTGGTGGCCGTTTGGTAAAACGCCTCCAGCTCCGGCTGCTCCAGCGCAGCGACAATGAGGAGCACCGCATCAGCCCCCGCCACAGCGGCCTCGTAGATCTGCACTTCGTGAACGATGAAATCTTTGCGCAGCACCGGCAGCGCCACGGCGTTGCGCACCTGCGTCATATAAGCCAGGCTGCCTTGGAAGAATTGTTCGTCCGTCAACACCGAGATGGCATGTGCCCCGGCTGCCTCGTACGCCTGTGCGATGGCCACGGGGTCAAACGACTCCACAATCGCCCCCGCAGAGGGCGAGGCGCGCTTGACCTCGGCGATCAACCCCAGCGCATCGGGGCCGCGATCCAACGCAGCAGCAAAGCCACGGTAGTCATTGCGTAGCAGGGCGGCCGCGCGGAGATGCTCCAACCGGGGGAGGATGCGGGCAACTTCGCGCTGTTTCTGCTCTAGGATCGGCGTGAGACGGTTCATGGAGCGGTGAAATAGAGCATCCGCGCCCCCGAAAGTCACCCCCGAAACGGCGAACTTAAAAATTTCGAAAGAAAAACGCTTGCAAGCCACGGGCGAACCCCCTAACTTCCGCACTCGCCTCTCCCACCACGGAGAGCAAAAAAAGGAGATCGGGCGGCACCAGCCCCGCCCCTCCAGCACTTCCCCCCGCGGGAAATGCCAAAGAAAGTGCCGGACTAAAAAGCGGGTGTAGCTCAGTGGTAGAGCACTTCCTTGCCAAGGAAGACGTCGTGAGTTCGAATCTCATCACCCGCTCCAGTCCGCCCTTCTCCCCTCTGCAAGCACCCCGCATCCGGGAAGCCCTACGCTTAAGATCACGCAGAACTTCCCGGAGCAGATCCACACTACCGAAAGATCGGGATGAGAGTGCCCCCGCTACGGGCAGGGCGCGCGCCCTCTACGATCCGCCGTGCGGCGGCAATCTGCCGGGGCAGCTCCGTCTTTTGCGTGGAGGTGATCAGGAAATCGGGGTGGATGGAGAGGCGGCTCGTCGCCAACGGCAAAAGCACCGCCTCATCCCACCCGTGCGGGATCGGGAAGGCCGGAACCGGCACGGTGCTCTGCAAGTCGGCCGCGCTTACCGACGGCACATTGAGCCGCGCCCCGTAGAGCAGCCGCATCGGGCGCTCCGGCATCGGGTAAAGGCAGATGCGCGCCACCTGCAACGGCACCGCCGGGTCTGAGCGCGTCTCCACCCACGCCACCTCGGGCACCCCACGTCGCCCGGGGTCTCGCGTGCGCACCGCCTCAAACGCCGCCTGCGTATCGAGCACGGCCACCCGCTGCTCGCCCACCATCAGTGGCTCCACCACGGAGACAACGCCCGCAGGGGGCGCCACCGCATCGCCCAACACCGTCGCCGGGATGCCACTACCCGAAGTGCCGCTGTATGGTAGCAAGAGCGTTGTGGCATCCAGCACGGTGTTGCGCTCGCCGCCAACCTCCACGGTGCACCCGTTCATCCAAGCCGCGTGGCCGGTAAACGTGGCGATCGTGGGGCTCCCGTTCGTCAGCTCTAGTGTAACGGGCGTGGGCCCCGGCACCCCGACTCCATAGCGGGCAAAGCGAAGCGCCGTCGGCATGAGATCCCATACCTCCTGAAGCGCGGCATTGATGCATGCCGCCAGTTCCTCCACATCCCCCGGCTGCAACCCGCGCTGAAACGTGGGCGGGATGTTGGTGGGATCATTCGGATCCAGCGAAGTTACCCCGATGAACTTCGCCAGCCGCAGCCCCAGCTCCTGAGGGCTTAGCGACATGGCTTGCCCTCCTTGCGCTGGCGCGGTTTGCCACGCGGCTCGGCCTCTTCGGCAGCGGCATCCACAAATACATGGCCTGCCACCTCGGCTTCATCCACCAGGTTGCCAAGGATCGGCCAGATATTGGCCGACTTGTGCAGATCGACACGCTCCGCCCGATACGCCTCGATGCTCCGGTACGCCCGCATGTGCGAGCCTGTTTTTGCGTTGTAAAAGAACGGGTAATCCTTCCCGCTCCAGCCCGATTGCAGCAGGAACGGGTGGAACGCATTCTCCCCCAGAATTTCGATACAAAAAACGGTCATAGTTTCTAAATGAATGGCGGGGCGGGGAATGGCACCCCCGCCCCGCATGGCTTCGTTTTCTTCTCTTCCCCGCGAGCCTTAGTTCATCGGCGCGTTGGCCACGCTCACGGCGTGCTCGATCAGCACATAACCGCGCGGGCGGTTGCTGCCGGAGATGCCCGAATCGCGCCGCACCTGCTGGCCGTAGATCGACTGGTAGGCCCAGCCCATCCGGTGGCCATAATCGGAAGTATTCTGCACGAGCTGGTGGCGCAGCGAGCCATAAGCCCGCAGCCCCGCTCCCGCCCCAAGGCAGAGGCTGAAGCCGATCGGCACGCCATTGGCATTGGCCTGGAGGATGACCGAGCCGGTCGGGTGCGCGTCGGTATTTTTGCCGGAGTCCCACGTCACCCCGCCCAAGGTCGTCACGCGGTCGCCGGAAGCGGCAGAGCCAAGGCGCTTGGCGATGGTGATCTTGTTGCCGTTGTTATCCGCACCGGTGTAGCTGTAGAAGCCCCACTTGCCCTTGTCGGAGCCGCTCACGTTGACGACGACGAAGTAGTACGTATTCGAGTCGCTGCTGGTGGAGCTATCGCTCTCCAGGTAGCGGTACGGCGCGCCCGAGAAGCACTCGAAGTACTTGTTGGCCGTGCCGGGCGAAGTGCGCCCACCGCCCGTGACATCAAACGTGGTGGTGCCCGCCGTCACCGGAGTGCCGAGGAGCGCCTTGGGCAGGAGCGGGCTGCCGATCGGCCCGGGGGTATCCGCATCGACCACCTTGTGGTGGAGGATCGTGTTGCCATTCCACCGGGTGTAGCCTCCACGGAAGAGGACATTCTCCGCCCCGCGCGTGCCCGCATACTGCTGCGCCTGAAGCCACGAAGAGCTATTCGCCAGCGGCGTGAGGGAATCTTCCGTCGCCAGGAAGAGCAGCTCAAACACCTTCGAGTACCCGTCGCGCATGATATTCACCGGGCTCGCACCGATGGAGGTCGCCACCGCATTGGCCTGTGTGATCAAGCCGGTGGAAACGGTGTCGCTCGTGGAGAGCGAATCGCGCCCCGCCTTATTATTGGGCCGTAGCGTGTTCAAGCCCGTAGCCGAGGTGATGAACTTCATCATCATATCGCGCTGGCGCTTGCGCCCCAGCCACTTGGCCACCAACGGCGCGGCCGCCGCCTCGATGCTCCGCCCTGCGGCGAGGAACTCGACATCCTTCTTCGTCAACCCGACCGCGTGGCGGATAAAATCGACCTGGCAAGCGTAGCTGCCGATGGCAAGCGCCTCTTCGTTGCCTTCGAGCACTTCGTCGCCATGCACGCCGTCGCCCCCGAGCGAGGCGATGGCGTTGAAGAAGACCTTGTCAGCCCCTCCGGCGGAGAGGTCGGTCTTCACCCAGACGGGGCGGTCGGAACCTTCGCCGCCCTCCAGCGCGGCAAAGAGGTCTTCCTCCTCCACCGCGAGGTCGATGTACGCGGAGAAAAGCTGCCCCACGTTACTGGCAGCCGCGGCCCGGTATCCTTCAAGGCTCTGCGCTGCGATGTGATTTCTTGTAGGCATAATATACTATCTGTCTTTCTATCGGTTTGGTTTCCCGGCAATCCGTGCCGGGGCGGAATCAATGTGAAATGGGAGAGCGGCCCTCTTCCTCCCCGTACCTGCCACGGGCCGCCCTCCCCGGGGGCCGTTACCCCCGCTTCAGGAGCGCCTCGAACGGCGTGCCGATCTCCCGCATGAGATCGAGCATCGCGCCGGGGGACTTCGCGTCCGAGACCCGGCGCTCCAGCGTCGCCATCGGCGCCTCTACCGGCAACCCGCCCACGGGCACCGGCCGGACCGTACGGCGGGGCAGATGCGCCTCCGCCTTCCCTGCCCGGTCGGCCACCCCGAGCACCCTCGCCAACCGCCGCACCACCTTGTACGGCGCGCGAGGGTCATTGAGCAGCGGGCTACCCGACTCGCGCAGGTAAGCCATCTCCTCCCGGTAGGCTTCGGCCAGCTCCGTCCCTGGTGCCAGCGCCTCCGGGTACTCTTCCTCGATGGCCTCCTGCGCGGCGGCCTCTGCCAAGCGGGCGCGTTCCGCCTCGCGCCCGGCGGCACTCTGCCGCTCCTGGCGCAGCGCTTGCAGCGCTTCGCGCGCCTCCAGGTACGCTTCCGCCGCGGCATCATACTCCTGAAGATCCCCACGGGCCTCCGCCTTACGGCGTTTGAGCTCCGCCACCTGCGCCTCCTGCGTGGCGATGGCTTCGTCAAACGCCTCCGGTGCCTCTCCTGCCGGAGAGGCCGCCCCTGCTTCCCCGTAGACCGCCCGGTACGCCTCGGCGAGCGTGAGCCCCCGCCGCGTCGTCAGCTCGACAACCCGGCGCTCCGCTTCATCAAGGTGGTCCCAACGGCCACGGAAATTCTTCGCCTTCTTCTCGTCGGCAGTAGCCGCAGCCTGCTCGGCAGCAGGGAGCTCCGGCGCTTCGGCAGCGGGCTCGGCCTGCGTGCCTGCCATCTGCTCAAGAAGGGTCTCAAGCGTTTCATTAGCCGCGCCCTCGGGTGCTGCGGCTTCCTCAGTATGAATGGCCTCCGGGGCCTCATCGGTCTCCATGAACGCCACCTTTGCGCCTCAAAACGCAACCACAAGGGAGCGGAGAGCCAGCCGCGCAGAATTTCCTAAACGCAAGCACCGCACACGGACCGTCTCGCCACAATTCACCTCCACGTTCATCGCAGAGCCCTTCTCCGGAGCCTGTCTCAAAGGGGTAGGCAAATGCGCTAACCAAGGAGTCGCTACTCCATTATTTCAAGAGAGTGGTCGCTCTCTGCTATCACTGGAAAACGGTGATCATCATCAACTTTCCCGCGCTGCCTCCGAACACAATGCCTGCTGTTTCAAAGGGTTTGCATACGATCCAATTTCCTCCGATAGCCTAATTTATTCAATGCATTCTTACTTGAAGACGATCCACCATATTGGAACAGAAAGAAACAGAAACATCAAGGGCCCTGCCCAAAATTGAAGGAAAGAGTAAACCATCGCACTTGAAACTTCATTTTCACGGTAAATTACTTTATAATCAATCTGCCATTTCGGTATTGTAGAATACCCACCCATCCCCGTCACACGATGCAGACTACCGTCTTCCGTTTGAAACTCCACCACCGGATGGTAATGTGCTATCCGGCCTCTGGGTTCCCAGTCGATCAATTTCCCGTCCACCTTGATACCCGTTACTAAAAGACTAATCCGACGCCCTAGCAGGAATACCCCACAACAAAATAAGGCCAGACCATTTATGAGCAAAAAAATATCCATACACTCACTTTATATGGTTCAACATCCTCTCATGAGCTGGATTCAGCCAAAACCCAGATAACCTCTTCTCCATATCGGATTTCGAGCTCCCTCTCTTAATCAAGTCGATCATAACAATCTTTACAAGCAACGATTCAACATTCTCATAACCACATATGACAAATGCTGGCTCCGGGCAACGATTCCTCAAAATCAAAGATGCTATATTTTCAGGAAGAATCTCAATCAATGGCTTGCCTGAGTTTTCCATCTTTATCGAAATCAAAGCTTCAACATAAGATGCAATGGGCGGCATTTCTCTTTTCGAATTGGAATCTCTAAACTCAACCCAAACATCCATGAGATCATGAGAAATAAGGTTGCGCAACGATTGAACCAACAAAAGATACTCAGTCGCTTCCAAACCAGCCCGTATATCCCGAAAGTCATTAAAATCTAATACCTTTTTAGACTCAATCACCTCAAGGGAGTTCAACAGTTTGACGTCCCTTGCATTCAAAATAGGCATATCAGCACGAGCGACAGTTAGCAACAACCAAGAAATAAGAGTGTAAATCAACCTATTCATAAATCCATTAATGGCAAGCGGTACAGGAATGGAGTTTTGAAAAGCCCTCAAAGTCCCTCACTAATTGGTTGAAAAAGGCGGCATCCTACTTACTACTCAAACACCCCCTCCATGCGTCTAGGAATGTGAATCATCGTGCCTTTTCTAGCATATCAATTGCACGGCATCAACAGGCTTCTTTCCCTCCACGCGGGTATATACCCATCAGGCCATCACCTAGTATTTTAGGTTAGCAACCTCAAAAGCCAAATCCCCGCCGGCGGCGCACCTTTGTGTGCGCCGCTGCGTCAATCCCCGAGCCCACCTCAATACGTCTCCACCGGAGACCGCTTCCCATCCTCCGGGCTACGCAGCTTCGCGGCTTCCTCGCCGAGCGTTTCCACGCGGATCTGGTAGACCTCCGCATCCCGCTTCTGGAACTCCGCTTCGCTAAACGCATCGGGCGGCACGAGCTTCGCCTTAAAGCGCTCCACCGACTCCAGCGCCCGGTCGAGATCGCGCACCGGCAGCTTATCGAGATACCCGTGCGCTTCGTCCACACACTCCACGCGGTGGCAGATCATCGCAAGATCCGCCCCGGCGGTGATGGCCCGGCGGATCGTCTCCTCCAGCCCGTACTCATTGAGGATCGCCCCCATGTCGAGGTCGTCCGTCATGACCACCCCCTCAAACCCCAGCTCCCCGCGCAGCAGCCCGGAGATGATCGCGGGGGAGAGCGAAGTCGGCACCCGCTCGCGGTCTAGCGAGGGGTACAAGGCGTGGCCGATCATGTAGCTATCCACCTTATCGACAAAGTGGCGGAAGACGGCCAGCTCATGGGCCTCCAGCTCCTCGCGAGTGCGCTCGATGAGCGGCAGCTCGTGGTGCGCATCCACCGGCGCGGCGGAATACCCGGGGAAGTGCTTCCCACAGCTCGCCACCCCCTCGGCGCGCAGCCCGTCGTTAAACGCTCCGGCCAGCCGGTTGACCTCCTCGACATCGCGCCCATAGCAGCGGCCGCGCAGCGAATTATCCGCCTCGTCATCAAAGGAAATATCGAGCACGGGGCAAAGGTCGAGGTTAAAGCCAAAGAGCCGCAGGAGCCGCCCCGTCACCTCGCCATGGCGGCGCACCAAGGCGGCATCCCCCTTATCGCGGAGCTGCTGGGCATTCGGCGGCTCGGAGCCGATCTCGCGGAGCCGCGAAACGCGCCCCCCCTCCTGGTCGATGGTGATAATCGGCTCCACCTTCGAAAGATCCCGCAGATCATCAATCAACTTGCGCAACTGCGCGGGAGCCTTGATGTTGCGCCCGAATAAAATGTACCCTCCGGGTTGAATCCGGCGAAACACCGCCGCTGTCTTGGAATCCAGCTCCGCCCCCGGCACCCCGGAGAGGAGAAGTTGACCGATTTTTGAAGGCTCCATAAAAAATTTTCGAAACAAACGCTAAAAGGTTATGCCCCCGAATCAATCGAAATCCCCGCTTTTTCTGACCGTCCTTTTCTGCCTCCTCGCCCTCATCGGCGCGCAGGCGCAGGTGCAGCTCGGCATCGATGTGCTGCGGACCGAAAACTTCGCCCCCCTGCGCGGCAAGCGCGTCGGCCTCGTCACCAACCACACGGGGATCGATTCTCGCGGCATCAAAACCCGGCAAATCCTGCACCAGGCCAAAAACGTCCAGCTCGTCTCCCTCTTCGCCCCCGAGCATGGCATTGATGGCAAGATTGCCGCGGGCAAGTACGTCTCCTCGCGGCAAGACCCCCTTACCGGCCTCACCATCCACTCCCTCTACGGCCCTACCCGCAAGCCGACGCCCGCCATGCTCAAAGGCATCGACCTTCTGGTCTACGACATGCAGGACATCGGCTGCCGCTCTTACACCTACATCTCCACCATGGTCAAATGTATGGAGGCGGCGGGTGAAGCGGGCATCCCCTTCATGGTGCTTGACCGCCCCAACCCCCTCGGCGGCCACCGCATCGAAGGCCCCCCGCTGGAGCCGAAGTGGACTTCCTTTGTCGGCCAGATCCCCGTCCCCTACGTGCATGGGATGACGGCGGGCGAGCTCGCCCTCATGTCCAACGCGAAAGCATGGGCCGCCCCGCGCTGCAACCTGAGCGTGGTAGAAATGCGCGGCTGGAAGCGCGGGATGACGTGGGAGCAAACCCGCCTCCCATGGGTTGCCACCTCGCCCAACATCCCCTACCCCTACTCCCCCTACTACTACGTCGCCACGGGGTTGATCGGCGCTGTCGGCGGGTTTGATAACGGGTGCGGCGGCCCCCGCCCGTTTGAGATCGCCGCAAGTAAGCACCTCAACCCCGCCCGCTTCACCGCGTACCTCCGCTCGCTCAACATGCCCGGCGTCACCTTTAGTGAATTCCGCAAGCCCCCCTTCAGCGGCGCGCGCCTGCACATCGAGCCCAACGCCCCGGCAGACCTCACCGCTCTCGGCGTCTACATCCTCGCCGCCGCGCAGAAGGCCGCCCCGCGCACCCTCTTCACCCAGCCCGATTCCAAGTACGAGATCTTCTACAAATGCTACGGGAGCAACTCCATCCGCCGCGATTTGGAAAACGGCGTCCCGCCCCAGCGCATCGTCGCCGGGTGGGCCGCTGGCAATGCCCGCTTCGCGCAGGCCCGCCGCCCGTACCTCCTTTACTAACGACATGAAACTCGGCTTCTACGGCGGCACCTTCGATCCTATCCACCACGGGCACCTCCTCCTCGCCCGCGAAGCCGTCGAGCAGCTCGGGCTGGACCGCCTCTACTTCATCCCCAACCAGCTCTCGCCCCACAAGCGCGAAGCCCCGCCCGCCCCCGCCGCCCTGCGCGCCGAGCTGATCCGCGCCGCCATCGCCGACGAGCCCCGGTTTGATATTGAAGAGTGCGAGCTTTCGCGCCCCGGCCCCTCGTATACGGTGGATACGATGCTGGAGCTTAAAGAACGCTTCGGCCCCGAGGCCACCCTCTACTACCTCATTGGGGATGATAACCTCCCCCAACTCCACACCTGGCACCGCATTGAGGATCTGCACCGCCTCGTCACCTTCGTCATCCTCAGCCGCAGCGGGGAGGAGAGCGCTTACCCGTACCTCACCCTCCAGCGGAGGATCGATATTTCCAGCACCGAAATACGCAACCGCATTGCCAACGGCCTCTCAATCCGTTATTTGGTCCCCGATCCGGTAAACGACCTGATCTCCCGGCATCCCCATTATCGTACATGACATCTGAAGCCCTCGCCACCCTCTGCGCCACCGCCGCAGCCGACAAAAAAGCCGAAAACATCGTGGCGCTCGACCTGCGGGGGATCTCCACGTTTACCGATTTCTTCGTCATCTGCTCCGGCACCTCCGAGCCGCATTTGAAGGCCATCGCCAGCGAGATCGAAGACCGCTTGCGCAAAGACCACAACACCCGCCCCAACGCCGTGGATGGTTACCCCCTTTCCCAGTGGATCGTCGTCGATTACGGAGATGTCGTCGTCCAGATCTTCCACCAAAACAAGCGGGACTACTACAGCCTGGAGGAGCTTTGGAACGACGCCCCGCGCCTCCCACTCCCCGAAGCCACGGCGTAATGAAAATCCGGCTTGCCCATCCCGATGATTGGGAGGCCCTCTGGCAGATCATCGCCCCCGTCTTCCGCGCCGGGCGCACCTACTACTTTCCGACCGACATCACCGAGGCTGAAGCCCGCGCCGCGTGGCTTGAGGCTCCGCTGGCCACCTACCTCGCAGAGGAAGAGGGCGCGATCCTCGGCACCTACTTCCTGCGTGCCAACCACCCCGGCCTCGGCTCGCACGTCTGCAACTGCGGCTACATCGTTTCTGAAAAAGCGCGAGGGCGCGGCGTCGCCTCGCTCCTTTGCGAGCATTCGCAGCGCGAAGGCATCGCGCGCGGCTTCCTCGCCATGCAGTTTAACTACGTGGTCTCCACGAACCACACCGCCGTCCGCCTTTGGAAAAAGCACGGCTACGCCATCATCGGCACCATCCCCGGAGGCTTCCGCCACGCCGAGCTTGGCTTTGTGGATGCCTACATCATGCACAAGCCGCTACTGGGCTGAAATAGCCTCCAGCGCCTCCCCTCGTGCCAGCGCCAGCGCCTCGCCAACCAGGAAGAGCGAGCCGGTGACCAACATGGCCCCCTGCGCCATCTGCAGCCCCTCCTCCAGCGAAGCCGCCTCGCGCACCGGCACCCCCGGAGCCACCTCGTGCAGCAACGCCACCAGCTCCCCCACCGGCCCCGCCCGCCCGCTGCGCACCGGCACGGCGATAAACTCGCCCGCCAGCGCCGCCAGCTCGCGGCAGACCGCCTCCACCTCCTTGTCGGCCAGCACGCCCAACACCACCGTCGGCCGCCCGCCATAGACTTCGCCCCACGTCTCCACCAGTCGCCGTGCTGCCGCCTCGTTATGCGCGCCATCGAGCACGCACTCCCCACCCCACGGCATCCGCTCCCGCTGGAAGCGCCCGGGCCACTCCACCTTCTCCAACACCTCCCGCGCATCCGGCATCGGCACCCCCGCGATGCGCGCCGCCGCCACCGCCAGCGCCGCATTCCAGCGCTGGTGCGCCCCTGCAAGCCCCACCGGGTACGGCAGCGGCTCCTCCACCCACTCCAGTGTTGTGCCCACGCGCCGCGCCGTCGCCTCAAACACCGCACGCACCTCCGGCTCCTGCGGCGCGCTCACCACCGGCACGCCGGGCTTGAAAATCCCCGCCTTCTCCGCCGCAATCTCCCCCAGCGTCTCGCCGAGGTATTGCCGATGGTCCACACTCACGGGTGCGAGCACCGCCACCGTGGGGGTGATCACGTTCGTCGAATCGAGCCGCCCCCCAAGCCCCGTCTCCAGCACCACGGCCTGCGCCCCTTGGTGGTGAAACCACTCCAGCGCCAGCGCCGTCGCCAGCTCAAAAAACGTCGGTGGAGCCTCCCACTCTTGGGTAAGCCCACGCAGCCGCGTCAGCCCCTCGGCCAGCGCCGCCTCCGGCATCATCTCCCTCCCGAGGCGGATGCGCTCGCGAAACTGCACCAGATGCGGCGAGGTATACAACCCCGTGCGCGGGTACCCCCCCGCGCGGCAGAGCGCCTCCAGCATCGCGCAGACAGAGCCTTTGCCATTCGTCCCCGCGACATGAAAGACCGGACCCGGCCACCCTTCGAGCGGCACCTCTAGCGCTGCCATCAGCGCGCGCATCTTCTCCAGCCCGAGCTTGATGCCCGTCCACTGCGTCCCATAGAGCCACGCCAGCGCGTCTTGAGCGTTCATCTCTTCGCTCGCTCCCGAACTGCGTTATGCCTCCTTGGGCGAAAAGTACGTCACCAGGTCGATCAGCGTCCCCCGCATCTGCTTGCGGTGGACAATGCGGTCCACCAACCCATGCGCATCGAGAAACTCCGCGGTCTGGAACCCCGGGGGCAAATCCTGGTGCGTCGTCTCCCGGATCACACGCGGCCCGGCAAAGCCGACCATCGCCTTCGGCTCCGCGAGGTTCACATCGCCCACGGTGGCAAAACTCGCACTCACCCCGCCCGTCGTCGGGTGCGTGAGCACCGAGATATACGGCAGCCCCGCTTTGGCGTGGAAGGCAAGCGCCCCGCACGTCTTGGCCATTTGCAGGAGGCTGAACATCCCCTCATACATCCGCGCGCCGCCCGAGGCGCTAAACAAAATCACGGGGAGCTTCTCGCGCGTACCATACTCCACCACGCGGGTGATTTTCTCGCCCACTACCGAGCCCATCGTCGCCGCGAGGAAGCGGAAATCCATCACCCCCAGGGCCACGCGCCGCCCGCCGAGCTTGGCCGCGCCGCCCACAAACGCCTCCACCAGCCCCGTCTTGGCCTGGTAGGTTTTAAGACGGTCGGTGTACGAGGCCATACCGTGGAATTTGAGCACATCCACCGAGGCCATCCCCGCATCGTGCTCTTCAAAAGAGCCCGGGTCCACCAACTGGCCGATGCGCTCGTGCCCACCCACGGTGAAGTGGTGGTCGCACTTGGGGCAGACTTCGAGGTTCTCCTCCAGCGCGAGGTTGTGGATCACCTCCCCGCAGCCGGGGCACTTTTCCCAAAGCCCCTCGGGGATTTCGACCTTCTTTTTGCCTTTGGAACGAAACGTCGGACGTTGAAAGATGCCCATGAAAAATAAGAGAGAAGTTTGCGATGCTCAACCACGGGCCACCACGGCCACGCGCACAGAGGCCGCCCCGGCCTGCTTCAGGATGCGAGCACACTCATTGACGGTCGACCCGGTGGTCAACACATCGTCAACGAGGAGCAGGTGGCGGCTTTTCACGGGGGCATTTTGACGCAAGGCGAAGGCATTACGCAAGTTTTCGATTCGCCCCTCCCGATCGAGCCGGGTTTGCGAAGGGGTATAGCGCACCCGTTGCAGCGCCATCACCACCGGCACCCCCGCCCCGCGCGCCAGCAGCTCGGCCAGCAACACCGCTTGGTTGTACCCCCGCTCGCGCTGCCGCGTCGGGTGCAGCGGCACGGGTACGATCGCATCTGCCGGGGGCTCGGGAAATTTCGGGAGTGTCTCCCCCAGCCACCCCGCCAGCGGGTGGCGCAGGTGCCGCTCGCGCCCGTATTTGAAGCGGTGCACCACCTCGCGCACCTCCTCCCCCATGCGGCAGGCGGCCACCGCCGCATCCACCCAGAGCGCCTGCTCCCGGCAACGCGGGCAATGGACATCCGCCGTCACCGCGCCATCGAGCGGTAGCGCGCAGCCTGCGCACCACGGCGCTTCAATCCGCCGTACCCCGCCTTCGCACGCGGCGCAAAGGTAACGGCGCACCGGAGCCACCCTCTCGCAAAGCGCGCAATGCGGCGGGTAAAACAGGTTGAGCAGCGCCTCAGTGGCGCTCCGCAGTCTCGACTTCACGCGGTCCATAGCGGAACCAAAACCAGAGCAACACCCCCGAAAGCGCCACACACGCCAGCGCCGCCACGCCTACCAACAAATCGGGCCCGAGCCACGGCAAGAGGTCTTCCTTCACCCGGCGGCGGGCAATCGGCGAGAACCCCTTGAGCCCAAAGACCCACCCCGCATGCAGGCCGATCGCCATCCAAAGCGAGGCGGTCTTGAGCCGAGTCCACCCCAGGAGCCACCCGGCGGCAAACAACGTCAGGAAACCACCCAACACCAGCCACGGCTCGCGGAAGTTTCCAAATACACTGCCCAACATATCAAACCCCGAGAGCCACCCGACCACATACCCCTCCGGCAACTGCGTCTCCGGCTTGAGAAAGTGGACGATGGAGAAAAGCCCCGAAACAAATAGCAACCCCCAATAAGGCCGCAGCCCCCGCAGCAGGAGCCCAAAAATCATCCCCCGGAAAAGCCACTCCTCCAGAAACGAGACGGAGAGGGCAGGCACCATCGCCTGCGCCAGCAAGCTCCAGCGGATCTCCGAGCGCACCCGGTAAATCTCCAGCCAGAGCAACACCCCCGCCAGCGCCGCCATCAGCAAGAACGAAGCCAGGAAGCCCACCGCAACATCCCGCTTCCAGTGCGCATTGGGCCGCAGCCCCAACCCCGCAAGCCCCTTGGGCACCCGGAGCCAGCGGATCATCGGCCAGAGCAGCAACACCGCCGCCACCAGCACCCCACGGTTGAAAAACCGGCGCAGCTCCACCTCTGCCAACCACGGCAGCACCCCCCTGCCCGCAAGCCAGTGCCCCCCCCAATAAAGGAGCGGCGTGACGACCGCCCCCAGGAGCACCGTCAACGCAAGATACAGAATGATTTTGCCAAACTCCCTCAAAACGGGCGAAGTGTTGCCCCAGCACCCCATGCACAACAAGCATATTTGGAACGAGCGAACCGAAGACGGCGAAAAACGCGAAGTACGCGCCATTAAATTTGGCGGCATCTGGCGCATCCAGTCCAAGCTCCGCAATGACGAAGAGTGGACCTACCACGAGCCCGCGTTGATGGAAGACCTCATCGAGCTGCGCGACATTCTCTTCCGCAAGTACCAGCGCCGCCGCGCTTCGTATGAAGATGTCATCAGCGTCGAGAAGCTCATCACCGCGCGCGGCGGCACATGGGAAGCCCCCGCCGACGCAGACGCCGAAGACGAAGAGGACGACGACCAGCCGTGATCTCCCCGCAAGCCCTCCTCGCCGCAGAGCGCCGCCACTCGTGGCACCCGTTCACGCAGATGCAGGAGTGGTGCGCCCCGGGGCATGAGCCGATCATCCTCACCGAGGGCGAAGGCGCGCTCCTGCGCGACATCCACGGGCGCGAGTATCTGGATGGCAACTCCTCCATCTGGACCAACCTCCACGGCCACCGCCACCCCCGGCTCAACGCCGCTATCGCCGAGCAGCTCGGGCGCGTCGCCCACGTCTCCTTCCTCGGCTTCACCCACCCGCTCGCCATCCAGCTCGCGACCGAGCTGTGCGCCCTCTGGCCGCCCGGTACCCTCACCCGCGCCTTTTTTTCCGATGACGGCAGCACCGCCATGGAGGCCGCCATTAAAATGGCCATCCTCTACCGCCAGCACACCGGCGAGCCCACGCGCAACCGTTTCATCGCCTTCACCAACGCCTACCATGGCGACACCATGGGCGCTAGCAGCCTCGGCGGCGTGCGCACCTTCCACGGCCCCTTTGCCGCGCACCACTTTCCCGTCCTCCACGTCCGCACCATGGAGGAGCTCGAAGCCCTGCGCACCGAATCCGGTGAGGTGATTGACCCCACGCAGTTCGCCGCCGTCGTTATCGAGCCACTTATCCAGGGCGTTGCCGAGATGCACCTCTGGCCCAAGGGGATGCTCGCCCGCCTGCGGCGCTGGTGCGATCTCCACGGCATCCACCTTATCCTCGATGAAGTGATGACCGGCTTTGGCCGCACCGGCACCCTTTTTGCCTGCGAGCAGGAGGGCGTCATCCCCGACTTCATCGCGCTCGCCAAGGGCCTTACCGGCGGCTACCTCCCCCTCGCCGCCACCCTCACCCGAGAGCCGATCTACGAAGCCTTCCTCGGTCGTTATGAAGAGCTGAAGAGCTTCTTCTACGGCCACAGCTACACCGCCAACCCCCTCGGCTGCGCCGCTGCGCTGGCCAACCTGCAAATCTTCCGCGAAGAAAACACCCTCGCCCACTTGCAGGAAAAAATCGGCTGGCTCGCAGAAGAGCTGGAAGCTTTACGCCCCCACCCCCGCGTGCACGGCATCCGCCAGTGCGGCTTCATCGCCGCCTTCGACATCACCGCCCCCGATGGGGAAAAGGCCGACTGGCGCTTGCAAACCGGCGCGCGCCTCTGCCGCGCCGCCGCGCGGCATGGGTTGCTCACCCGGCCCATCCGCGACACCGTCGTCCTCATGCCCCCCTACTGCATCACCCGGCAGCAGATTCGCCAAATGGTGGCAGCCCTTGCGAAGGCGTTGGAGCATTTTGAGGCGGAGGAGCCGCCACCTCATCTGCCGGGGTAAAGCGATTGCGAAGCGCCTCCACCAGCCGCCCCACCCGGTGCCGGTGCGCCCGCTCGAAGAAGAAGACCTCCTTGGGCCGCCGGTCCACCGTATAGAGCACGAGGTTCTCGCTCAAAAACCGCCCCTCCTGTGCCACCCGGTACCCGGTAAAGTCGAGCGCACGCGCCACCCGGCGCAGCCGCCCATTGCCAATAAAGTAAAGCCGCTCCCGCTCCCCTCGCAGCGCCACCAGGTGCCCAAACGCATTGGCCCCGAGCTGCCGCGACCCCGCCGCGATGCACGGCACCGCCCACTCCACCACCGGCGCTTCGCTTCCCGGCACCAGCGTGTGCAAAATCATATCCGTATCCGCCGGGAGCAGCGCGGGCAGCCCCTCCTCCCCCTTTGCCGAGACCCCCGCCGGGATATTGAGCTTGCGCCACGCCAGCCAGAGCCGTGCCCGCACCGAGCGGAGGATCTTCGGCCCGAAGTAGAGAATCGCCCCCACCAGCAACACCACGCACACCAGCGCCACCACCGGGTTGGCCGCCACAAGCATGAGGCCCCCCACCACCGCCACATCCTCCGTCACACTCAGTGCTACGTTGGAAAACGGCTCCGGCGAAGAGTTGGCCACCAGCCGAGCCCCTGCCTTAAGCCCATGGGTCGAAAGCGCCACCCCACCCGCCAGCAGCGCCACCACCACGTCGAAGACCGCGTTGGAGTCGCCCAGCACCTGCACGGCCAGAAACGCCGCGCCCACCGGGCGGATCACGCTATGCACCAAATCCCAAAGCGAATCGACCCACGGCACCTTGTCCGCAAAAAACTGGAGCGCGTAGAATACCCCCGCCACCACCACCACCGCCGGGTGGCCCAGCACCTCCAGCTGCGCATACTGAGGCGCCAGCGAAATCCACCCCTGCTGGATCGCCAGCCCGGCCACAAACACCGTCAGGTAGAGGTTAATGCCCGCAAGCGCGCCGAGCCCAAGCGCCGTTCCCAGAAGTTGGAGCGTTTCCATACCGCTACCGTATATCACATCCGGCACAAAAATAAACCCCGCTTGCACCCCGGCCCAAGTGGCCCCATTTTTCCCGAGTGACGACACCGCTCCACCAGAAATCGACCCTCGCCGAGATCGAAACCCGCTTCGACGCCGACGTAGACCGCTTCTCCAACCTCGAAACCGGCCAGAGCGCCACCATCGACGCCCCGCTGGCCATGGAGCTCATCACCGCAGCCGCCCTCGCCGCCACCCCGACCCCCGAGCGCATCCTCGACATCGGCTGCGGCGCGGGCAACAACACCCTGCGCCTCCTTCAAGCCGCCGGGCGCGATACCGTCGACTGCGACCTCAACGACCTGAGCGCGCCGATGCTCGAGCGCGCCACCGAGCGCGTCAGCGCTGCCACGCGCGGCCAAGTCACCCCCGTGCGGGGCGACTTCCGCGCCGCCCCCCTTCCCGAGGGCCGCTACGACATCATCCTCGCTGCCGCCGTCCTCCACCACCTGCGCGACGAGGCAGACTGGGCCGCCGCCTTCACCCGCATCTACCGGCTCCTGCGTCCGGGCGGGTCCGTCTGGATTACCGACCTCGTCACCCACGAAGACCCACGGGTCCAAGCCCTCATGTGGGGGCGCTACGGTGCTTACCTGGAGAGCCTCGGCGGCCCAGAGTACCGGCAATCCGTTTTCAATTACATCGACAAGGAAGACTCCCCCCGCCCCGTCACCTTCCAGCTCGATCTCCTGCGTCGCGTCGGCTTCAAATCGGTGGATATTCTGCATAAGAACGCCTGCTTCGCCGCATTCGGCGGTGTAAAATCCGGTTAGTTATTGCAAATTACTTGCATATTGAAAAAGAGGGGGTATTTCTACCCTTGTCTCCAACCTCTTTTTCAAAATGCCCACTTCCAAAAAGAAGCTCCCCGTCACCGTCCTCTCCGGCTTTCTCGGCGCGGGCAAGACCACGCTCTTAAACCACCTGCTCGCCAACCGCGAGGGGTTGCGTGTGGCCGTCATCGTCAACGACATGAGCGAGGTCAATATCGACGCCGCCCTCGTCCGCGACGGTGGTGCCACCCTCTCGCGCACGGAGGAAACCCTGGTGGAAATGAGCAACGGTTGCATCTGCTGCACCCTGCGTGATGACCTGCTGCGCGAAGTCTCCCGGCTGGCTCAGGAAGGGCGTTTCGATTACCTACTCATCGAATCCACCGGCATCTCCGAGCCGCTCCCCATCGCGCAGACGTTTACCTTTGAAGACGAGCATGGCACCTCCCTTGCCGATCTCACCCGGCTCGACACCCTGGCCACCGTCATCGACGCCGCCCACTTCCTCCCCCTCTTTGGCAGCAGCGACCTCCTTGCCGAGCGCAACCTCTCCGCAGGCGAGGGAGACGAGCGCTCCCTCTCCGACCTGCTCATCGACCAGGTCGAGTTTGCCAACCTCCTCATCCTCAACAAGGCCGACCTCGTCTCCCAAAAAGAGCTGGCCCGCCTGCGCGCCATCCTCCGCAAGCTCAACCCGGGCGCCCGCATCCTCACAACCACCCACGGCAGCGTCCCGCCCAGTGCGCTCTTCAACACCGGCCTCTTCGACATGGAAAAAGCGCAAAGCTCCGCTGGCTGGCAGCGCGAACTTGCCGGAAAACACACCCCCGAGACGGAGGAGTACGGCATCTCCAGCTTCGTTTTCCGAGCGCGCCGCCCCTTCCACCCTGAGCGCTTCTGGCGCTTCCTGCACACCGAGTGGCCCGGCCTCCTGCGCTCCAAAGGGTTCTTCTGGCTCGCCACCCGGCACGATTTTGTGGGCCAATGGTCGCAAGCCGGCGGTGCCGCCGAGCACCGCCCTGTGGGCCGTTGGTGGGCCACCGTCTCCGTAGACCGCCTGCCCGAAGACGAAGGGTTTCTGGAATCCATCCGCCGCGAATGGCAAGCCCCCTATGGCGACCGCAGGCAAGAGATCGTCTTCATCGGCCAAGACCTCCCCAAAGACGCCCTCCTCCAGGCCTTGCGCGCCTGCCTGCTGGGCGACCACGAGATGGCCCTCGGCCCCGCGCTCTGGCCCGTTCGCCTGCCAGACCCCTTTCCCGCCTGGGTGCTCCAGCCCGCCGCCGCATGAAGCCGCCCTCCTCCCGCTACCGCGCCCTGGTGCGCGACCTTGCCGACGCCCTTCGCCAGCAGATGTACTTCTGGGGGTGCGATGTGCGCCACCCCTCGGGCAACCTTCTTGCCCGCTTTGGCATGGAGCGGCTCGCCCGCCCCACCGCAGAGGGCGAAGGCACCTCCCGCTACCGGATGCCGTGGCGCCACGGCGTTATCGAGCTACACGGCTTCTGTGCCGGGTGGTACCCGCCGCACGGCAGCGGCATCCTCTACATCCGGGGCCAACACGCCCTCCAGCGCTGCGAGGGCGGAGCCCCCCTCACCCCCGGGCACTACGAGTCCGAACGGCTCCAATCCGCCACTCGCGAAGACCTCCTCTCCCTCGCCCGCCCTTTCATTGAGTGGGTTGCCCACTATGAAGCGTGGGTCCACACCGAAGCCGGAGCCGCCCACCGCGAGCGGTGCTGGCGCGCCCTGCACACGTTGCAACGAGGCCGCCCGTGGCTACCGCCTACCGAAGCGCGGCATTGGCTCCACACCTTTCTTCACACTCCCCACGCGACGCCACGCCCCTCCAAATCAGGAAGAAAGAGCACGAGGGAAGGCCCCATTTACCTCCGGCGCACGTAGCGGCGCACCTCAAACTCCGGGTGCGTATGGAGCACCCCGGCAAACTCAAAATCCTCCTCAAAAGGAGGAAAGAACACATCCCCCTCCACCTCGCGAGGGATGAGGGTGAGGATCAATTCCTCACACTTCGGCAGTAGGCGCGCATAAATCTCCCCACCGCCGATGACATACACATCCTGCCCCGGGCCAGCCAGCGCCCCGGGCTCCAGAGCGTCGAGATCGCGCACCACTTCCGCCCCCTGCGGAGCCTCCCCTCGGGTGATGACAATGTTTCGCCGGTTGGGTAGCGGCCGCCCGAGGGATTCCCATGTCTTGCGCCCCATGAGCACGGTGTGCCCCGTGGTCACTTGCTTAAACCACCGCAGCTCATCCGCAATCCGCCACGGGATCTGCCCACCTTGGCCAATCACCCGGTTCTTCGCCATTGCGGCGATGGCTTTAAACACCGGCGGCTTCATACCGCCACGGGAGCCTTAATGCCCGGGTGCGGGTCATACCCTTCGAGGGTAAAATCTTCATACCGGAAGGCGCAGATCTCGCGCACCTCCGGGTTGAGCCGCAAGGTCGGCAGCGGCCTCGGCTCCCGCGAGAGCTGGAGCCGCGCCTGCTCCAGATGGTTCTGGTAAAGGTGCAAATCCCCGAAAGTATGAACAAAATCCCCCGGTTCGAGGCCGCACACCTGCGCAATCATCCGGGTGAGCAAGGCGTAGGAAGCAATATTGAAGGGCACGCCAAGGAAGAGATCCGCACTCCTTTGGTAAAGCTGGCAGGAAAGCTCCCCTTCGTGGACGTAGAATTGAAAGAGAACATGGCACGGCGGCAGCCGCATCCCTTCGATCTCGCCCGGGTTCCACGCCGAGACGATGAGCCGACGGCTATCCGGGTTTGAGCGGATCTGCGAGATCAGCCGCTCGATCTGGTCTACCGTGCTCCCATCGGGCGAGCGCCAGTCGCGCCATTGAGCTCCATAGACGCGACCGAGGTTCCCCTCCTCATCCGCCCATTCGTCCCAGATCGTCACCCCCTCGGCCTGGAGAGAGCGGACATTCGTCTCCCCCCGCAGGAACCAGAGCAGCTCGTGGATGATGGATTTGAGGTGCAGCCGCTTGGTGGTCAATACCGGAAAGCTCTCCCGAAGACTGAAGCGCGCCTGTGCGCCAAAGACAGAGTAGGTGCCCGTGCCGGTGCGGTCCGCCTTAAAGCGGCCTTCATCCAAGACCAAGCGCAGTAGATCGTGGTAATCGCGCAAGGAGAGAAGTTTGTCCTTTGTTCAGGTTACCAGTTTTTGATCCACTTGCCCGTGCCCGTGCCCAAGGTCTGCCCACCGGTGCTCCAGAGATCAAAGGTCGGGTTATAAGCGGCGGGGTTTGGGGCAGACCCCGAGGTAGCCAAGTGGTTTGCCAGCGTCGAGTAGCCGTAAGCGTAACCAAAGGGGTCGATCACATAAGTGGAGCCGCTGGCCGGGGTGGTTCCGCTGCTGAGCATATCTGCCTTGAACTGGAAGTAAGCCCTCTGGTTCGTGCTCGTTATGCCGGAGCCTGTCGTATCTCCCACCAGAGCCTGGTAGAGAATCGTGGCGTTCTGTATATAGGCCGCATTCGTAGGTGCCACGGTAGAACCCGGAGCTAGCGAGTTGGTATTGGTCCCCGTACCCGAGTTCGAAAACCGAGGGTAATCCCCGAAGTCGATCTTGTATGCCTCGATAGCTAGCGACAGCGCGGCGATCTCCGCACGCGCCCGCTCGGAGGCACTCTTCTGCTGGGCATAGCCCATGCCGCTCAGAATGAGGCCCGCCAGCACGATAATAATGGCGACGACGGTGAGCAGCTCAAGAAGGGTAAACCCTTCCTTTTCACACTTTTTGAGGAATCGTTTCATCGCGGTTGTTTGGGGGAGTTTACCACACTACGACATACTCTGCATGTTCTGGATGATGCTCAAGAGCGGCATGAAGAGAGCGATGACGATGCTGCCGACAATCAACGCCAGGAAGACGATCATGATCGGCTCCAGCAGCGAGGTGAGCGCGGCGACGGAGTTATCCACCTCGTCGTCATAAATATCGGCGATTTTCAGGAGCATTTCGGGGAGCTGGCCGGTCTCTTCACCCACGTCGATCATACTCGTGACCATGGGCGGGAAGACGCCGCTCGCATCCAAGGGCTGGACGATCGATTCGCCCTCCTTCACCGCGTCGTGGACTTTGCCGATGGCGTCGGCAATGACGACGTTCCCCGCCGTCTCTTTGGTGATGTTGAGCGCCTGGAGGATGGGGACGCCGCTGGTAACCAGCGTGCCGAGCGTCCGCGAGAAGCGGGAGATGGCCGTCTTGCGGATCAAGTCGCCCAGCACGGGCACGCGCAGCTTCACGCGGTCCATAATCGCCCGCCCCATGTTACTGCGAGCAAAGAGGTTGTACCCGACGATCAGAGCGATGATGCCGCCCACGATGACAAAGAAGTTGCTCTGCACGGTGCGGCTGGCCCCAATGACGACCTGCGTGATCGTTGGCAGCGGCTTGTCACCAAGCATGTCTTTGAAGATCTGCTCAAACTTCGGAACGATGAAGACGAGCAGGAACCACATGATCAACATGGCGATCACCATGACGATAACGGGGTACGCCATCGCCCCTTTGATCTTGTTGGCAATCTTCTGCGCCTTTTCCTGGAACTCGGCCAGACGGTTGAGCACCAACTCCAGCACACCGCCAAGCTCACCGGCCTTGACCATGTTGATATAGAGCTTCGAGAAAATCTTCGGGTGCTGCGCGAGCGACTCGGAGAAGGTGCTCCCCCCCTGCACAGAGTCGGCAAGGGTATTGATGGTGTTTTTGAGCACCACGTCGCGCTCCTGCTTGGCCAGCACGGTGAGGCTGCGCAGCAGCGGCAGGCCGGAGTCGATCAGCGTGGCGAGCTGGCGGGTAAAGATCATGAGCGTCTTGCCCTTGATCGTCTTCTTTTCGAAAAGGACAATCCCCTTCCCCTTCGCTTTGGCAGCCTTGGGGGTGCTCTCCTTGGTTTTGTAAGATTTGTTGGCCTTTTTGGCGGGGGCGCCCTTCCCCTCTTCAACCACGCTGGTCGGGAAAAAGCCGGACTGCCGGAGTTGGCTGATGGCGTCGTTGGAGTTGCTGGCATCGACAACGCCAACGGTTTCCTGACCATTGGAGTCAAGCGCTACGTAGTTGAATCTGGGCATAGGGGAGAGGGTAGGGAGAGAGGCGCGGGTAGAAGCGGCGTTTTCTCGGGTAAAAATCTTACTGTGCGCCCTTGGCGAATGCAACAGGAACTCGCCCTGTTGCACTCCGCCCGCGGGCGCGGGCTAAATCAGGTATATTTGAGGACTTCTTCGATGGTGGTTTCCCCCTCGAAGATGCAGCGCAAGCCATCTTGCCGGAGGGTAACCATGCCCAGCTCGATCGCCTTCTGCCGAAGGACGACACTCGGAGCGCGCTGGTTAATGAGCTCGCGCAGCGGGTCGGTGATGTGGAGCAGCTCGTAGATGCCTTTGCGGCCTTTGTAGCCGGTCTGGTTGCACTCTTCGCAGCCGCGTCCGTAGTAGAAGTTTTTATCCCCGATGTCGTGCGGCGAAAGCCCGAGCTGGGCAAGGACCGGCTCGCTCGGCTCATACGGCGTGCGGCAGTTGGGGCAAATTTTGCGGATGAGCCGCTGGCCAAGCACGCCTTCGAGCGTGGCCGAGACCATGAACGGCTCCACCCCCATGTCGATCAAGCGGGTCACCGCGCCCGGGGCATCGTTGGTATGCAGCGTGGTAAAGACGAGGTGCCCGGTGAGCGAGGCTTGGATGGCGATCTGCGCCGTCTCCAGGTCGCGCGTTTCACCGACCATGATGCGGTCCGGGTCTTGACGCAGAAACGCCCGCAAAACCCGCGCAAAGTTCAGCCCAATGCCGTCATTGATCGGCACCTGCACGATCCCCTCGATATCATACTCCACCGGGTCTTCGGCGGTGAGGATCTTGGAGTCGATGGTGTTGATCTCGTTAAGGCAGGCGTAAAGCGTCGTCGTCTTGCCCGAGCCGGTGGGGCCGGTCACGATGAAGATGCCGTTGGGCTTTTCGATGGTGTTGAGGATGTAGCTGTGCACCTCCTCAGGCATGTTGATGGCCTTGAGGCTTAAGTTCACGCTTGAGCGGTCCAACACACGGAGCACGACGCTCTCGCCAAACTGGGTCGGCAGGCAGGAGACACGCAAATCGACATGCCGCCCGGCGGTAAAGGTCTGGATGCGGCCATCCTGCGGCAGGCGGCGCTCGGCGATATTGAGGTTCGCCATAACCTTCACGCGGGAGATGATCGGCAGCGCCAAATGCTTGGGCGGCGGGGCCATCTCGTAAAGCGCGCCATCCACCCGGTAGCGGATTTTAAACTCCGTCTCAAACGGCTCGAAATGGATATCGGAGGCGCGGTCTGCAACCGCTTGCGCAAGCACAAGATCCACATACCGGATGATCGGCGTGGAGTTGGCCTCGGCCTCGACGCTCTGCAAGTCTTCGGACTCACCTTCGCCAAATTCGACCCCGAGGTCGGAAAGAACCTGATCCAAGCTCGCGGCATCGGTGCCGTAATGCTTTTTGATCAGCTCTTCAATCTGGTAAGCCGCCGCAACGACGACGTAGACATCCTTGCCCAAAGCAAAGCGGAGATCCTCCACCGTTTGGGCATTGAGCGGGTCGACCATCGCGAGGGTGATGCCCGTGACATTCGCCGCTACTGGGAAGATCCCGTGAAGCTGAGCGAGCCCCGCCGGCACGAGCTTGATCACCTCTACCGGCGGCTCAAAGCTGGAAAGGTCGACATAATCGACCCCCATGCCGTTGGCGACGACTTGGTAAAACTGCTCTTCATTGACGACCCCAAAATCGACCAACACCTGCCGGATCGGCTTGCCTGAGCTGCTCAGCTCGGCCTGAAGGTCGTCCACCTGGTCGCGGGTCAGGACGCCCTGCTCTACAAAAAGATCAAGAACTTGGTTTGCGTTCATAGGGGGAGTGATTCTAGTTGGCGTCCGACATGGTGGCGGAGATGACTTCTTCTGCCGTGGTCAACCCAGCCAGCACTTTGCGAATGCCGTCCTCCCGCAGCGACCGCATTCCCAGTTCCCGCGCACGACGGCGCAGCTCCAGAGTGGAAGCGCGCTCGTTCACCATATGGCGCACTTCATCATCAATAATGAAAATTTCGAAAATACCCATCCGCCCCTTGTAGCCGACATCGCGGCAAGCGGAGCAACCACGCCCACGCATGATGGTGGCATCCTCCACCTGCGAGCGGTCCAGACGCAAGGCACGCAGCTCGCCCTCTGTCAGCTCGGCGGGCTCTTTGCACTGAGGGCAAAGCCGCCGCACGAGCCGCTGCGCGAGCACGGCACGGATGGAGCTGGAGACCAGGAACGGCTGCACCCCGATATCCACCAAACGCGCAATGGCGCTCGGCGCATCATTGGTATGCAGAGTGGAGAAAACCAAGTGGCCAGTGAGGCTCGCGTTGACGGCGATACTCGCCGTCTCCAAGTCACGAATTTCACCAATCATGATGATGTTCGGAGCCTGGCGGAGCATCGAGCGCAGCGCCGCCGGGAAGCTCATGCCGATATCGGCATTGACTTGCACCTGGTTAATCCCGTTGAGCTGGTACTCCACCGGGTCTTCGACGGTGATGATCTTGCGATCCGGCCGGTTGATGTAGTTCAAACAGCCATAAAGCGTGGTCGTCTTACCCGAGCCGGTGGGCCCGGTGACAAGGACAATGCCGTCCGGCAAAGAGAGGAGCCGCTCGAAGACCTCCTGGTCGTCACTCAAAAACCCGAGCTGCGGCAGCCCCAGCGTGAGGCTCGATTTATCGAGAATACGCATGACGACGCTCTCGCCATGGTTGGTGGGGATCGTCGAGACACGAAGGTCGATCTGTTTGGCCCCCATTTTGACCTGGATACGCCCATCCTGCGGCAGCCGCTTTTCAGCGATACTGATCGTCCCCGTCATGATCTTCAAGCGGCTGATAATGGCCGATTGGAGCTTCTTGGGCGGGTTCTGCATCTCGTGGAGAACGCCGTCAATCCGGAAGCGAACGCGGAAGCGCTTCTCCAGCGGCTCGAGATGGATGTCGGAGGCGCGCATCTTCTGCGCATCAAGGAGGAGCATCGTCACCAGTTTGATGATCGGCGCATCTCCATCATCCCCCTCTGCCCCGGCCACTTCCACGCCATCTCCCTGGGGGACGAGCGCATCTTCATCCGGGTAGTACTTTTCGATGGAATCGACAATCTGCTCCGGCGAAGCGCAGACCCACTCGATACTCCGCCCCAGCAGGTGGGCCACGGAGTCAAAGGTATCGAAATTGAGCGGATCGCTCGTGGCCATCATCAGCCCCGTGTCGGTATGCGCGATCGGCAACACCTTGAAGCGCCGCACATACTCCGCCGGGACCGACATGATGATATCCGGCGGCACGACCATATGCCCAAGGTCGACAAACTCCATGCTCGATTGCCCGGCCAACGTGCGCAACACGTCTTCCCGGGTGAGCGCGCCTTTCTCGATCAGGCTCTCGACCACACTGTGGCCGGGTCTTGCTTCGCTCTGGGCTTCAGCTAGTTGATCCTGTGTGATGAGCCCGGTATCAAGCAGGATCTCGATTACGTAATCGTCGTTATTTATCACTGGGGGAAAACAAAGGGTTCAAAAAAACGTAGGAGCCGGACCCGGCAATGTCAACGCAATGCCGGGCGACGCCGTTCGGGGGTGGCAGGAGCTTCCTTGCGCGGCTTGGAAGGCTGCAAGTTCTGTGCCCCCTTGGAGCTGCTTTGCCCATTTTGTTCCCACCCGCCGCCGAGCGCTTTATACAGGTCGACCACGGCGAGGAGTTGGTTGAGCCGCGTCTGCGCCAGCGTGCGCTGGGCGGGGAAGAGCTGCTGCTGCGCCTCCAGAATCTCATAGTAAGTGGAGATACCGACGGTGTAGCGGTCCGTCGCCAGCTTCACCGAGGTGGAGAGCGCATCCACCTGACGCTCCAGTTGCCCCTTGGCTTCGGCATACTTCTGCCGGGAGATCAGCGCATCGGCCACTTCGCCAAAGGCGTTTACCGCCGTCTTTTTGTAAGAAAGGATCGTCTCTTCACGCACCGCCTTGGCCTGCTTGTACTGCCCATAGAGGAGCCCACCGGTGAAGATCGGCCCATTGATCGCCCCGCCCACATTCCAGACCCCCCAGTTCCCATTGGCGATCTTGCTCAGATCGGGGCTGATCGCCCCCGCCGCCGCCGTGAGGTCCACCGTAGGCAGGAAGTTGGCAACGGCCACGCCAATGCGCGCATTCGCCGCGACCACGTTCTGCTCCGCCTGCCGGATATCCGGGCGGCGGTTAAGCAAATCTGCCGGGATGCCCGAGGGCACACGCGGCGGCATCCGCTGGGCAAGCAGCGTCTTGCCCCGGGGGATCGGCCCCGGGTTGCGCCCCAGAAGGAGGCAAAGCTGGTTTTCCACCGCGTGGATGTTGCGCTCCACCACGGGAATCGCCGCCGCCGCACTCGCCTGTGCGGCGGTACCGCGCGCCACCTCAAGATCAGAGGCGATGCCCCCGCGCTGCTGCTTGGTAAAGAGATCAAGGCTCTCACCAAAGGAGACGGTGGCCTGCCGGGCGATGCGCAGCTCCTCATCCAGCTCCAGAAGCTGGAAGTAGGTCTGCGCCACTTGCGCCACCAGCGCCTGTACCACGCCGCGCTGCGCCTCCTCGGTGGCGAGCAACTGCGCCAGCGCCGCCTCGTTGGAACGGCGGATGCGCCCCCAGAGGTCGATCTCCCAAGAAGCCATCCCCTGCCCTACAAATTGGTTGGCCGTCGTACCCGCCACATCGCGCTCTGGCGTCTTGGTCCCCGGAATGACCACCGGCGTCCCCGCGACATCGAAGGCGATCGGCGGCGTCTCCGTGGCCGGGATCGTCGTCCCCGCGCCGCGCCCGCGCTGGGCGCTCCCCTGGTAGCCAAGCTGGGGGAAGAAGGCCGAGCGCGCCTGCATCTGCGCGGCACGCGCCTGGTCGATCCGGGAAATCGCGATCCGCAAATCGTAGTTATTCTGCAACGCCTCGCGGATCAGCCCCTGCAACACCGGGTCTTTAAAGACGCGCCACCACGGCAAGTCGGCCAGAGATTCGGGGCTCTGCGCCCCCTTTTGGTCGCGGAACTTGGCGGGAGCCTCCACCTCCGGCCTCCGATAGTTGGGGCCAACGGCGCAGCCAGCCAGCGCGGAGGCCAACACTAGAGTGGTGAGGGAGAGAAACCGGGCATGCATAAACAGAGCAGATGATGGAGAGCCAACCCGCCCCCCGCAACCCCGGAGTTCAAAAATTGACGCTTCAAGACGCTTTTGCGAATGAATCCATATCGCGCATTCTGGCTTGAAATGAAGAGGCTGCCGGGTAGTTTCGGCGTTCCTATGCAACTGCTTCCCGGCTTCCGCGACTTTTTCCCGGAGGAGTGCGCACGCCGCCACTACATCCTCTCCACCTGGCGCGAAGTCGCGCGCCGCTACGGCTTTGCAGAGTATGACGGCCCGGTGCTCGAGACGGTGGAGCTTTACAAAAAAAAGAGCGGCGGCGAGCTCGTAGGCCAGCTCTTTGATTTTGTGGACAAAGGGGAGCGCCACGTCACCCTCCGCCCGGAGATGACGCCCACGTTGGCCCGCATGGTCATCGCCCGGGGGCGGGATTTTAAGAAGCCGCTCAAGTGGTTCTGCGCGCCGCAATTCTTCCGCTATGAGAAGCAGCAGCGCGGGCGGCTGCGCGAGTTTTACCAATTTAACGCCGACATCTTGGGGGAAGCCGCCCCCGCCGCCGATGCGGAGCTGATCGCGCTGGCGATCGACCTCCTGCGCGCCTTCGGGCTCTCCGAGGCCGACTTTGTGGTGCGCATCAGCGATCGCGATGCGTGGCTCTCCTTCCTCTCCGCGCACGGAGTAGAGGCCTCCCGCGCGCCAGAGTTCCTGCAAATCATCGACAAGCTCGAGCGCGATAAACCCGAAGCTGTGGAAGCCAAGCTGGCCACCTTTGGCCTCACGCTCGGGCAAGTGCGCGCCTTTATAGCAAACCCCGGCGCGCATTTCGAGAAGTTCAATACCCTTGCCGCCGAGCTGGACGCCCGCGGCCTGCGCCCCTTCTACGAGCTAGACCCCACCATCGTCCGCGGCCTTGCCTACTACAGCGGCATCGTCTTCGAGATTTTTGACCGCAAAAAGACCCTCCGCGCCTTGGCCGGTGGGGGCCGCTACGATAACCTCCTGCGCGACATGAGCGATGGCAAGGTAGACCTCCCCGCCCTCGGCTTCGGCATGGGCGATGTCGTCCTCGGCGAGCTCATCAACGACACCCCCGCCGCCCTGGAGCGCCTGCAAGGGTGGACGCGCCAGTGGCAGGCCTTGGATGCCTACCTCATCCTTGCCGACGAAAGCCGCCGCCCCGAAGCGCTCGCCCTCCTCCAGCAGCTCCGGGCCGAAGGCATCCGCATTGACCTTCCTTTGACTCCCGCCAAAGTCGGCAAGCAATTCCAGAACGCCGAGCAGCTTGGCGCGCGCTTCGCCCTGCTGGTGGGCGAAGAATGGCCGCAGGTAAAGCTCAAGGAGCTTGCCACCCGGGAGGAAGCCATCCTCCCCGCCACCGAAATTTCCCAAAGGCTCCGCCAGATCCACCCTTAAAAACCCCTTTTCCCATGTACCGCACCCACCACTGCAACGCCCTGCGCAAAGAACAAATCGGCCAGACTGCCACCCTCTCCGGGTGGGTGAACTCCCGGCGCGACCACGGCGGCGTCATCTTTATCGACCTGCGCGACCGCGAGGGCATCACCCAAGTCGTCTTCCGCCCCGAGGAGCACCCGCAAGTGGCCGAGCTTTCCCACGGGCTCCGGGGGGAGGATGTCATCCGCATCACCGGCACCGTCGCCGCCCGCCTTTCCGGTACAGAGAACGCCAAGCTCGCCACCGGCGATATCGAAGTCGTCGCCACCGAGCTGGAGGTGCTCAACAAATCCGAAGTCCCCCCCTTCCCGCTCGACTCCAAAGTCGCCAACGAAGACCTCCGGCTCCACTACCGCTACCTCGACTTGCGCCGCGCCGAGATGGCCCGCAACCTGCGCCTGCGCCACCGCGTCGTCAAAACCACGCGCGACTATTTGGATGAGAACGGCTTCCTCGAGATCGAGACCCCCATCCTCTCCAACCCCACGCCCGAAGGCGCGCGGGACTTCCTCGTCCCCTCGCGGCTCAACCCCGGCACCTTCTACGCCCTGCCCCAGGCCCCGCAGCAATACAAACAGCTCCTGCAAGTCGCCGGGTTGGAGAAGTACTTCCAGATCGCCCGCTGCTTCCGCGATGAAGACCTGCGTGCCGACCGCCAGCCCGAGTTTACCCAAGTAGACGTGGAGGCCTCCTTCACCACGGAGGAAGAAATCCAAACCTTGGTCGAAGGGCTCCTCGCCCGGATCTTTAAAGAATCGCGCGGGGTCGAAATCCCCACCCCCTTCCCCCGCATGCCCTACCAGCAGGCGATGGATGAGTACGGGAGCGACAAGCCCGACCTCCGCTTCGGCGTCAAGCTGGTAGACGTGGGCGATGTCTTCACCAAGTCCGAGTTCAAAGTCTTCCGCACCGTGCTCGACTCGGGCGGCGTGATCAAAGCCATCAACGCCAAAGGAGCCGCCAGCGCCTTCTCCAAAGAGCAGCTCAAAAAGTGGGAAGAGTGGGTCAAAACCGAGCTCGGCGCCAAAGGGCTCGCCTACATCCGCCTCAAAGACGGCGTGTGGGAGTCGCCCATCGTCAAGTTCTTCACCGAAGAAGAGAAAGCCGCCCTCGCGCAGCGTATGGAGTTTGAGGAGGGAGATGTCCTCTTCTTCGGCGCAGGCGAGTGGGAGGCCGCCATCACCATCCTCGGCCGCGTGCGTCTGCGGGTGGCAGAGCTACTCGGCCTCACCGAAGGGAGCCAGGAGCTCAATTTCCTCTGGGTCGTCGACTTCCCCCTCCTTGCGTGGAGCGCGGAGGATGCGCGGTGGGTCGCCGTCCACCACCCCTTCACCCGCCCCCGGGCGGAGGACCTCCCCGCGCTCGAAGCGGGCGAGTACGGAAAGGTACGCGCCGTTGCCTACGACGTCGTCCTCAACGGCGTAGAACTCGGGGGTGGCTCCCTGCGAATCCACGAGCGCGAGTTGCAGACCAAGCTTTTCGCCGCCCTCGGCATCAGCGAGGAAGAGCAGACCGAGCAGTTTGGCCACCTCCTGCGCGCCTTCAGCTTCGGCGCGCCGCCCCACGGCGGCATCGCCTTGGGGATGGACCGCCTCGTCATGCTCATCGCGGGCGCGGAGTCGATCCGCGAAGTCATCGCTTTCCCCAAGAACAACCGGGGGATGGATCTCATGACGCAATCGCCCGTGGAGGTCGAGTTCAAGCAGCTTCGCGAGCTTTACATCCAGAGCACCGCGAAAAAGGGGTAGCCCGACTTCGCTGTTTTCACTAAAGTCCGCACGCCATGGCCAACAAACTCAGATGGGGAATCGTCGGCACGGGGAGTATCGCCCGCAAGTTTGCCAATGCACTGGTGGAGTCTTCCTCCAGCGAGCTCGTTGCCATCGGCAGCCGTTCGCCCGAGCGGGCCACCCGCTTCGTGCAAGACTTCGCCACCCGCGCCCACGGCAGCTACGAAGAGCTGCTGGCCGACAAAGAGGTCGATGTCGTCTACATCTCCACCCCACATCCGTGGCATGCCAAGTGGATCATCAAAGCTGCTGAAGCCGGTAAACACATCCTTTGCGAAAAGCCGTTTGCCATGAACCATGCGGAAGCCGTCACCGCGCTCGAAGCCGCGTGGCGGGCCGATGTCTTCCTCATGGAAGCGTTCATGTACCGGTGCCACCCGCAGACAGCCCGGCTACGCAAACTCCTGCGCGACGGAGCCATCGGCACCGTCAAATACGCCCGCGCCGCCTTTTCTTTTGACGGCAACTTCCGCCCCGATAGCCGCGCCATCAACCACGCGCTCGGCGGCGGCGGTATTCTCGATGTCGGCTGTTACTGCACCTCCATGCTGCGGCTCATCGCCGGGGAGGTCAATGGCAAGGCCTTTATCGAGCCCGAGGAAGTCAAAGGCGTCGCCCACATCGGCGCAGAGAGCCGGGTGGATGAGTTTGCCCTCGCCTCGCTCCGTTTCCCCGGCGGCATCTTGGGTGAAGCCGCGTGCGGCGTGCAGCTCGCGCTGGAAAATAACGTCCGCATTGTCGGCACCGGGGGGAGCATCGTCATCCCCGAACCGTGGACTCCCTCGCGCGAAGCCAACTTCTCCAAAATCATCATCTTCCGGGGCGGCGTACCGGAGGAAATCGTCATCGAGACCGACCGTAGCCTCTACGCCATCGAGGCAGACTACGTGGCCGAGCAGATCAACGAAGGGCGGCGCGAATCCCGAGCCATGCCGTGGGACGATACGCTGGGCAACATGAAGACGCTCGACCTCTGGCGCGAATCCATCGGCCTCACTTACGACGCCGATAACGTTTAGTATTACTACGTCAGGTCATTTGAAGGTACGGTACGAGGGTCGGAAATTGTAGGGCGTTTCTGTGAAACGCCATGAGGTTGCACTGCCGTCTCACCGAGAGGAGATCGAATCGTTGATTCGGGCGACTGAAGAACGCCGTTTTGGGCCAAAAAGCGGCTTTGAGCCGTTTTCGGAAAATTCGTTACCGCACCCTAAAGCACCCGCGCCACCACCCAGAGCGCCACGGCCACAACCCCCGCGCCGAACCCCCGGCGCAGCGTCTGCTCGGGTAAGTGGCGCTTGAGGCGGGTGCCCAGCGTCATCCCCCCCAACGCCCCGGCCAGGAACAAGCCGCCCACCGCCAACGGCAGCGAAGCCCCGCGCCAGAAAAGGTTCGCCCCCAAGGCAGCGGCACTGATCAGAGCGATCCCCACCAGCGAAGTCGCCAGTGCGCGGGCCATCGGCATCCCCGTCACCAGCAACAGCGCGGGCACCACCAGAAAGCCGCCCCCCACACCAAAGAGCCCCGAGAGCACCCCTGCCACCGCACCTGCCGCCAAGAGCCGCAGCGCGCAGGCCCAGTTAAACCTCACCCCCCCTTCCCTGGCCCGGGGGCAAGCCAGCGCAGGCACCTCGCCCCACCCTCCCGGGCGCCACATCCCCACCCCCACAAAGAGCATGATCCCCGCAAACGCCAGCAAC
>JBBCKB010000078.1:0-11667 GCA_037189965.1 Chthoniobacteraceae bacterium | reverse complement strand
CAAAACACCCCTTACTAATTGGGTGGCAACCCGCCCCCACCCCTTACTCATTTCCTAGTAGGGACAAAAACCACATACTATACCGATTGGGTTCCAAATCGGGCCATACTATACTATTTGGTAGCCAAACACCAAAATCTTGGTTTTTAGACCCCTTACTAATTGGGTGGCAATTTAGACCATACTATACTAATTGGCTGGCAAACGCCATTTTTGAGGCTCCCCATACTATACTAATTGGCAACCAAGCATTTCGGCAAAACTGCCGATCCCTTACTAATTGGCTGCCAAACAGCAAAATTTGCACGAAAAAGCTTTACCCGTTGGGTGGTATTTCACCCAAATGCGGCATTGGGATGCCTTTACTCGTTGGGTGGCAGGAACGACAGGCTGTCGCCTGTCCTTCCTGTTCCAGCCCCCACGCACTTTTCGCCCTTGTAAAGGGTCTCAAAGTGCTCGCCAAAAAGCTCCCCTAACGGTGCGCTTTTTGGTTCCCACCCCTTGTCACTTACACTCTCGTTAACGCTCCTGTTTCATTGCGAGGAGCGGGGAGCTGACATCCCCGATTTGCCCGCACAGTAGCTCACTAAAGCCGTGGCCTGTATCCCGATAGGGCCCAATACTTGGGTCTTGTTCCTATCGCCGAGAGGGCGCTTTTGAGGTGCCGGCTGGTGTCTCTAATTCATTTATGCATTGTACGCCAACGGCCTCGCAACCGAAACCGGTTAAGGAGCACCACTGGGAGGTATACGAACAAATCATCTCCCGATGTTTCATTCTAAAGCGTAGGTTTGGTTGCGGGGATCTGAGTAACGTTGACGGTTGACGGTGAGGTGTTCTTGTTGCCTAGAGGGCTCTCTTGGGCTCTCTTTTGCTGTTCCAGCTAGGCTTGGAATCTCCGCTGGTTGGTGGTTTTGGAATGCCCCTTCTATCCAGTCAGTTTGATTGAAGTGACGTCTGGAGAGTGATTTTGTTGTGTTCTCAGTATTGAGAATTGAGGGGGTGAAATTTACCTGATTTGATCGCGTGTAGCGGATTTGGAGCGATGATTTACCTGATGATTTTGTTTGTTGAGGCATCGAATTTCTCGCAAGGAAGTGGGCGATTGATGGGTGCCTTTGCTGCACGCCCGATGAGGGTGGTTGACACAGGCACCACCACTCTGGTCACTCTCAAACTCCTGCGAGCTCTTCTAATAAGGCCCGGTTCATTTGCACGCCCGTTTCGACATTTTTGAGGGGAAGATTTTCGTTCGGTGCGTGGGAGTTGCAGTCCGGTGAAGCCAGCCCTAGGAGGATGATGTCCACACCGAAGATTCGATGGAAGGTAGGGAGAATCGCGATTGTGCCGCCGCCTCGGATCAAGACGAGGTCGCTACCCCAGCTTCGTTTTACGGCGCGTTGGGCGGCCATGCCATCCTTTGTATGAGGGTCGCAAAAGAAGGGCATTCCGCCATGATCCACCGTAATGTTAATCTCTAAATAGGGCGGGCAGAGACTCGCAAAGTAAGCCCGTGCCTTCTCTTCGATCTCCTCCGGGGTTTGATTGGGAACGAGGCGGAAGGTGAGCTTCGCAAATGCCTCTCCGGGGATGACGGTTTTACTACCGCGCCCTTGGTAGCCCCCGCTGATCCCGTTGATCTCGGCGGTGGGCCGAGTCCAGATGCGTTCCCGATAGGTGAAGCCTTTCTCGCCGGTAAAGCTGACTTGTCGATCTGGCCCCTGCGGTGCTGCACGGGGTGATGGGAGGCGGGCCCACTCCTCGTGCTCCCATGATTGAACGGGAAGAACGTTGTCGTAGAAGCCGGGAATTTGTACCCGAAAGTCGTTGTCATGGAGGGCTCCAAGCAGTTTCGTTAAGGAAAGCGCGGCGTTCGGGGCCGCACCACCAAAGGTGCCGGAATGGAGGTCGCGGTCGGCGCTGCGAACCCACAGCTCTAGGGCGAGAATGCCGCGGAGGCCATAGGTCCGAGAGGGGGTATTCGGAGCCGCCATGCTGGTGTCGGAGAGGACGATGACATCAGGCCGGAGTAGTGCGGAGTGGTGATGAAGGAAATCTTCGAGATGTGGGCTCCCTGTTTCTTCCTCTCCTTCTACGAGGAAGATTACGTTGACCGGCAGGTCTCCCGTTTTTTTGAGGGTTTCCTCAACCCCGAGGATATGAGCCATGATCTGCCCCTTATTATCGGCAACACCTCGTGCGTAGATGATCCCATTCTCTATCCGAGGCTCAAAAGGGGGCGATGCCCAGAGGTCGATGGGGTCGGCGGGTTGGACATCGTAGTGCCCATAGATGAGCACTGTTCGCCGGTCTGGCCGGGGGAGGCTGCGTGCCACAACGACAGGGTGCCCGGCCGTAGGGTATACGGATGATTCAAACCCCAACCCTTTGAATTTCACATCCAACCATCCAGCACAACGCCGCATTTCGTCCGCGTATGCGGGGTCTGCGGAGATGCTTTGGAACCGTAGGAAATCGAAGAGATCGTCCAAGCTTTTCTGGATCATGGAGTGCGTTGTTTAACGTGGGGAATAGGGATCGGGTCGGCTGGATCTTGAAAGTTAATGCCCCCACGTATTGAAGGATACGGCGTGGTCGTCAAGTTGATCGCGGTCAACCTGAATGCCCAATCCAGCTCCCTCCGATGGAATTTTAACTCTGCCGTCTTTGAGTGCAAAGTCGGTTTTGAGGAGGGTGGCTTTGCGGAGCCATGGGCCGGCTTGGTCTCCGGGCAGCCGACAGTTTGGAACGCTGGCCGCAAGGTGTAGCTGCATCGCCGTTCCGATACCGAGGTCCAGATTGCTTCCGTGCCAAATCGAGAGGTTGGCGCGCTCCGCCGTAGCGGCATCCATGCGCCACTCCTCCGGGCCTTGAACAATGGAGTTGAGATTCAGGCCCCCTGCACCTCCTGATTGAAGAGTGGGCCACAAGGCTTCTGGCGGATCGACATGGACGACGACCCTCGCCCGAATCCGGGTGCGCAAAGCCGAAAACTCGGCGAGATGGAAGTGGGGGAAGGGGTCCTCAAGTATGGCCATGTTGCCCACTTGGTCCATTGCTCTCAGGGTTGGCATTGCATCCTCAAGACGGTGGAAACGACCGTTTGGATCGACTGTAACTTGCCAGTCTGCCCCTCCTGCGTCGCGGATCGCTTCCAAACGCTCGATGTTGGGGTCTTCAAGAGTGGTTTTTAGTTTAATGCCGCGGAACCCGAGTTGCCTGGCTCGTTCGACGCATCGCTTTGCGTGGTCGGGGGTGGTGCGTCCCATCCAATAGTCGACCGCAACGGTATCGCGCCATGGGCCGCCCCATAGCTGACATAGAGGAACTCCGGCGCGTTTGGCTAATAGGTCGCAGAGGGCGCTTTCGATCAGACCTTGCCACGGGTGGCGGAGGCGATGCCGGTTGTTGGAAGGGTGGGGGGCATAGGGCGAAGGCTCTGCAGGGCGCTCCCAGTAACGTCGTTCAGGGGCATCGAGTTTCAGCATGGCATGACGGTAAAATGGAGTTCGGGACGCGGCCAGATGCTGGAGTGCTGTCTCTAGTGCAGCGCGGTTGCCGCGTTCCGGAGATTCCGCCCATGCCTCATTCCCCGCATCATCCGTAATGCAAAGGATGTATCGGTTCGAGGTAGAGGTATGTCCATGAATGCCGAATTCTTCACTATTGGTCCACTCTTGGAGTAACGGGACCTTGACCACCCATAGCTCTACTTTAGCGATGACTGTCATTGGTCCCCTCCAGTTTGCGCCGGGTTGCAAGGTGGATCGTCAAGTTCTTGAGCATCAATCTGCTTCCGCATGCCTTCGCGTGTTTTCTCAAAGATTGCAGGGGCGTGGGATGGGGATTGGCGTCTTAAGGAGAAGCCCCCATCCACCGGCAAGACAGCGCCTTGGATGAACTCGGCATCACTTGAAGCAAGGTAGAGGACGGCGGCGGCCGCATCGGCAGGTATCCCGCGCTTCCGAACGCCTGCCGTTTCCCCGTGCCCGTAGAGAAGCCCGGGTAGAGCTCCTTCGCAAATGCGTTTTCGCTGCTCTGGCTGGAGTTGATCAAGGATCTGCCGCGCAAAATCCCATCCCGGAATGGAACCAACGCGGATGCAATTCACACGGACGCCTGAGTCAGAGAGTTCGAACGCCAAAGCTTCAGTCAGCTTTTCGACGGCCGCCTTTGAGGTAGAATAGAGTAGAGAATCTTTTGTAAAGGCGTTGATTCGGATGCTCGAGATGAGGATGACTGAACCCCGGGTTTGAATCAGCGACGGTAGCGCAGCCTGTGTTAGAAATAGGGGGGCACCAACATTGAGCGCCATTTCCTTGGAGAACTGTTGGGGTGAAATTTGCGAAAGGTTCGCGACCAAGCCGCCGTCGACAGCCCCGTGTACAATAAGTGAAACGGGCCCCAAACGTGTGTTCACCTCTTCGATCAATTGCTTACAGGCAGATGGAGAGGTCAGATCCGCGTAAAACTCACCATCGTGAAAGGGAGAATCATCGTAAGCCAAGCTTTGCGCTTTCTGAAAGTGGGACTGCGAAAGGTCACAGGCGGCCACTCTCCAGCCGGCGGCGTGGAGCTTTCCGCAGATAGCGGGCCCAATCGTCCCCGCTGCACCCGTCACGACAGCCACCGGTCGGGGAGCGGAGAGGGGGATTGATTTTGAAACTTTCATTATGAAAATAATTATTTTTTGAAAAATTAATTGCAACTTTAAAAATCAGTCGTATTCTCAGCGCATCATGTCAGTCGGCACAGGCACCAACCCAAGCAGTGGCTCGAAGCTGAGCCTTGGCGGATCGCGCATCACGTCAAAGAAGATTGAGACTGTGACCAGTCTGCTGGAGGAGCGCATTCTTAGCCGCGAATGGAGCCCTAAGCAGAGCCTCCCCCCCCAGGGGCAGCTTTCCCGCGAATACGGTGTTTCTTTGGGGACGATTGCGATTGCCATTCGCAATCTTCATCAGAAACACCTGGTAGATATTGTTCCCAACAAGGGAGCTTATGTGGTGGGGGATACTCAACGCATGAACCCTGGGGTTGCCCCGTCGATCGGGCTCCGAGGGAGCTACGTCGGCTCGATTGGGGAGACGAGTAACGTTTTGGTGGGGGATATTGTTGAATCTTCCAGCGCGAGGGGTTCTACGTTGCTGATGTTGCCCCAGTCTGGTTCGGGGGAGCAATACACGCTCGATTACTATCGGGAGCGGGGCACCCGTGGGGTCATTTTCCTCGGGGGGGAGGCTGTGCAAGAGGCTTATCATTTGCGTGCGTCGGGTTTTCCCGTAGTGCTGGCAAACAAGCCCATTGACCCGACATCGCTTAGCTATGTCGATTATGATCATGCTTCCTCCTTGAAAGAGGTTGTTCGCCTTTTTGTGAAGAATGGGCATCAGCGGATCGGGGTGATCTTCCCTCATACCTCTATGCCCGGCTACTACGACAGCTTGAAGCCGGATTTCCTCATGGCTCTCGATGAGAATGGATTGTCCTATAATGTAAGGAAGTATTGGCGGTGTTTGGACCCGGCCTCGAAGGAAGAGAGCGTAGAGAAAATAGAAGAGCTGCTGACGATGCCTCAGGCGCCCACTGCCATCTTTGCATGGTCGCCTAAATTGGCTGCTCTAACCTTAAAAGTTGCGGCTGATCTTGGGCTTAATATCCCCCGCGATATCTCGCTTGCCGCTTCCTGTTACGAGAGCATCCAAGATATCCCTGTTTCTGGGTTTGTGCTGCCTCATCAGCAGCTTGCCCAATGCCTGATTGAAGAGATTCAAGCCAGTATTGATAGTCCCTTTCATTCCGTTCAGAAGTTGATTCCGCTCCCCTATAAAGAGGGGGGGACTATTGGTAAAAAAAAGGTTAAGCCGTAGACGGTCTGTTCGCACAGAAGCAGAGTATAGGTGGGCCACGTCTCGGTTTGAATTTTACAAGCCTAATGACGTAAGTGCCGGGTATAATGAAATATTTCCCTCACGATAATGATGTTCCCCCGAGGAGGCGGCGGGAGGCCTTTACTTTCTTGGAGGCGCTCATTGCTGTTGCACTCCTCGCCATTCTGGCGGCTATTTTACTCCCACTTTTTAATACCACCATCGCCATATCGGATCGAACAAAGTGTTTGAATCACCTTCGTCAGATGGGAGTTGCCGTAATTAACTATGCTGGAGACCATGGCGGGCTGTTGCCTGGTCCGACATTCGGATCGCAACATGCATCCTACCGCAGCGGAGAAGTTCGCAAAAGCGATAACCCGCTGGACTCGAAACCTCTGATTGCATTCATTGTCCCGTACTTAGAGCTGCCGAGCTCTCCGCCAGATTCTACCGTCTATTTTCCTGAAATAGCAGAGTGCCCCGCCGCGAAAAAGGCGATCCTTGCGAAGGAAGGAGTCATCACACGGTCGAACGCCTATTACTTTCTTACTCACGAGTCGGTGGATTCCGACGGCATCAGGCAACGTCCTTTTGGTTATAATACCTCCACGACGGCGGTTCCAGTTCCACCAATGAAGCTCGTGTCTGTTGTGAGGCCACACTTGGTTATTGGTCTGTCGGATAATGACGCAGCAACCCATCATGGGAGGGTGAATCTTCTCTTTATCGATGGCCGTGTTCGGTCCGTTAAGGAAACCGAGATCATCTATCCCGGGTTTCCGAGCAAGGCACGGATTCGTATCGACCGTTGACAACTTACGGCTCTGAAGAGAGTCGCCTTTGAGAGGTAAGGTAACCCTAGCCGGGGTGCCTCGTGTCCGCCCTACTGTGCCGCCAGCTTGGTTATGGCGAACCAACCTATTTCAGACATTCCTATCATTCCGAAACCGGAAGTATACTTATGATTACCCGTTCCCCTTCGTTTTCTCGAGCATTCCGCCTCCTCTTTTTCTCACTACCGCTCCTCATTGGGTTCGAGGGAGTGGCAGAAGTGATATGCAACTTTAGAGACCAAACAGAGATTCACGAGAGCTCTTCACCCAATGCCTTCCCGGGAAGGGCAGGAGAGGGGTGGGATGGACCCTGGAAGGTCAGAAGATACCTTTCGGACGACTCTCCGAACAAACGTCAACAGGGGAGCCTCGAAGGGATCTCACTTTCCGAGCCTGCGGATGCGAGTGCCCCGCGGTTACTCCAAGTGCGAGGGGGGGAGCCCTTTGAAAACGATGGTGTTGGGCTGCACCGGGCTTACCGAGACTTCGGCGTATTAGATATTTCGAAGCCATATCAGATCTCCTTCATGGTGAGGATCGACAAACTTCCGTCGCCACCCTCCACGGAACTACTAAGCCACTATCTCTTTATTGGAGAAAATTCGACCGGTTCCGTCGGGCCGACCAGTGGAACGACTTGGTTCCTGCAAGCATTTTACGGTGCCGATGCGGGTAAATCGGTAACGCCGCGGAACCCCGAGCACCGTCTTGGCCAGGCGAGGCAGCGCCAGTGGAGTCTTGGAGCCTTTGTGGCTAATGGGGATAACAATGATTATGTCCCAACCGACGTTCCGCTCATAGAGGGCGCTATCTACACCATCTCTGTTGTCATTAACCCGGAGGCTTCGTCTTACAAGGTCAGCATCAAGGGCGAGGGGGCCTCCTATACGAGCCGGGAGCTTCCCTTTCGTAAGGGGCGGCCCTTGGGCAAATCATTCGTGATCGGCAGTAGGCATTCCCCGGGAAATGTGGGTGCTTTTTCGGTGGGTGAAATCCGGATATCGCCAAGCTCCTTGGTTGTGCAGCCGTGACCTTTCAGCCCAGGTAATCTTTTCCTATCCCTAGAATGATTCTTCTAAAGTTGCCCATCCTCCAGCGTGTGTTTGCTTGCGTACTGGGGCTTACGATTAGCCTGAGTGCAGTTGAGGCTGCACCGGTGAAAATCGTTTCCGAAGGTGTGTCATCGGCGTGTGTTGTTGTCTCCAAGGATTCTCCCGAGTTTACACGACGAGGGGCAGAGGAGCTTGTTCATTACATTTCTGAGATCTCGGGAGTACGCTTGCCGATTCTCAATGAGCCGGATGAAACCCGCGAAGGGCCGATCATCTGGGTAGGGGCACATCCCGCCCTTGCAAAGCGGCATCCCGGCCTTGACTCTTCAATGACCACGCCGGAAGAGACGTTGATTCAAACCGTCGATGATGACGTGATCCTTCTTGGGCGCGACATCGTGGGCGTGGATGGTGCTCAACTTGAAGCCGGGACCTATCTTGCCGTCTCGTCCTTTATTGAAGAACAATTGGGCGTGCGCTGGCTTTGGCCGGGAGAACTTGGGACGGATATTCCCAAGGCACAGACGATTCGAGTTGAGCCGCTTTCAATCCGGTATACACCCCAGGTCCGTCTCCGTAGTCTGCGATATACCAACTACGAAAGGAGCTATCGGGAACTATCTTCAGGTTCGAAGGAGCGTCTCTCCCAGTTCATTGAAGATCCGTTGCAATGGGCGAGGCATAGTGACCGGGAGGCGCGTCGTTGGCTCAATTTCCATCGCACAGATGCTCCTTCTGTCGGGTCCAAAGCCAATTGCTTAGCCGGAAGCCTTGCTAACTATAGAAATCGGCATGCTTTCAGTGATTGGTATAAAAAATACGGAGTAGTGCATCCCGAGTGGTTTGCTTTGCAGCCGGATGGAACACGCACCCCATATCCTAAGCCTACCCATGTTAAAATGTGTGTTTCAAATCCAGGGGTTGCTGCACAATGGGTTCGCAATGCAAAGGAGTTCTTCGAGAAGAACCCCAATGCCTCCACCTTTGAGGCGGCAGAGAATGACTATGGATGGCAAGGCTACTGCGTATGCGAGAACTGTGTCGCTATGGACAACAAGGATGCCGAACTGCTGGAGCAGGATCTAAGATGGAGTGGAGTTAAGAAGTCGTCTTACGCGTTGACGGATCGGTATGTTAAATTCTGGAATTCCCTCGCCAGAGAGCTGAAGAAGGAGTTTCCGAACCGAGAAGTGAATGTGGCTTCCTACGCATATCATGTCACAAGGCCTGCTCCGTCCTTGCCTTTGGAAAAGAATATTATTCCTACCTTCATAGGAATCGAGCGGCGATTCTACCATCGAAACAATCGGGAGCATACGCTCGAACAACGGAAGATGTGGGATCAGTGGTGGGAGGCTGCAGATCGCCGAGCCGTTCTCGTTTGGAGGCCCAATATATTGTATAAAAACATGGGGTTGCCATACATCTTCACCAAACGGCATTCGGAGAACATGCGTTACGTTGCGGATCGAGGTCTGGCGGGTATCAGCTTTGGAGGAGGGGGATGCTACTGGGCGGTACAGGGACCGCAGCTTTATCTAAATGTGAAGTTGGCATGGAACCCAAATGCGGACGCGGACGCGATTCTCGCCGACTGGTACAAGCGCGGCTTTGGCCCTGCCGCACCTTTCATCGCGGAGTATTATCAGTTGTTTGAGGATCTTTATGCTAGGCTTGCCGAGCAGTATAAGGATCAAGGGTACTCAGTCTATACCGATCCTCCCCGGCTTTTCCGCGAGATCCGTTCTGATTCCCACTTGGCAACAGGCCGCTTGGGTGCGGAGGGAGTTGTTCGGAATAGGCACATCGAAGATGCGGCGAAAGAGCTGCTCAGGAAGGCGAACGATGCCGTTGCGGAGGAGGGAGAGGCATATCGTAAGCGGGTTCTTTTTGTCGAAACGGGATTCCGGTTTATTGAGGCCAATCTCGATAGCATTGAAGCGATGAATGATTTCACCGCTGCGCCTTCCGATGAGACCCGGAAGCGGGCTGAGGACGCGGCAAACCGGCGCGATGCCTTGCTTGGAGAAAACGCACACGGTTTCGCCATTAATTACGTCGATTTCCTACGGGAGCTTGAAGCATCACGCCGATACCTCGGGCCTCCGGAAGGGGTAGCTCCCAAATCGGAGAGCGATTCCGAAAAGCAGGCTGTCATCCAAGATCTCGAAGCATAACCAACTCCAACGAACGATACGCAGTATGAAGTTATCCTGTACCCCGATTAGCTTTCACCATTCATTCCGGCAAGGAAGCATGACGCTTCCCCTCTTTGTTGAAACTTGTGCCCAACTTGGTTTGGACGGCTTTGACCTCCTTGACCCCACCGGTTACGCGTGGCTGTGGGCCGGTGGCGGCATTGAGCAGGCGGCCCGGTTGGTTGAGAAGCATGGCATTCCGGTTGCGGCCTACGGGTGCGGCAATAATTTTGCAAAGCTCGATCCAGATGAACGTCGTAAACAGATCGAGTACGTAAAGGATGCGATTGGCCGGGCTCGAGACTGTGGGGCTGAAACCATCCGCATCTTTGGCGGCTATCATCAGGGTACAGGAGGTGAGGCAGGCATCACCAAGGCAAAAGGGCTTGAGTTGGTAATGGAGGGTATCGAGGCATGTTTGCCTAAGGCGGAATCGTGCGGAGTGGTTCTCGCGCTTGAAAACCACGGGGGGCTACCGGGGCATTCCTTCGAAAGCCGAGCGGTACTCAATGCCTTCCGCTCGCCGTGGCTGAAGGTTACTTTCGACCCCGCCAACTATCTCGGAAATAACATGGGGGAGCCTGAAGATCCGCTACGGGCCTTCGCCGAGTTGAAGGAGGAGATTGCCTATGTTCACCTCAAGGATGTTTGGGCAGTAGACCAGGAACGGAAGCCCCGAACGGGCCCCTGCGTTCCGGGCGATGGGATGACACCGCTCCGGCAGGTCATTGCTGAATTGACGCGAGCAGGCTACTCCGGGTTTTGCAGCTTGGAGTACGAAGCCTTCGAAACCATGCCAGAGCCCGAAGGCGTGGCGAAATCGTTTGTCTTTATCAAGGACGCTGTGGAGAACGCTCGGCTCCTTTCTGGTGCCCGATCCTGATGGCTACACCCGTTTTTAGCTCTGAACGGCCCGCCAAAGTGTTGGCTATCATGCCGCATCAGGACGACTTTGAGTTCAATGTGGCTGGAACCTTTGCTCAGCTGCGGATGCGGTATGGTGATGCTGTGGAGTTGAAGGTGATCGTTACCTCGAAGGGCGCAACCGGCCACCATGAGATGGAGCCTGATGCCCTTTTTCCCCGCCGGATGGAGGAGGCAGCTCGAAGTGCTGCGTTGATTGGGGCATCTGTAGAATGCCTCCTCCAGCTCGATGGAACTCATGTTGACGCCCAAGTTTTGGTTACGCGAAATCTATTGGGTGGGCTCTGGAATGCCATCCGGGGGTTTGGTGCCCACTATGTCTTTGCCCCGCCTTTAGTGAGCGATCCGATGGCCGCAGTTCATGTTGACCACGAGGAAACAGCTCGGGCAGTTCGTCTGGTAGGGTTTCAGCTCGGTGTTGCAAAGGCGTACCCTCGACTTTCCACGACTGCCGAAGACCTCGGCTACCGACCGCCGTTGATCGTGCTCTGCGATGATGGTTACAATGCCGAGGCGGTTTATGATGTCGCGAATAGCATCGGCGATACCTACCCCACAAAGATGGAAATGGCAAAGTGCCATGTGTCGCAGGTGTTTGAGTGGCTTCCCTTCAGCCGGGGGGAATCGCCGCCTTCCATAGGGGAGTTCGAGCTTGGATTCAGAGCTCGCCACACCCGTGCCAATGAGCGGTTTGGACTGGATGATGAAGCGCCGCGGGAGTTCTTCCGAATCTCCAATTGGGGGCGGCGGCCTGCGGCCGGGGATATCGAGTGGCTTTTTGCTAATG
>JBBCKB010000077.1:0-3702 GCA_037189965.1 Chthoniobacteraceae bacterium | reverse complement strand
TGCCCGTGGTCGACAAGCCGCTGATCCAATACGCCGTGGAAGAAGCCGTGGCCGCCGATAAACTCGCCCACCTTCGCCTCCGGCAGCTCCGAGTAGCCATTGCGCGAAAACCAGCGCAACAAAAGGTAAGCGCAGACAAAGGCAAGGACGTACGCCGTCCCATACCAACGCAAGCCAAAGCCATTGCCAAACTCGATGATGAAGGGGCTCCAGTGGTGGACCATGTGCCCACCAGCGTGGCACAGCGCCCCGCCAAAAGCCCGTTTTTTTGCACCAAAGAGGTTTGCCGCGCCTCCCGGCCCGGCGCTATCCTCCCCCTTCGGTACCCCATGACAATCGATCTACTGGAAACCGAGCCCAACGAAGAGGCCTTCTTTAGCGAGCACCTCTCCGGCCATACCCTCCGCTTTGCCTCCAGCCCGGAGGAAGTGGAGGCCGATTCCGAGATCCTCTCCACCTTCATCTACACCCGGGTCGATGCCGCCTTTCTCGACGCGCACCCCCGGCTTCGGCTCGTCTCCACGCGCTCCACCGGGGTAGACCATATCGACCTCGCCGCGTGCCGCGAACGCGGCGTCGCCGTCTCCATGGTCCCGACCTATGGAGACAACACCGTCGCCGAGCACACCTTTGCGCTCATCCTCGCGCTTTCGCGGCGGTTGCGGGAGTCGATGCAGGCGAGCCAGGCTGACGCATTTTCCTACGAATCGATCCGAGGGTTCGACCTCCATGGCAAGACGATCGGCATCATCGGCTCCGGCCGCATCGGCCTGCACGCCATCCGCATCGCCAAAGCCTTCAACATGCGGGTAGTCGCCTACGACCTGCGGCCCCAGTACTTCATGGGCGAAATCCTCGGCTTCGAGTACCTACCCCTCGATTCCCTCCTGCCGCAGTGCGATCTCCTCTCCCTCCACCTCCCGCTCATCCCCGACACCTTCCACCTTTTAAACCGGACCACGCTCGCCCAGTGCAAGCCGGGTGTCATCATCATCAACACCGCGCGCGGCGGCCTTGTCGATACCGAGGCCCTTATCGAAGCGTTGGATAGCGGGCAAGTCGGCGGCGCCGGGCTCGATGTACTGGAAGACGAGCGCGTCCTCCAGCGCGAGCCGATGCACATCATCAGCGAGCAAATCGTGAGCCGCCTACAATCCGGCACCCCGCCGGGGGAACTGCGGGCTTCAGACCCCGAGCGCATTGGCGAGCTACGCCGCCTCATGCGCAACTCCGAGTTGATCAGCCGCCCCAACGTCGTCTTCACCCCCCACGTCGCCTTCAATAGCGTGGAAGCCGTCGAACGCATCAACCAAACCACGTTGGAAAACATCACTAGCTTCCTCGCCGGGCAGGTGCTCAACGCACCCGATGCATAGCGGTGCCAAATCAGAGTTTCGGAGAAGCGGAGGTTAAATCGATCTCAAACTACCTATTCAGAAGTTTGAGTTTCTCTGGGTTGCGGTGAGCATAGATCCGAATAATCAGCCCATTGAGCACCTCCAGAGCAATGGCACTCACCAGTTCACCCTGATCAAACACGAGCACTCCCGGCACGCCATTGAAAAAGGTTAGCTTTGTATCCCGAAATCCACCCGATGGCCGGGTTTCCCGTGCAATGCGGATAAAGAACTTCGCAATCAGCGTGGAATCGTCCAAAACCTTGGGAGAAGTAATGGCCTTGCCGCCTCCATCCGAATGAAATTCTGCATTCGGATGGAGAAGCTCCAGCAACGGTGCCATCTCCCCCGCCCGACAGGCTTCCATGAAGCGGGAGAGTAGTGCTTCATGCTCCTCTCGACTCGCGGGGAAGCGGGGCCGTCCCGCCTGAATGCGTTCTCGGGCTCGGGAAACCAGCTTGCGGCAGGCAACCGGCGTTTTCCCGAGCATTGCGGCGACCTCATCGAACGTAAATCCGAAGACATCATGGAGGAGAAACCCCGCTCTCTCTATGTGTGAAAGTTTCTCCAACACCAGCATCAGGGCGATAGCGACGCTATCATCAATCTCAGCATGATCGCCCTTAGCCTCTCCTGAGTAGGGATCTGGCAGCCAAACGCCAAAGTACTCTTCCCGTCGCATTCTGGCCGACTTCAACCGATCCAGACAGAGCCGGCTGACGATCGTCACCAGCCAGCTCCGTGGGTTTTGGATGTCTGCACTATCCGCGCGGGACCAGCGCAACCAACTTTCCTGCACCATATCTTCGGCATCCGCGAGCGAGCCGAGCATACGGTAGGCGATCCCGCGCAGCAGCGGACGATGAATTTCGAAGATATGAGCAGATGACTCCATCTGTAGAAAAGGCGCTCTTAAACTGCCAGCTCCGGGATCAAGGCGCAACTTTGCGAATGCCCCAATGCCCGCTTGAGCGTGGGGTAGAGCTTGGTCGCGATGATATTTACCGCCAGTTCGGCGATCACCTCCATGCCAAGACGGGTTCTGAGATCATCCAGAAGACCTTCCCTCACCTCCTGATTCAAAGCAACCGCCACAGCGTAGTCGTAGATCTTGCGCTGCATTTCACTTAAACCCGCTCCCCCGCGCAGAACTGCACCAATCATCGACTCATCCACCCCGGCTTCCCTCGCCATTTTGACGGTCAGCAGGGTACATGGCCCACAGTCCTGAGCCTTCATTGCTGCCAGCTTTGCAACCATAATGAGATCCACCGGGGCCTCTTTGCGAACACGAGCCATCGGCATGGCCGCTTCAAAAGCACGAAAGGCGACCGGGGAACTATCGAGAAGCTCCTCAAGGTAGCCGGTATCGTAATTATAATGAGCCCCGAACTTGCGGAGCACTTCACGGGAAGATTCGGACGAGAATTGGGATATTTGAGTCATACACCGACTATGACGATGAACCTCGCTACTTTGTGACCGAAACCGTCTTCGACAATCCCACCCTCCACAAAGATCAACCCTCCGACATCATGTCCAGCGAAAGGGTTCTCCCTCAAAGAATGGGGACATGGAGAGGGAAAAATCCCAACCATGCCCCCTGTGTATAACCGAATCGGAATTAGAGGCTATCGGCTGCTTGGAATCGAGCAGGAAAGCGAAGTGCTTGCACATGTTGTTTACCGGCCGCGAGTACGGCAGCCTTGCCCGCGCTGTGGGAGCAAGCGAGTTGAAAGCAAAGGCTATTACCAACGCCGGGCTCGGCATCTCGAGGTCTTCGGCAAAGATAGCCGCCTCCTTATCCAATGCCGCCGACAGCGTTGCCGGGATTGCGGTCGCGCCTTCGTGCCCTCCCTGCCCGGGCTACAGCCCGGTAGACACAGCACAGAGGCCTTCCGCGAGCGCCTTGCCCAAGACCACCACCACGGCTACTGCGTGCAAACCTTAGCCCGCCTACGCCGCCTCGGTAGCGCCACCGTGGAACGCATCTATGCTCAGTTCAACCGCCGCAAAGCCGCCGAGCGCAAAAGTCTACAAGCGCCGCTCGTACTCGGCATTGATGAACACACCCTCCATAAAGGCCAGCGTTTCGCCACGACCTTCTGCGACCTGCGCAACCACAAGATCTTCGACGTCGTGCCCGGCAAGAGCGAGAAGGATATGGAAGGCTTCCTCTCCCGTTTGCAAGGTCGTGAGAAGGTGCGCATCGTCTGCATCGACCTGAGCAGTTCCTACCGCAGCATCGTTAAGAAATGGTTTCCCAATGCGCGGATCGTGGCTGACCGCTTCCACGTCATCCGAC
>JBBCKB010000076.1:0-2667 GCA_037189965.1 Chthoniobacteraceae bacterium | reverse complement strand
GGCCGATGGCGACCTTGAGACCCTGCTCACCTCCCTGCGCAACCCGGCATGAGGCTCTACTCCCGCGCGTTTGTGAAGGCGCTACGCCGCGAGGGGCGCTTCCCCCGGCGGCCCTTTACGCTCCGCGCTGCAAATGGCGAGTCGCGGTGGGGACTACTCCGCGTCCTGCTCCCGCTTTGGCTGTTGGGTTATGGCCTAGTGGTCAAACCATACCCTCTTTTGCTTCTAGTTATCTGGGGCACCTGCTCCATCTTCCTGCGGGCCATGCAGCTTGCCAGGACGGATATTCGCCCACTCTTGACCCTTCCTGTGGCAGATCACGCCTACTTCCGCTTTCGTTTTGAGAAAATGCTACGGACATCGCTCTGGTTCTTTGCAGATGCCGTGGCAATACTGGCTGTGCAAGAGCCCGGCCTTGGCACCGCTATCGCGTGCGCCGCAGTAGCGTGGGCCACAGTCGTTGCAGGGGCAGTGCTCTTCTGCCGATTGACGAGCTCGAAACCGTCGAACCTCTTCTCCTTGTTCATTTGTGGCAGCCTGGCATTCCTTATTCATCAAAGTCACTATTTCGAAGTGCCTCTTGAAGAGACGTTGACCACGGCGGCGAACATCTTCTTACCATCGGGGTGGGTCATCGGCCTCTTTTACAAGGAGTGGACCTTGCTACCCCTCATCGGGCTAGTGCTTTGGCTTGGAAGTGCCCCGTGGATCTACCACAACCTCAAAGCCAACTTTCACCCAGATCTTGAGCCTCCGCTGCCTCCACCCAAGCCACCCCCCGTGGAAGAAGCCGCCCCCGGCTGGTTGGAACGCCGGTTTGCTCGGTGGCTCTCGCCTCGCGAATGGCTGATCTGGCGACACTTCTTTTGCACCTACCCCCAGCACTGGAGCCGCACCTACCGAAACACGGTTCTAGCGTTTCTCTGCATCCCACCGCTAATTGCCGGGGTAGATGCGTTGGAACCCGCTATGGGTTTGCCCATCGGCGCATCAATCTTGGTCTTAACGCCCTTCCTTGTCTATTTCCCCAACCTGAGGGAATCGCGCCCGGGGGATCTCTTCCACCTCCTGCCGGTGGGGGTGAGGGAGCTGCGCGTTGTCTTTGCAAAGGAGGTACTGGCGCGCAATATAGCCATCTTCCCGCTCCTGCTTCTAGCAACGGCCTACCTATTCTGGCACGGGGGTTTACCGTTTAGCCCCATGCCAGCCGTGATGGCATCGATCTTCCTTTATGCCATTCGCCCCCTTATCTCTCTCTACCAGACGTTGCGCGGGGTTCGCCCCCCCGCACTGGTGTTGGGTCTCATGATGGGTCTCATGGCGGCGATCACCCTCATCGGCTTGACCTATACCTTCCACTATGGGGGCAAAGGGCAATGGCTCGCCGCCTTGGCCGTGTGCGGCGCGATGGGCGGCATCCTATGGGTGCAGGAGCATTTCCTACTCCGGCGCTACGAACGGTGCAGGTTTGATCTGATGCGCTAACGCCCTGTGGAGATCCGCCCCGAAAGGTGCTCGCCATTGCCGGTGGCTCCCTCTGCCGTTTCGTTAGAGAGGTAGAGGCCCGTCGTCTGGGCATCGGCGGCGAGGGTTTCGGCCTGCGCGGGGTCAAAGTCGCCCGAGTAGCGGCACCCACTCGAAAAGCGCACGAGTACGAGAAAGAAAGCCTCGGAAACTTTACCCTCTGGAAAGCGTGAGAAGAAGTCGATGGCGACGTCTTCAGGGAAAGCCCCTGTATCCACTGCACCAACCTCATAGTCGAAGGACAGAAGATGGCAAAATCTCTTATCGGTCGCGACACTTTCCTCTACCCGGGCAGCCAATGGCTGCGGCGGGACTAAGAGTTGCGCCAAAGCGGTACCAGCCCTAAGCTCCTCGCTCCATGAGAGTGGAGCTAGAAGGAGTCTGCAAAATCTTTGGCCGCACCCGGGCGTTGGAGGGAGTCTCACTGACGCTGGAGCCGGGGCGCATCGTGGCAGTGGTGGGACTTAATGGCGCAGGCAAAACCACGCTGCTGCACACCCTCGCCGGGTTGTTGGCCCCCTCCTCCGGGCGGGTAGTGATGGATGGGTGCCCCTTTTCGCGGGACCGGCTCGACCTCCGCCGTCGCTTCGCCCTGCTGCCCGATTTTCCCGTCGTCTTCGAAGACATGACGGCGGTGCAACACATCGCCATGGTGCTCCACCTCTACGGCGCGCGGGAGGATGCCGCGCGCGTGGTAGAGCTTATGGAGGCGTTTGACCTCACCGCGAAGGGGAATCGTTTCCTCACCGAGCTTTCGCGCGGGGAGCTTTATAAAACCGCCCTCACCGCGATCATCGCAGTAGAGCCCGAGCTTTGGCTGCTCGACGAGCCGCTTGCGTCCGGGATGGATGCGCACGGCCTGCACACCTTCCGCGCTGAAGCCCGCGCCGCCGTGGCGCGAGGCGCCACCGTGGTGTATACGACACAGATTCTCTCCGAAGCCGAGCGCTTCTCCGACGAAGTGGTGGTGCTCCACCACGGGCGGCTGCACGCGCACGGCCAGGTGGCCGCCTTACAGGCCGATGGCGACCTTGAGACCCTGCTCACCTCCCTGCGCAACCCGGCATGAGGCTCTACTCCCGCGCGTTTGTGAAGGCGCTACGCCGCGAGGGGCGCTTCCCCCGGCGGCCCTTTACGCTCCGC
>JBBCKB010000075.1:0-56987 GCA_037189965.1 Chthoniobacteraceae bacterium | reverse complement strand
GAGCCTATTCTCTCCCTCGATAGCCGCATCGAAGGCGAAAGCCCTCCCCCTTCCCCCACTCGGAGAAGAAAACACCCATTGTAAAAAACAAGGACTGCCCCCCGGGCGGCGGTTCGTCTTCAAAGGGCATGTCGAGGTTCTCCTTCACCCGGCGGGTGGTTTGCGGCATGATACGCCCCCTCAACGCGCTTTTTTCTCAACATGCCAATTGCCCCGCATACCTGGCAGGAACTCTTCGATGCTGTGTACGAGATCCACTCCGCCACAGACCACGAAGATTTTGCCGCCGCCGCCGTAGCGGGCTTGTGCCGGTTGATCCCGGCAGACGTGACCACCTACCAGGTGCTCGACCGGAAGACCCAACGCCTCATGACACGGATGGTTCCTCCCGAACCGTTCACGCCGGAGGAAATCGCCTACTATACCGCGCATCCAGATGAGTTCCCCATCGTCCATTATTACGAAACGACCGGGCATACTCAGGCACTGAGGCTCTCCGATCTGGTAGATGGCGATATCTGGATAAAGAGCCGCTATTACCAAAAATGCCTGGCGCGGCAGGGGTTGAAGTATTGCCTGGCGCTCCCCATCACCGTAGATCGGCACACCGTCGTCGGCCTTTCCTTCAACCGCTGCAATCGGGATTTTTCCTCTACCGAGTGTGAAATGCTCGACGCCTTTGCCCCGCACCTTCGGCAAGCATGGGCCCGGCATGAGGCCCCCTGGGCCGAGCGGGGCGAGCTGGCCGCCAGACGACGCCTGCGCGCTCTCGGCCTTACTCCCCGTGAAAGCGAAGTCTTGTACTGGATGACGGAGGGAAAGCTCAACCGAGAGGTTGCCACCATTCTCAACCTCCGCCTTGGCACCGTTCAGGACTACGTCGCCAGCATTCTTCTCAAGCTCCGGCAGGAGAATCGCCACGCCGCCACGGTTTTTGCCATTCATACCATCTCTGGGAAATAGGGAGCCTTTAGCGGCGCTTTGCTCCAAAGGAGCCACCGCTCTATTGATGAGAGAGGGTGCCAGAACACTGCGGGGCGGGTATCCCCCCATGTGTGGGGATACCCTTGCGCTGCCCTCCACCGCTAGGGTGGGCTCCATGTCATTTTCTTCTTCTCTGATGCGAGCCGGAGTGGCTGCCGCTACAGCATGGGTGGGCGGCACCCCTCTTTTGGCAGCCACAGTCATCGCCTTCGATGGCCTGACCCCCACTCTCTCGGGAGACGGTAACATCACCTTCCGGGGCGACACGGCAGCCTACGTTTCCGTCAACACCGTCTCCGGTTTCGGCTTGGCGGCCCTTCCCGGGGGAGACCCTGGCGTCATGTTCATGCCCGCGTTTTCAAGCACCCAAGGCTTCCTGTTCGATACGGGGCTCACGGTGGGCAACGGAGGCAGCGGGAACGAATACATCAACCAGTATACGATGATCTTCGACATCTACTGGGCCGAGAACAACCCTTGGTACGCCTTCTACAACGCGGAGGGGCTTAACAACGGCGTCAACGACGCCGATTTCTTCCGGCGCGGGAGCGATGGAGCCATCGGCGTCGGTAACGGTGGCTACTACGGGAGCGCCGCCATCGGTGAATGGAACCGCGTCGCCTTCACGGTGACGAATACAGATGCCGCTACCACCACCCTCTCCATCTACCTCAATGGAAACTATCTGGGAGATTCCGTCCGCGTCGGGGGCACGGATGGGCGCTTCTCCCTTTACCTCTCCGGCGAGGGGAACCAAACGGCGCTCTTTACCGATAACGATGGAGAGACCGCTCCCGCCTACCTCTCCCAGTTTTTCTTTGATGCCCGGGTTTATAGCCCTGCGGAGATTGCCGCGTTGGGCGGGCCGAGTGCGGCGGCGATCCCCGAGCCCACCGGCCTGCTCCTCCTCGCAGGGGCGGGCCTGCTCGGAAGGCGGCTCCGCCGTCATAGCCTCAGGCGCGCCCCCCGGCCCGCGCTTGTTTGATGCACACGGTTGCATGAAAAAGCAGTTTCGTTCGCCAGCAACCGGCGGGGTCAGTTGCCGGCGGGGTCAGTTGCCGGCGGGGTCAGTGCCGGCGGGGTCAGTGCCGGCGGGGTCAGTCCTTGTTTTTTACAATTTTGGTCATCTCGTCTGCCCGCTGCAACAGGTGGGCGACATAGTTCCACGTGCCCATTTGCAATGCTTCAGCGATCCACCGGAGCGGCACGGTGGTTTCCCGCCTCAGACGGATAGCGGCTTTCACTTTCACTGGGTCGTTCTTTTTGGTCTGCAGGAGGTCTGCCTCCTTCCACCCTGCCGTATGTAGTTCCTCCGCGAGCAATCTCCGCGCTCTTGCCTCCATGCTCTCCTTCAAGGTGCGGTGGAGAGGAGCATCCACGGGGTCACTCACGGTGGGCTTTTCCGAAAGGCGCTCCAGGAGCCGGGTCCGGAAGCCTTCGCCGCCGATGGGCCACGTATTTCCCAACGCTTCGCCTTCGCCCATGCCTTGCGGAGCGGTGCGCAAGGCTTCCATCTCCATCGCAAAGCGTTCGCGGCCTCGCGCATCGTCCCGGCGGATGCCATGCTCTCCAAAAACGCGGTCCACCCGCAGCCACTCGGGCCGCTCTGCAGGAGGCAGGAGATAAGTGCCATAGCTGCTCCAGCGGTAGGCAGAGAGCGGAGCGCCCGCTTCCATGAAGCCTGCTTTCGAAGGGTTCAGGTGGACGTAATCAACCACCACCCGCAGGTAGTGTGGCTCCGCGTCGTCCACGGGCAACGCCTTGTAGCGCCCCCCAAAGAGGTGCCCCTGCACGCGGTGCCGACGGTTAAACCGAAGCGTGTACGTCCCAAGGAGCCACTTCATCCCAGCCACCAGGTTGCCCTGCGGCGTCTCCACGACGAGGTGGAAGTGGTTGCCCATCAAACACCAGGCGTGCACCTCCCACCCGCATTTGGTGGCTGCCTCCGCCAGTGTGGCCAGGAAACGCTCGCGATCGGCATCGTCCCGCATGATCTCATCTCCGCGGTTACCCCGGCTCATAACGTGGTAGATCGCCCCCTCGTACTCGATTCGCAACGGCCTTGCCATGGGGCCGAGCGTCCCATACCCCCTCTGAAAGGGGCAACCAAAATTGTAAAAAACAAGGACTGACCCCATGGCTGACCCCATGGCGGGGGGCTTTTGGTGAAAAACTTCGTGTCGGGGGCGGTGGTTTGTGCCACCCTACCGCTGTTTCCGCATGGAGCTGGCGGATGTAAACCCTCAGGCCTGCGGAATGATGATGGAGCTTTTTCGTTGCGCCCTCCGTTGTTTTGGTTCGGCGTCTTTCTCATACATTTCGGCACGGCTTTACGCTTGCGGAGCTGCTGACGGTGGTGGCCATCATTTCGCTTCTGCTGGCGGTGGCGGTACCCGCTTTTGGGACGATGATCCGCAATGCCAACCGCCGGGCAGCGGTAGATGAGACCCTCTCGCTGCTGGAGCGCGCCCGAGCGGAGGCGCTGGCTTCGGGGCGTGCGGCTTACCTTATTTTCGCGGATGAGACGGCCCCGCCGGAGCGCCGCTTCCGGGCGGCGTGTATCGCCGTGGAGGGGGAGGACCTTTCGATCCCAATCCGGGCAACGACGCCGTGGCAAGTGCTGCCTGCCGGGGTTTCCTTCCGCACAGAGGCGGCTTCGGCGCTGGGGGCTGCGGCGGAAGATCCAGCCCCGCTTTTTGCGACTCCTGGAGATGGCGGCACGGCCCGGGCGCTGCCGTACCTGAAGTTCCACCCCACAGGGGCGCTGGCGCACCCGGCTTCAGCAGCAGAGGCTCGGCTGGTCCTCTTCCGGGGGATGACTGAGGCGGATGGCACGCAGATTCTGGCCCAACGGGCAGAGGAAGCGGTGGAGGTGATCACGCTTTCCCGTTTTACCGGATGCGCACGCTACCAACCTTAGAGCGCGCCGGGTTTACGCTCGTGGAGGTGGTGCTCTCGCTCGGCATCACGACGTTTTCGCTGGTTTGTTTGATGGGGCTCTTCCCCGTCGGCTTGCGCAATAGCGGCCGCTCCATTTTCGAAACGCGCTGCACCCACCTCGCCTATGCAGCGTTTGCGGAGCTGAGGGCGGGGCCGTTTGAGGCCGCGCGCTGCTTCGGTGTCCAGCTCAACCTCGCGATCATGGATGTGCAAACGCCGCTTCGGCTGGAGGCGGCGCTTTCGCCGGAGGGGACCCTCCTACTCCAAGCGCCAGGGGCTGGCCCGGTGCCCGGGGCGTTTCGGGTAGACCTCTTCTTCAAAAAAATCTCCGCCACCCCCGGAGCCGCCGTAGTGGGCAACCGGGTGACGCTCCGCGTAACGCCCCTGCGCGAGGCGCAAGGCAAGCCGCTGGAGTACCAGACCCTCATCGGCAAGCTCTGATCATGAATGGGGCGGCGCTTCAGAAGAACGGGCGGGCAGCCTTCACCTTGGTGGAGCTGTTGGTAGCATGCACGGTGCTCACCCTGCTCGCGGTGCTGACAGCGCGCGCTTTCCAAGGGGCCACACTGCTTTGGGAGCGGAGCACCTTCCGCAGCGAAGCCTACCGCGAAGGGCGCGCGGCGTGCGAGATCCTCTGGCAAGACCTTGCGGGGCTGCTCCCGCCCGACCCGGAGGGCTCCGTACTCCCGCTCTTGGTGCTCGACCACCCACCCGAGGCCGGGGCGGAAGACCGCGCCAACGAAGCCTTCTGCGCCACCACCTTGGCCCCAGGCACGGGCGAGCCGACGCTGGTCGGCTACCGGGCGGTCTGGGATGACCAAACCGGCACGTATGCATTGCGCCGCACGCTGCGGCAGGATGGCGCGGCGGCCCTCGCCTCGGGCAGCGGCAGCGTGGCCGCCACCTATTTCGGCGACCCCGCCGCCGCAGAGGAAGAGACGGTGGCCGCGTGCGTGTGGGATTTTACGGTTCGCCCCGCCACGACCAGCGGCACCGCCGGGCCGTACCCGGCCAAGGCCTATACGGCAGACTTCCCCGCGTGGGTGGAGATCCGCTTCAAAGCGCTCGGCCCCTCGGCAACGCGCAAGCTGGCGGGGCTGCAAATCACCCGGGAAACGTGGGCCAACCCGGCAGACCCTCTTTTCCGCCGCGCCATCCTCCCCCATGCGGAGTCCTTCTTTATCCGCGTGCCGCTGGCCGGTGCGCCCACTGCTCCATGAGCCAGCGGGCCGCTGGTTTTGCGATTGTTTCGGCGCTGCTCATGGTGGTCGTCGTCGCGGTGGTATTGTGCGCGTTTATCGCCAGCGTTGCCTCGGAGCGCGCGGCTTCGCAGGCGATCTACCAAGCCACCCGCTCGCGCATGGCGGCTGAAGCGGCGATGGAGGAAGGGCTTGCCCGGCTCAAGCACCTCTTCGAAACGTACCCCGACAGCGCCACCGCGTGGGAGCCGCTGGCCGACACCACCGGCACCCGGGCTACCGAGGCCACCCTCTTCCACTACCGCGACGCGGCCACGGGCGAGCTCCACTGCATCCCCCTCTTTTCCGGCGCGGAGGCGCGGCCCGTGGCGCAGAAGCAGGCCCCATGGCAGCTGGTGGATGCCACCGCACCGTTTGCCGACGAAGCCAATAGCGTGGACCTCAACCCCGCCCGCTACCCGGGCGATGCCGGGGGCCGCCTTGGCTCCCCCGTGGGCGGGCTCGCGGCAAGGCGGGTGCCATGGGTGGAGATGGCCGACCCACAAGATCCCACCCGCATCCTCAGCCGCTACGCTTTTTGGGTGGAGGACGAAAGCTTCCGCGCCAATGTGAATACCGCCGGGCGCGCCCCGGCTGGGGATGCCGCCGCCGCCGTCCGCCCCGGTGGAGTGGAAGTGGCGGCGCTGCTTCCGCTGCTCGATCCCGCGCTCTCTGGCACCAGCTCGGCTGCCGCGCTGGAGCGCCTGCGAGCCGCCGCGCCCGGGGGTAGGCTCCTCTCGCTCTCGGCCCTTGGGCCCCTCTCGGCCACCGCCGCCGAGCGGGCGCGCTTTGGCCTCTCGCTTTACTCCGGGGGAGCAAGCCTCTCGCGCAGCGGGGCGCGGCGGCTTAATGTCAACGCCGTCGTATCCGACACCTCCGATGCCACCGCCCAGCGCCAACAGATCGACCGCCTCCTCGCCCCCGTGCTCCAGCAGCTCCCGCACTTTGGCCAGCGCTTCTACCGGCTCAACCCGGCCGAGCCCAACACCGAGCAGGTGAGCGCCACCCACGCAGGCACCTACCTCCTCAAGCTCGCAGCCAACCTGCGCGACGCCATCGATACGGACTCGCTTCCCACCATCATCAATGCCGACGGCAGCATCCGTACGGGGCGGCCGGAAACCGCCATCGAGCCGCTCCCCGGCGCGCTCTGGCCGGGGGCCGCGTGGGCTCCGCAGAAAGGCGGGGAGAACTCCGTCGCCGCCGTGGGTAAGGAGGCGGTGCCGTATTTTCAGGAGTTTGGCGTGCGAGCACGAGTCTACCTGTTTGACCCGAAGAAAGCGGATACGAAGTCGCAAGCCCACTACCGTTTCACGCTCGACTACTATTTCGAGTTCTGGAACCTCGCTGACAAGCCGATCTCCGCCGGGCCCAACGCCTTCCTGCGCGTCTACAACCAAGCCGGGTTCGATACTGGCTACGCGGGCGGTATTCCTGCCGGGCGGCCGTTTGAGATTCCGCTCCCGGCGGGCCTCGTTTTCCCCGCCGGCAGCGTTACCGTTCTGACCACCGACCCCACGCCCTCGGCCAAGCTCATCACCCCGGAGGCTCGCGTAGTCATTCTCCCCATCGAGCTGGAGAAGCGCTATTACGAAGGCTACACGCGCAATAAAACCACGAAGGACCTGTTCCGAGTGAACCTCCTTTCCCGCAGCACCCGCAAGTATATGGATTCTGTGGTCATCTACGAAACGGATTATGAAACCGCAATGGTCCTCGGCAACGACCAAGGCTACCTCGAAGGGCTCTGCACGCTGCCGATTGCACGGGCCGACTCCGCCTCCAATAACGCCCTTTCTATTCAGGATGACAACGACGCTATCAAGAAGCCCGATGCTTATTTTTTCCGGGGCGGCAGCATCGCGGGCACTTGGCCCGGCGCGCAAGTGGGCGACCCCCGCTCCAACAACGAGCAGCTCTTCATGCGCATCTACGACACAAGCGGCGACAAAGACCAGACGCGCTACTACAACAGCAGCCTGGGGGATAACCAAGTCCCCGGCGTGAGCGACTTCGGCCGCCCCAACATCACCTACACCTTCCCCGGCTCGTGGTCGGATGCCTCGCCCTGGCGTACGGATGGGGTGAACGCGCCGATGACGATCCCAGACGGCCCGCTCCACTCCATCGGCGAGCTGGGGCACCTCTACGACCCGGTACGCGGCCTCGGCGAGAGCGGCAACATCGCCTACAGCCGGGGTGGCGGGCGCACCCTTCGGATCGGCCAGCCTGACCCGCTTTGGGACGGCAGCGAAACCTCCGCCAGCCGCGAGTGGGCCGCGTGGCGGCTCGCCGATGTGTACGCCACCGACGACGCACTCTTTGTGGAGGGGCTTATCAACCCCAACGGCATCCGGCGCGATGGCGGGGCGGCCTTGCGCACCGCGCTGCACGGCTTTACCCACGCCCCGGCGGGCCAACCGGGGAGCGACCCGGGCCTCGCAGGTGTCGCGTTGGATGAGGCCGCCCTTACCACCATTATCACAGGCATCGAAACGTGGCTCGCCAACCGCGAAACCCCTTTCTACGAGCGCGGCCAGCTCTCTGAAGCGCTCGCCCCGCCCTCCGGCGCAGCGTATGACCGTGGGCGCGAGGCGCTCTTCCGCTCGCTGGCCGAGCGCATCACCACCCGGGGCAGTGTCTTTACCTTGTACGCAGTGGGCCAATCGATCCGGCAGACGCCGGATGGGCGCAAGCTCCCCCTCGCCACGGCGCTCCTGCGCGTCACCTTCCGGCTGGAGCCGGTGTGGGAGCCAGCGCTCGCAGAGAGCTTCGACCCCGCCAATGCAGAGGAAGTAGCGGCCCGCTTCCGCAAGCCCGAGCGGTGGAGGGTGGCGGTGCTTCAGGTCGTCCGGTAGCGGGTGAAGTGGATCTCCCACTCGCCTCGGGCACAGGCGCTGCCAACGTAGGCGAGCGCAAGAGTGCCATCGGGCTCCACCGCCACGCCGGGGTAGCTGGTGCCGTCGGCCTCGGCAAAGACGGTAAGAAGCGCTTGATCGGGGTCCACCCAAAAAAGCGTCACGCGCCCTTCCTCGCGCCCCGGCCCGAGCGCGCGGCCCGCGCCGAGGAGGCGGCCATCTGGCAGCGTGCGAAGCTGTGGCCCACCGAGCGAGACGCGGAAGGCTTCGCCCGCCGGGAGGATGCCGAGGCCCGGCCCGTAATCCACCCGCAGCTCCCGCCACTCCCACTCCTGATAGTACGGCGCTTTGCCGATACCGAGCACCGCGCCACCCCGCCCCGGGCCCCGCAGCAGGCAAAGGCCGGTGCCATCTGCCGCGAAGGCGAGCCCCCCTTCGTTGCACTTCCCGCCGGGGCCGAAGTTCGGCTTCAGAGCGCGCCAGCTCCGGCCATCGCGCGTGCGGTAGAGGGTGCCGCCGGGCTCGTCCTTACCCCATTGGGAAAGGCTGTAGCCCATGCCGCCATGCCACGTCACATCCCACCGCCAGGTATTGATGCCGGTGGGGCAGGCGTTGGCGGAGCCCCAGTGGGTGCCGTCGGCCGAGAGCCAGGTGGTCGATTGGCACGTCACCAGCGGCTCGGCATCGCTATCGGGGAGGTTGAGGACGGTGCCCAACCAATCAAGCTGGTAAAAGCGGCCCTCTTCGTCATCGAGCGTGCGCCCCTCGGGCGGAGTGTAGTGGGAGGCCCCCGGAGCCTTGGCGCGCGGATGTGCGGAGACGAAGTAGAGCGAGGTATTCACCATCAGCCACCCCTCGGGGGTGACGGAGAGCTTCGGCTCGCGCACATCCGCCCCCTCCCAATCGAGCACGGCGGCAGATTCCCACGCCACGCCATCTTGCGAGCGGAGAATGCGGGCGCGCCCGGAGGGGTGGTTATTATGGATCGCCCCTTCGCGGAAGGCGCAGTACCACGCTCCTTTGAAGTGGACGAGGGAGCAAAGCTCCAGACGGCGGATCTGCGCCGCTTCGCGATCTTCCACGCGGGAGAGATCCCAGATCGGCGTGCCTCGCAGGAGGGGGATGGGGGTCATGGGAAAGGGAGATGGAATGCAGGGTGGAAGAGCGCGGCAGCGTCTTGGAGTGCGGCGGCTCTCCGCCGCTTTGGCGTATCCCCTACCGTTTTACTTTGAAACTCCGTCCTGCAAAGCGGTAGAAGGCTACCGCACTCCAAGACGCTAACGCGTTTCGTGGAGTGTTTATTCATTCGCAGAGCGGAAATCATGAAACGCTTCGGGTTGCAGGCCGATTTTGCGGGCCACCACGTCGGGGTTGGTGGCGAAGAAGTCGGCAAAATCGAGCGGCAGCTCCCGGTTCATGAGCAGGTCGGGCGAGAAGGGGGCTTCCCGCCCGCCGGGCAGCTTGGTCGCTCCGGCAAACACCGGGTCGGCCACCAGAGGGTCGATGATCCACTCCGCCAGCAGGGCGAGGGGGAGCACCTTCCCGCGCTCGCCCGCGATGTTACGCTTCTCGGCGGGAAAGGCACGCAGGAAGAAGACATTGTCTTTCAAGGAAACGCCCTTGCCCAGCGAGAGGCTCAAGAGGCTATTGTTATTCTCCGCTTTGACCTTGAGCTGGTCGGTAAAAATATTGCGCTCCAACACCGCCCGCTGCCCTCGGCGGTTGGCGATCACGAAGGAAGCCGTTAGCGGCCGGGCAAAGACGCAGTGAGCGATCCGCACGTCTGGGCAATTCTGGAGGAAGAGAGCGCCCGACATTTTGCTCGTGAAAACGCAGTTCTCCACCTCGATCCGAGGGGTGTTTACGGCATTGATGGCCCGTGCGGAGTAGGTGTTGCGCCCGTCGAAGAAGCACCGGGTGACGCGGATATCCGAGCACTCCAGCAGGAGGATCTCGCCGGAGTTAAGCGCATCCCAACTCTGCGCGGGGTGGAAGGCGAAGTCGGCAAAGGTCAGCCCGTCAAACCGCAGGTGGCGTTTGCCAAAGGCGACAAACCCTTGGTTAAACGCTTTGTCTACCCCAGAGAGGCGGGGCCGCTCTCCGGGCACCGCCGCAAAGGTAATGGGCCGCCCTTCCTCGCCGGTGGCGGGGAGAAAGATGCGCTCGGCAAATACCCCGCCGCCGCCGAGCAGCAGCGTGTCGCCCGCATTCACCTTCCGCACGGCGTGGGCGAGGGTGCGCCACGCGGTGGCGCGGGTGAGGCCGTCGCGGCGGTCATCCCCGTCCGGGGCGACGTAGAAGGTGCGCGCCGGAGCCTCGTGCTCCGCCGTGGTGAAGGAGAGAGGCGCTTCGGAAAGCGAGGCGGTTTGTTTGCCATACTCGCCCTGCAAAAGCTCGGGCACCGAGAGGCTTGTGATTTTAAAGAAGGTGCGCTGCCCGGGCTTGAGCCCCGTGAGGCTGAAGCTGCCATACGGCGCGGCGGGGAGCGTGGCGCGCTGCGTACACTCGGGCGTCTCTCCCCAGGCGACTTCGCACTGGGCGGGCAAGGTGGTAAACCACTCGATATTCGCCGTTGTCGCGGTGGCGGAGTGGAGCCGGGGCGGCTGTGCGAGAGCAAGCACGGCATCCCGCCGGAGCGGATGCGGCGGCTCCTTGAGCGCCTTGCCCCCGAGCGGCGGCATCTTCTGCCATGCGGCCACGAGGTCGGCCCCGGTGGCTTCGGGCAGGTGGAGGTTATTGGAGACCTGCGCATCGGAGAGGCTCCAGATGCCGGGCCCAAGGCCGGTGCAGCTCTCCACCCGGTGCTCGGTGGAGAAGGTGCCCGTCTTCACTTTAAAGTCGCACCAGTTCCCCCACGCGAGGTTGCCGGTAAAGACGTTGCCTCGCGCCGGGGTGCCGTCGGCATTGGGCTTCTCGCCACCGGTGCCGTACATGTGGATGCCGTAGGTGCGGTTGAGCCACGCTTTGGAGTCTTTGACGACATCGCCCCGCGAGAAGAGGAGCGAGATGCCGCCGCAATCCGTCAGCCCGAAGCGGGGCGCGCTGTTGCCCCACGCCTCGCATCGTTCGATAAGGTTATCGCCATCGGTGGCCGCGCCCCGGCCCCAAATGGCGATGCCCCCGGCATTGAGAAAGACGCGGCAGTCGCGGATCACGCTTTGTTGCGGATGATCCAGAAAGATGCCCCACGTGATGTCCTCCCCCGCGCGGTTCAGGGGCCGCGCGGCGTTGTAGCCCCGCAGCGTGAGCCCCTCCACCCGCACGCGCCGGGGCTTCCCTAGGCGGAGGCCGTGGGTGGGGAGCAGGGAGACGGTGTAAGTATGCTCCGCTGGGGGCCGGAAATCGGAGGTCGAGAGGTAGAGCTTCCCGGCCTTGCGGTCGTGGTAGAACGCCCCGGGCAGCGCCTCCAGCTCGCCCCGGTTGGGCGCTTGGTGGAAGATGCGCAGGGTATCTTCCTCGTTGAGGGTCTGGATCTCCTTGGCGCCGTCGAAGTCTGCCACGTAGGTAAAGCGCGCCCCTTCCGCCTTGCGGAAGCCGCTCACCGGTTGGTCGCCTCGCAGGACGACGGTGCCGGGGGTTTGCGCGCGGATCACCGTCTCCGCATCCGGTGAGCCCAGCCCCTCGCGGTGGACAGAGCCGAAGTATTCGCCCGGGGCAATGGTGAGCACCCCGCCGGGGGGCAGCGCATCAACGCCTTTCTGGACCGTGGCGAACGCCGTAGCAGGGGTGCGGCCATCGCGGGCATCATCCCCTTTGGGGGAGACGAAGTATTCATTCTCCCCCGGGGGCTGGGCTTGCGGGGCGGCCGGGGGGTGCGAGGGTGTCTCGCGGTTAAAGAAGAGGTAGCCCGCCACAAGGCAAAGGCCCAATACCAGCAGCAGGCGTTTCATAGCACCTTGAGGGAGGCGGGTGTATTTACTTTACCGCCCGCTGCCCCTTCTTGTGCGCGCGCAGGATCAACGCCACCCCGGCCATGCCGCCTAAAAGCGCCACCGAGCCGGGCTCGGGCACGGCTACGGCCGTCAGGAAGATGCGGTCCGTCGTGTAGTGGATGGAGAAGGTGTAATCTTGCACCGTTATGGTGGCGGCCTCCCCCAACCCGGAGAAGGTGCCGGTGCGAGAGGCAAAGGCTGCGAGGGTGATCTCGTCATTCACCGCTGCGCTAAAGCCACTGCCGAGTGCGAGGTTTAGAATCGCACCACTCTCCAGCGTGAGCACGTCGTTGACTTCCAGCGCAGCCGCCTGCGCGGAGGAGTTCAGGGTGAGTGAGAGCTTGGAGCCCGCGCTGAATGTCGCGTCGGCCCCGGAGCCGTTGACGAGGAGGCGGCCATTATCAAGCACCACCTCGCCGAGCCCGAAAGCGACGAAGCCTTGGGAGACTTCGGCCAGACCGCCGTTTTCAACCCGGAAAAAGCCTTTGCCACCGGTAGAGGCAACTGGGCTACCCCCGCCCGAGGAGATTCCTCCCGCCACATAGATGCGCTTGGCATCCAGCTCAGATCCGCTGCCCGCGATCTGTACCACCCCTTCTTTGTTGGTGGTGCCAGGGGTGATGGAAATATCGTCCGCCACGAAAGTTCCTCCTGCCAGTACTTCGAGACGCGCTTTGCTGTCGGGAATGCTGGTGGCCACCAATGTCATGATGCGGGTGTTGTTGAAAGCGGTCGTAGCGGTTGAGGCATCCACCTTCGAGCCGACTCCCGTCACGCGGACAAGGCTGGCACCGGGTACATCGCCGCGCCCGTTGATCCGGAGGGAACTCTGTGTGAGCTTGACCTTCGAGCCGTTCGTCACCAGCAGCTCACCCACCGATCTCATGACTGCCGTGTCGCCGCCGATCTGGTTGACGGAGCTGTGGGTCGTCCCTCCAATGCCGCCGAGGTTGAGGGTGACATTGTCCAGCGTGATCGTCGTTTTGAAGGAGCTTGCATGGGAGGAAAAGGTGAATAGCTGTCCTTCGATCGTGCCGTTGCGGAACGTCACCGATGTATCCGTAGTGCTAGAGGCGCGTGCGCGGAGGGAGGCCGTGGTGTTCGTGCTTCCCATCGAGGTGGCCGAAAGGGTGTGCCCATTGAGGTCGAGCACCATGCCCGAGGCGGCGTCTGTAGAGGCCCCCAAGGACAACTGGTCGATGGAAGCATCGGCCTGAAGGGTGAGGGTGTAGGTCCCGGAGCCGACCACGATGGCCGTATCCCCCGCGATAGGCGCGCCGGTGTTGGGGGTCCACTTCGTGGCATCTTGCCAGTTGCCGCTGGCGGGCGAGGCCCATTGGTAAGACGTTTGAGCCCAAGCGGGCTGTGCCACAGCCACAAGGGCAGAGGCAACTGCAAGGGCAAAGGTACGACGAGGGGTGAGGGCAGTTTTCATAGAAAAGGGGGTGGGAAGCGAGGTGTCTTGGTATGAACCTTCCATCAACAAGGGTGAAAAGCAACAAAAAATTCAGCGCGGAATTTTTTCTTTTGACCGGTATGTCATTCCGATGTATCTACAGTGCGTATGGCTTCCCCCACCGACCTGCAGGCCCCGGTCGTCGCCGCGCCCCGTGCTTTCGGGGCGGGCTGTGGCGGCTTTTCGCAGGTGGAGTTACTGGTGGTCCTTGTGGTTCTCGCGGTGTTGGCCAGCCTCTTGCTACCCGTGGTGCAACGTGGGCGGACTGCTTCGCAAAACGCGGCATGCATGGGCAACCTGCGTACGATTGGCTTCGGCCTTGCCGCGTATGCCAATGACAACCAGGGGGCCATCCCCTCCGGGCAGGAGTTTGAGACGAACCGTGACAGCGGGGAGAGGGAGCGCACCATGTCCGGCCAGATTGGAATGAAGACAGGGTGGATGTACCGTTACATCGAAGATAGCTACCCCCGCTACCCAAGCGTTTTTACCTGCCCTGCAGACCAGACGCCGCAGAAAGGGGTGGACCCCAAGACAGGAAGGGACCTTGGCAAATACCACAATTATACAAACAACGTCCGCGTTTTTATTGCCTATACGGACGGCATTGCTGACGACTGGAAGCGTCCCATCAAGATATGGGAGATCCACAACAAGATCGTCTATGCCGATGGGCCTACCCCCGCTGAAGTAGTCAACTGGAAGGGCCCGGGTGCGCAGCCTAGTACCTCTCCGATCTTCGGCGTGCAAGGCGCGCTCACGGAGACCCTTGTGCGGCGCAACCTGAGCCGCCGTCATAATGGCCGCGCCAACGCGCTCTTTGGAGATGGCTCGGTGCGCAGCGTGCTCCCTGATGACCCGGCCGTGCCCGACTTGGTGCGTCTGTCTCCTCCTAAGTAGCCAGCGGCACGATCTCCGGCGGAGGTAGCTTGCGGCGTACGCTGGATTGCCGCACCGTCAACGTACACGGCAGCTCGGTGATCGACTCTTTCTGCGGGCACTCCCCTTTGATAATGGCCATGAGCCGCTCGACGGCAAGGTCCGCCAGTTGCTCGAAGGGCTGCATTACACTCGTCAGCGGTACTGAGCCGACGGAGCACGTCGGGTCGCCCTCAAACCCAGTGAGCGCCACATCCTCCGGCACGCGCACCCCGGCCTCTGCGCACGCGCGCAGCACGCCCAGAGCCCACGTATCTACCTGGCACATGATGGCATCGGGCAGCTTGCCTTTGGCGATGAGGCCCCGCATGACGGCGTACCCCTTCACGTAGAGCGGGTGGATGTCTCCGGCAGAAAGGTGGCTCATCTTTGGGCCGACGCGGTGGTAGATCAACTCGGGCGCGCCGGGCTGCCCCTCTACTTCGCGGGCGGCCTTGGTAAAGCCTTCTACCGCAGAGCCGACATGCCACAGCGAGCCTCCTGCTGCCCGCCGAGACTCCATACTATCGGCCTGTAGCATGATGGAGCGGTACCCCTCGTCGATAAGATGGCGAGCCAGTTGGTAGAACCCCTCCTTCTTGTTGGCGATAAACTTGGGCACGTGGCGCAAGTGCGGGTGGCCGATGGCGGTGACCGCCACGCCATCGCGCAAAAGCCGGTTGAGCACCCTGGGCATAAACGCTTGGTAGCTGGGCCGCACGAGGAGCACCCCATCCACCTTGGCGTCGAGCATCATGTTGCACGCCTGCTCGTAGTCCTCAGCCGTTTCGCTCACCTCGTGGCTCAGGGGCATCTGCCCGTGGCGGGCAAAGGCCTCCACCACCGCGCGGTTTTGCTGCTGCACGAGCTGGAGGATGTTGCGCGTGGTGATCACCCCGATCAACCCCGTGCGCCCGGTGCTCAACGACTTGGCGGCGATGTCGCGCCGGTAGCCGAGCTTGCGGGCCAGATGGACGACCTTCTCGCGCGTCTTCTCGCTCACCTTGGAGGTGGCGTTATGGTTGTCCGAAAGCGCCTGAGAGACGGCCCGCTCGCTCAGCCCAAGCTGGCGGCCGAGATCCTTGAGCGTTACCCGTTTCTTGATTGCGATGGCCATTTGCGTCTAAGGCAACATCAATTCAGCATTGAATCTTTGTCAACCCTCTTCCCGCCCCCTGCCGGGGGAGTTGCCTTGCATTGGCGGCGACGGGCTTCTACCTTGGCCCGCTTCCCTTTTTTATGACCAGCACCGAGATCCGCCAGTCGTTCCTCGACTTCTTCCGCTCGCAGGGGCACACGCTCGTCCCTTCGGCCAGCTTGCTGCCTAGCTCGCCCAACTTGCTCTTTACCAACGCGGGGATGAACCAGTTTGTCCCGATCTTTCTCGGTGAGAGCACGGCAGATGTCGACCGCTGGCCCGGCGCGCAGCCCGGCTCGGCCACGCGCGCGGCCGATACGCAGAAGTGCATCCGCGCCGGGGGCAAGCACAACGACTTGGATGATGTCGGCCTCGATACCTACCACCACACCTTCTTCGAGATGCTGGGCAACTGGTCGTTTGGAGATTACTTCAAGAAAGAAGCCATCGCGTGGGCGTGGGAGTTGATCATCAACCGCTGGGGCTTCCCCCCCGAGCGCCTCTACGCCACCGTCTACGCGCCCGACAAGGCGGCGGGCGACCCTTCCGAGTTTGACCAAGAGGCGTACGATTTCTGGGCCGCCTTCTTTACCGCCGCTGGGTTGGACCCGAAGGTCCACATCGTCAACGGCAACAAGAAAGACAACTTCTGGATGATGGGGGAGACCGGCCCGTGCGGCCCGTGCTCCGAGCTGCATGTGGACCTCACCCCGCAGGGGGATACCAAGGGCGCGCTCGTCAACCAGGGGAGCGCCGAGTGCATCGAGATCTGGAACCTCGTCTTCATCCAGTACAACGCCAATGCCGATGGCACCTTCTCCGCGCTCCCCGCGCGGCATGTCGATACCGGCATGGGGTTTGAGCGCGTGAGCGCCATCATCCAATGCACCAAAGGGTTTACCGACTTTTCGCGCCCCGTCTCCAACTACGAGACGGATATTTTCCGCCCTATTTTTGACGAGCTGGAGCGGATGAGCGGCCTGCGCTACGGCTCCACCCTCCCCGTCGCGGGGAGCACCGGGGCCAACGACCAAGAGAAGGCCGACGTCGCCTTTCGCGTGATTGCCGACCACATCCGCACCCTGAGCTTCGCCATTGCCGACGGCATCGCCCCCGGCAATTCGGAGCGCCACTACGTCTTGCGCCGCATCCTGCGCCGGGCCGTGCGCTACGGGCGCACGCTCGGCTTCCAGAAGCCGTTCTTCTACGAGCTGGTGGATGTGCTGGCCCGCACCATGGGCGAGGTCTTCCCCGAGATTCGAAAAAACCAGAGCGCGGTGAAGGAGACGATCCGCCGCGAGGAGGAGGCGTTTAACCGCACGCTCGATAAAGGGCTCGCCCTCTTCGAGGCCGAAGCCGCCGGGCTCGCGCCGGGCGGGGAGATTAGCGGCGCTTTTGCCTTCCGCCTTTATGATGAGCAGGGCTTCCCGCTCGACTTGACCGAGCTGATGGCGCGCGAGCGCGGCCTGCGCGTGGATGTCGCCGGGTTTGAGACGCTCATGGAAGCCCAGCGCGACCGCGCCCGCAAGGCGCAGAAACGCGAGGTGATCAGCGTCTCCAGCATCGAGGCCGAGCCAACGGCGTTCTTGGGTTTCGAGAACCAGAGCCTTACCGCCCGCGTGCTCGATGTCGTGGAGGTAAAGGGAAAGACGGCGGTGATCCTCGACCGCACCCCCGCCTACGCCGAGATGGGCGGGCAGGTGGGCGACACCGGCACCCTCGCCGGAGAGGGTGGCCTCTGGCAGGTCGTCGATACCCGCAAGGCCGGGGCCGTCTGGCTCCACTTTATCGCCGAGGCCGACGGGCCCGCACCGGGCGCGGAAGTCGTCTTTACCGTAGATGCCGCGCGGCGGGGTGCCATCCAGCGGCACCACACCGTCACCCATCTGCTCCATTGGGCGCTCCACGAAGTGGTGAGCCGCGATGCCGTGCAGAAGGGCTCCTTTGTCGGCCCCGACAAGCTCACGTTTGACTTTAACAGCGGCGCCCTCACCCCCGCGCAAGTGCGCGACGTGGAGCGGCTGGTGAACGAGCGCATCCTAGAGAATGCCGTCGTCTCCTGGCGCGAAGTGCCGTATGCCGAGGTACGCGGGCGCGCCGACATCCAGCAATTCTTTGGCGACAAATATGGCGAGACGGTGCGCGTCGTGCAGATCGGCGGGCAAGCCGGCGGGTTAGATGGCTACTCCATGGAGCTTTGCGGCGGCACGCACGCCACGGGCACGGGAGAGATCGGCCTCTTCCGCATCGTCACCGAGTCGGCCATTGCCGCAGGGGTACGGCGGATCGAAGCCGCCGCCGGGCTGGAGGCTTACGAGGCCGCCCGCGCCACCAGTGAACGCCTTGGCGCGCTCGCCACCACGCTGGGCACGCCGCTCGATGGCATCGAGAAGCGCGTGGAAGGGCTTCTTTCCGAACAGAAAGAACTGCAAAAACAGCTCAAGGCACTCCAGCAACGGCAAGCTGCGCAGACGGCGGCCGATCTCAAAGCCACCGTGCAAACGTTCGGGGGTACCCCCGCCATCGTCGCCCACTTGGGCGATGTGGATGGCGACACCGTGCAAGCCGTGGCCGAGGCGCTCAAAGGGAGCTTCGAAGGCGTCGCCTTCCTCACCGCCGCTGGCGGGGGGAGCGTGGCGCTGGCCGCCTTGGCCGCGCCCGCGTATGCCAAAGCCTTCCCCGCAGGGAAGCTGATCCAACAGATCGCCCCGATCGTCGGCGGCAAAGGCGGGGGCCGCCCCGACTTCGCGCGCGGCGCAGGCAAAGATGCCGCCAAGGTCGAGGAAGCCTTGCAGGCAGCCCGGCAGCTTTTGGAAAAAGGGGGGGGTAATTGAGGTGTCCGCTTTCGCGCCAGCGTCTTGGAGTGCGGCGGCCCTCCGCCGCTTTGGCGTATCCCCTACCGATTTGTTTTGAACCCCCGTCCTGCAAAGCGGCGCGGTAGCGCCGCACTCCAAGACGCTCCCGCGCTTCCTTGAACCCTTTTCTTTATCCATGAAACTCGTCCTCGCCGCCACCGGAGCTAGTGGAGCCATTTATCTCCAGCGGCTTTTTGATGCGCTCGACCCCGAGGCTCACGAGATCCACCTCGTCTACAGCGCCTACGCGCGGCAGGTCATCTCCGAGGAGCTCGGCACCCTGCGCGTGCCGCCCGGCGTGCGCGAGCATGGCGACCGCTCCATGAACGTCCCCTTCGTCTCGGGCTCGGCGTTGTTTGATGCCATGGTCATCTGCCCCTGCTCCATGGGCACGCTCGGGCGCATCGCCTCGGGCACGAGCGACTCCACCATCCTGCGCGCGGCAGATGTCTTTCTTAAAGAGCGGCGCAAGCTCCTCATCGTCCCACGAGAGACGCCGTGGAATCTCATCCACGCGCGCAACGTCGTCACCTTGCTTGAAGCGGGTGCGAGCATCTTGCCCGCCTGCCCCGGCTTCTACACCCGCCCGGAGACGGTCGAGGCCGTGGCCGATACCGTGGTCGCGCGCATTCTCGACCAGCTCGGCCTTCCGCACACCCTCACCCCGCGCTGGCAGGAGCCATGAAGCGCCGTTTGCTCAACCGGCTCGTACCGCCGCTTGCCGTGGGGCTGGCGCGCTTGCTTGTGCTCACCCTCCGCTTCCGGCTGGTGGACCGCGCGGGCGTCACCCAAGGGGTGGTGCCCAACCCGGCCATCTGGCTCTTCTGGCATAACGAAATCTTTATCGCTCCGTTTGCTATCGGGCGGTTTGCTCCGGAGCGGCAAGGGGCCGTGCTCACCAGCCCGAGCCGCGATGGCGATCTCCTCGCGGGCGTCATGGCGCAGTTTGGTATCCGCTCCATCCGCGGCTCCAGCTCGCGGCGGGGTGGCACCGCGCTGCGCGAGCTGGCAGCAGCCGTTGCGGTGGGCGATAATATCGCCATCACCCCGGATGGGCCGCGCGGCCCCGTCCACCGGCTCCAGCCCGGGGCCGTAAAGCTCGCCCAGCTCACCGGAGCGCCGCTCCTGCTCACCGCGTATCGTTACAGCCGCTATTGGGAGCTACGGAGTTGGGACCGCTTCCGCATCCCCAAACCGTTCTCGCGTGTGGAGGTCATCTTTGGCGAGACCCTCTCCATCCCGCCCGAAGCGAACGAAGACGCCGCCTTCGAAGCCGAGCGGCAGCGGGTAGAGGCCGCCTTGCTTGCCCTTGGCAAACCGGCTCCCGGCTGCTAAGGTGCCGTAATGGCAACCGCATTGTTGGATTTGCCCGACCTCGCCGGCAGGCCGGACATAGAGCGCCTCGTCAACCACTTCTACACCCGCGTGCAGAAAGACCCGCTCTTGGGGCCGATCTTCAACGACATCGCCAAGACGGATTGGGAGCATCACCTCCCCAAGATGTACGCCTTCTGGCAGATGGTCCTTTTCCGCGAAGGCGGCTTTCATGGGAACCCCCTGCTCGTCCACGCCGCGCTCGTGCCCAAGACGCCGATGGATTGGCCCCGCTTCGAGCGGTGGCTGGAGCTTTTCCACGCAAGTATTGATCAACTTTTCGCGGGCGAACGCGCCGAACATTTGAAGCGCGTCTCCGAAGACATGGCCCACGTCATCCACTCGCGCATTAACGGCGTGGTAGACCGGAGGTTCGACCCCGCCCGCCTCTCCGCCGAGCAACGCGCCCGCTACGCCGCCTACCGAGATGACCCAACCGGGTAAACCGATCATCCAGACTTACCGTTACGGCACCCCGCGCGGGCGCGATGAGCTGTTGCGCCTCGGCGCGGCCCGGCAGCTCCCGCGAGGCGTTAAAAAGACGGAGTACCAAAAGCGCGGCTACTTCGATGTCTGGATGCCGCTCCTGGCCCCCAGCCCCGAGCTGGTGGCGGCGTACCGACACGGCAAGATCCCGTGGGAAACTTTTGCGAGCCGTTATAAGAAGGAGATGCAGCGGCCCGAGCCGCGCCATGTCATCTCATTGGTGGCGGCCATGCTCCCCTTTTGCCCCGTAAGCCTTGGCTGCTTTTGCGAGGATGAAAGCCACTGCCACCGCAGCCTCCTCGCCAAGCTCGTGGAGGCCGAGGCCAAAGCGCGGGGGGCCGCCTTCGCCGCTGAAGCCGGGGTGGAGACGTTGGAGGAGTTTGCCTCCCCCGTCTGCTACGCCGCCGCGCTGGAGCACGCCCGCCCCAAGAAGAAGGAGTAGCCTTCGCCTTACCCGCCGTACTTCGCCTTCCGGTAGCTGGTGGCAAAGGCCGCGCCGTCGAGCCGCGTGGTTTCGCTCACCTCGGCCAGCGCCACAGAGCAGCCCCCTTGCGCGGCAGATTGCGCCACCGCCAGCGCCGCCAGCTCGGGCTCCAGCCACTCAGTGGGGGGCACGGGCGGCACCTCCGCCGCCCCCGCAAGATAGGGGAGCACGGCTTCGAGCAGCGCGCGGTAAAGATCCCCCGGTACCGGCTGCTGCTGGTGGACGCTCCGCTCCGTCACCACCGTGGCGTGGAAGGGGAGCCACGCCGCCCCTTTGCCGATCGAAAGGAGTGCGCGCCGCCCATCCGCCCACGCAAGCTCCACCCGCTGCTGCGGGCCATGGGCAAGCTGACGCGCACTCTCCACCCCGCCGCCGAGCAGCGCGCAGGCGTGGGAATAGGCATGGATGCCGTAGTTGAACTCATCCACCCCGCACCCGGCCAGCACCGTATGCGGCGTGCCGCGCTCGGCCTCGGGCCGGGCGAGCCACTCGCGCACCTCGTTGCAAAAGCGCAGGGCCGAGCCGCCGGTGAGCCGAGCGCCCTGCCGCGCCCAGTCGGCAAACTGGCGCAAGTCGGCCACGCTCCCCGCCACCGGTTTGTCGATAAAGACGGCCTTGCCCGCCTCGATAAAGGGGCGCGCTTTGGCGAGGTGGGTATCCCAATCCGCCCCGTGGATGATCGCGCAATCGACCTCCGGCACCATTGCCTCCAGCGTCGGGTAGACGGCGGGGATCTCGTGCGTCCTGGCGAAGGCGGTGGCGTACTCGGGTGGGTGGATGGAGCCGCCATCCCAAAGGCCGGTGAGAGTGTGGCCCAACTCGCGGAGGATCGGGGCCCACGCTTCGGGGTGCGAGGTGTCGAGGTCGATGATGCCGATGTTCATGGTAAAAACGTGCCTGCGGCCAAGGCCGCCATGTTGTCGTGAAAAATGAGGCGGCGGGTGGCCGCGTCGGCCACGGCTTCGAGCACGCGCCCCCGGCAGGCGAGGTAGCTGCACGGGCCATCGGTGCCAAAGAGCAGGCGCGTGGGGCCCACCACCTCCAGCGCGCGCTCGTACGCGCCGGCTTCGTTGGCTCCCCCGGCGTAGTCGAGCCAGACATTGCGCAGCCCGCCGATGGCCGCGAGCCCTTGCTCGTAGCGCCCGCCGATGTGCGCCATGATAAAGCGCCCCGCCGGGTGCCGCGCAGCGAGGGCGGCAAAATCATCCGGCGTGCTTTCGCCGGGGAGGTTGCCGGTGGCTTTTGTCCAAACATGGATGAGGATCGGCACCTCGGCCTCCACGGCTTCGTGCACGATGGCGTCCACCCCCGCCTCGTGACAGCGCAGGGCGACCCAGAGCTTTACCCCTGCAAACCCGGCCTCTCGGCAGCGCCGCCACTCGGCCACGGCGTGCCGCGGGTGGGCGGGGTTGAGGTAGCAGTAAGCGGCCACCTGCTCGGGGAGCGCATCGCGAAAGGCGCGGGTGCGCGCGTTGCAAGCCTCGACCTCGGCGGGCGTGGGCGAGAAGCCGCCGAGCAGCGGCCCCAAGAGATTGATGCGCCGGATGCCGTAGCGCTGCAAGTGGGCGCGCAGGGCGGCCACTTCGCCAAAGCCGTGCCAGTTGTGGACGTGGCAATCCCACACCGGCTCAGCTTCCATAGACCTCCTGGGCGTGGGTGTTGAAGCGGGCAAACCCTCCGGCCGCTTCGGCGAGCGCGTGGCGGTTGCCCAGCGCGTAGTGGAGCGGTGCGCCCGAGCCGTAGAGCCACCGCGTAAAGTCGCCGCGCGCCAGAAGCTCCGCGAAGCTCCCCTCGGGGCCTGCGAAGCCGCCGAGCTCCAGGTAGAGCCCGGGGCGGGAGGCGCACTCGTCGGCCAGCGTGGCGGCCTCGTGCGGAGTGAGCTGGCTGATCACCAGGCGGCACGGTGGGGCGCTTTGGACCCATTGGCAGAGGCGCTCCAGCGGCGTTTCCTCCAGCGCGAGCCAGTCGGGTGCGAGGCGGCGGTCCCCCACCCTGCGCAGGAGCACCACGGGCAAGCCTGCCTGCGCGGCGTGCTCGACCACGCGGGCCACGCGCGGCTCCTCCAGCGGGTAGTGGTGCAGATCGGGCGCGAGCAGGAGCGTGCGCACGCGCGAGCCGGGCTGGCCCCAGTGGGGTTGTGCGCGCTCATTGCGCAGCGGGTGGGTGGTGCCGTGGAGCCAGACGCCCGGTCCCTCGAGGGCCAGCGCGGCCTCCGTTTGGGCAAGCCCGGCCTGTGGGGTGTGGTAAAAGAGCGAGGGGAAGGAGACAAACCCTCCCGAGCCGACTCCAAGCCGCGCCAGCAGCCGCCCGGGTGCCTCTGCATCGCGCAGGGCGCGGAAGGGGCACGGGCCGGTGAAGAGGCAGCCGTCGGTGGTGGGCATGGGGTTGGAGTGGCTACGCCATGGTGGCCAGCGCTTGCTGGGTGACTTCGTAGCGCATCGGCTCCCCTGCAAGGTGGCGCTCGATCTCGTCGATCACAAAGGTACCGATACGGAGGCGGTTCTCGGCCATCACCCCGGCGATGTGAGGGGTGAGCAACACGTTGGGGAGCGTGCGGTACGGGTGGTCGAGCTGCACGGGCTCGACTTCGCACCGGTCGATACACGCCACAAAGCGCCCTTTGCGCAGCTCGGCGAGGAACTCCTCCTCATGGATCTGGATGCTCCCCGCGGTGTTGATAAAGACGCTCCCGGGTTGCAGCGCGGCGAAGTGTTTGCCCCGGAGCATGTGGCGGGTGCCTTCGTTGGTGGGCGCATTGAGGCTCACCACCCGGCACTTGGCGAAAAGCTCCTCCAGCGTTTCGAGCTTGGTCGCCCCCAGCTCGGCAGCGGCTTCGGCGGAGAGGTATGGGTCATAAACATACCGGTCGCACGTGAAATTGCCCAGCAGCCTGAGAAGCTGCTTGCCGATGTGGCCCGCCCCGATGACGCCCACCGCCTGCTGGTAGATCTCGAAGCCACCGCCGAAGCACGGCTTCGCCTCCATCCACAACCCGGCCCGGGTGGCCTGTGCCTGCCACGAGACGCGCTTGGTGGCGGTGAGGATGAGCCCGAGGCAGAACTCCGCCACGCCGTAGGCAATCGCCGCCGCTCCGCTGGTGACGCGCACGCCGCGCTCCCACAAAGCGTCGGAAACGACGGGGCGCACGCTCCCTGCCGCGTGGCAGAGGAGGCTCAGGCGGGGGTGTGCGGCAAGGGCATCGGCATCAAACGCCGCAGTGTCCCACGAGGTAATGGCGATGTCGGCCTGCCCGGCGTGGGCGAGGAGGAATGCTTTATCGGCCTTCTTGGGTGGCTCGGGGTTGAGGATCGTGGTCAGCGCGCGGAGCCGGTCGAGATCTCGGGGGGAGAAAAGGGTCGGGAAGAGGGCTTCTTCAACAGCAAGGAGGAGCGACGGGGCGGCCATGCCCGTAACTTCACACACCCCGGCAGCGTCTGTCTTTGTCGCCAACCGGCGGAATTTTGGCCGATTTCCGCACTTCCCCCGGAGTCGCCCCGGTGAGCCGCCGGAACGTTTTGGCAAAGGAGTGGACGGTGCCATACCCGGCCTGCGCGGCGATTTCCTTGATTGGCGCTTCCGGCTCGGTGGCCAGCTTCAGGGCGGCGGCGCGGATGCGCATCTCCACCAGAAACTGCCGGGGCGTCATACCCAGAATTCGCAGGAAGTGGCGCGTGAAGGTCTCCGTGCCCATGCCGCCGATACGGGCAAGGTCTGCCACGGCCCATCGCCGCTGGGGGGCTTGGGAGACGCGCTCCACCACCTCAAGGAGCCGCTGGCGCAGTGGGTCGGCAGCGGGGAGCTTCTCCTCGGGCTCGGCGAAGCGGGCGAGCGCCAGCGTGGCTGCGGCGATCTGCTCGGCGACGGCCGGGAGCCCGCGTGCCCGGGCCGAGCGGTTGAGGGCGGAGACAACTTCCCTCGGCAGGTGGAGCTGCTTGGGCTCCTTGGGGAAGCACGGGAAATATGGCGCGCCGAGGTAAAACTTGTACGACGCCTGCCGAAACCCCTCAGGGGTGTGGGCCAGGCAATGCCGCCAGAGCGGCGGCAGGAAGAGGGCATCTCCCACTCGCAAGAGGGAATCGCCCCGGCCTTCGACGGAGATGGTCACCTCCCCCTCGACGATGACATCAAGCTGGTGGAAGGCATGCAGGTGCAGCACACACCCGCACGGCCCCGCCGCAAAGGCGGTGTAGTCGAAGGCGATGAGGTTTTCGATCAGCGGAGGCAGCATGGCAGCGCTCCCCGGGTCGGCCTGGTTCGCCCTAGTTCGTCTTCCAGTTGAGGACGCCCTTCTTGATGGCGTAGATGTAGCCGACGGTGAGGATGCTCACAAAGCTGAGCATGCTCCAGAAGATGGAGGCTCCTTTGACGGCCACAAAATCCCGGAAAACCACCGCCCACGGGTACATGAAGACGACTTCCAGATCGAAGAGGATGAAGAGCATCGCCACGAGGTAGAACTTCACCGCGAAACGGGGTTGGCCCCCGCTCTCCGGCAACATCCCGCACTCGTACGGCGTGTCTTTGACGGTGTTGCGCCGCCCGGCCTTGCCAAGGATGACGCTGAAAAGCAGCGCCGACCCGGCAAAGCCGATGGCTACAACGATCTGCAACAGGATGGGAAGATAATCCGCGAGCATGGACCCGTGCTGGTTTTACCGGGGTGGAAGGGCTTTAGGCCACTGCCTTGGCAGCAGCGGCAGCGGGAGCCGCCTCCGGGGTGGTCTGGAGCGTGGCCAGAGCGGCGAGCCCCTTATACTTCTTGCCGGTCTTTTTGACCATGCCACGAGCTACGAGGTTCTGAAGCTTCTCGTAAGCCCGGAGGCGAAGCATTTCTTCGCCGCCGCTGGCAGCATTGCGGGCGCGAAGGTTTTCGTGAACGATGTCGAATAGCTGCTTGAATTCGAAAGAGCTTTTCCGCGTGAGGACGTTTACCAACTCCTCGGTAACGAGGTCAGGCAAACGACGAGAGAATGCGGTTTTCTTCTGAATAGGCATAGAATAAGACTGTAGCACGCTTTTCCGGATTCTCTAAGGGAAATTTCATTCCCCGGAAAAATCGGAGTGGCCCACGGGGTTTCCCGGATAGGTTTACTCTGGAGATGCCTCGCTTTGCGGAGCTGGGGTTGCCGAGGGGGCGGCTGGGCGGTTCCCCTGCGGCAGGCCGGGGAGCCCGCCGGGAAGCGGGAAGCCCCCCTTGGTTAGCGGCACAATCGCCGCGCCAGCGGCGCCGGAGAGGCCGATGATGCCTTGGTAGACGGTCACCGTACCGGTGCTCTCGAAAAGCGCGCCCTCGCCCTCATACGTGCCCGAGAGGATGCTCGGCTGGAGGTGCTTCGCGATCGTTTCCGTCTGCGGGAGCTTTGCCAAGTCGACGTATTGCGTTACGGCGGGCATGAAAAGGACCAACATCATCGCCTGCCCGCGCCAAACGCCGTAGGTCTGCTCGAAAACGGCTTTGGTGTCGAGGTAGGCGAGTGTCGTTTCCGCTTTGGGGACGGTTTGCAGTGCTTGCTTCCACGCGGGGGAGTCGGCCAGCGTGCCCTCCTTCTTCTCCACCCCGGCGCGGATGGCGTCGGCACTCAGGCCGAGAATGAGGTGCCCCTCGGTGAGCCCGAGCGCGGGCTGGAGCGGCAGCCGCCCGGCGAGCGAGATCGGCTTGCTCCAGACCGGGGTGGCCCCTTGGTCTTGCCGGGCCCAGTCGCCCCCGAGCACAGTTTCGAGCGTTTTGCGGGCGGCTTCGGCATCGCGCACTTGCAGCGCGGCCAGCCACTGCATTTCGCCCGCTGCGCCGGTGGTGTTAAGCATCCCAAACTCCGGCCCAAAGGCGTTGCGCACCGATTCCATAGGGATGCCCGCCTCCGTGAGGCGGCGCTCCAGATCAGCCAGCGAGGGGATCGAGATCCCGATATTCTCCAACGCGGCGGCGGTGTTGGGGTCGTGGGCGGGGAGCTTCTCGGGGAGGTTCCACCCGCTCGCGAGGTAGAAGAGCGTGCTCGTGGAGGTGAGCTCCAGCGTGCTGCCCGAGAGCATGGCTGGCTTTTCCACCCCGGGCTGGAGGAAGTAGTAGGCGTCGCGCATCTGCGCGCCCTCCATCTTCATCGCCCCGGCCACGGCCTTGAGCTTGCGCAGCTCGGCCTCGGCCTGGGGGTCGAGCGGCTGGCCGGAGATAGCCGCCATCGCCACGAGCCGCTCGATAAAGAAGGCAGGCTGGGCATAAAAGACCAAGTCGGGCGCGGTGGGCAGCTTGGCGAGGCTCTTCTTATAGGGCTCGGCGTCGGCCAGCGAAGCGACGGCGGTTTCGGCGGAAAGGCGGTCGAGCGTGGCTTTGAGCAGCGGCACGTCGTTGGCCACGAAGTACCACGGCCCGGCAAAGGCTCCGGCCACTGTCACCCCATCGTGGGAGAAGCTCTCTACCTCGAAGCGGCCATGCGGCTCCAGCGTGGTTTTCCCGGCGGGGTTCGCTTTCTGGGCACGCTCGCGGGCGCTGGCGATGAGCGCCTCTGCCGCCGCGCGGGAGCCCGCAAAGCGTGCCCCGGCGACGAGGCGCGGCTGGTTCTCCTCTACGGAGGTCACGGCCACAAAGCCCCCCTGCACCCCGGCCTCGCGCAGCCGGGTGGCATGCTCGGCAAGCGGCGCGGTGGCGGCGGAGACCGTGGCGCTCAGGGCGGCGCGCGGGCGCTCCAAAAAGGCTTGGACTTCGGGCTCGGCCCAGAGCTTGGCGAGCGCAGTTTCCTTCCAGCGGGTGGCGCTGGTGTGCAGGTCGGGCAGCTCGAGGAGCAGCACCGTCTCCGGCGGCACGAGGTTGGCCGCACCCCGGTCGGGGGCGCTCTTTTCCTTGTTCCACAGGACGACGCCGGTGGCAATACCTGCCACCACGCCCAGAGCTACCAGAGAGGGAACTGCTTTATTCATCCCCACCCCATGGCTTAAACCGGCCCGCGAACCAAGCAAAAAGCGCTCCCGCGCCCGTAGGGGAAACCCGGTTTTGGGCCTTGCATTTGCCCGCCACCCGGCAAACCCTCGGGGGTGTGATTACCTTTCTGGAAGGGACGCTGGCCGAAGCGCTGCCCACCCACGCCGTCATCAATGTCGGCGGGGTTGGCTATGAAGTGCTCATCCCGCTTTCGAGCTTTGATAAGCTCCCGCCCGTGGGCCGCCCGGTAAAGATCCTCACCCACCTGCAAGTGCGGGAAGACGCGCACCTCCTCTACGGCTTTATGAGCCCGGCGGAGCGGGATCTCTTTCGTCTGCTTGTCCACCACGTTTCGGGCATCGGGCCGAAGCTCGCCATGGCCGTGCTGGCAGGGATGAGCGTGGTCAACTTCAAGGCCGCCGTCGTCAATGGCGACACGGGGTTGATCGCCAAGATCTCCGGAATCGGCAAAAAAACCGCCGAGCGCATCGTGCTGGAGCTCAAGGATAAGGTCGGCATCGCCGCCGCATGGGAAGCCGCCAGCGCCGCGCACGCGCCGGGGGCAGATGAAGTCAAAATCAACGACGCTGTGCTGGCGCTCATCTCGCTCGGGTACAAGCAGGTCGATGCGCACAAAGCCGTGAAGGAAGCCTTTGCCACGGCTGGCCCCGGCACGGAGACCGAAGAGCTGGTGCGCCAGGCGCTCAAACGGTTGATCTGATCCGGCACCCCAAAAACCACGTTTTTTTATGACCGCCGCCTTGGCCGATACCACCGCCACCATCCGCGCCGCTCTCCCCGGCGAAGGGTTGTTTGCGGAAAAGGAGTGGCTCGTCTCACCCGAGCCGTTTGTCATCGAAGATGCCTTTGCCGATGAGCTTGAGAAGCTCGGCTACCGGCTCCACCTCTTTCTCAAAGCGTGCAACCAGCTCTACTTCGCCAGCGTGCGAGGCAAGCAGCCGGGGTGGATCGCAGAGCTGCTCGATTGCGGCAAACCGCCCGAGCTGGTGGAGGCCACGCGCGCCTTGCGCGAGGTGCTCCCGCCCGTCATCCGGCCCGACCTCGTGCTCACCGCGCAGGGGTACACCATCGCGGAGCTCGACAGCGTGCCCGGCGGCATCGGCCTCACCGGCTGGCTGGGGGAGACTTACGCGCGCCTCGGCCACGACATCCTCGGCGGCGCCGAGGGGATGCTGGAGGGGTTCCGCAGCATCACCCCGGAGGGCGCGCAGATCATGGTTTCGCCCGAGTCGGCCACCTATGAGCCGGAGATGCGCTGGCTGGCGGGGAAGCTCAACGCCCGCTTTGGCGAGGGGGCGGAGCCGTGGCGCGTCATCCCCGCCACGGGCGAGGGGCTTGGGCCCGGGGCTGTTTACCGGTTTTTTGAGTTGTTTGACCTGCCGAACCTCCCCGCCGCGCCCGGCCTGCTGGCCGATGCCGTGGCCGGGCAGCGCTCGGTGCTCCCCCCCTTCAAGCCGTTTCTGGAGGAGAAACTTTGGTTTGCCCTCTTCTGGCTGCGGCCGCTGCGCGAGTTTTGGCGGCGGGAGCTCAGCGAGCGGCACTTCCTCAAGTTGCAGGAGGTCATCCCCTACACGTGGTTGGTGAACCCCGAGCCGCTGCCGCCGCACGCCGTGCTGCCAAGGCTGGAGGTCAACTCCTGGGCCGAAGTGGCCGCTTTTTCACAAAAAGAGCGGGAGTTGATCTTGAAAATCTCCGGCTTCTCCGAGCTGGCGTGGGGGAGCCGGGGTGTCTCGCTTGCCGCAGACCTTCCGCAGAGCGAATGGCGCAGAGTGCTCGAAGAAGCGCTCGCCGCCTACCCGCGCCAGCCGTACCTGCTCCAGCGCTTCCACAAGGGGCGCACCTTCCCCCAGCGCTACCAGACGCGCGCGGGCACTTTTGAGACGATGGAGGGGCGCGTGCGCCTCTGCCCCTACTACTTCCTCGCCCAAGGCAAAGCCAACCTCGGCGGCGCGCTCGCCACCATCTGCCCGCCGGATAAGAAGCTCCTCCACGGCATGAGCGACGCCATCATCGTCCCCACCAGCGTGGGCGGGTAGCCACATTTTCCACTTGGCAGGATAAAGAACCCCGTATCCTTTAGGAAGTAATGCAGTTCAAGGACTACTACGAAATCCTCGGGGTCTCGAAAGGCGCTTCGCAAGACGAGATCAAACGCGCCTTCCGCAAGCTGGCCCGGCAGCACCACCCAGACGTCGCCAAGCCCAAAGACCGCGACACCGCGGAGTCGAAGTTCAAGGAGATCAACGAAGCCTACGAAGTGCTTGGCGACGCCGAAAAGCGCCAGAAGTACGACACCCTCGGAGCCGATTGGGAGCGCGGCGGCGCGCAACCGCCCCCCGGCTGGCACCACGCGCAGGGGGGCCAAGGCGGCCAGCCCGGGGGCCCGGGCGACTTCGAGTTCAACTTCGGCGGCACCGGGTTTTCAGACTTTTTCGAAGCCTTCTTCGGCTCCGGTGGCCGGGGGGCCAACCCGTTTGCCAGCGGGCGCGCCGCCGGTTCGCGCCGGGGGGTGGATGTGGAGGCCGACTTCATGGTCACGCTCGAAGAGGCGCTCCACGGCGCACGCCGCAAGATCTCCTTCCAGCGCGGCTCGGGCGGCGCGGTGCAGACGTATGATGTCGCCATCCCCGCCGGAGTGCGCGAGGGGCAGCGCATCCGGCTCGGCGGGCAGGGCGAAGCCGGGGTGCAAGGCGGCAAAGCGGGGGATCTCTACCTCAACGTCCGCCTCGCCCCCCACCCGGACTTCCGGCTCGAAGGTGCGGACCTTTTGCATGACCTCGAAGTGGCTCCATGGGTCGCCGTATTGGGGGGCGAAGTGCTCATCCCAACGATGGATGGCAAAGCCCGCATGAAGATCCCCGCAGGCAGCCAGCCGGGCCGCCGCTTCCGGCTCAAAGAGCGCGGCATGCCCAAGGGCGGCGGCGTGCGAGGCGACCTCTACGCCATCCTCGGCGTGGAAGTGCCCACCCAGCTTTCCGATAAAGAGCGCGAGCTCTGGGAAGCACTGGCCAAAGAGCGCGGGTAGACCTCCGCCGCACCTGCGCGGCTCTCAACAGGCGCATTGAGCTTACCGGGACGCAGGCATTCTTTGATGCCGGCGGAAGCCTGCGGCGAGGTTGGTGGGCTGATCTCTTTTGAACTCAGAAGGAGTCGCGACGCTTCGTAAAAGCGTCAAAAAAAGATGAGCAATGTCATTTGCAGATGCACAAATCTTTAGAGTAAACCAAAAATGACATCGCTAACATTGAACATTTCCACTTGACCCATGACGGAGCATGAGGCAAACTCCCGAACAGTCCCCCTTCCTGTTCCTCCCCATCGTCTTTCCCCCATGGCCAGAGCCGTTACCCTCGAATCGATCAGCCAAGCTTGCAGCGTGTCCCACATCACCGCCTCGCGGGCATTGCGTGGGCTCAAGAGCGTCAAACCGGAGACGGCCAAGCGCATTCGGGAGTACGCCGAGTCGGTGGGGTACAAGCCCAACCTCATTGCGCGGTCGCTGGCTCGCGGGAAGAGCGGCACCTTCAACCTCGCCACCACCGAGTCGATCGTCATCCCGTTCAATAAAGAAGTGATCGGGCGGACAGAGCGGATGGAGTCCGTGCTTTTTTGGGACTACGTTGAGGGAGCTGTCTCGGCGGCCTCTTCGCACAAGAGCAGCGTCGAGGTGATCGGCTTTGACGATGGCAAAGCGGAGTTTGATTTCATCCGCGCGCTTGTCGAGGATCGGCGGGTCGCGGGTCTTCTCAATTTCGGGCTAACGCCACCCACCATCGACTACCTCCGCAGCACGAAGGTGCCGATCGTCTCCCGTCTGCAAGGGGTGCACAACGTGGGGAATCATGACTCCGCATCCGTCTACCCAGATCATCTCCAAGGCTACCTGTTGGCATGGAGGCACCTCTTCGCCTTTGGGCACCGGAGGATTGGCTATATCGCAAGGGCAGATCACCAGACACACCTTAATGTCTGCGTCGCGGCGTCATGCCTGCTGCCGGAGACTCCGAAGCTCGAGGAGGTCGTGTGGGTCGACCAATCGCTGACAACGGAGAACGTGCGGAAAAAGCTGGTGGCGGCCTTCGGGCCATGGGGAAGCGGGAAGTGGCCGACAGCGCTCTTCTGTTCCAATGATGAAGTGGCGAACACCGTCATCGTCAGCCTTGATAAAATGGGGCTCCGCGTGCCGGACGATCTCTCCATCTTCGGCTTCGACGATTCTCCCGCCGCCTGTTTTTGCAACCCCCCCATCAGCACGCTTCGTAACCCGCGCAAAGAGATCGGGGCCGCAATGTTTCACCTGTTGAGCGATATCATCGCAGGACGCCCCAACAGCAAAAACCGCACCGAAGTCCTGACCATGAAGCTGATCTCGAGAAACAGTGTGCGCGATATGAATCGCTAGTCTTTTTTCGACTCTCTCATCCGATGCGCGGCGCGACTGCCGGCATCCTCATTCCCAACCCTACCTCCAGGCAATGCTGAACGCCATTCCAAGGCGCAGGTTGCTGGCTGCCCTCGTGGCGGCTGCCCTGACGCTCCTCCAAACCGATCCTGCCGCCCGGGCAGAAGACTACCCATACGCCTACGACGCCCAAAGTCTCCCCGAAGAGTCCCACCCGGAATGGAAGGCCCTGCTCGCGGGCCACCCGGTAATTCAGTTGGAGGAGGGGCGGCTGAAAGTCGACGTTCAGGGCGGAAACCGGTGCTTGTTTGTGATCGGCACCTTTGCCAACGGCGTGCACGGCGATATCTCCGCATGGGACCTTTCCTCGGGAGAAGCCACCATCGAGTTTCGCGGCCGCTTCCACGCTACCGACCCAGACTACCATGTCTTCCGGGTAGGGTTGACCGACGGAGCAAAAAGCTGGGTCGTATCGTTCACCTCGCATTCCATCAATGGGAAGGAAATTGACCCCACCGAAACGGATACCTACCGCCTCGCCCTCAAGGATGGAACGCTCCAGATCAGCAGCGAGCGGCATGGTCTCATTAGCAAAGGGCACCGACCTTCCTCGGATACGGATAGCCACTGCCTGCTGTTTGGAACGCAGGAGATCAGCAAAGCCCCTGCTCCCCGGGATGCTTCCGGCGGCTGGGAAATGGAGTTCATCCGCTGGACCACCAAAGCCGCCAACCTGGAGCCACTGGGGTCTAGATAACCACCTTTTTCAAATCGCATGATAGTTCCTCCAAAAGTGCCTAACCTTCGCGCCGCCGCCATTGCGGTGTTTCTCTCCTCCGCACTGCTCTCGCACGGCCAGATGGCCGAGTGGCAGGCGCACAAGATGATCGACGACGGGAGGATTATCTCTCACGCAGAACGGTCTGAAGCAGGCGGGAAATCGTACGTCACCTTGAAGTTCAACGCTTCGCGCTTTCAGGGGGATAAGCCGCTCCAGCTGGAGATCAAGAGCAAGAAGCAACCCTTGAGTGTCCGCGTTATCGATCGGGCGGGGAAATCTATCGCAACGGAAAAGCAGACGGGGGGAAGCTTCGTCGAGCGGGAGGCGGGAGAGGTTTTCTATCAGGCCTCTGAAGGGACCACGCTAAAGGTGCTTCCAGAGGGGCAGCCGATTCATACATTGGTCGTCGAGGCTCCTGCGGATGCTCCCATCGGGTCGATCCGGATCTCGTACGTCGCCAAAGAGAAGGTACCGTTTCTCAAGACGAACCTCACCCCGAGGATCGCGGCCGTGCCGAAGCAGACCCCCGCGCCGCGCGCAGCCCGGATGGCTGAGACCAAGGGGGGCTTTGTGTTGGAGAACCGCTTCCTGAAGGCGGGCTTCTCCACGACGAACGGGCTTCGGCTTGAGTCGCTGCAAAACGAGTATGCCGGAAAGGACATGCTGCTCGACCCGGCGCAGACGCGCCTCTTTCTCATTGAGATCGCCGGGCAGCGCATCGGAGCTGAGCAGTGGACGGTGAAGGGGACGAAAGTCAACTCCCCGCAGGAGGTCGTCGTCGATCTTTGGCTGGAATCGCATCGACTCGCCGCTTCGTTAACCGCGTCTATCGACGAGGGGGGGCTCCAGCTCGGCCTGACGATTGAAAATGCGGGGGAGCAGGATCAAACATGGAAGACCGTTTTCCCTCAACTCGGCGGGCTCTCCATCTCTCCAAAGCCCACGGCAGACTACTATCTTTTCCCGCTGCGCGGAGGGGTGGTGCAGACGATCAACGCCAATCTCCGCGCGACTTATGGAGCCAATGTCGCGTGGTGGCAGATGCTAACCCTTTACTCGCCGGAGCTAGGGACAAGCTTCTCAATGCGGTGTCTGGACGAGGAGGGGATCTATAAGGGGATCGCGATGCGCAAGGGGGCCAGCGCCTCCGAAGCGGCAACCGTTACGGAAGACATCACCATTGAAACGATGGCACCCACGCAAACGTGGGTGGAGTCGCTACCCGAAGGAGAGGGGACGGCATTTGCCTTTGAGTACGTGGAGTCCTCCCGCGCTCCGGGCAAGGCGATTACTTATCCGGAGGCGATGCTGGAGGTTTACGCCGGAGATTGGCGCCCGGCCATGCAAACGTATGCCGACTGGGCTCATCGGATCTGGAAGTGGCAACCGCTCGATAGCAAACTTAATGACATCTGGCAGATCCAGGTGGTCAATAATACCATTGTCGGAGGGGGGCACGTTCCCGACCTCGTCACCGACGGAAAGTGGTATGATGGCTACGCCGATACCGACTATGATATGTCGGAATTCGGCAGTTGGTGGGAGCCATCTCGCAAAGGGCCCTTCGGCACCTCGCTGGCAAACGCAGAGAAAGAAATCGGTCCCCGTTTTTACAGACGCTACAAGCTCGAGCACCAACACAACGCTGGGACGAAAGAGCTCACGTGGGTCGGCGGCGGCCGGGGCGACTACTCCGAGCCGGTTTCCACCGGGGGGTGGCCCGCTATGCGCGGTGCCATTGCAGCCGCACACAAGGCCGGCAAGCTAGTCGCGCTCTACACTTCGCCGATGCTCATTAGCGACCACTCCAAGATCGGCGAGGCGCATGGCAAAGAATACGCCGTGGTCAATCCCCACTGGCCGCCCCTTCCGGCGGACGTTTTGCCCACCGCGCCGCGGGATGGGTACGTCATCCGCCACATGGTCTGGCGTGTTTGTATCGGGCTGGAAGCCTACCAGGATTTTGTCGCCCGGCAGATGGCCGATCTAATCAAGAACACTGGAGCAGACGTCATCCGTTTGGACGAAGTGGGGCACACCGGGCTGGCCTGTTTCAACCCCGAGCACAATCACCTATTTGGCGAGCCAGGCCACCATACCTGGATGCGCTCCATGCGCTCCATGACGGCCAAGGTGCGCACCGCGATGACGGAGGTGAAGCCCGACGCGCTCGTCATGGCAGAGTACCCGGGCAGCGACCTCCTCTCCTCTGAGCTGGATGGCGCTCTGACCTATGAGGCCAAGACCTGGAGCCACCGGGGGCTGCGCGTGGTCCCGGTAAATATCTTCCGCTTCTACTTCCCCGAAGTCCGCCTCTACGAGCTTCGCCCGGAGACTAGCCAGGAATTCCCCTACGGAGTGAAGCTGGCGTTCTGGAATGGCGTTGGCATCTTCGCTTCACCGCTTGTCGTGCCGCATTACCGGATTCTGAAAGAAAACGGCGATGCCTTCCGCTCTCGCGATGTGGAGCCGCTGGTGCCGACGCTTTCTGAGCGCGTCTATGCCAACCGTTTTAGCAAGGGGGAGAAGGAGATCGTCCTTCTCTTTAATGATCGTGAATCGGAAGTGAATGGCGAGGTTCTCCGGGCTTCCGATAGCGGCGAACACCACTACTTCGACCTACTCAACGGCAAGGAGCTTGTTGTGGAGAAGGGGAGCGTTTCGCTCCGGGTGGCCTCGAAGGATGTCGCCGCAGTCGCCCGGCTGCCCCGGGTCATGGAGCTAACGGAAAGCGGCCTTCGCCTGCGGCGCGAGGTGCCTGATGCAAAGATCGCCCTTTGCGATGCCGAGGGGAAAACCCTTGAGCAGTGTGCCCCTGATCAAGCAGCGGAGCTCCTCGCGAAGCACCGCGCAACGCCGGATACCTACCTCAAACTCTTCAGTGGCGGCACCCTTATGGACGCCGCCTCGCATCGCTAGTCTCCACCTTAACCCCCGATAACGCCCTCTTATGAAATTCCTCATCTCCCACCGTGCCAAGCCACTAGCAACCCGGGCAAAAGCCTTCGCCGCTCTCGGCATCGCCACCTCCTGCCTCTGGGTTGGCATGCCTGCCTCCCTCTGCGCCGCTACCTACTCTGTCGAGCTGGACGGGGCGGGCGCTTACCAATGGGCGACGGCCCCATGGGTCGGCACCCCCGATGCCTATCCCGGAGCGGGCGATACGGCTGATATTACAAAGAAGGATGGCCAGAATACGACCCTCGATCTATTGGCAGGCACCGTGACGATCGCGAACTTGACGTATGACGGCGGCACCAATCAGCTTCGCCTGCGCAATCACAACTCGGCCAACGAGAGCCTGCTCCGGATCACCGCCGGGCTGAGCGTTGGGAGGGGGACCCTCGTTCTTGCCAAGCAGGGAAGCGGGCACCGGTTTGCTCTCGAGACGGCCTCCGCCGAGGTGGCCAGCGGCGCGATCCTTCGGCTGGGAATCAGTACGGCCGGTGTCGCCTTTCAGAGTGACGTCACGACGATCCAGCAGGGAGGCGCCGTTGAGATTTACTCCCTACCGACCGATGGCGGCTACGAACACAACATTCACTTCGGAACGTTGACGAATAACGGCACGCTTGACCTCTTGGGCGGCAGTGTTGTCTCCACCTCCACTTATGGGGTTTCCGCCAGCAGCATATCCGGCCTCAGCACCGGCGTGATCACCACCCTGACGACAGGCGCGGGAGCCTCCCCCAAACCGGTGCTTCACCTTACCGGTGGCGAATCCGTCACCGCTACCTACGCGGGCGTCATCAGCGATGGGGCGGGCGTTATCTCGCTCTCCAAGGAGGGGAGCGGCACGCAGGTTTTCTCCAACGCCAATACCTACTCCGGCGGAACAGCGATCACCGGTGGCGTTCTGGTTGTTACGAATGCTTCCGGCAGCGGGCTCGGTACCGGCCGCGTGGATGTGAGCGACCAGGGTGTCCTCGCAGGTAGCGGGGTGGTCGCGCTGAGCAATGAGGCGATCCATCTCGATGCGGGTGGTAGCATTGCTCCTGGCGCTCTTGGCGGTGGAGGCTTCTCCGTTCTCCACCTTAGCGGCGCGAATACCAGCGGCCCCGTCCTCGTTATGGATGACGACACTGCCTTCACCTTTCAGCTCGGCGCGGGGAATGCGAGCGATCAAGTCCAGTTCCTCGCCTTCAATGTCGGCGATTGGGTGATGAACGGCTCCGGCGGCGTGACCATCAATGCCACTGGCGGGGAGGTGGGCGGCGTATACACGCTCTTCACTTTTTTGGACGGCAACGGCGACGCCATCGGCAGCGGGTTGACCGGGGGCCTCGTTGCCGGGGCGGGGCTGGAGGGCTTCGAGGTTCGCTTCCACTATGGCAATGAACTGGGAGACTCCGGCTACGGCACCATCACCATGGAGATCACGCAAGCCATCCCCGAACCGGGGGCGGTGGGGCTGATGCTGCTGGGGGGTGCATGGTTTCTCGGAAGTTTCAGGTTGCGCGGCAGGAAAGCTCTGTAACCTTGGGGCAACGCGCGCGTTATGACTCGACCCAAGGACCCTCGCCGGTTTCCCGCAGTGCGCAACGGCGCCCGCGGATTCTCGCTGCTGGAGCTGATGGTGGCGATTGCCGTGGTTGCCGCCCTCACCGCGCTGATCTGGCCGGGCTATAACGCGCTCGTTCGTCGTTCGGATCAAGTCACCTGTGCCTCAAACCTCCGGCAGGTGGGAGTGGCCATGCACGCCTATGCTCATGATCGGTCCGGGTGGCTCCCCGGGCTAAGCAGCGGCTCCCAGCGCGCTCACTATCGGCAGAGCACGCTGAATGCCCCCTCCGCACTCGTCGATTTTCTTCAGCCCTACCTCGGCCTTCCGGCCAGTACATCGCAAACGTGGACGACCGCGCCTTCCTTCGTCTGCCCGGCTTCGCGCAAGAGCATCAATCCGCAGGGGACTTCGCTCAACGACAATGCCTACTACACCCATGTCGGCACCGTTCTCCCCTCGGGTGCGATTCAGCGCCCGCTTGGCTATCTAGGCAAGAGCGTCCCCACGCCGCCGATGAAGCTTGAGACCGTCGAGCATCTCATAAAAACCATCGCGCTGGTCGACCGGGATTTGGAGGCAGTCTATGGGAAGCCGCAGGCCCACGGATCGACCTACAACATCCTCTTCATGGATGGACACATCGCTGCCATTGCCCACAAGAATTTCGTCCTGCGCAAGGACTCCACCTTCGAGGTGATTTACTAACTTCTACTCCCCCCGGCGCAGAAGGATGCGTTGGTGCGAGTCTTCCCAAAGGATCAGCTCCTTGCCGGTAAACTCCACCACCTTGCTCTCCTGCTTGGCCTCTGCCGCATCGGCAGGGAAGCGGCGCAGGAAGAGGTAGATATCTCCCTTCTCTGTGGAGGAGAGATACTTCCAGCGCACTTCCGAAATATGCGGCGCGTGCCCGCACCGCGCCTCGCCCCGCACGGGTAGCGGGCGCGTGGTGCAGCCATTGGTCTTCCCCGCCGGGGTGTTATTGATAAAAAGCTCCACCCCAAGGTGGTGCCGCGTCTCCTTGGCAGAGGCAGGGAGCACGGCGGTGGCGAGCAGGAGGAGGCAGAGGAGGGGGTGCATCAGCGAGAAGGTTGCTTGGAAAAGAACTTCACCCGTAGCTTGCCGTCCATCTCTTTCAGAGAAGCAAAGCGGCCTTCTTCGGCTTCCTGCAACTCGCTCTGGATGGCTGCCGCACTTGGGCTTCGTTGTTTCCCTGCGCGGGCGGCTTGCTGGGCCTCTCGTTCGACGATCCGAAAGGGGGTCTGCATCGCCACTTCATGAGGCGAGGCGCTCCACAATACCCAGTGGTGGAGCGCCCCCAGCCGCAAGTCGATGAAAAGGAGCGTGCCATCAAGGCCTGGCCCGGCATTTTCGTGGGGTAGCCCGGTGTAGGCTTCGGAGGTGAGGAGGTTGTTCAGGTGCGCCAGAGCCGCCCCGGAGAGCTGGAAGCGCCACGGCTTCCACTGGGCATGGGAGCCGGGGTAGACGGTGGTTTCGCCGGTGCGGAGGTTGATGTCGTAGAGCTCCGAGACAAACCCCATCGGTTGCCGCACGAGCCGGAGCGTCGGGTTCCCGGGTGGCGGCACGCCGGCCTTGGCGGCTTCCACCGCAATGAGGCTTAACGTGTGAGGGCGCCTTTGGGGCTCTACGCCGGGGAAGATCCGACGCTGGTGGGTTTTTTCACGATGCTCCACTTCGTAGACCTCGCCCACCCGCGCGAAGGCCGCGCTGGCTCCAACAAACAGCAGGAAAAGCAACATGCGGCGTATCATGGCTCGATGAAGATCCGTTTCTCCCTGCGCCGGGCGTGGCGGTTTTGGGGGAGGTTGACTTTTGCGGGCCCCGTGGGGGCGAGGAGGGTGCGGACGGTTTCTACCAAATCCACCCCCACACCCGCGATTCCGTGTTGCTGGAGCCAGTGGCGCAGCACGCGGCGTTGCAGCGGCACCGGCAGCTCGCGCAGCGGGCCGACACGCAGGGCGGGCCCTTCGGCCACGGAGGCGAAGGCGGCTTGCGTCTGCGCTTCCAGCCATGCCTCTTCCTCGCGCAGGAGGGTGGCGGTGGCCAAAAGGCGGGGGCGGAGGGTGCGGCCCAGCAGCGCCTCCAGCTCGGGCACGAGGCGGTGGCGAAGGCGGTTGCGCACGGGGCCGAGCGTGGCATTGGTGGCATCCTCCCGGTAGGGGAGGCGGCGGGTGGCAAGGTAAGCCTCCAGCTCCTCGCGCCAGATGGGTAGGAGCGGACGCAGGAGAGTCAGCTCCGTGCCCTCGATGGTCCGCTGGCTCTGGGGCTTCATGCCGCCGAGCCCGGCCCGGCCGGTGCCGCGCAGGAGGTTCCAGAGGAAGGTTTCCACCTGGTCGTCGGCGTGGTGGGCGAGCAGGAGGGTACGGCAGCGGCGGCGGCGGGCCACTTGGGCAAAGAAACGGTAGCGCAGCTCGCGGGCAGCGGTTTCTTCAGAGAGGCGGAGGCGGCGGGCTTCGGCACGGACATCGCCCGCCCCGCCCTCGTACTCCAGCCCAAGCCGGTGGGCCAATGCGGCGGTGAAGCGGGCATCTCCCCCCGAAGCGCGGCCCCGCAGCCGGTGGTTGAAGTGGCAGACGACGAGCCGCCGGTACCCGGCCTCCACCAGCGCGTGGAGGAGCGCCACGGAGTCTCTCCCTCCCGAGACGGCTACCAGCAGCCGCCGGGCTTTGCTCAGCCCCTCGGGCAACTCACCTTGCACCGCCTCGGGGAGCGGCGGCGGCATCAGAGCGGTTTAAATAAATCGATAGCCATACTTTTATTTAAAGCGCTCTAGCGGATCTCTTCCGCGCCGAAGTACGGCACGAGTGCTTCGGGGAGGCGGATGCTCCCGTCGACCTGCTGCCCGTTCTCCAAAATCGCGACAAAGAGGCGCGGCATGGCGGTGCCCGAGCCGTTGAGGGTGTGGCAGAAGCGGTTCTTCCCCTCGGCGTCTTTGAAGCGCCGGTTCATGCGCCGGGCCTGGAAGTCGGTGAAGTTCGAGCAGCTCGAAACCTCGAGGTAGGCGTTCTGCCCGGGGGCCCAGACTTCGAGGTCGTACGTGCGAGCGGAGCCAAAGCCGAGGTCGCCGGTGCAAAGATCGAGCACGCGGTAGTGGAGCCCGAGCCGCCGGAGCACTTCCTCGGCGTTGGCCGTGAGGCTCTCCAGCTCGGCCCACGAAGTCTCCGGGGTGGTGATTTTGACCAGCTCCACCTTGTCGAACTGGTGGACGCGGATGATGCCGCGCGTCTCGCGCCCGGCAGACCCGGCCTCGCGGCGGAAGCACGGGGTGTAGGCGGCAAAGCGGAGCGGCAGCTCGGCGGGCGAGAGGATCTCTTCGCGCCGCAGGTTGGTCACCGGGACTTCCGCCGTGGGCGCGAGGAAGGTTTGGCCCCCCTCCAGCTCGTACATATCGTGCTCAAACTTCGGGAGCTGGCCGGTGCCGACCATACAATCGCGCCGGATGAGGAAGGGGGGGCTCACTTCGGTGAACCCATGCTCGCGGGTTTGCAGGTCGAGGCAGAAGTTGAGGAGCGCGCGCTCCAGCCGAGCGCCCAAGCCGGTAAAACAGATGAAGCCGCTGCCGCTGACTTTGGCCGCGCGCTCGGCATCAAAGAGCTGGTGCGCCTGCCCAAGTGCCACGTGGTCCTTGGGCTCGAAGGCAAACTCGCGCTTCTGCCCCCACTCGCGGATGACCGGGTTCTCCGAAGCATCCTTCCCCTGCGGCACGCTCTCGTGCGGGAGGTTGGGAAGGTGGAGGAGGAGATCGCGCTGGAGTGCCTCGGCCTGGTCGGCCAGCTTCTGGATGGCGGAGATTTCCTCGCCGATGCCGCGCACCGTCTCTTCCACTTCGGCGGTCGGCTCGCCTTTGGAGCGTTTCATGCCGATCTCTTTGCTCAAGCGCTTGCGGTCGCCATTGAGCTGCTGGAGGCGGGTCTCCAGCTCGCGGCGGTGGCGGTCGCAGTCGAGCACGCCGTCAATCTTCACATGGGCGTCGCCCCCGCGCGTGGCGAGGCTTTCGCGGACGTGGGCCGTTTGTTCCCGGATGAGCCGAATATCGAGCATTTGCGCACGATAGCGGCTGCCCCGGCACAGACAAATGCAAAATACATGGCGCGCCCCCCGTTTGCCATGGCACCCTGCGGGGCAACCGATGAACTCCCCCACTCTGGAACCGCTGCTGCCGGAAGCGCTCCGCTTTCTGCAAGACCTTGTCTCGACCAACAGCTACACGCTCAACGCCGCCGGGGTGGATGCCAATGCGGCGCGCATTATCGAGCAGTTTGCCCCCTTCGGCTTTACCGCGCGGCAGGTGCCGTGTGCCGAGCCGGGCACGGGGAGCCACCTGGTGCTCGACTCCGGGGGCGAAGGCCCGGTGGTCGCCTGCGTCTCGCATTTGGACACCGTTTTCACCCCGGAGGAGGAAGCGGCGAACGCCTTCCACTGGCAACCCGAGGGGGGGCGCATCTATGGGCCCGGCACCTACGACATCAAAGGCGGCACGGTGGCGCTTTGGCTCCTGCTGCGCGCGCTGGCCGAGCACGCCCCGGAGGCACTCCGCTCCGTGCGCTGGGTGTTGATCTGGAACGCGGCGGAGGAGATTCTGACCCCCTCGTTTGAGGCGTTTGCACGCAGCCTCCTCCCCGCCGAGGTGGGGGCGTACCTCGTGTTTGAGGGCGATAGCGGCCCCGCTGGCAGCGCGGAGTACCGCATTCTGCGGGCGCGCAAAGGGCGCGGCATTTTTACGGTAAAGGTGGCTGGGCGCGGAGCCCACGCGGGCAGCAAGTACCGCGAGGGGGCCAACGCCATCGCGCAGCTCTGCCAACTGGTGGAGAGCGCCGTGGGGCTGACGGATCTCGACGAGGAGGTGACGGTCAATGTCGGCACGATCCGCGGGGGCAGCGTCGTCAACCGCGTGCCGCACGAGGCCGAGGCGAGCTTCGAAGTCCGCACTTACGATACCGAGCCATACGAAGCCGTGCGCGAGGCGTTCCTCGCCATGGAGGGGGAGGGCGAGGTGGCCGCCGTGAGCGATGGTTTCCCGTGCACCATCTCTGTCGAGGTAAAGGGCGAGATCCCCGCGTGGGCGCGTAATGAGCGCACCGAGTGGCTCGCCGGGTTTTGGCAGGAAGCGGCGCGGGAAACGGGCACTTCCTTCGCGCTGACTGAGCGCGGCGGCCTTAGCGATGGCAACTGGTTCTGGCGCGAGTGGCCGGTGCTCGACGGGCTGGGCCCCCGGGGTGGCAACGCCCATGCCTCCGAGCGGAGTGCCGACGGGAGCAAAGAGCCCGAGTTTGTGGATGCCACCTCCTTCATCCCCAAAACGGTGCTCAACTTCCACGCCGTGCGCGCTTTGGTGGAAGCTCTCCGCACAAAGCGTTGAAATTTTCTGCGGCTCGGGTAGGCTCGCCCGCACTTCCCTTATGTTGCGGACACTTCTCCTTGCAGCGGCCCTCTCCCTCCCCACCGCCGCCGTGCTGGCGCCGCGCGCCGGGGCGGCCGAGACGCCGACGATCACCATCTCCAAGAGCGACTCCATTGCCCTCGGGCTGGCCCCCATCTCGGGGCCGGATGGCGCGGCGCTCACCCAAGCCGTGCGGCGGCACCTGAGCTTGCTTGGCTACTTCAGCGTGGTGGAGGCGGGCAAAGCACCGATGACGGCGAGCGGTGCCTCTTCGGGCGGCTCCCTGCAAGGCAAGGTGGCCGATTATTCGGGCAGCACCGTCCTCCAGCGCAGCTACAGCGGTGGCACGCGCGAGCAGGCCATCGCCTTTGCCAACGACATTGTGGAGACCCTCACCGGCAAGCCCGGCATCGCGGGAAGCCGCATCGCCTTCGTCGGCACGCGCACCGGCAAGAAAGAGCTTTATACGGCCGACTATGACGGCACCAATGTGAAGCAGATGACTCACGACGGGAATATCTCCGTCGCTCCCGCGCTCGCCCCCGGCGGGCGCAAGCTCGCCTACACCGGCTATTTGAAGGGGTATGCCGATATCTACGTGATCGACCTGGGGAGCGGCTCGCGCCAGCGGATCGTCAAATTCCCCGGCACCAACAGCGGCGCGGCCTTCTCGCCCAACGGCTCGCAGATTGCCTGCTCCATCAGCCGCGATGGCAACCCGGAGCTTTACGTCGTGGGGGCCAATGGCGGCGGCGCGCGGCGGCTCACCAAGACGCGCGGCGTGGAGTCTTCCCCGAGCTGGTCGCCCGATGGGAGCGAGATCGTCTACTCCTCCGACCAGGGGGGCGGGCCGCAGCTCTACCGCATCAGCGCCTCGGGCGGCAGCGGGCGCCTGCTTTCCACCGGCTTTGGGTATTGCACGGAGCCGAGCTGGTCGCCCGATGGCAAGAAGATCGCCTTTAACGTCCGGCAGGGGGGCAGCTTCCGCGTCGCCGTGCTTGATCTTGGTAGCGGAGCCACCCGCATCCTCTCCGGCGCGGGGGATGACGCTCGCGACCCCGCCTGGGGCCCGGACTCGCGCCACCTCATCTACGCCAAGGGCAACGGCCTCTACCTCATTGATTCGCAGACCAACCGCAGCAGCCGCCTGATTGATAACCTTGGCGGCATCTCCGAGCCCACTTGGGCGCGGTAAACCTCCTTTTTCCAAACCACCAGCCCGCAAACCTCACCCACGCCATGCCGAACCTCCTTTATTTCACCCGCTACGCCCTCGTGGGCGCTCTGGCCCTCTCCCTCGGAGCCTGTGCCACCACCAAGAAGAAACAATACGCCGGGACCGACGATGGCGACTACATCACCGGAAGCCCGCTCCCCGACCGTGTGGATGGCGTCTCCTTCCTTGGTGAAAATGTGGATCGCCACCGCTTCGAGCCGGTCTACTTTGCCTTCGATAGCTACGATGTCTCCGGCAGCGAAGCCGCCAAGCTTGGCCCCATTGTCCAGTTCCTCAACAGCGCGCGCGGCTCTTCGCAGCTCATCATCGCCGGGTTTACCGACGAGCGCGGCACCGAAGAGTACAACCGCGGCCTCGGCGAGCGCCGGGCGCAGTCCGTCCGCGCCGCACTTCTGGAGCAGGGGGCCGATGCCTCGCGCATCCAGACCACCAGCTTCGGCAAGGAGATGCCTGCCGACCCGGGCAGCAACGAAGCCGCCTGGGCCCGCAACCGCCGCGCCGAGTTTGGCGTAACGCGGTAGCCGCTGATTGTAGGGCGTCTCTGTGAGACGCCATGGAGTTGGACCGCCGTTTCACAGAAACGGCCTACAATTTGCCAAACGACGCTCGGGAGGAAGAACTGTAGGGCGTCTCTGTGAGACGCCTCGGGGTTGGACCGCCGTCTCACAGAGACGGCCACCAATATCCCGGCGCGGGGAGGCCATCGGTGCCGCCCTCGCGCCGGTCACTTTTTTACCCCCGCAGGTGCGCTTTGAGCACCTCTTCCGGCAGCCCGAGCGCCCGGGCGACACCAAGGCCGTAAGCCGGGTCGGCCCGGAAGAAGTGGCACAATTGCCGCAGCACAATCTCCTGCGGTACCCCGGCCATGGCGCGGGCGATGTTGCCAAAGAGCCGCTCGCGCTGCCCTTCGTCAAAGAGGCGGAAGAGGTTGCCGGGCTGGGTGAAGTCGTCATTCCCCTCGCGGTGGTCGTAGCGCGCGGCATCGCCACTGATGCGCAGCGGCGGCTCTGCAAAGGCGGGGCACTCCTTGGGGCCGCCAAAGCTGTTGGGCTCGTAGTTGACCTCCCCGCCGGCGTGGCCGTTGGCCATCGCGCCGTCGCGCTGGTAGTTGGCAAACGGGCAGCGCGGCGCGTTCACCGGGAGCTGCGTGTGGTTGACCCCCACGCGGTAGCGGTGCGCATCGGCATACGCAAAGACGCGCGCTTGCAGCATCTTGTCGGGCGAGTGCCCGATGCCGGGGACGATGTTGGACGGGGCGAAGGTGCTCTGCTCCACCTCGGCGAAGTAGTTCTCCGGGTTGCGGTTGAGCTCCAGTACGCCGATCTCGATGAGCGGGTAGTCGGCATGGGGCCAGACTTTGGTGAGGTCAAACGGGTTCCACCGGTACGTCTCGGCCTCGGCCTCGGGCATGATCTGTACACAGACGCGCCATTTCGGGTAGTCGCCCCGCTCAATCGCTTCAAACAAATCGCGCTGGGCGCTCTCGCGGTCGCCCCCCACGGTTTGGGCCGCTTCTTCGTCGGTGAAATAGGTGATGCCCTGCTTCGACTTGAAGTGGAACTTCACCCAAAACCGCTCCCCCTTCGCGTTGTAGAAGGAGTAAGTGTGCGAGCCGAAGCCGTGCATCTGCCGGAAGTTGCGCGGGAGGCCGCGCTCGCTCATCAGGATCGTCACCTGGTGGAGGCTCTCCGGGCTCAGGCTCCAGAAGTCCCACGCGGCGGTGGCGCTGCGCAGGTTGGTCTTGGGGTCGCGCTTCTGGGTGTGGATGAAGTCGGGGAATTTGAGCGGGTCGCGCACGAAGAAGACCGGGGTGTTGTTGCCCACGAGGTCCCAGTTGCCCTCCTGCGTGTAGAACTTGAGGGAGAAGCCGCGCACATCGCGCTCGGCATCGGCCGCGCCGCGCTCCCCCGCCACGGTGGAGAAGCGCAGGAAGACGGGCGTCTGCTTGCCGACGCCGTTAAAGAGGCTCGCCCCGGTGTAGCGCGAAAGGTCTTCCGTCAGGATAAAGGAGCCGTAGGCCCCGGAGCCCTTGGCGTGCACGATCCGCTCGGGGATGCGTTCGCGGTTGAAGTGGGCGAGCTTCTCGGTCAACCAGAAGTCTTGCATGAGCACGGGGCCACGGGGCCCGGCAGTGAGCGAATTCTGGTTATCGGGCACGGGCGCGCCCGAGGCGGTGGTGAGGGGACGGGGTTCGGTGTGAGACATGGGCCCGTTTTACCTCAAAGGGGGTATAGGTTTGAAATATCGGTTTCCGATACGGTATATAGGCAGTGCCTATGGAAATGCACCAGCTCCGCTACTTCCTCGCCGTGGCGCGGGGGGGGAACTTCTCGCGCGCCGCGCGGGAGTGCCATGTCTCGCAGCCTTCGCTCAGCCAGCAGATTCTCAAGCTGGAGGACGAGGTGGGCGAGCCGCTCTTCCTGCGCGAGCCGAGGGGGGCCTCGCTCACGGCGGCGGGGGCGGCCTTCCTGCCGCATGCAGAGCGGGTGCTCTCGGAAGTGGATGCCGCGGCCTCCGCCGTGCGCGAGAGCGCCGGGCGCGTGCGCGGGCGGCTGGCGCTGGGGGTGCTCCCCACGATTGCCCCCTTCCTCCTGCCGCGCTGGCTCGGCCCCTTCCTACGCGCGCACCCCGAGGTGGAGCTGGTGGTGCAGGAGGAGACGACGCCCCGCCTGCTGGAAGCGCTGGAGCGCGGCGAGCTGGATGTGGCGCTCTTAAGCCTCCCCACCCCCGGCGCGGAGGGGCTGGAGCGGCGGCTGCTCTTTGCGGAGCCGCTGTTGCTCGTGCTCCCCGCCCGGCACCCGCTGGCGCGGCGCGAGCGGGTGCCGATGGCGGCGCTCGCGCAGGAGAAGTTTATCCTCATGCAAGAGGGGCACTGCCTGGCCGACCAGGCGCTGGAGTTTTGCCACGCGCGGGGCGATTTCTCCCCCCACATCCTCTGCCGCAGCGCGCAGGTGCAGACCCTGCTGGCGCTGGTGGAGGCGGGGCTCGGCCTCTCGCTGGTGCCGGAGATGGCGGCGCGCCCGCGCAAGGGCGTCACCTACCGGCGGCTGGCAGGGGTGGGTCCGGAGCGCAAGATCGCCTTCGTCTGGCGGCGGCACCGGCTCTGGCCCGCCGCGCGGGCGCTCGTGGAGTGGGCCTCTGCGCAAGGCGGAGCTTCCCACCCGGCGTAAAACGGGCTAGTACGGTGCGTATGTTCTCCTTCCCACACCGTTCCGCCGCCGCCGTTTTAGCGTTTGCCTTGCTTGCCGGGTGCGAGAAACCGGCCTCCCCCACCGCCGCGCCCGCTCCACAGCCGACCCCTGCACCCGCGCCGGTTGAGAAAACGAGCTTTGAAGCCGTAGCCAAACACCTCGACACGGGGGGCGGCCTTTATGGCTACCTTTCGACGGAGTCGTTCTTCCGCATGGCGGCAGAGTTTGCGGGCAAGATGAAGGCAACCGCCGAAGCCGACCTGAACCTCACCCCCGAGCAGAAGCAGCGGGGCGAGGCGGTGTGGCAGGCCGTGCGCACGCTGGTCAACGAGAGCGGGCTGCGCGAGATCAGCGGCGCGGGCATGAGCTCCATCGCCATCCGCCCCGGGTACTACCGGATGCGTGCGATCCTCCACCACTACCCGGAACAGGGGCGCGGCTTTCTCTGGCACCTCCACGGCGGGCAGGCCACTGCGTTGGATTGGGTAAACTGGCTCCCCGAGAAGACCACCGCCGCCGGGAGTTTTGATCTGACGCTGGAGCCGCTACGCGAAGCCCTGGCCAAGGCGTTTGCTTCGGATGAGGCGCTCCGCCCCCAATGGGAGCAGATGGAGGCACAAGTAAAGGCCGCCACCGGGCTGGAGCTGCGGCAGATTCTCTCGGGCCTCGGCCCGGTGTATGGCTACGTGCTGGTGCTCGACCCGGCTACGCCCTTCACCATCCCCCGGCAGACCCCGCACGGCGAGCCGATGACGATCCCCGAGCCCCGGCTGGCGCTCATGCTCCAGCTTCGCGATGAGGCGCTGCTCCAATGGGTGCGCGAACGGCTGGCCCAAATACCCGGCCAACCCGCAACGACGGAGGAGGAGGGGTGGACGGTGCAGCGCATCGCCATCCCGATCCCCCTGCCGTTCCTCTCGCCGGTCGTGGCGTGGAAGGGCGACCGTGTTTTGATTGCCTCCAACGAGCCGCTCTTCCGCGAGATGTTGGCGGTACACGCCGGTAAACAGCCCGGCCTCGCCGCAACGGCGGCCTTTAAGCAAGCGATGGAGGGGCTCCCCACCTCGGGGACTTCGTTCGGCTACGTCACCCCCGAGTTTCACGACGCCATTGCGGCGATCCAGATGCAATCGCTCAAGGGCAACGGGCCCAACCAGCCGGGGGCCGCGATGATGCGGGTGATTCAGGAAACCTTCCAGGCCCGGCAGCTCCAAGCCTCGGTGGGGCAGACGACGCCAGAGGGGTGGATCACGGTGACCAACGGGGGGCTCTCGCCCGCGCAGGCCGTCACGGTCACCACAATGGTGCCGGTCGCCCTTGTGGCGGCTGCGGTGGTGCCAACGCTTCAAGCAAGTAAACGTGTGGCATCGAGCGTAACCGCCCCGGGGTCTGCCCCGGCGCGGGCCGTGCTCGACCAGCTCCGACTGCTCGATGCGGGGCTCGACCAATGGGCGATTGAGAATTCAAAACCCTCCGGCTCCCAGCCCACGACGGATGATGTGAAGCTGTACTTCAAACCCGGCACACCCCTTCATCAACTCCTTGAGGCCCACCCGGGGGCCACAGCGGTGCCGCTCGTACCCGGCGCGCCTCCGGTGGTGCTGCCGCCCGTGGGGGGCAATCTCACGCTGCCGCCTGAAGCGCAAGCCATGTTTGGCCCGCTGCCGCCCAGCTTCTGGGGCCCCTTTAGCGGGGCGCAATAGCCACTTCTACCCGCGCGGCTCATCCACACGCCGGGCAATGGCGTCGCGCCCGCGCTCCAGCGCGCGGCGCTCTTCCGGCGTGAGGGAGTGGATGCCCTCGCGGGCGATCTTATCGAGGATCGCGTCGATCTCCCCGCTCACGTAGTGCGCGCTCGGGGCGCGGGGGCCGCGCCGCCACCAGCGCAGCGGCAGCCCGTACCCGAGCCGCCGCACATAGGCCCAACCGACGATGGCCCCCCCAAGGTGTGCCATGTGCCCGATATTCCCTTGCCCGCCAAAAACGGCAAAGCCGATGGAGAGGAGGATAACGGCGCGGCCCAGCCACTTCGCCTTCATCCGCACGGGGATAACGAAGAAGAGCAGCGCCGCGATCTCCATCTCCGGCATCAGGGTGGTAAACGCCAGCAACACCGCACAGACACCGCCCGAGGCCCCCACCAGCTCGATCCCCGCCGGGCCCGCCGCAAGCTGCACAAGCCCGCCGATAATGCCGCCGAGAAAAAAGATGCGCAGGAAGTGGCGCGGCCCGCAGAGCGCCTCGACCTCGCGCCCGGCGAAGAAGAGGCCGAGGCAGTTCACCAGGAGGTGCACAAACCCGCCGTGCAGAAAAATATAGGTGCCCACCTGCCAGAAGTAGCCGCGCGCAAGCCCCTCGCGCGAGAGCGTCAAATACCGCTCTACAAAGCCGGGGTAAAACTTCTCCAACCCGTTTTGGATGAGAAACGCCACCGCCAGCAGGATGAGGAGGCGTTTGAAGACGGGCAGATCGCTCCCGGAGTGGCGGGAGAAGGGGCGGGCAGGTTCCATGGGCACAAAAGGGGTAGCAGTATCCGGACCCCGCGCGGGCGTGTCGAGCTACGGGTAAACCAAATCGCCGCGCGGCGGCTATTTGCGCTGGAGCCATGCCACTTCGGTGGCTCCGTAGCGGCGCTCGCGCACCAGCTCCCACCCCTCGCCCAAGGGGAGGCGGTAGCCGGGCAGCTTCTCGAGGATGAACCAGCCGCCCGGGGCAAGCGCGGCGGCAAGCGCGGGCTCGCCGAGCAGCTCGGGGGTAAAGTCGCGCTCGTCTTTGCGCTTGGCGTAGGGTGGGTCGGCGAGGATGAGATCATACCCGCCCGCCGGGGCGAGCCGGTGGAGGAAGGAGAAGACATCCACCGTATGCACGGTGGCCCCAGCCTCAAGCCGCGTCTTGGTGAGGTTGCGGCGGATAGTCTCCACAGCGCGGGCCTCCTTCTCCACGAGGGTGGCGCTGGCGGCTCCGCGCGAGAGCGCCTCGATGCCAAGCGAGCCGCTCCCGGCAAAAAGGTCGAGCACGCGCGCCCCTGCGACGACTTCGCCCAGGCTATCGAAGATGGCCCCCTTCACACGGTCCATCGTGGGCCGAAGGTCGGTCTTGGGGGCGAGGAGGGGGATGCCCCCGGCGCTGCCGGATACCACTCTCATTCTTAAAAAACCAGAGCGCTACTCGCTCTTGCGCTCCTCCTTGCGCTTTTTCTCTTTCTTCTCCTTTTTGTCCTTTTTCTTGCTTCCGGTAACGGAGCGGAAGGCGCGGTACAAATCCATCGCCTGCTTCTCCAAACGCTCGCCAACGAGGATGCCGACGAGGTCTGTCTTCGGGTTGGAGAGGGTACCGCCGACATCGAAGCCGAGCTTGCGGCGCTCTTCATCTCCCGGCACCGGGGTGAAGTTGGCGTTGATCCAGTTGGGCAACTGGCGGCTGATCTTGCGGTTGACGACCAACGCGGCATCGAGCTCCAGCTTGCCGTCAAAATGCGTCTCGCCAGTGGCTTCGAGCGAAAGGTTTTGGGATTGGGCGACGAGCCGGTCTACAAAGACGCGCTCCTGCCCGACGCGGCACTCCAGCTCGGCCTGCTGCACTTCGAGGTGCATGAGCTCATCAATCTGCAAAGCCTGCCCGAGCATTTGTAAAAGCGGGTTTTGCTCCATGCGGCCCCCGGAGAGGTGGGCCGAGCCGACGCCGGTGATCGTCTCGCGCTCGTCGGTGTTGCCTTGCAGGGAGAGGGAGCCGCGCAGCACGCCGCCCGCGCGTTGTTTGAACTCTTCGGAAGCGGCTTGGGTCAGCAGGGTCTGGAGGTCCACCCCGTCAAACTTCACTTCCAGCGTGAAGGGGGCATCCTTCTCCTGCGGCTGGAGCCGGTACGAGCCGCGCACGGTGCCCCCGGCGAGCCGGGCATCCAGATCCGCGAGCTCCAACGCTTTCTCGCTATACGCCACGGGCGTGGAGATCGCCTCGACGATGAGCCGGTTCTGGAGGACAAACCGCTCGATCCGCGCGACGCCGCGCGCTTCGTGCTGCGAGGCGACGGGGCAATCGAGCGTCACCCCTTCAAAAACAGCGAGCGTGCGCCCTTTGCGGTCCAGAAAGCGGAAGGTGGCATTCTCCACCCGCGCAGCGGCGATCTGGAACTCCAGCTTCTGGCGGCCGCTCGGGGGGCGCTTCTCGCGGGGTGGCTTTTCGGCCTTTTCGGCCTTGGGCAGCTCCTCGACGGCGATTTCCTCCGCAGGCGTCGCCTCTTCGGCGGGGGCTTCGGCCTTCGGTTTTTCCTCCTTTGCCGGCTTCTCCATGCGGGGGAGCTCCCAGCGGCCCTTGCGCGTCTGTGCCCAGACAACGGTGGGCGAGGAGATCAATAAATCGCGCACGACAAGGCGCTGCCGCAGGAGCAAGGGTCCCCACTCCACCCGCGCGGAGATGGAGGGCGCGGTGAGGAAAGTGGCTGTCTCTGCGGAGATGCCCGCCGTCTTGCCGCTGGCCGCCACGGCCAACCCCTCGACCTGCAACCCTTTGCGGAAGGAGAAGCGGACCCGCTCGAGCTTCACCGGCATGCGCAGCTCGCGGGTGAGCTCGTCTTCAAGGCGCGTTTGCAGGCCGACGGACTCGACGTAGAGGTTCACCCCCAGAACAAGCAACACCAAAAGCGCTGCCACCCCGGCGAGCGCGAAGAGAAACCCCTTGGCAACTTTGTTCACGCTGGCAAAGTAGCGGTGTTCGCCTGAAAAGAAAGACCGTTTTCTGCCAACCCTTGCCCCAAATGAGCGAGCTGCCAGCCACGATGATCATCCTCAACCCCGCCGCCCGGGGAGACCGCGCCGTGCGGCTGGAGGAGGAGATCGCCCGGGTGGCCCCGGAGGCGGTGGTCAGGGCAACCACGCAAGCCGGAGATGCCGCCCGGCTGGCCCGCGAGGCGGTGGCCACCGGGTACGCGCAGGTGGTGGCGGCGGGGGGCGACGGGACGATTAACGAAGTCGTCAACGGCCTCGCAGGCTCCACCACCGCGCTGGGGCTGCTCCCCGGGGGGACGATGAATGTCTTTGCCTGCGAACTGGGCCTGCCGCGGCGGCTCGCGGAGTGTTGGGAGGTGATCCGCGCCGGGAACGTGCGCGAGATCGACTTGCCGACGGCCAATGGCCACGCCTTTGTGCAATTGGCGGGGGTCGGCTTCGACGCGCAGGTCGTGCAGGCGACGAGCCGCCAATCCAAAAAAAGCCTCGGCCCGCTCAGCTACCTGATCTCCATGGCGCAGGTAGCCGGGCGCAAGCCGCCCCGCCTGCGGGTGGAGCTGGAGGCGGGCGCAGAGGAGGAGGGGGCGTTTGTGCTGATCGGCAACGGGCGCTTCTATGGCGGGCCGTTCTCGGTCTTTACCGGCGCACGGCTGGATGACGGGCTGCTGGACCTCCTCATTTTCCGCAACCTCGGCTACCTCGACATCATGCGCTACGCGCACGGCATCCTCTTTGGCGGCAAGCATGTGAACCTGCGCGATGTCTCCTACCTGCGCACGCCGCGCCTGCGGGTGAGCGCGGAGGAGGAGGTGCCGGTGGAGGTGGATGGCGAGCTCATCGGCACCGCCCCGGTGGAGTTTGGCTTCCACCCCACGCGGCTGCGCGTGCTCGCACCGCCCGCCCCGGTTCTCCCTTCATGAAGCCGACCCCTCTGCCCGAGCTGCTGCGCCCCCTTTTAGAAGCACCCACCGCCCCCTTCCACGAAGAGGCGGTGGCCCGCGTGCTCGAAGAGCTGCTGGCCCCCTGCCCGCATGTGACGCTGGAGGCCGATGCCTTCGGCAACCGCATCGCCCGCTACCGGCGGGGCCCGGCGGCCGATGCGCCACCCCGGCTCGCCTTTGCCGCGCATATGGACCACCCGGGCTGGGTGCGCGCCGCCGGGGGCGAGTGGGAGTTCCTCGGAGGCGTCCCTGCCGAGATGCTGGAGAGAGCGCCACGCCCGGTGGCAGAGGGGCCCTTTGCCATGTGGGAGCTGCCCGCCTGTGAGCTGCGCGAGGGGCGCATCTACTCCCGCGCGTGCGATGACCTTGCCGGGTGTGCCGCCATCGTCTCGCTCTTCCACGCGCTGGAGGCGGCGGAGGCTCCGGCGCATTGCTGGGGGCTTTTTACCCGGGCTGAAGAGGTGGGGCTGGTGGGGGCGATGGAGCTGGCGCGCTCGGGCCTCATCCCCCCCCAAACGACGGTGGTTTCTTTGGAGACCAGCCCGGCCCGCCCCCCGGCCGAGATGGGTGGGGGGGTGATTGTGCGTGTGGGAGATCGGCTCACGGTGTTTGACCCCGCCTTTACCGCCCACGCCACGGCGCTGGCGGCGGAGCGTGGCATCCCCCACCAGCGGTGCCTGATGTCGGGTGGCGCGTGTGAGGGGACGGCGTTTGCCCTCTATGGCGTCCGCACGGGGGCGCTTTGCATCGCGCTGGGAAATTACCACAACTGCGGACCCGGCCACACGGTGGCCCCGGAGTTTGTGGATGCGGGCGACTTGCAAGCCATGGCGGATCTTTGCGCCGCATTGGCGATGGCAGAAGCGCCGCACGACCCGGCTGCCGCTTTGCGCGCGCGGCTGGAGACGAATGCCGCCAACCAGCAGGCGTATTTCCGCCCGCTGGCGTTGTAGGCCCCGCTTGTGCGCAAGCGGGAGCCCAACGCCATGGCGTCTCAGCGAGACACCATGATAAATCCGAAGCTCCGGCGAGGTTACACCAGCTCGTCGAGCCGGGCCGTCTCGGGGTTCAGGCAAAGGAGGTCATCCACCTTTACCGGTTCACCACTGGCGATCGACTGGTTGGCCGCGATGCCGATGAGCGCGGAGGCTGCCCCCTGCTCGTGCCCGGCAGAACGGGTGTACGGGTCGGCGGGCGGGTTGGTGGAGAACATCTGCTCCTGAAGCAACACATCGCCCCCACCGTGGCCACCCTCGCCTTTGGGGATCGCGACTTCGTACGGCTCGGAAAAGAGCGGCCGCACGACGAGGCGCTTGTACCCTTCGCCCAGCTCGGAAGCCGTCTCCTTGTCGCCCCCACCGGTGATGAGGTGGGAGCCGTGGAACTGCTCGTACTCGATCCGCCCTTTATCCCCCGAAAGGCTGACGCGGAAACCTTCATTGGGGCAGAAGGCGTTAAGCGAGTAGCTCAACATCGCGCCGTTGCGGTAGCGGACGACGACGGACATGGTGTCCTCAATATCAATGCCTTCACGGAAGACGTTGCGGTCGCGCACGTAGCCGCTCTCGGCCTCGGCCTCCTGGTAGAGCCCGCGGGTGTGCTCGCCCTTGATGTCGAAGTGGAAGGGGTCTTTCTCCGCATTGGGGGAGTCCAGATAGCGGTCGTAAGAAGCCAGCTCGCCATCGCCCCGCGCCACGGCGTTCTCCTTGCCGTAAAAAACGAGGTCGCCCACGGCATAGACGCTCTTGGGGATGCTGTTGACCCACCAGTTCACCAAATCAAAATGGTGGGTGGACTTGTGCACCAGCAGGCCGCCGGAGCTGGCCTTCTCACTATGCCAGCGGCGGAAATAATCTGCCCCGTGCGAGGTGTTGAGCAGGTACTCGAGGTTGACGTGCTTGACCTTGCCGATGACGCCGCTGTCGATGAGCTCGCGCACTTTGGTCGGCCCGGGCATCCACCGCATGTTGAAGGTGACACGCACTTTACCGCCCGTCTCCTCCACCACTTCCTGAATGGCGCGCGCCTTCTCGTCATCCACGGTGATCGGCTTCTCGCAGATCACCTCGCGGCCCTTGCGCAGCGCGCGGATGATGTACTCGTGGTGCAGCGAGTCCTTGGTACAGACGATGACGACGTCGGGGTTGGTCTCGTCGATCATCCGCTCGAAATCGTCGGCGAGGTAGGTCTTGATTTCTCCCTCAAAGCCATAGCTCTCGGCCAGGCGCTTGCGGTGGTAGTCCATCCGCTTCTGGCTGACGTCGCAGAAGGCTACGAGGTCACAATGGTCAGAATAATCACGGACGATCGGGTCGATAAACATCGAGATACGACCCCCGGTACCGACCGCAACAAAACGCTTTTTTTGGGACATAAAAGGAGAGTAGAAATAGGAACACCCGGGCGGCAACTCCCTCGCAGTCTTTTTGCTGTTTTTCCAGAGAGGAAGCGGACGACCCGCGCTGGGTTCCCATTTAGAGGGAAAATGGGAAGGCGGGTCAAGCAAGTAAAAAATTTATCGCATTTGTGGTAAAAAAGTGAGCGCCGGCTTGCGGCGGAGGGGGCTTCCCTGTTAGCGTGCGCTCCTTCCCCCTGTTTTATGCGTGTTGCCAAAAAGAATAACCGCTTTGGCCAGATTGGCGAGGCGTGCGGGATCAGCCCCGGAGCCGTCACGCTGGCGTTGCAAGATTCGCCCCGCATCAGCGCGGAGACGAAGGAGCGCGTCTACCTCGCCGCCCGGCACGCGGGCTACCGCGAGAGCAAAGTGCGCCGGGAGCACGATCTCTGTTTGCTGCTGCTCCACGGGAGTGGGGGGTGCGAGCCCTCGTTTTACCACCCGATCAACCTCGCCCTTTGGTATGGCGTCACGCAGGCCGTTGGCGCGTTTGACGGCACGGTCCACGCTTTTGAGACGGCGCTGGGAGATGGCGAGTGGTCTTTCGCCACGCTGCCAACGCTGATGCGTCGGGACAAGGTGGACGGCATCATCCTCACCGGTAACGCGGGTGGGCAATTTCTGGCGTTTCTGCGCGAGGTGGGGCTGCCCGTCGTGTGGGCGGGCTCGGGCGAGGCCGCCGCCCCGGTAGACCAGCTCTACTTCGACTATCGGCGGGGCGCGCGGCAAGCCGTGGGTGCATTGGTCGAAGCCGGGCGGCGGCGGGTGGCGTTCATCGCACCGGAGAGCGGCTCGCCAACCAATGAGCGCCTTTTCCAAGGCTACCGCGAGGCGCTGGAGCCACGCGGGCTGCTGGCAGAAGAGCTGGTTTACCACAGTACCCAAGAGCTGGATGCGCTCTGGGCAAAGCGCCCGGAGGTCGTCTTTGCCACCAGCCGCGATGCGGCCATACAAGTGGCGCTTTCCGCCACGCTGGCCGGAATCCCCACGCAGGAGGGGCCGGCCCTGCTGGTTTCCACCCTGCACCCCCGCGTCGACTTACGCTACCCGGTGTCCCGCATCGTCCCCGACGCCGTGGGGCTGGGGCAAGCCCTCGTCGCCCGCCTTCTGGAGCGGCGGGCCCACCCTGCCGCCCCCCCGGTGACTTCCCTGCTCGCCTGCACCCTGGAGCTGGCGACCTGAGGAGAGGCCCTTTCTCTGAAAAGCCCCTTTATTTCAGCAAGAGGGTGTGAGACCGGTAAAGGACCAACCTATGTCATCACCCCTTGCCAAGCCGATTCACCCCGGTGTCTCCATTGGGCATGTTCATTTGAAAGTCGCCGATCTTGAACGTGCCCTTCGCTTTTATTGCGATGTCCTTGGTTTTGGACTGACCATGCGCTACGGCAAGCAAGCCGCCTTCCTTTCGGCTGGCGGTTATCATCACCACATCGGCCTCAACACCTGGGAAAGTCTGGATGGCGCACCGCCCGCGCGTGGGACGACGGGCCTTTACCACCTGGCCATCCTGTACCCGACCCGCGCGGAGCTGGCCGATGCCCTCCTTCGGCTACGGCATGCGGGCGTTCCGCTTGAGGGTGCCTCCGACCATGGGGTAAGCGAGGCGCTTTATCTCAGAGATCCCGATGGCAACGGCGTCGAGCTGTATTGGGACCGCCCGCCCGACCAATGGCCGCATACCCCGGAGGGTGAGTTGGCCATGTTTACCCGGCCGCTCAATCTGGAGCAACTGGCCGCTGCGGCCCGCTAATTTGTAAGCGCAGACTCCGGCCGCGCGGGGTCAGTCCTTGTTTTTTACAATCGCATTCATTGTAAAA
>JBBCKB010000074.1:0-41464 GCA_037189965.1 Chthoniobacteraceae bacterium | reverse complement strand
AATTGCTTCCGATGAAAACAACCCGTTGCCCCCTCTTTCGGGCGTGCCTTGCAGCCGGTCTGGTTTCCTCGATGCCGAGTTCGATCGTCTACGGTGCTCCCTTTACATGGAATGGCTCAACGACCGGTGGTTGGGCTGAAGGCAGTAGCTGGATCGGTGGCAATGCTCCGATTAATGATGCGACTACCGACCAAGCCCACTTCAACGAGAATGGCAGCTACATCGTGAGCCTGTCGGCAAACCGGAGTGTCGGCCAGATTCTGCTCAACGGAAGTGCCAACCCGGTTTTTGACTTTGGCACGTCGACCTTGACGACCACGGTAGTCTACGTCCACGGCGGGTCTGCCAGTCTCACCTCAGGGACGCTTTCCGGAGCTTGGTACCATGGGTACCGCCGCAGCAATGCAACATTCACGCTAGATGGCTCAACGGCGGCTGTCCTCACAACCAACGGGAATATTGGCTATGCGGACTCCACGACCAACGCGAGCTCCAACACCCTCACCATCCAAAACGGAGCAGGTTTCACCAGTGCAAGCGGCGGATTTATCCTCGGAAGAGCCAACGATACTGCGGCAAATCTTTCCGCAAATAGCAACCGGATCGAAGTCAATGGAACCGGCAGCACCTTCTCGGCTGTCACCCTCAATATCGGCGCAATCGGTAGTGGCTCCGCGTTTACCGGTCGCAAGTCGAACCTCAATACCCTCGTAATCAATAACGGGGGCGCGGCCAATCTATCCAGCCTGTTTGTCGGCCGGGTTGATGGGGCTGGAGAAGCCTCGGGCAATACCGTTGTTATTGGAGGGGTTGGCACCGGCTCGGCCCTCAATCTGGCGGCCCCTTCCCCTGCAAGCGATCTCCCCAACGGCACCGGCGCTTATACCCAGCATATTGGGTTCGTTTCCAGCGGGCTGTCCGGGGCGACTCAGAATATTGTCACCGTAACCACTGGAGGCACCCTCTCCACCAACGGGGGAAGCACCCGGATCTATGGCGGCACGGGCAACACGGGCAACGCCTTGAGGATCTACGGCGGAACTTACGATGGCGGCGCAAAAGGAGGGCTACTCGTGGAGGGGAAGCTCTTCCTCGGCTCCTCCGGGTCGCTGACGGCAAAGCAGATCGAGGTTACTGCGGCGGGGCGTTTCGGCGATAAGGGTGACAACGCGAACGCCGGCTTCACCAGCGGTAATCTGAATCTGCAAACCATGATCTACCGGCCCACGGTGGCCTTCAGTGTTGGGGATAATGCCGGTTCGTCCATTGCCACCTACAATATGGTGGGCGGGGGAACCCACAGCTTTGCCGCGGGGATGACCATTGAGGAAACGGATGGCCGCCTGACCGGCAACGGCACCATCCAAGGGCTCTCCGGCGCGAATACGACGTTGACCGTCAATGGCATCCTGGCGCCCGGAAACTCCGTCGGCACCATCAACGTGATCGGCGATCTCGCCGCCGGGGCAAACGCTGTCTTCAATTTTGAAATCGCGTCCATCTCCAGTTTCGATCAGCTCCTGATCACGGGCGATGCTCATTTCGACGGTACTTTGAATCTCACCTTCCTCGAAGATTATGTCCCGGAGAAGGGCGATTACTTCAAGATCTTCGACTTCGACGAAGCCTTCGGTGCATTCAGCGCCATTAACCTCGCTCCTCCGGGCGAGGGCACATTCTGGGATGTCTCCCAACTCTATACCACCGGGATGATTACGGTAATCCCCGAGCCCTCCTCCGTGATGCTGCTGATCGGGAGCGGCGTCGGGATTGCCCGCTTGCTCGGCCGCCGACGCAACGGTTAAAAGAGCCCCGCGCGTTTCTGCTTTATGAATGTTCGGAGCACCTGTTCGCAATGGACCCTCTTGGTTCTGATACTATGCATCAGAACTGCGGGGGCAGATACGATTGACCCGAACAAACCGATTTCCGAAAGCCTAAAGCCGGACATTCTCTACTTCAACTTTGACGAAGGGGGCGACGCTTCCCCCACCTCCCTTGCAGAGCTGCCTCTCACAGCCTCGGTGGAGCCGGGCAAAACCGGAGTGAACCCGGTGTCAAAACCAAGCCGGAACGCGCTCTTTGGCACGGCGCTGGAGTTTAACTACGGGTCGCTCCCTCCCTTTACCGGGGTGAATGAGAAAACCGCTGGAAATCACCTCTTGGTTCCCAACCATTCAGCGGTGCAACTCGTCGGGCAGAGTTTTACCCTGGGAGCATGGGTCCAGATTCCCGAGAACGTGGAGATTCCCACAAGCGCCTACAAAAAGATTCTGGGGAAAGGCGCCTATTCAAAAGACCACCCCGGGTGGGCGCTCCAGATCTCCATGCGCGAAGGGGTTTGGGTAGTGACGTTCCTTACCTCAAGCATGGATTCAGACCTTTCCCGAATGGCCGCCCCCTTGCCGGGAGGGTTGGAGCCGGGGGCTTGGCACCACTTGGCGGTTACTTTCAACCAAGAGGCGGGTAAAATTACCTTCTGGTTCGACGGCACCGCCATCAGCACTCAAAACCTCACGGAAAATATCGGAGAATCCGAGGCTCCCCTTTTCATTGGGGAAAATGGGATGAGCCTCTACTCCAACACTCCTTTGTCAATGGATGAAGTATTCATTATCTCAGGAGCGCATGATTTTGTTCCCGTTGCCCCATAAGCCCCTTCGTATGCGCCTTTCCCAGAAACGAGGTTCGGCATTCAGCGTGATCGAGCTCTTGATCGCGATAGCGGTCGTTGCGGTACTGACCGCACTGATGATTGCGGGTGTTGGCTCATGGAGCGAGCGCACAGCTTCCTCGAAATGTGTCTACAACCTCCGCCAGATCGGCCTTCTGATGAACGGATATGCCGGGGAGCATAACGGATATTATCCCTATGAAGCGTATATCCGGGGCTACAAGGGCGGCGGCATGGGGTACGCGCCTGAGCACTACATGTTGGATTACGCCGGCTTCGCGAAAGAGAGCGATGGGAGGATCATCCAGGATGCGGCCCCCGCGCCCCGGAGTCTCTTCCATTGTCCCGCCGAAAAATCCGAACGGGATATGAATGGAAATCTCTGGTTCCAGTCGCACTACGCGTTTAACCAATATCTCGTTCACTATGTCATCACCACGCCGGAGCAACAAACGGCGATGGGTACAAACCGGTGCCGCCGGCCGATTACCACGATCTCCAACCCCTCCCAGATCTTCCTCGCTGCGGATACCCGGTTGCGGTACAATATCAGTGCCGAAAGTCCCAACGTTAAGCTCGCTTTCAGGCATGGAGACCCCGGAGCCTGCAACATGCTCTTTGTGGATGGCCATGTGGAGGTGCTTCCAGCCTCTGCCAAAGATATGATCGGGGGCCCCGCCGCGCTGGGGTGGGGCCAGTATATCGAGTGGGGAGGGGAGAGGAGAGCCCCCAAATCACCAAGGTACTAGTGTGGTGAGTCAGAAATTGTAGGGCGTTTCTGTGAAACGCCATGGCGTTGGATTGCCGTCTCACAGAGACGGCCTACAGTTCACGCTTCGCAGCCTTCCTCCCGGGACTAGCCTAACGTAGGCATACCAGTGGGGTGCCTTGGAAGTTCCCTAAATAGGTCCGCGACAAGATACTAGCCTTTGGAGAGAGCGGAAATCCAGTCGGCCGAATCGATGGATACCCCGAAAAACATCTCGATGAGCAGGTTTGCCCCTTCCGTCTGAAGGCCCGCCACCTGGCTCGTTGCAGATTCCATCGCGGTGGTGCAGTCCCTAAGCAAGATCGGTTGGTAGCCTGCCGCCTGCATGGAAATTATTCCGTAATCCCGGGATAGATAGCAGGCGTTGTTGTGGAAGCCTGCATAAAAGACGAACAACCGCTGTTCCTTCTCCAGCAGAGACCGGAGTTCCACCCCCGTTGCCACCACGGCATCCCCCTCTTCGGGAAGCACGAGGGGGTGGAAGTCGCACTTCGTCGCGGATTCATCCGCCAACTGTTTGCTGAAGGGCGTCTTCTGTCGGGCGTAAGCCGCATACTCTCCGGAACGCTCCAGGAAGGCTTGGGGAGGCCATTGCGAGCGGGGGATTGGAAAGAGCGAGGCCGCTGTCTCCGGCGCGGTTCTGCCCACCCAATGGGGCGATGTCTTTGCAACCCGCGGGGCTGGTGCGTGGATCACCCGCACTCCTGCGCGCCTACAGGCCGCCACCACGGGAGCGATCCGCTCCCGGGTGATCTGCTCCACCCGCTCCCGGGTATCTTTGAGGTAATGCCAACCCCACACATCCACCAAGACGAGGGCCGATTGGTGTACCGGCACTCGCCACTCCAGCTCCACATAACGGGCGTTCTTCTCGAAGGAGTCTTCCTCCCGGTCTGCAAGGAAAGAATAGTACCTCGGGTGAATGAGCGGCGAAGGGCCACTATTTGATTTCGTCGTCATGATAGCTAAAGGGGCGGGAAGACTAGCTTTGCCGTTTTGAACCGCCTCCTTGAATCTTCCGTCGATACTGGAGCGCTGTCACCCCCACGACGTGCCGGAACTGCCGGGAGAAGTAGAAAACATTGTCGTAGCCGAGGTTCTCGGAAATGTCGCTAACCGTCAGCTCCGTCGCCCGAAGAAGGCGCTTTGCCTCACCAATTCTCGAAAGAATGAGATGCCGCCCCGGCGGGTTCCCTGTGATCCGGGAGCAAAGGGCGCTGAAGTGGCTCGGGCTATAACCGGAAGCCGCAGCCATATCCTCCACGGAGTGAAAGCTCCGAGGATCATCATAAAGCGCGGTGAGAACGGAGTTGATCGCCTTTTCATACCGCCTGCCGCCCACTGCCTCCGAATTCTGAAGCGTGATCCGATGCAGCTCGATAAAGAGAGACTTCATCAAATACTCCGCCTGTAGCGTTGTATCTCTTGCTGATTTCACCCCGGAAATCTGGAGCTGGTTGAGAAGCGTCAACACCATCCTCGTCAGTTGATCCGCCCATGCAGGGTAATCCATCTCGGTATGCAATGGAGCAATGGGCCACTCCTCCGGGCGCAGCTTCCGCCCGTCTTTCATAATATCGAAGTGAATAAACGTATCGCGCAGCGGGTTGTCATCATCCTGAATGACCTCCATATTCACCCCGGGCATCATGCACAGGCAAACCCCCGAATGCAGCGGGTAGCGATTCCCCGTGCGATGATCGATCAACTCCCCCTTCCCCTGAAAGAAGTACCAAACCGTAAAATCATCCACCATGATGGATAGCAACTTTGGTGAAATGCGATGGCCGCGAGGCCACAGCGGGGCCATTCCATGCCGGTTGAAGGAAAGGCTGAGAGCATTCACGGTGTCCATCAGCTCCGGCGGCAGGGGGCGCATGGCCAATGCGTAGCACTCCCGGCGAGAAGCTGTCAACCCGAAGGCTCCCGAAACACCGGAAAGAGGAAATGACACGCCCCAAAACCCCGGCGAAGGAGTATTCTCCAGCGGGGCGGAGAAGCAGATCATAGAATAGTATAAAAAATACCTCGGTATCTGCATACCCGTCGCCGTTGAAATGTGGCATCGTCGGGGGTGCCAAGAATATGATGATCGATATTCATACTCATCCTCCAAAACGAAATCTATTTGGAGAGAGTTTTGACCCGGAGGGGGCCGCGCAGGCGCTTCTTGCGGAGATGAATCCTTACGGAATCAGCAAGGCCGGCCTGCTGGGCAATAACTGCTACCCCTTTCAAACCGAGGCCTCGGTGAGGGAGGTCAATGATTTCACTCTGGAGGTAGTGCGGCGGCATCCCGAGCGGTTCTTTGGGTTCTGCTTCATCAACCCCGGGAATGACCCCGCATTTATCCGCGAGGAGCTCGACCGGTGCCTCTCCTTGCCCGAATTTTACGCCGTAAAGCTGGAGGTGTGCGTGAACTGCCGCAGCTCCCGGCTGGATCTTGTAATGGAGCGCGCCATTGCCCACCGAGCCGTCGTGCTCCAGCATAGCTGGTATGTAAATACATGGGAGATGAGCCCTGCGGAGATGAAGCACCAGGCCAACCGCTCAGAGCCGCACGACGTTGCGGACCTCGCCCGGCGCTTTCCGGAAGGCCGCATCATTATGGCGCATATGGAAGGATGCGGCGTGCGGGGGATTCTCGACATCGCGGAGCTGCCGAATGTCTGGGTTGATACTTCTGGCTCCCAACCTTTCAGCGGAACGCTGGAGTACGCGATCGAGATCCTCGGGAGCGAACGCATCCTGTTTGGCTCAGACCTGCTGGGGCGCGGCCTCGCGGGGCAGCTGGGGCGGATCATGGGCACACCGATCTCATCCGAAGACCGGCAGAACATTCTCCTCCACAACGCAGCAAAGCTCTTCTCCCTCCATTTGGATCACTAGCCATGAAGATCATCGATGTTAACGCGGGCTTCGGTTTCTGGCCGATCCAGCGGTTTTCCTTCAGCACTCTCTCCGCTCTTGATGGCGAATATGAGCGGCTGGGGGTTGAAGAAGTCTGGCTCTCCGCTGTGGAGTCGATCCTCTACCCCGAACCGGAGACATATGATCAACGCCTGCTCTCCGCAGCGAGCGAGTACCCCCGGTTCCGGGTGGTAAAGACCATCAACCCCCTGCTTGCAAACTGGGAGGCGCGGCTCAGGGACGCACACTCGAGCGGCATCCTCCGCGCGGTCAAGCTCTTCCCCAACTATCACGGCGCGCCCCTGGCGCTTCCCGCCGTGAAGAACCTCTGCGCGGTGGCCGCGCAACTGCGTCTGCCGGTTCTCATCCAGATGCGGGTGAATGATGAGCGCAACCAACCTTCCTGCCTGCAAATGAGCGCGGTGCAGGCGGGGGAGATCGTCGCCCTGGCGCAGGAGGCTCCAGAGACCCTCTTCATCGCCCTCGCCCCCTACCACAGCGACTTGAAGATCCTCGCCACCGGAAGCGCCAACCTCCTCGCGGACATCTCCTTTATGGATTACTCCAACGCGGTTGGGGCGGCCAGTCGGCTCTTCCCCCAAGAGCGCCTTGTCTTCGGCAGCCATGCGCCGTGGTTACTCCCGCAAGCTGCGGTGATGAAGCTTGGGCACCTCGAAGTCCCCCTCGCGCTGGCCGCGAAAGTAGCTTCCGGCAACCTGCAAGCTGGGCTCAACAGCCTTCCCTAACCCTCGCCCATCCACGCCCGACTGTGATTTCACTACCCGAACGACATTCCCCCCCGCCCGCAAGGAAGCTACCCCCTCCGGGCTTGGGAATTCACCTTGTTGGAGAAGAGGAGCGGGCTCTCGTCAACCGAGTGCTCGATACGAAGAGGCTCTTCCGGTACGATGTCTTCACCCCTTCGGATGAACAGGGAGAAATGTGTGCGACCCTTGAGCGGGAAGTTTCCGCAGCGATGAACGTCCGCTACGCCCTCGCGGTGACGAGCGGCACCGCCGCCCTGCAAGTTGCCCTTGCGGCGCTGGGGGTGGGGCCGGGCGACGAAGTCATCACCCCCGCGTGGGGATGGGTATCATGCTTTACTTCCATCGTCCAAATGGGCGCGTTGCCGGTCCTCGCGGAGATCGACGAAACCTTCTGCCTTGCCAAAGGAGAGATCACCCGGCTTAAAACCCCGCGCACCAAAGCCATTATCGTGCTGCACTATCAAGGCGTTGCGGCGGATATAGATCCCCTGCTCGCAGAGGCGGGGGAGATTCCCGTCATCGAAGACTGCGCCCAATCCATCGGGGCTAGCTATCGAGGGCGCCCAGTGGGCTCCATGGGGGCTATGGGCATCTACAGCTTTCAGGCAAACAAAGTGGTCACCAGCGGAGAAGGGGGCATCCTCGTTACCAATGATGCTGATCTTTATGAGCGCGCCGTTCGAACCCACGACCTCGGGTTCTTCCGCGAGTTCCACAAATCCCGAGCACAACCCGCGCAGGTTCACTTCTCCGGAGCGCAATACCGGATGAATGAAATCACCGCCGCCGTTGCGCTCGCGCAGTTCCGCAAACACTCGTGGATTCGGGAGCATACCCGGGCCATTGGTGGGCAGATCGCCGCAAAAGTCAGAGAGCTCCCCGGGCTCCGGCTCCGGCGGGTGCCGGATGATCAGGGAGATCTCTGCTTTGAAGTCTACTTCTCGCTAGAGGATGCCGGGCAGGCCACCCGGTTTGGCGAAGAACTGAGGCGCTACGGAGTCAACTGCGTACGGACCACCGGTTCCTATTGTCACTACGCGCGGCCCTATTGCTCGGAGCGCGCCGTCGTTCATGAGCCCTCCTCCCCTTTCCGGCACTTTACAAACTGGCCCGCAAAAGGCTATCGGGCGGAAGATTTTCCACGCACGGAGTTCCTCATCAAACGGTTCGTCTCCTTGCCAATCGGCACGCTCTATACCGATGAGGATGCCGCGTACATCTGCGAAGTCCTCGCCCACGTTCATCGGAGCCTTTGCATCCCGGGGTAGCCCTTTCCCACACCGCCGATGAAAGTGATCCTGATCTGCATCAGCCTTGCGGTGGTCGCGGTGGTCGCGATCTTTACCAGTTCGCTCGAAAGCGGGAGCCCCAAAAGGGAGCAACCCGCTACACCGGTTGGCGGGCGGGTCTTCCCGGTGAATGAAGCCGGGGAGGAGGTCGATCTCGCGTATCTTTCGCAGATCAGTGTTGAAGACCTCGCCCACCTTGTACCCGAGCAGTCGGGCATCCGATTCACTGATTGCCCCGCTTGCAAAGGGGGCGTGCAGGATACGGGGAAGTTTTCGTGGGACCCCCGGCACCCTCGGCAGATCCGTTGCCTTTCCTGTAACGAGACTTATCCCGGCAACCCGAAGTTCCCTGACCTTGCAAACCAGCAAGTCGCATCACTAGGCAAGGTCCATCTCTACCCCAGCTACCGGCGAGAAGACGGGTACCACTTCTATTTTCAAGCTCACCGGGACCATCTCTCCCGAAAATACCTCGCCACGGCGGCCCGGGATTTCGCGCGGACTTGGTGGAAAACCCGCGACGACGATGCCGCCCGCCGCGCCGCCGCGTTACTTGTCAGGTTTGCCGAAGTCTACCCCGGCTACGCCATGCACTATGACTATCCTTTTACGCCAAAAGTCATCGTGCCACCCGACCACGGCATCATCGCCGAAACGAAGACCCGGCCCAAGCTCACTGCAAAATGGGATTACTGGACCTACCTTGAGATCTCGCAGGAACTCTCCGAAGCCTACGATATTCTGCGGCATTGGCAGCCACTACAAGAGATGGCGGGCGGCCGCGCCATCGAGAAGATCGAGCGCGACCTTCTCACAGGGATGCTGACCCTCGCACTCGGCACTCAGGAGAAATACCGCGCAGCGGAGCCTTATACCAACATGTCGTCCGTTCTCTGGCGCGATGCCCTCCGCGTGGCACGGCTAACGCGCAACCCCGAAGCACTCTTGGATATCCTCGCCCGGGCGCGCATCTTCTTTGAGCAATACTTCCTCTACGATGGGAGCTGGTATGAGACATCCCCCTCCTACGGGCAGCAAGTCTACAACAGCATGATCGGGATCAAGGCCGCGCTCTCAGGCAGCATCGAATCCTTCGCCCCGGGCCAGCTTGATGATCGGCAGATCACCGAGATCACCACCCTCGAGTCGCTCCTCAACGTCGCCATGAAGCGGCAGCACGCCAGCTTGGCGGAAACTCGCTTCCCAGACGGCGGGCTGCTCCCCATCAATGACACTTGGGCCAGTAGAAAAGGGGCCGCCCGCAAGGAAATGGAAGCCGTCCTCTTTCCCGGAATGGGCGTTGCGATTCTAGGTGGAGGCAAGGGGAATGAACAGTTTCACGGGTACCTCAACTTTTCCGGAGGTACGGGCCACATCCAACGCTCGGCACTCAGCATCGGGCTTTGGGCCCAAGGCAGCGAACTCCTGAGCGACATCGGCTACACCCATACCTCCTACCGGTTTTGGGCAACCTCCACCGCATCGCATAGCACCGTTCTGGTCGATGGCCAAGAGCAGGCGCTCGACCCCGCTTACTCCGGCAACCGCCTGATGCTCTGGGCCGATAACGGGCGGGACTTCCACATCGCGGAAGCAGAATCCGCCACCGCCTACCCCGAGCTGGAGCGCTACCAGCGTACCCTCGTTGCCATCGGGCACAACTCGAAGGATAGCTATCTGGTCGATCTCTTCCAAGTTTCCGGGGGATCGCAGCACGACTACCTACTGGCTGGAAATGCCGATGAGCCCTCTTCCGCACAGCTCAACCTCCCCGTGCAACCGCTTGGGGCAAGCATTGCAAATCGGCAGCTCCCGTTCAACCCGCCCCTCGGCGAGAGCGACCGCCAGACCCCCGAGTCCGGGCTAACTTATCTTCGCAATCTCCGAGCATCCCACCCGGCCCCGGCGGCACGGCTCGATTTTCGGACCCTCCGAGAGCCGCATACCGGCATCCGCTCGTGGGTTGATTGTGGCGGCCCGGCGCGGTTCTTTCTCGCAGACGCCCCTTCCGTCCGGCCCGCGCTTGAGAAGGAAGGAGCCATCAACCAAAGCGTGATGCCAATGCTCATCGCACGGCGCACCGGCGAGAATCTCGCAAGCCGGTTTGTCGCCGTCCACGCCCCCCTTGGGGGAGCCGGGGAGAGGATCGGAGCCGTCGATGTCCGGCGGATCGGCGAAGCGATCCTCGTTACCGTTCATCAAGGCACACGCAAAGACATGATCTTCCTCGCCACCGGGAAGCGGGCCCGACTCGAAGTGCAGACTCCGGAAGGTGAGGTCCGTTTTGAGGGCAAAGCGGGGTGGTTACGATGGAAGGAAGGCAAAGCGGTCGAGGGGGAGCTTGTCAACGGATCGGAGCTCGCGGGCGGGGGCCTGAGGATCACCGGCGGCCACCCCTTTGAGGGCACCATCGTAGAAGTCGGAGAGGCCACCATGGATGCCGAATACGGAGGCTGGTTCCTCGTGGCCGAACGCCCGCCCGCCGCAGGAGGCGTAGATGCCCTCATCGTGTGCATGGCCGATGGAACCACCCGGGGCTACAACATTGTGAGGATCGAGCCAACCGGAAGCGGCAGCCGAATCTACGTCAAGGAACGCCCCGCCCTGAGCCTTTCGCCAACAGCGACCCAACTGCTCTCCTTTCCCCAAAGAACCATCCTTGGCAGCGCGCCTAGGTATGAAGCCGTCACCCGCTCCTCCTCGGATGCAGCAAAGCGCGTGGGCCACGAACTTCCATGAAGATCTACCTCGTTACCGACCTCGAAGCCGTCGCCGGAGTCCTTGATTCACTCGCGTGGTGCTACCCCGGCAGCCGGTACTTCGACCTCGCCAGAGAACTCCTCACGCGGGAGGTCAACGCCGCCATCGAAGGGTTCTTCGCGGCCGGGGCGAAGCAGATCGTCGTCTGTGACGGCCACGGGTGCGGCGGGATACAGCCCCAACTTTTGCACCCCGATGTGGAGTTGATCGCCGGTTCGTTCAGCCATACCCCGTGCCCCTATGGGCTCGATGAGAGCTTCGACGCTCTGGCGTGGGTGGGGCAGCACGCGATGGCGGGGGCTCCCTTCAACCACCTCGCTCATACTGGTTCCTTCCGGGTTCTTGAGCTCGCCTTCAACGGTCGGCCCATCGGCGAGATCGGCCAGTTTGCCTTCTGTGCGGCGGAACTTCGTGTCCGCCCGATCTTCCTCTCCGGCGACCGCGCCGGTTGTGAAGAAGCGCGCGCATTGATCCCGGGGATTGAAACCGTCTCCGTCAAAGAAGGGCTTAGCCCGCTTCAGGGGCGCGAGCTCACCGCCGAGCAAGCCGAGCTGGCCTTCACGGCAGCGCGCCATCTTTCCCCGGAAGCCGCCCGGCTCCAGATTCGCAGGAAGGCGGAAGGGGCCGTCCGCCGGGCCCGCGCAGACCCCGAGATGGGCCGCCTGCACCTGCCTGCACCGCCGTATACTTTGAGGAGCACCTCCCGCCAGACCGGAGAGGGCCAACCAGGGAGCGTCTCGTTCCGCTCCCACCCCCACAGCTTCATCGGTGCCATGAATGCCAAACCCGCACCGGGAGCGGTCGTGGGAGGAAGGCGGCCCGAAGGTAAGGACCGTTAACCACCCAGGCCCCTCTGTTTTGCTCGCGTCATCAGTTCCGTCAGATTTTCCGCGTCGAGTTTTGCCATCATATTGGCCCGGTGAAACTCTACCGTGCGTACGCTTAGGCCCAGAAGGTCCGCAATCTCGCGATTATTTTTCCGACCCAGCACCAGCGCCAGCACTTGTTGCTCGCGCCGCGACAGGATCTTGCCCACGCTCTCGGCGTTCGCTCCTTCGTTAGCCATCGTTTCGCGGAATTTTGGCGAATAATACGACCGCCCTTCCGCGACGGCCTCAAGCGCTTCGGCCAGCAGTTCCGGCGTTGCGTCTTTCTCCACATAACCCTCCACGCCACACTCGCGAATCCGAGTCAGGGCCAGGGGATCAACCAGCGTAGAAACCACTAGCGCGCGCAACTGTGGCCGCACCTGCCGCGCAGCATGCATGAACTCGAGGCCATCCATCCCGGGCAACTGATAATCGACTAATACCACATCGGGCCGCGTTACCTCGATTTGAGCCAATGCTTCCTCGCCAGACCGAGCCGAGGCCACGAGCACGAACATCGGCAACCCCGCAAGCCAGCGTTCCAAAAATGCCCGCACCATACCCTGATCTTCCACGATCATTGTCCGGATGCGCGATGGAGATTCCCCCTTTTTGTTCATGCATTTTCCTCCACCGTGTTCATGTCAGCCCTCTTGCCAGTGGCCTGTTTGAGGATAAATCCGAACTCCGTGCCACCGTCTACACCAGACCGAGCATCCAACCGCGTCCCCAGTACGCAGCAGATCTCGCGGCACAATCTCAGACCCATTCCCCCCGTCGCGGTCATCGGCTCGTCCTCACCTGCCGCGAGCCGCGCTGCCACGGCCGGCTGCAGCGGTGGTCCGTCATTGCCCACCATAAAGGACACGCAGCCGCCCACTCCCTCCGCGCGAAGTGCCACCCGGGTGCGTGCGAATTTCAATGCATTGGCGAGCAAGTTGCGCACAAGGGTCTGCGCCAATACCAGGTCCGTTTCGACGAGCATCTCCTCCCGCACATCGAGCACCAGCTCTACTCCGCTGTGCTCCGCCAGCGTACGATGCAGGGCCACAGCGGGCGCCACCAGCGCATTGGCGTGGTACACGGCTACCGCCTGCGTCCCAGCACGGAGCCGCGCCCAGAGTACCAGGTCCTCGATCATCAGCAACAAGGTCCGCCCGGTTTGCGAGACGTTGTGGGCAAACTCCCCCGTCGCCCCTTCAGCCGCTCGCATGAGCCCCGTAAGGGGGCTGCGCAGGTCGTGCCCAATCACCGCCAGCATCCGGTCCTTGTCTGTATTGGCGGCCTGTAGCTCGCGCGTGCGTTCGCGCACTTCTTCTGCCAGCTCATCGGCATAGGCCTCCTCAAGCATGCGACGGTGCTCGGTCTCTTCAACCAACCTCCTCTGAGCCCTCGCAAAACGGTCTGCCACTGCAATCGAGAGCATCAGCATCTCCAACGCCGAGCCAATCATAAGCCCCCGCATCGCCGCATCCCGAAACTGGGTCTCGAAAAACCACACCGCCACCATCGGCAGCGAACCCGCAAAGAGACAGCCAAACGAGAGGACAAAGAACCGCGCCTGCCACACTCCCGCCCGCCATGCCCCCAATGCTAGAGCAAGCAACCCAAGGTGCGTGATCCCCGTGGCCAGCGCTGCCACCGGTAGCCCATGGAGCCCTGGCGATCGCCACCACGGCGCCAATAGTAACCCGGAAGCGAGTGCCAATAGCACGATACGCCACCCCCTCACCCAACGGTCGCCCATGGGAAAGTGCGTCCTCAGTTCCAGAAACACCCGGGCAAACTGCGTGAGAAAGAGCGCGTTGAGGGCCATCACTATCGTCAACACGATTTCCAGCCCCGGCGACCCCAGCGCCCAGCCCAGGCCCGGCAACTGCGCTCGGGCCACAGCCATGAATGCCGCCCCCGATCCGAGATAGAGCACGTAGTAGCCGATATCCGCCTGGCGCAGCCGTAGCCACAACAGCGTATTATAACCAAGCAACGCCAATAGCCCACCCAGGTAGATCCCCTCAGCCAGGCCGCCGCGCGTTCTCGCGAGATGAAACGCCGCTGCCTCCGGCCACCAGACAGGTCGCGCATACACTCCGAAGAAGTTGTCGAACCGAAGGTGGATCACCCGTTCGCCCCACGCCGGCACCATGACAGGCCACGCCACCTCGCGCCCTGCCAGCGCCTTTTCTCTCGCCTGAATGCCCTCCCCCGATAGCAGATGCTCCTTCCCCTGGCCGATACCCTCCTCCGCGATCCACGCATCCACCCGGTCCGCAAAGTAATCGTCATTTTCCAACACCCCATGCAGCGCCCTATCGCCCGGGTTGCGCAACGTCACCCGTATCCAAAGAACATCGCCCCGGCTACACCTCAGGAAACCATTGCCAGACCAATACCGCCATTCGTTCGGAGAGAGACGCTCTACCGCCTCCAGAGTGGATCGTCCTCGTTTATCGATGAGGTATTCGACAGATGATCCGTCAACTCCTGGCAGCCGCGTTACTCCGGTTCGATCTCCCCCAAAACCCATCAGCAACCACCCTAAGACAATGACGACGAGCACTGGCACACCCATCACCAGCAGCCAAGATGTCGCACGGTGGGAACTCATCTCCCCATGTCTTCCTGAATCATTTTTCAATGCAAGCCCCGTGTGGCCATAAAAACCCCGTAGTCACTACTGGGTTTAAAGATTTGTGGCCTTTCGCCCAGTTCCAAAGAATTCCCAATCTTTACAAACCTTACCATGCTTGCCGCTAACTTCTTTCTTACAATACCCCCGCTCCGCCATCTCCCGGCCAAGGGCATTCTTCAGCGCAGCCTCTTGCCGCTGTTAACGCTTACGCTCTTCACCGTGCCAGACCGCAGTGATGCAGCCAAGCTAACGGCATCCGATGGCGCGGCAAGTGATTACTTTGGCGGCTCCGTAAGCCTCTCCGGCAACATCGGCCTGGTCGGGGCCTATGGCGATGATGACAAAGGGGGTACCTCCGGGTCCGTGTACCTCTATCGCAATTTGAACACAGCCACCGGCACCATTACCCAAAACGCAAAGTTGATCGCCTCCGATGGGGCGGCGAATGATCACTTCGGCTATTCCTCTTCCGTAAGCCTTTCGGGCAACATCGGTCTTATCGGGGCTTATCGCGATGACGACAAAGGGGCCAACTCAGGGTCTGCGTACCTCTATCGCAATCTGGATACGGCAACCGGCACTATCACCCAAGCCGCAAAACTCACGGCCTCTGATGGTGCGGAGGAGGATGCCTTTGGCGGTGCTGTGAGCCTCTCCGGAAATATCGGTCTGGTCGGGGCTTATCAGGATGGCGACAGAGGAGCCTACTCCGGGTCTGCATACGTCTATCGCAATCTAGACACGGCCACCGGCACCATTACCCAAAACGCGAAGCTGACGGCCTCTGACGGCGCGGCGGGTAGCTTCTTTGGCGTGGCGGTAGGTCTCTCGGGCAATATCGGCCTAGTCGGGGCCTTTCAGACTACCGGAAAAGTAGCCGTCTCCGGCGCGGCGTATGTCTATCGCAATCTGGATACGGCCACCGGGTCCATCACCCAAAATGTGAAGCTGACGGCCTCTGATGGTGCGGCAAATGACCGATTTGGCTGGGCGGTAAGCCTCTCCGGCAATATGGGCCTTGTCGGGGCTTATCTGGATAGTGACCAAGGGAATGGTTCCGGCTCGGCGTATGTCTACCGAAATCTGAATACGGCCACCGGCACCATCAACCAAGCCGTGAAGCTATTAGCCTCTGATGGCGCGGCGACCGACCGATTTGGCTACTCCGTAAGCCTCTCCGGCGACATCGGTCTGGTTGGGGCTTATCAGGATGACGATAAAGGGAGTAACTCCGGGTCTGCATACCTCTATCGCAATCTGGATACAGCCACCGGCACCGTCACGCAATCTGTAAAGCTGCTTGCCTCTGATGGCGCGGGGAATGACAAATTTGGCTGGGCCGTTAGCCTCGATGGGGATCGCTTCATCATCGGCGCCAGCGACAAGGCAAACGTCACCGGTGCGGCCTACACCGGCAGCGTTGCCTCACTGACGACGCTGGACCGGGGCGATACCAGCGAAGTGATCTCCCGCATCAGCTTTGTTTCGCAGGAAGACTGGACCATAGGGCAAACCACCGACCGGAACGCCGTCACCCTCTCGGTAGGAGATACCGCCCATGTCTCCGCCTCTGGCAAAGCGGTCTACATCGGGAAGAACGCGGGATCTGACGAGAACGCGCTGACCATTAAGGGCAGCCTCGTGGCTAGTACGATTCGCGTTGGCGCAGAGGGGAATGAAGGAAATACGCTGATCGTCGAGGGCTCGCTCAATGCGACGAACACGTTTATCTCCTCCGGAAACCGGCTGGAAAACAACGGAACGATGACGACGACGCTAACCCTCGGCCAAGGCGCGGTGATGGCAGGCAGCGGCACGCTCATCGGCAGCCTGGCCTTTGAGGAAGGGGCGCTTTTTGAACTGAGCCTTTCCGCCCCCCTGACGGTGACGGGGGCAATTTCATTCGGGGAAGGATTTGGGATCGCCAACATTCTCGGGCTTGATAGCACCACAGCGTTTGGCACCTACATCCTTATTGCCGGAACGGAAGTCAATTTCTCCCATCTCGGCCTCGCAAACTGGGGAGCCGCGAACGCCTATAACCTTGGCAACGGCAAGTACGCCTACTTCAAGCAAGGTAGCTTGCAGGTGGAGGTCATCCCGGAACCAAGCACCTGGGCGCTTCTGTTTGGAAGCATCGCTGCCGGTGCCTTTAGATATCGTCGCCGCCACGCCCATGAGAAGCAGCCGATCCGAAATACCTGGTTTAAATAGTTACATCCCTGCGTTCCCCTCCAAACGAGGGAATTGCAAGCCGCAGGCTCCGTGGCAAAGGCGATCTGGCATGAGCGCCGGCCCCTCTACCCACACCGCGCCTGGTTCTTTGCCTTTTCCACCACAAATCGGAACGCGGCGCGCTGGGATTCGAAAGTCACCCCGCCGACGTGGGGCGAGAGGACGAGGTTGTCGTGCTCCCGGGCATAACGGATGAGCGGGTGGTCGCGCAGCTCCGCGTCCCATTCTCCGTCGATCACATCCAACCCCGCCGCGAGCAGCCTTTTGGAGCGGAGCGCTTCGAGCAGCGCGGCTTCATCGAGGATCGCGCCGCGGCTGGTGTTGATGAGCACCGCGCCGGGCTTCATCCGGGCAAAGGCGGCGGCATCGAAGAGGTGGCGGTTTTCTTCAGTCAAATGGATGTGGATGGAAACGACATCGGCCCGGGCCAGGAGGCCGGGAAAATCGACCCGCTCCACCCCCGGAGCCAGCGGTTCGGTGGCGTTCCGCTCGCACGCCAACACGCGCATCCGGAATGCCTGCCCATAGGTGGCCACCATCTTGCCCAACCGCCCGTACCCGAGAATGCCGAGCGTCTTGCCGGAGAGCTGGTGGCCGCGAAAGGCGTCCCGCCCCCAATGGCCTCCGGTAGCGGCGGCATGGGCGGCAGGGATCTTGCGCACCGCCGCGAGCAGTAGTCCCCATGCCTGCTCGGCGGTGGCCGTCACGGTATCGAGAAACGCTGTCTCACCCTTCAGGGAGACGACTTGCTTGCCAAGCTCTGCGGCGGCGGCGAGGTCGATGTGGTCGAGCCCGGTGGAGGGGCTCACGATCAGGCGAAGCCGGGGCGCGGCTTCCAGCAGCTCCCGGGTGAGGCGTAGCTCCAGCGAGGCAAAGTAGAGGTCGCACCGGGCCAGCTCCCGGAGGATATCCGCAGGCGGGGCGCTGGCAGGTAAGGAAACCACTTCCCCCAGCTCCGCCAGGGAGGCTAGCACGTCGGGGCAGGCGCTCAGGTCCGCGAGGTTGAAGATTCGCATTTCTAAGGAATCGATTGTTACAGCGTGTCGGGGTTACGACCCGTCGGGGCCATCTGTGCCACCCAGCATCCGCCGGGAGAAAGCACAAGGCTCATGCCCTCTTGCCGGGCTCCTTCGGCCTCGATCACCGTGGCGGTTGGCTCCGGTAGCGGGATGGCTTTGGTTTCATTGGAAACGTTAAAGATAAAGAGAAAATCTCCGGTGCGACTCTGGCGCCTGCGCACCCATACGCCTTCGGTGTTCGATTCCGGGATGGGTGCGCCGATGAGGTGGAGCACTTCCCGGAACCGGGGGCGAACAGGGTCTTCCCAATGGTCCGCAAAAGCAAGCGATAGATTGGCCCCCAATGCCACGACACGCCCTTCGCCTTTGGGGTGGGAGACCCCCGCGACAGCCCCATCCTGCCACCACGCCATCGGTTCCGCGCCTTCCCGGGGGATCAGGTCGATCCGCCACCCGGTGGCCTGCACCTCACAGCCGCTGGAAAAGGTGACGGGTTGCGGTTGGGAAACCTTTTCGCGTCGTGCCTCAAATACCCCTAAAAGCGCCTCCAGCCCCAGCCCCGGGCGGCGAAGGCTAACCCATGTATTGGCATCGCGACAGGCAAAGGGAAACTCGACGATCAGCCGCCCCCCTTTCTCGACATAAGCTTCCAGATCGCGAGCCAGCGGGGCGGAGATCATCTCGCATGCGGTGAGGTGAATGAGCGGGTAGAGGGAGAGATCATCCCCGGGCAAGACCCAATCGACCTCATATCCTTCCATCAAATAGAGCGCGTGAGCTGCTTTGATAGCCTGCTTGTAAAAGTGCCCGTCGCTTGCCCCCTCCTGGGCAACATCGGCAGGCCACGGGGTAAGGTGTTGAAGCCGCGCGATGATGTCGCTCTCGCGGCTATGCAGCAGGGCGACCCGCGCCTTGCCCCGTTGGCTTTGGGCAAGCGCCGGGCCGAGCGTGGCGAGTTTCTGCCCGATCGCTTCCACGACTTCGCCCCGGGCGGTTTGGGTGCCGTCGATCTCACGGATCCCAAACCCATTGGTTTCGCACCCGACGCGCTCGGAGCGGTATTGCCAATACGTCAACCCGCGAAGCCCCCCGGCGATGGCCATCCAAACCAGACGGCGCAGCGTGGCGGGATGGGGCGGGATGCACCAGCCGCCTTTGTTGGGGTAGAACTCGTGGACCCAATAGTGAGGGTCTACCCGCCGGAGCCAGTCAGACTGAAAATCGGGCGCAGCATGTTCCAGCGGCGTCTGCGGATGAAGCGGGATGCCGAAGGAACTCCCAAAGCGATCGGTCTCCCGGGAGTTGGCCACGTCATCGCTCGTCGCGCAGACCGGGTCTTGCGTGATCGTGGGCGACCCGGCATGGACGAGGATGAAAGCCCCCGCATCGCTTCGCCGGATGGTGCGCGCCACCTGCGCCACGTGCTCTGCCACGGCGTCCGCTGCCCATTGCCGCCAAAGGAACATTTCGGCATAGTCCGCCGCGGCAGAGGGGGGCTCCACGGTTTCAAGAGAGGTCCACGCCTTGCCAAGGAAATCGTTGAGATGTTGGACGGAGCCGAACCGGCGGGTAAGCCATTGGCGGTAGCTGGCGACCGAGTGCGCACATTGGCATTGGCCGATGGGGCGGCTTACCGGTTCGTTCCACGCATCGTAAAACCAAAGAGCTGGATGCTTCACGTAGCGGGTAATGAGCTCTGCGACAAAGGCCTCCGCAGCGGCGGCAACCTCCGGGTTATCAAAGCAAGGCCACCAGCCGCCCACGTAGTAGGCACCATGGGCGATCGGCTTGATCGGGATGCCATGGAAGCCGATGCGCGTCCCCCCAAGGTCGGAAAACACCCAGTCCGGCGCGGTCTCGAGCATCGGCTTGAGGACGACGCGCAGCCCATTGGCAGCAGCAAGGTCGAAGAGGCGGTCCAGGTCGCTCCAGATGCGGGTGCCCCGCTCGCGCTCGTGCCAGCGCCATTGGGGGCGGTACTGGACATGGGTGTACCCTGCCGCCGCAATGGCGCGCAAGTCACCCTCCCACTCGTCGGGAAGCGGGGTGGGTGCGCGGTGGTATTGGACTCCGTAGGGGAAAAAGGCAAAGGCGTCTTCGAATATCTTGGCATTCATGGGTGGTCGATAGAGGGGCTCTCCAACACGGCGTCGATAAACGCGCCTTCCGGGGCGGGGTGGCGCCAGCGGAGCCGGAGGTGCCCCGTGGAAGTGCGTTCCACCCAATGCCCCCCGGCATTGAAGCCGGGCAGAAAAGTTCCCCCTTCTGAAGCCGCTACGGTCAGCTCGGTGGAGCCGGGGGTGGGCCAGAGGGAGGTGCGAGTGGTCTGCGTGGGGTGGTAGCGCCGGACAAGCCCGGCAACCGGAGGCGCGGCAGCGAAGACCGCGCCAAACTCGTAGACCTCCGCACCCCGCCCCAATGCAAGCTGGCCGCCATAGGTGCCCCCCAGAAGATAGAGCGGGCCTTTGCCGAGCAACTGCACGGAGTTGCCCTCCGGCCCCCGGGCATCCGGAGCAACCACATCCTTGAGCAACGTGGTATAATGCCCGAAGCCCATGGCCACCCGGCTACGGAAAACGCCCCCCGCCCCCGCCACTTCGCCGCCATAAATGCGGACATTCCCCCAGTTGGTATCCACCGCCCAGGCCGCTTGGCTGGCACTCCGGGCGCGAAGCCCATAGACGGTCACCTCAAGCCCGCCGCCCCCGGCTTGAAGCCATCGCTTTCCTCCGGGCGGCGAGATCCATTGGGTCGGGTAGGTAACCTCCGGGGCGCTCATCCATGCAGGGAGGTCGCTTTGGAAGATCTCGCGTTCGCCCTCGGCATCCATCAGCACACCGGGGTTGCTCGCGGTGGGCGGGGCCTGCCGAGGCTCATCCGAGTTTGCACGAACCTGTCGCCCGGGAAAGGCGATGATTTCGATCCCGGCTTGGCGGTAGCCTTCAACCACCGGGTTGAGCAGCAACATGCTGGTCACATTCTGCCCCATGAAACGGAAGCCGATGCGAACGTCCCGCACCGCAACGTTGAGGAATGTGCCGCCTACCAGGTCGGGCCCAAAGAGCCCGCCCGTTTCAACCCCGATCCCGAGGTGCTCCAGCCCGATGGTTTCAAAAAGGTTATTCTTCCCCCCGTGGTTGCGCCGCTCCAAACCGCCACGGTAGCGCAGCCCAATGAGGTGGTTCCATTGCCGCGAAGGGTGCCCCCGAAGCGTCAGATTTCGAACCGCACACCCTGTGATCCCCGGCAGGTCGAGCACGGCCCCTTCGTCCTTCCCCTCCCAGATCAAGACCGCTCCATTCCCTTCCAGAGTCATGCCTTGCGGGCCGCCGTTGGGGAACTTGCGAAGCGTCCCCGCGAGGTCCACCGAATGGGTCATGCGGTAAGTCCCCGCCGGGAGGACGATGCGACCGCCGCGCGAGCGGACGGCGTCCACCGCTTGTTGCAGGGCGGGCGAGATATCCGCACCCTGCGCCAGATCGGCAAACGCGGGGTGAACTTCCCACGGGGCGGGCTTGGCCGGTTGGCCGCAGACCGGTGCCACGGTCAGGAGCAGCACGGCTACCGCTTGAAGGATGAGAGGCATCAACCGCATACGCTACGAACTCCGGCCAAGGTAGCGATTGGGGCTTCGGCTGATGGTGACATCGATCGTGCTATCGCTGGAGGGGGCACGCTCAAAGCGGATCGTCACAGCATCATCCCGCTTGCCCTCGTACCAGAGCGAGCCGGCATCAAACCCCGGCGTCGCCGTCAGCGAGTAGCCGGCATCGACCTGCGGGGCAAGCTCACTGAGCTTCGCCTCCACCGAGGTGGCCCCTTTCGGGACCTTGAGCGTCAACCGCGTCACTTGTGAAAGCTCGTAAATGGAAGCGCCCTTCGTCCCGGGAAGCTGGACGATGCCCGGCTTCTCCACCGGAGTGATCCGCCAGAGATCGCCCTTGCCGCGAAGCTGGCCGAGGACATAGGTGCCGCCGGTTTTCTCAAAACGCCCGTCGAGCGGCTCCTTGTACCCTTGGGGCAGGACGGAAGCATACGGGCGCGCCGAAGTCTGAAACCGGCTCCCCAGGGTGTAAAGGGTGACGTTGTTGCCCAGCGCCACGTTCGCCCGGTAGCTGCCGCCAATCAGATAGAAGGGCGCACGGTTGCGGATCTCGATCACGTTCCCCGTGGTGCCGCCCAGAGAGGTCGCGTTCACGTCTTCAAAAAGCGTGGAGTAGTGCCCCGCCGGGAAGGAGTCGGGAAGCTCGGCGGTTTGGCGAAGGATGCCACCCATCCCTTCAATCCGGGCGGAGTAGACGCGCACATTGCCCCAGTTGGTATCGAACATCCACGAGTTGATGAACCGCGAGTGGCCCAGCAACCCGTAGATCGTGATCTCCAGGCTTCCTCCCCCAGCCCAGAGCGTGGCTCCCTCGTCCCGGCGGAAGGTCGGGTAGGAAACATCCTTGGCCGTCAGCCAGGCAGGGAGGTCTTTTTGGAAAAGCTCGTTCTGGTTTTCCAAATCCATCAGCACCGAGGGGGCACCGGGGATCTCCGCTGGAGGCACCGGCTCATCCGCATTCTGGCGGATCTTGCGGGCGGTAAACCCCAGGATCTGAAACCCCGCCTCCTCATACCCCGCCACCAACGGGTTGATGATCACCATGGAAGTCACATTCGCCCCCGCAAACCGGTAGCCAATGCGGAGGTTGATGGTGGTGCAGTTCAGAAATGTCCCCCCCACGAGGTCGGGTCCGTAGAGCCCGCCTACCTCAAAGCCGATGCCGACATTCTGGACTTCGATCTGCTGGAACATGTTGTTCTTGCCGCCGTGGACTCCGCGCTCCACCCCACCCCGGTAGCGAATCCCCACCACGTTCTTCCACCCCTTGCCCCGCTCCCCGGTGAGGCGAAGGTTGCGAATCGTACAAAAGGCCGCCCCGGGAAGGTCGAGGATCGCCCCCTCATCAGGCCCCTTCCAAGTCAGGGTCGCGCCATTTCCCTCCAGAGTCACCCCATTGACGCCGCCCTTTGGGTAGCGCTCGGCCCGGCCTGCCAGGCAAACCGGCGCTGTGAGAACGTAGTTTCCGGGAGGAAGGAAAACCGTGCCGCCCCCCGTCGCCCGCGTCTGGTCAAAAGCCGCTTGCAACTTCTCGGAAAGATCCTCCCCCGGCGTAGCCTCGATGACGACCCGCCCCCGGGAAGACGGAACCACCCCCGCCTCTTCCGCATGGGAAGAAGGGAGAACCGCCAAGCCAACCAAAACGAGCATCGAAAGAAGAGGGGGAATCACATTCATAAGTTCTTAGTGAAGTTGAAATGGCTTAAAATCAGAGAAGCGGCAAGATATTTCTCTGAATCTTCGTCAATTTCTATAGTTCTATAAAAAGTATTGACCTTCGGAACCAAGCCCTTATTCTCCGTTTCATTGTGAAATTGAAGACCGTCTCCAAAGTCCTCCTGCACCAACAGGTGGCCGAAGTCTTGCGCGCCCAGATCGCCCACTGCCGGCCTGGAGATCGGCTCGATTCCGAGAATCGGCTCGCCGCGCAAATGGGAGTCAGCCCGGTGACGATGCGCTCCGCGCTCCTTCTCCTTGCAAAGGAGGGGCTGATCGAACGGCGCCAAGGCAGCGGCACCGTCATTCTCGACCCTGCCGGGCGGCGGCATGTCGGCATCCTGGTGGAGCTGGATATCTGCCACCCGCGCGTCTCCCACTTTTACGTACGGATGAGCCACCAAGTGCGAGAGAGCCTTGCCGCGCAGGGCGTGGCGGCGCGTCTTTATGTGGGCAATGTCCTGCCCGGGAGCCATATCCAAAGCGCCACCTGCCTCGACTTCCTGCGCGCGGTGGAGGAAGACCGCCTCTGCGGCGTCATCGGCATCGCCTCCACCCCGCGCGATGGCTGGTATGAGGCCCTCGTTCCCCGCGGCGTGCCCGTGGTGGGCTCCCCCGATACCTACCCTTTCGGCGTCGGCTTCCAGCCCGAGCGGATCGTCTCCGAAGCCGTGCAACGACTGGTGGAAGCCGGGTGCAAACGCCCCGCACTGCTCTTCTATGAAGGGCCGACGGTCGTATCCGATAGCCGCAGCGCCTTTATCAAAGCGATGGCGCAACACGGCCTCGCCCCTGTTCCCCGCCACATCGCCAGCGCGGGCGCACCAGGAAATGCCGGTGCGGCATGGGAGGCCTTCCGGGAGCTATGGCTTGCACCCGGGCTGCGGCCCGATGGCCTTGTCATTGCCGATGACACTCTCTTCCACGACGCGGCGCTCGCCATCCTGGAAGCCCGGGTGCGCATTCCCGAGGATCTCAAAATTGTCACGCACTCCACGCGGGGCCGCGAAACCTTCTACCCGTTTCCGGTAACCGCTCTGGAGACCGACCCGGAGCTGCTGGCAGAAGCCGCAGTGGAGATGTTCCTCACCCTGCGGCGCGGGGGCAATGCCGTGCCGCAGCACCGCTTCCTGCCTCACGAGACGGTGGAATACCTCTCTCCCGGCGCGGCCTCCACCGCCAGACCTCTTCCTTCTGTGGCATCCACCTCAAACTAACCCACCCCCGACCATGAAGATCCCCACCCTCCCGCTCCGGTTCGCCCTTACCGCCCTGCTGCTTGCAGCTCCCTGCCTGCTCCAGGCCCAGAGCCCCTCGCCCCATACGCGAGACGCAAGCACCCTCCTTCTCTACCATTTCGACGAAACGGCCGGCGGGACGGCAGGAGGCGGCACCGCAGATTTCGCCAACGCCGGAAGTGCCAACTATAGCGGCAAAGGGTACGACATCGCGGCAGACCAACTCATCCTCGGCGGAGCAGGCGTCTTCGACAAGGCGGTACGTTTCGCGGGGGCCACCGCAGGCACACCCAAGCGCAACGCCATCAGTGCGTTGAACTTTGCCTCCAGCGGCGAATATACCGGCGGTTCATTCACTCTGGAGGCATGGATCAAAGACCCCTACCTGACCAACGCCAGCGCCACGCAGGGGAGGGTGATCGCGCAGGCCCGCGATAGCGCGATCACCTGGTCCTTCGGCCTGAAGGCCAACGGAGGAATGCTGGCCATGGGTAACGCTTCCGGAGGCTCCTTTTCGGGAAGCACCGCGGCCCTGAGCTGGGCGAGCGATACCTGGTACTACGTGGCTCTCACCGTCAATACGGATGGGCAGGCGGCAGGCATGGCTCTCTACACCTTCCACCGGATGGAGCTGGGCGGCACCTCCCTCACAACGGTAGATAGCTTTGTTGGCGCGGCCCCCGTCAACCCGGGGACGGCGGGGTTCCTTATCGGCGGCAATACCTCTTCGGGAACGACCAGCTTCGGCGGGTGGATCGACGAGGTCCACTACTCCGATATCTCCCGTAGCTATGCTTACCTCGCCGCGGCGGCGATCCCGGAGCCCTCAACGTATGGGCTCGCTCTGTGCGCCGCAACCCTGCTGGCGGGCCGGGCACGCTGGAGGCGGAAATGACACCCACGGAGCTGCCGCCTTCGGTCCCGGGTGGACGGTATGATGTCGCCGTTGTCGGAGGCGGGCTCGCGGGGGTCGTCGCCGCCATCGCCTCGGCGCGCACCGGGGCCTCCACCTTGTTGGCGGAAGCGCTCGCCTTCCCGGGAGGCAATGGCACCATCGGCCTCCCCCTCACGAGCTTCCGGGCGCGGAATGCGCTGCCCGTGGTCGTCCGAGGCGTGGCCCTGGAGATGTTGGAGCGCCTCCGCCTTCGAGGTGGCTGCGCCAGCGACCCGGAAGTGAATGATTGGATGCCGATCGACTGCGAGCAGTTGCAGCTCCTGATCGGCGAAATGCTCGCGGAGAGCGGCGTTACCCTGCTTTGCCAGGCTCCCCTCTTCTCTGCCGCGCGGGAGGGGGGGCGGATCACCCGGGTCGCTTTCCTTTGCCGGGGGAGCCTCGTGGTCTGCGAAGCGGCATGCTATGTGGATGCCTCGGGAGATGCCGCCCTTGCCGCAAGCGCCGGGGTCCCCACGCCGATGGGCCGCGCTCGCGATGGGCTCGTACAGCCGATGACACTCACCTTTGCCACGCGGGAAGTCGATATTGCGGCGTTTCGCGCCGCCGGAGGAGCCGCCCTGCTGGGTCCGCTTTGGGAAAAGCTCCGACCCGAAGCGGCATGGCGCAACCCACGGAGCGGGGCCTCCCTTTCCTGGCCAACAGAGATCCCGGGGCGCCCGGGGGAGCTTTCGTGGAATGTCACCCGCATCCTCGTGGGCAAAGGGATGCACCCGAGCCAACTCGCACAAGCCGAACTGGAAGGCCGCCGGCAAGTGGAGGAGTTTATCGAACGATTTCTGCGCCCCCATGTGCCCGGGTTTGCCGCCTGCCGTCTTTCTAGCATCGGCAAACAGGTCGGCGTCCGCGAAACCCGGCGGATCGAGGGCGAGTATGAGTTGACCCCGGAGGATCTCTTGGCCTGCCGCAAATTCCCCGATGCGGTGGCCTATAATAGCTACCCGATCGACATTCATAGCCCCGATGGTGGCGGCACCCGCTATGAAACGGCAGAGATTCCCGAAGGGGGCTACTACAGCATCCCGCTCCGGTCGCTGATCGCGCGCGGGGTGGAGAATCTCTTTGCCGCGGGCAGGTGCATCTGCGCGAGCCACGAGGCGCTCGCGGCCGTGCGCGTGTTGAGCGCCGCGATGGCCACCGGCCAAGCCGCAGGCACCGCTGCCGCACTCTGCGCACGCGAGGGCACCGCCGCCCAGGATCTCGATGCCCGGAAACTCCGTGCCACTTTGAAAGCGGCCGGGGCATTCATTGACTAGAGCACTTTAACTTATGATGCACACCATTCATTTGCGAGCGCCGGAGGCCGTTGCAAAGGCTTTTGAGCGCAGCGGCTGTATGATTCATACAGTCCAAGCTCGAAAGACTTTGCAACGGACTTCGCCGCCGCAAATGAGGCTGTGCAGGATAGGTTAAAGTGCTCTAGCCAAATGCTCGCCACTCCCCCCAACCTACCGTCGGCCACGCGCGCCGAAGCGCTCGAAGAGGCGCTGGAAACGGTATTCCGCGCTCCGTCGGGCTTGTGCTATGCCTTTCTCGATGCGCGGAGCCGCCGCCCCTTCACTCGCGAAGAGGCCGCCGCGTTTCCCGTCCGCTTTGCCGGAGGCCCGGCCCCGGCGCAATGGCTTGCTTTTGAAAATACGCCGATGGCCATGGGGGCCACCCTCTCCGCGCTGGTTTTCCGGGAGAAAGTGGCCCCAACGCCGCGCGGGCGGGAGCGGATCTCCACGCTCTTTGCCGGCATCTGCCGCCTCACCGCCGCGAGCGAACGCCTTTGGGAAGCGGGTTGGCTCTCCAAACCGTATGACGGCTCGGCTTCGATGGAATCGAGCAACGACCAATATGGCGAAGTGATGGCCGGGCTCTGGGCTCTCGCGCATTTGCGCAACCACCCGGATGCGGCGGCCGCCTCGGAGCTGCTTGTAAAACTGGCCGATTTTTGGGTACGGCACGATTACCGCTGCCCCTACCATGGCAACCGCTCCCACCGGTGGATGGGCCGCAACCAGTGGGGGCTCGTCTGCCTTGCGTTTGTCCAACTGGCGTGGTGCCTCTCCGGGGAACGCCGCTTCCGCGAGGAGGCCGAGCGCCTCTGCCGGGAGGAGCGTTGCGACCAACCGGCTTCCCGCAGTGGTAATATCGTCCCCTTCCCCGGAGCCCCCGGAGCCCAGGTGCGGCGGCTCTCGGCTTACCACCACCTGGTTGTGCGGATGCTCGGCCTGCTGATCGAAGCATGGCCGGAGCGCGCCCCTCACTGGCAAAGCCTGATGGAGCAGTTCTGGAGCGACGATGTTTGCCCCGGCTTGGCCGCCGACGGGTTGCTTTACGCCAGCTACCAGGTTGGCCCTGAAGCGCGGGAATGGTGCCCACTACCCGAGAGCGCCCCCCCGGCATGGCCGTATGGGGAGTGGACGGGCTTGCTCCGCAGCGGGGCCGTCTCGTGCTTCGCTGCCGCCTCCCACACGTTGGCGGGCCACTATCTCCCCGAGCATGAGGCGGTTTGCCGCGCCCGCGCCGCGCAGATACTCGGTGCCGCAGACCTCTCTTCCATGACGTTTCTGACGCCCCCCAGTGGCACCCCGGTGCCCGATGGCTTTGCCTTTAAAACCCGCATGCTCGATGGCCGCGCACCGGCCCAATGGCTGCTTGCCTATTGGGCAGGCCACGCCAACGGCTGGTGGTAGCCCCAGAAAGAAATCCCTTATGTTCCCCAATCTCCCCCAATGCATGCTGCTCTGCGCGGCGCTCTTTCTCCCACTCTCCACCAAGGCCGACGCCGGAAAGGAGCTGGTGGCCAGCTTCGATTTTGCCCTCTCCCCGGAGACCGACCAGACAGCGGGCCGGGCCGCCACTTTCCATGAAGGCGAGCTGGCCACCACCCCCCAGCCGTTGGAGAGCGATGGCAAAACCGCGCTGGCCTTCAACGGTAGCCAAGCCCTCGTTTTACCCTCCAAGGGGCTCGTGTTTGGAGACAAGGGAATCGCCTTTGAAGCGTGGGTACGGATCAATGAAATTCCCTCACAAGGCCAGGCGGTGATTGCCGCGCAAGCAGGGCGCTTTCTCCTCGCCGTGCGCTCAGGTGGCTTCCTTAGCGCCCAGTTGCTGACGCTTCCCGAGCGCACGGCCCTCACCAGCATGGGTGATGGCCGCCTCATCCCCGGTGTCTGGCACCGCGTCGAGCTGCTCTACGATGGGACGCAGACGCTGCTCTCTCTCGACGACCGGGTCGTGGCCCAACAGGAAAGCCCGGGCTCACTTGCCGGATCGAGCAACCCGATTGTGTTCGGCGGCCGGTTTGCAAACCCGGGGGATTTTACCAGCGGCGAGAACCGGCTCATTGAAGGCTTCAATGGTGAGCTGGCCGCCATCCTGCTCTTCCGTTTCCAAAAGCCGGAGCCGACCGTGGAACCGTAGCCCCCCGATGCATCTGCCCGCCATCGCTTCCAGCAGAAGGCTTCATGGGTTCACGGCCTTGGAGCTGCTGGCGGTGCTTTGTCTGTTCCTGGTGCTGGCCGCTCTTCTCGGAGCGGCTTTGCCACAAGCGTTTGCGGAATCTCGCAAGACGCGCTGCATCTCCCACCAGCGCACCCTCTATCTGGCCACGCTGGCCTACAGCGCCGACCACCAGGGGCGCTACCCGCTCCGCACCACCGAGCCCGTCGATCCCGGGCGCAATTGGCACCGCACCATCTGGCCGTATCTGGACCCCTCCGGCACCTACTCCAACTGGGGGGGCGCGCTTTCGCTCAAGCTCTACCGCTGCCCGGCCAACCCCAGCAAAGCGAGCGCGATCTCCTATGCCATGAACGACAACCTCATCGACAAGCTGGTCTCCCACCACTCCGGCGGGCGGGTGATCCTTCTTATCGACCACTCCGGCTCCCACCTTGCCAGTGGCTACAAAGCCGGGCTCGACCAACGGCTAGCCGGGTGGCACCGAAAGAAAAACATCCTCACTTTTGGAGACGGCCATGTCTCGCTGCTCGCGCGCCCCGCCATCCCCGACCGAGCCACCGACCCCGCCTTCTGGGGCGTCGCGCCGCAATAACTCTGATCAGCCCGTATGAAACCCCGCCCGCTTGAATTTGGTGCAAACTACTTCCCCCACGTCGATCGCATTCGCGACTTCTTCCCTCACTGGATCGAGAACGAATGGACCCGCACCGCCATGCAGACCGACCTGCGCATCCTCCGCGCGCTCGGGGGGCGTATCTTCCGCTACCATATCCACCCGATTAACCACGCAAAGGACCGCTACCCCGGAGCCGAGGCGGCAGACTACCAGCGGAAAGTCCCCTTCCTTTTCGCCGAGGCCAAGCGCCTCGGGCTTTCCACCCACCTCGATCTGCACACCGACCACTTCGCCGCGCTCGACCCGGGGGATGTCGTGGCACGCGCGCGCGAGGTTGGCTTTGGCAATATCGACATGTTGCAGGTCATCAATGAATACTTCTTCCTCTGGAAGGAATGCTCCAACCGCGACAAGCTGCTCTCCATCTTCGACGCTTTAAGAGCCGCGGGCTACCAGGGGCGGCTGAGCTTCGATGCGGGCGGCTCCATCCACCGCGAGATCTTGCAGACCCACCCCCGGCTTGCAGCTTTGGTGGAAGAGGTCCTCCCCCTCCACCACTATCCCTACGGCGCAAACTGGGATGCTCTTGGCGAAGAGACCTTCCTCGACCTCCTCACCGGCAAACGCTCCGTGGAGCTGGAGCGGCTCTCCCCGGAAGAGCGAAGCTACTATGAAAGCATGACGCGCGAATCTTTCGGCGGCCTGGCCCGTTCGCTGCGGGTGATGGAGATCCACATGACCGGCTTCCCATTCTGGGTCGCTACCGACCGCCCCGGGCGCGGCAGCCGCTGGCCCCGGTTGATGGAGCGCGTCGCCCGCGAAACAAATGTTTCCACCGTGTGCCATTTCGCGCTGCGGAGTAAAATGTCGTGGAGGGAGTATGGCCTCGTGCAGTGCGGCCTGCTCCACGCCTGCGGCCTGCCCCGGCCGGAGGCAGCCATCTTCCGCGAGACGGCGATGAAAATGATGCCCCCCGAAGATCTGTTTGCCTTCGCGAAGCTGGAGGTGCGGGAGGCCGAAGGCGGCGGCGTAAGCGTGGTGATCCACAACCGGAAGCGGAGGCCGCTTGAAGGCTCCCTCACCCTCGGGGCAGAGCACCGGGAGGTGCGCCTCCCTCCGCTCGCCTCGGTCGAGCATTGCTTCGAACGGCCCACCCCTTTCTCCCGGAAGGGTGCCATCGAGCATTTCTTCCCCACGTTTGAGCCGAAGCAGCTGGTCGGTTCCGGCGGCCCCTGCCTGGGGTGGCTTGCGCGGGTGACACCTCGGCGGTGCAAGCTGGCACGCGCGCAACGCTTCCCCATCGGCCGCGTCCGGTATGCCACGCCCATGAAGGAGATCGAAGCCTTCCTGGAAACAAACCGGGAACGGCTGGCCATTGTCGTCCACCGGCCGGCAGGTCCGGAAATGGAGCTGGCGGTGCGCCTGCAAAGCCTGATCGCCGAAGCTTGGGGAGCCATCCCTTCGGTTCACTCCGTTATCGAAGGAGCTGCGGATGCGCTTCGTTGCAAAGCTCTCCTCCTCGTGGGGGTGCGCCATGAACATGCGCTCATGACATTGGCCGAAAACCTGGCTCCCCCCGCGTGCACACCCATTGGGCCGGAGGCCGTCATCTCGGCACATCCCCACCTGTTTACCACCGCCCCCCGCCCCAACCGTTCGCCCGCCGCTCACTGGATGCGTGCGGCGGGGGATGTGGTTTTAAGCCCCGGGGTGCTTCTTGTCTCGGGCTCCTCCTTCGAGTGTCTGCGAGCGGGGGTTCACGATCTTGCGCAACGCATCTCGGCCCCGGGCAAGAGGGCCGTGGCCTTCTCCGACACCAATAGCCATGAAGCCTTCAGCGGGCTGCCGATGGAGAAGGCACGTCGATTTAAAGTCAATCTGCCCGAAGGAAAGATCCTCGTTTGCATCGCGACCGGCTCGCGTCTCGTATCGGGGCCTTTTGGCACCGCAGTCCGCCTCTTGCCGCACGGCTCGCGAGCAACCCACCGGGGAGAAAACCGCCTCCGGCGGATGAAGGTGGCGCTCCAACATCGCGGGGGCCCGCTGGAGATCGAGTTTGCCCCGGTCGACGGGCGGCCCGCCTGCCCTGCGGCCATAACGGTCTGGTGCGCGCAAAACGGGGGCGCGCTTTTCAAGGGGTACTTCCATGCAACCCCTCGCGTCGACCTCGACTACGACGACTACGAGCAGATCACCCCCCATACCCGCTACGGCTCCACTCGCGCCGTGAAGAACTGGATGGAAATGCGAACCGCTGAAAATGAGCTTCATGAACGCCCCAAACCGTATGGCTGGAGCCGCTGAGCCGGAGCACACCTTCCGCGGCAGCCACTTCGAAATCGGCAGACTCCATGGCGCGCAGCTCCAACGGCGGATCGTCGGAGAGATGCAGGCAGCTTGGAGTCGCCTCGCACCCGGCAGCGGGGTGGGGTGGGAAGGCTATATAGCCGCCTTTCAGCGGCAATGCCTGCCGTGGGTGCGCCACCACCTCCCCCAGGTGGAGAAGGAAGTGGAAGGGTTGGCACACGGGGGGGGATTCTCCTTCGCGGAGGCGTTCTTTGCCGCGTTTCACGGCGGAGCGAGCCCCCTTGTTCCTGAGGGAGACTGCACCGCCTTCTACTGCGGGCGCGAAGCAACACGAGAAGGGCGGATCTACCTCGGGCAAACGAAGGATACCCCGACGCCCGCCACGCGGTATGTCACCATGAGGCTCGACTACCTCGACGGCCCCGAGGTCATCCTGCTCAACTACCCCGGCTGGATCGCCAACCTTGGCCTGACTTCCCGCGGCATCGCCTTTACCGGCAACGCCCGGTATGCCACCGCGGGCGGAAGAGCCGGCCTGCCGCTTTCGCTATTGAAGAAGGCGATCCTCGAAGCCCGCTCCCTGCCGGATTTGGAGCCTCTTATGGAGAGGGATGCCTGGCAGGACGGCGCGCTGCTGATGGCAGATCGCAAGGGTTATGCCCTTTGTGTGGAATTCATCCATGGGAAGGGAAATCTCGTCCGACCCGGTGCGGGCGTTTTCGCCCATACCAACACGATTCTGGAGCCTGCCGCGAGGGGGGCGGACCTTTCAGCCACCGCCTCGCCCTCCGCCGCCAGCCGGTTGCGGGCAGCTCACGCCTTTCTGGAACGGACGTCCCCGGAACACGATACCGAAAGCCTCCGGCGCCTGGCTAGAGACCACTCCGGCTGGCCAGGCTCCATCTGTCTCCATTCAGAAGCGCACCCCGGTGAGAGCGCCACCACGGCCGCGATGATCGCAGATCTGGAGCGGGGTCGGATCGAGATCGCAGTGGGCCAACCATGCGGCGCAACGTTTGTTCCTTACGATCTTCGTGTATCTGAAGGTACCGACCGCACAAGCAACGTTTGAGATTCGAGGAAGCACCCAAGCTTACGACGCTCATTCAGCTTTCGCCACATTAGGAAAACGCCCATTCCAGATGCCCCCATGGCCAGTCCGGGTTTTGCATCTGGCATCATGAACGCTCCAGAGGACTTTCCTTTTTCCCCTCCCTCCCTACCCTCTTGAATGAGCAGATGGCTTCCACCCCTCATAGCTTCCTCACCCGTAAAGCGGCCGGGCGGCTTTCCGTCATGGCGACACTCCTCATCTCGTCGGCCCTCCATGCAGAGCCACCGGTGAGCGCCCCTTGGACAGAACCAGCTTATCAATACCGAATTCCGCTGGAAACCGTATCGAAAGCCAGCGGATGGCAACGCGTTCCTCTCTCAGACGAAAAGCTGACCGAAGTGATCAATGCTACGGAGAAATTCAAGTACGACCCCCGCTACATCGCCTACAATCATGTGAAGCTTGTCGAAGTCGACCCGGAAGGGGTGCCCGTGAAGAGCGCGGACGAAACCGGGTACTACCTCATTCCGGTGGGTGGGAATCTGGCGGAGGGGTTACTTCAGGTGAAGACCAAAGATCGCGCTCCGATCACCGTGGTTCCCGATCGTTTCCATATCCTCGATTACCATTCTTCGAGTGGTGGAAACTCGCCAGCCTCTGGCTACGAAACGGTGCACGAACCCGGCCACCCCATTCGCAAGACGGATTTCAGAACACGCGCCAAAAGGGCTGTTGCCCATATGGGCATCCATCATAAGCCCGACCTCCTTCCCAAAAGCTTTGCGAAGCCGAGCGAACTTTGCTTCCTCAAAGGCCGCGACGCCCTCCGGCATTTCCGCGCCGCTGGTAGTCGTCGCCAAAAAAATGGCGCCCTACGCGCACCGCTCCCCATCGAGCCAAGTGCCGTGGAGGACAAAGGCATCGTCGAAGAGGATCAGGTTGGCGCGCTTGCCTGGCTCGAGCACCCCGGCATCCCAGCCGAAGAGGCGGGCGGGGTTGAGCGCGCCCATGCAGAAAAGCTCCGGCAGCGTGCAGCCAGTGAAGGCGCGGTAGTTGCGTGCGGCGGCGTGCATCGTCAACCGCGAGCCAGAAAGCTCCCCACGGGCGTTGAAGTTCACCTCCCGGCCTTCATTTCCCTCCACATAGGCCAGCGTGGCGTCGCTGATGAGGATGACCCGCCGCGCCCCTTTGACCTTGTGGAGCAAACGGCACAGGAACGGACGGACGTGGCACCCTTCGCGGTCCGGAATCACCTCCGCATAAATCTCGTCATGCAGGAGCGCGAATTCGTCGATCCCCGGCTCCCTCGTACCGGCGAAGCGAGTCGGCGGGGTGCCGGAGGCATTGCTCCAATGCGTGGCAGTGCGCAGCCCCAGGCCGCGAAAGAGCTCCAGACGTTCCACCCCCGCTTCGGTATGCCCGGCGGCCAGTACCACGCCGCGCGCGTGCGCCGCCCGGGCAAACTCAATCGCCCCCTCGTGCTCGGGCGCAAAAGTCCAATACCGAACGATGTCACCGAAATCCTCCAAGATCGGCCCATACTCCGCCGAGTTGGGCGGGTAGATACAGCCCCCCTTCCTCGAACTGGCCGCACCATATTTGGGGCTGGTGTACGGACCTTCCAAGTGAAGCCCGAGGACGCTTTGCCGCAGCCGAAGGGAAAGGCTACCCCAAAACCCGCCGATCTGCGCGTGCAATCTGCCCGGCTCCATCTGGCTGTAGCCGAGAGTGGCCAGCACGCCGGTGGTGCCGTTGCGCAAAAGAGTCTCCACCACGGCCTCGGGTTCGATGAAAAAGCTCTGTTCTCCATCCCCATGACAGTGAATATCAATCCATCCGGGAGCGAGATGGCGCCCCTCCCCGTCTACCACCGCTTCCCCTGGCCGACTGGCGAGCGCTGTCTCGGCGATCTCGACAATCCGCCCGTCTGCCCCCACCCGCAGCGAACCGTTCTCGACCACCCGGTCGACAAGAACGAGACTGACATTGCGGAAAAGGGTGGAAGGGGGATTCTGTCTATTTCGCAGCGCGGGCATCATCAATCCTCGTTGATTTGATAGGGGATGCATTCGCGACAGGCACTCTACCGGGCGGATAAAGAGAGAGAGTCAGTTGCCGGAAATTTTCGAGCAGCCGTTGGTAAAGGGAGTGGCGCTCCAAGTTGGGGAGCACGCGGGAGGCTTCCGAGGTTTTGACCAATGTCCCCGCCCATTCATCGATCGTCTTTTCCGGGTAGCAGGCGGCAGCAGCCTGAATGGCCGCGCCAAGAGCCACCCCTTCGGGGTTGCACGTCGTCACAGTGGGCAATCCAAATACATCCGCACAAAGGGCTCTCCAAAGCGGGCTTTTGCTGCCACCCCCAATCAAACGGATTTCCTCCCCTTGGATACCGAGAGCCCGAAGTCGGCCAAGACCCCACGCCATTCCCAATGTAACGCCTTCCAATACGGCCCGCGCGATGTGGCCAGAGGTAAAGTTACCCGGATTCATTCCATGCAGCGAGCCGTGGGCATCCGGCAAATTGGGGGTACGCTCTCCTTGTAGATAGGGCAAAAAAAGGAGCCCATCCGCCCCCGGATCGGTCGCCGCCGCGGCTTGGTCAAAAGCCTCATGGCTCCACCCAAAGAGGGCACGCGCCCGTTCGGTAGCAACGGTCACATTCATCGTACACAGAAGCGGCAGCCAGGCGTCTGTACTATCGCAAAAGGCGGCGATTTCCCCGCTCGGGTCCACAACCGGCACGGGGGAGTAAGCCAGGAGGGTTCCGGAGGTGCCCAAACTGGCGGTAATCCGCCCGCTCCGGGTATTGCCGGTTCCAATAGCCCCCATCATATTATCCCCACCTCCCGCGCTCAGAATGGTCTGCGGCGGTAGGCCCCATTTGCGCGCCAAGTCCCGGCGTAGAGTGGCGATCGGCCCACAGGAAGAGCTCGGCAGCGGCAGCTTGGCTTCCAGCTCCGGGTCAATGAAAGAGCAGACTTCCGGGTGCCATCGGCGCTGGCGGATATCAAACAATGCGGTCCCGGATGCGTCCCCATATTCCATCCTCGCGATCCCACCGAGGTAAAGGTTGAGGTAATCGTGTGGGAGAAGAATTTGCGCGAGGCGGGCATAGTTCTCCGGCTCTCGCCTTTTGAGCCAGAGCACCTTTGGTGCCGTGTAGCCGGGGAGGATGTCTACGCCGATCTTCTCCAACAACCCCTCCGTGCCGTCGAAGGCTTCGGCGAAAAGGTGGCATTCTTCGGTGGTAGTCGTATCGCACCAAAGCTTGGCGGGGCGGATCACCCGGTGGCCTGCATCCAATGGCACGAAGCCATGTTGCTGCCCGGCCACTCCGATGCCGCAAACGGCCGACCGCCGGGAACCAAGGTGCCCCAACACTTCGGAGAGGGTCTCTTCCAACGCCGCCACCCATACCGCGGGGTCCTGCTCCGCACTTCCGGGGGGCAACCCTTCCAACAGCGGGTAAGCCCGCGAAGCGGACGCCAGCACATCGCCCGTTTCCAAATCCAGGGCAATGGTCTTCAGCCCCTGCGTCCCGCAGTCAACGCCGAGGGTAATCATGGTCGTTAGAAGAGATACCGCATGACAAGATTCTCCAGGAACTCCTGGCGCCCGCTAATGCCTTTGGGCTCTTCGCCCTCCAGCGCAATGGCCTCCAGTTCGGAAAACCCGATCCGGCGGGCTTCGATTTCCCGGCCGAAGCCCGTATCAAACGAAGCGTACCGCTCGCGGATAAATTCGTCCAGAACACCGTCGGCGATGATGCGGCGGGCCGTCTTGAACGCTAGCGCGTACGCATCCATCCCCCCGATATGCGCATGAAACAGATCCTCAATATCGATGGAGGAGCGGCGGAGCTTTGCATCGAAGTTCAGCCCGCCCGAGCCGAGGCCGCCCGCCTTGAGGATGGAGAGGAAGGCAAGCGTCAGCTCCCTCACGTCGGTGTTAAACTGGTCGGTATCCCAGCCGAGAAGAGGGTCTCCCGTGTTGGCATCGATCGACCCGAGCATCCCTGCGGCTGCCGCGACCTCAATCTCATGAGCAAACGAGTGCCCGGCGAGGGTGGCATGGTTGGTCTCGATGTTGAACTTGAAGTAAGGGTCGAGCCCGTGGGTTTTCAGAAAGGCGATCCCCGAAGCGACGTCAAAATCGTACTGGTGCTTCGTCGGCTCCTTCGGCTTCGGCTCGATGAGAAACTGGCCGGTAAACCCGATCTGCCTGGCATAGTCGACCGCCATGTGGAAGAAGGCCGCAAGGTGTGCCTGCTCCCGGCGCAGGTCGGTATTGAGAAGCGTTTCGTAGCCTTCCCGCCCGCCCCAGAAGACGTAGTTTTCGCCCCCGAGCCGGTGTGTCACCTCGAGCGCCTTTTTGACCTGGGCCGCCGCGTACGCGAAGACTCCGGCATCCGGGTTTGTGGCGGCACCGCACATATAGCGCGGGTGGCTGAACAAGTTCGCCGTACCCCAGAGAAGGCGAACGCCGGTCTCCCGCTGAAGCACCTCGGCATGGGAAACGACCTCGTCCAGAAACCGATGACTCTCCCGCAACGTTGCCCCTTCGGGGGCGATATCGCGGTCATGAAAGCACCAGAATGGAGCGCGGATTTTGGAAAAAAACTCAAACGCCGCATCCATCCGCCGCTTGGCGATGGAGAGCTGATCCGCTCCATGATCCCACGGCCGGACGATGGTTTCCCGGCCAAACGGATCTGCTCCCCCCCCTCGGAAGGAATGCCAGTACGCGATGGAGAACCGGAGATGTTCGCGAAGCGGGCGGCCATCAATCGCTTCGTCCGGGTTATAAAACCGAAATGCGAGCGGATTGTGACTCCCCGGCCCTTCATAGGGAATGGGGCCGGGAATGGAAGGGATCAGCATGGCAAAAGAGAGAGAGGTAATCTTTCCCCAGAGAGGTTAACCCTCAAGAGAAAAGGCTTTCCTGCGGCGCATCCGTGCCATCGCTACCGCAACGCCAAGCCCCGTCAGGACAAAGAGCGAAGGCTCGGGAACCACCTGGTAGTAGAGCGTGCTTCCCTCATAAAAGAGATTTCCCGACAAGGGAGCATTACTATTCACCCGCCAGGCGGAGAAATCATAAGAGCCGAAGCCCACGAGGCCGGTGACCAATGTGTAGACCCCTCCATCCAGCGAAATCCCCCGATCCACAATGGAGAGCGTCTGGTTACTCTGGAACTCCCACAGTGCCAGCCGATCCAGCGCAATGCGGTCTGACTCATCTTCCCCCTTGATGGCAAAAGAGAGGATCGAGTTTTCAGCCATCGTCAAGTTGGAGGAAAGGGTGAGGACTTTGTTCGCAGCCCCGTCCCCCGCCCTCAGAGTCCCTTCCACGAGAATCTTCGCGGCGGTGTTGGAGAGATCGATCTCTCCGCCCCCACCCAACACGGCCCCTGCATCCACCTTGATTCCGAAGGTCGTGTTCGTCGTCGCAGTTGCCACCCGCCCGCCCACAAGAAGAGCCCCCTCCTTCACGTGCAGCCGACCCACGAAGGCGTTCGATGTTCCCGAGAAGAGAATGGTCCCCGTACCATCTTTGCTCAATACCGCATTCGCAGCGCCACTCCCCACCATCGCAAGGCTTCCCGCAAACTCGCCATCCACCGCCAAGGTGCCATTGCCCCCTCCGCGAATGGTGCGGTCTCCCGTAATCTGGAGGTTGTTGGCCCACACGACCCGATCGGTGGAGCTGGTGGTGCCAAGTTGAAAGATGTTTACCTTGAAATAGCCACCCGCAGAACCCCACGCGATGTTGGCTCCCGATTGCAGGTTGATCGTTAATGGACCATTGACCGCCCCGATCCCCGCCGTGCCGCCATCAGAGGCGCTCCCGATCCGGATCGCACCCGCGCCCTGGTTGAGGTTCCGGGTCAGTGTCGAGGCATTCCCCTTGCCATCAAACTCCAGAAACGCGGTGGTAGAGGCGGTACCGACTTGAATGCCCCCGTCGGGAACTCCCGCCCCCGAAGCTGCCCCACTGAGACGCAGCGTACCGGTTTGGATCGTCGTATTCCCGTTGTAGGCCAGCGAAGCCCGGCTTAGATCCAAAAAGCCAGCCCCCGCCTTGAAGATATTGAAGGAGGTGGCATCTCCAGTGGCTATGGTGCCGGTATATGCCGAACTGCCCGAAACTGTAAACGTCCAGTTAATCGTACCTGCGTTATGGCTGGTGATCGTCGTCCGGGCCAAATCCTTCCCGGAAAAGGTATCGACCACCAGGTTGCGAACGGTACCGCCACCGGCATTGATGGAAAGCGTATAGGCGCCGTTCTCGAACTTCAGATCGCGAGCTGCAAAATCCGAACCTGGCGTAGAGACCACGCCCCCGGGGCCGTCAAAAACCGCGTCGTCCGCCGCCGTGGGCATTCCCGGCAGGTTCCAATGATTGGGCGCGGTGCTCCCCCACGTCCCTGAACCGCCGCCACTGGTTCCGACCCAAACTTTGGTGGCTGCCTGAAGGTGCGTAGAGGGAAGCAAGGTGCCAAGGACGGTCAATGCAATGCCCAATCCAAACGGGGTTTTTGGAATGCTTTTCATTTGATTACTAAATATTTAGATTATTTTTTAAACTCAAGCGAAAATTTTTAATTTACAAGTATTGTTGCGGCGAATGCCCGCCGCCTCTGCAACCTTTTCAAACAACCCCTCCGCACCGGGCTGCGGGACAATCCGCCCCCCTGAATTGGCCCAATAGAGCGCCATCGACTCATAGAGGCTGATCCCGGAGAAGCCATGCTCCCGGGCAACCGCCGCTCCTTGAGCAAGAATCTCGGCCTGCCGGGTGGCCAAGATCCGTGCGCCGGGCTCCAGATTCCGCGTGACCCACTGGACCGGAACACCTGCCGCCTGAGCGCGAGGAAGAAGCCACCCCCTCACCCATGGAGCCCAGGGTGAAGGCCCCCGCACGACAAACTCATCAAATAGCCTTTCTTCGATCCAGGTCTCCAATTCATACGCAAACTGCAACCGGCTTCCGATAGCAGGCGGGAGCTCCGCCCCCCCTTCAATCTGAAAGAGCAGCCGCTTCTTCTTTTTCAAAGCCAGCGCACGCGCCCTTCGCAGGAATGCCGTAAACGCCTCACCTCGGAGTGCGCGAATGCGGGCATAATCCTGCTCTCGGGGCAAAGGGTCGCGTCCATATCGTTCACGGAACTGCTGGATGACCACCGGGTGAAAGGCAAACTTCAACCATGAGTCGCAGGTGTAGTGATGCGCCTGAACCCGTAGGCACACTCCCCTCGCTCCTTCCGAAAACAGCTTATCCAGGCTCGAAAGCCAAAAGGCGTGCACTTCCGGATGGGAGACCTCCAGAAAACCAGGCAAAACCTCCGCCTCCTCAAAGCAGAGGCCGACATCCTCCAGCGAAGGCGTGACTTCCGTGACAATCCGTTCCAAATGGTTTCCCCACCCGGGCCACGGTTGCTGGAAGAGAAAGCTTTCACCAATCCGTTGGTTGCTCAACGAAAAGAGGTGAACTTGCCCGTCTGCGTCTTCCGCCTCGGCAAGCCGGAACATCAAGTTCGTCAGTTGAGCCCCCGGCGTTTTCCATCGCAGCGCGGCAAAAGGCGTCTCCAGCTCCAACCCCGACAGCTCCAGCAGGTAGCACGATTCCGCCCCCCTGGACGCCACAGGGCCCGCCGGCGACCACGAAGCATGAGGCCGCCGGATACGCTCCACCTTTGCGGTGAACGTGCCACGGTAAGGTTGGAAGCGGTGATTATCCACCGAGGTAAAAAGCTCGAGCGCCCCTTCCGAATAGGCAGGAAGCGGCTTGCGCGAGTAGAAGCGAAGCACACGCAAGGGGTAGCGCCTGGGCCGATGCCATTGGGCATTGCTGCGCACAAACCAATCCGTCTTATCCACCAACCCGGCTGCGCATGAGGCATGGAGATTCTCCAACAACCGGATCCAGCCCGGCCCAGCCTTGTGGCTCGTATATTTGGTAAGAACGAAGTCAAACAGCTTGTAGTCTGCCACCAGCTCGACCCGCTCTTTCGCAGCGGCCTTTGCTGCCGCCCGCAGTGGCTCGCCCCCACAAGCGCGGTGCGATGCCCGCCAATCGTGCGCCCATGCCAACTCCGGGGCTAGCGGCACTTCTCCGGCATAATCAATCCACGAAAGGCGGCTCACGCCACGCTCCCGCAGGAACTTCATCTCGCCCTGCAAACGATCGGGCGTGTAAGGGCGCCCGATGATGCACATCAAAACATCATTGGTGACCTGCAATGCAAATGTCTTCGAGGGCTTTGCGGTGAAACGGGGTGGCAAGGGCGCTCTTACCCCGGGGAGCAACAACGTTCCGAGGCTTTGACTATCAGGCGACCCCGCTCCGGCCAGAAGATTCCAGCTACTGAACTCGTTGAGCGCCCGCTCATTGCGAACGATGTTAAACCCAACCCTTCCCCCATGTCCGAAGACCTTCTTCTTCGAGAACCAAAGAAAGACGAAGACATCTCGAAACATGCGCCGCTCCCCCTCTGCGGACCAGTGGATGCGAGACGGCCGAAGGCGCTGGTAACCGGAGTCGACACTTTTGGTGCCGGTGAGAAACTCGACATACGAAGGCGCCCCCCCCTCGGTCAG
>JBBCKB010000073.1:0-12054 GCA_037189965.1 Chthoniobacteraceae bacterium | reverse complement strand
CCCTCGGGAGGCGGCACCCCGCCTCCCGAGGGCCACCCTTTTACCTCTCTTTCCGATTTTATGAAAAAGCTCCACTCCATCCACCGCAGCACCGATTTGCACTGGGTCGGCAACGGGTTCCCCGTTCGCTCCGTATTTTCCTATATGGAGCAGGGGCGCGAGCTCGACCCTTTCCTGCTGCTCGACTACGCCGAGCCGTACGACTTTCCGCCCAGCAACACCGCGAATGAAACGCGCGGCGTCGGAGCCCACCCGCACCGAGGGTTTGAGACCGTCACCATCGTCTACCAAGGCGAGCTGGAACACCGCGACTCCTCCGGCGGCGGCGGCAAGATCGGCCCCGGCGACGTGCAATGGATGACGGCCGCTGGTGGCCTCCTGCACGAGGAATTCCACTCGCCCGAGTTTGTCAAAAGCGGCGGCACCTTCCAGGTCGCGCAGCTTTGGGTAAACCTCCCCGCGAGGGATAAAGACGCGCCTCCCGGCTACCAGACGCTCCTCGCGGCGCAGATCCCCACTGTCCCGCTTCCGGATGATGCGGGTACCGTGCGTGTCATTGCCGGAGAGTTTATCGGGCGCAGCGGCCCGGCCGTCACGTTCACGCCGATCAATCTCTGGGATATCGCGCTCAAAGCGGGCAAGTTTGCGCAGCTCCTCGTCCCCGAAGGGCACACCACCGCGCTGCTCATCCAGCACGGAGCCGTGCGCGTGGAGGAAAAAGAGGGCAAAGAGGGCGACCTCCTCATCTTCGAGCGCCGGGGGACCGATGTCGTCCTGCACGCCACCGAAGACACCCGCATCCTCCTCATGGGGGGCGAGCCGATCAATGAGCCGATCGCCGGGCGTGGGCCGTTTGTCATGAACACGCAGGAAGAGCTCTTCAAAGCCTACGAAGATACCCGCAACGGCAAGTTTGGCCGGTTGTAACAGAAGGATAACGCTGTACCCGCCCCCTTTGTGGCTCAACGCCGCAAAGGGGGCTTTTACGTGGCTCGCTTCCTGCTCGACAAACGGGTGCTCTCTGTTGCCTAATCTACCTCCTCATTTATGAAGAAGCTCCTGCTCGGCACCTTCGCAGCTTTCGCAACCCTTGCTCCCGCCTCCGCGTTGGATATCGAGTGGAACTACAGCTACGACACCCACGGCTTCTTCAACCCCCAGCGGCGCGCCGTGCTCGATGCCGTGGCTGCGCAGTTTTCGCACATCTCGATTGATTCGCCCGATATCAACGCCGCCCCCGGTACGTGGACTTGGGGCTTCTTCAACCCCACCACCGGTGTGGTAGAACAAATCGCCGGGTCGCTGAGCGCGGGCAAGCTCATTGTCTACGTCGGCGCGGACGATCTTGGGGGTGCTTTGGGAACCGCCGGCCCGGCATGGAGCAGCAGCTACACCGTCCCCAGCCCGTGGTCTTCCCAAATCGCCGCGCTCAATACCCTCGCCGCGTTCAAGCCCTTTGCCGGGTCTTTGACGATTTCCAACAACCCCGGCATTTCATGGTACGACAGCATTGAAGACCCGTCGTTTTCGATGAGCTACGACCTATTCACCGTCGTTACCCACGAGCTGGGCCACATCCTCGGCATCGGCGCCACGGTAGGCGTCCCGGCCTGGCAGGCCAATATCACCTCCAACGGCCCCGGCTTCGACTATACGGGGAGTGCCGCCACCACCCTTTACGGTGGCAACATCCTGCTTACTGACGATGGCGGCCATTTGGATGACATTTATTTCGAAGGCAACCGCTCCGTGATGAACGAAGCCCTCTACAACGGCGAGCGCCGCTACTGGTCCGCGCTGGAGACGGCTATCCTCTCCGACCTCGGCTACACCGTCATCCCCGAGCCAGGCACGCTTGGGCTCCTCGCCTTTGGCGCTGGCATCGTCGCTTGGCAGCGCCGCCGCAAAGCCGCCTGATTTCTTTCTCTAACCTACCTATGCCCACCCCCACCCACGTCCCCGGCCTTGCAAGCCCGTATGCGGAAGTGCTCGGGCTCGTCTACTTTAAGCGGATGGTCTCCAAAATCCGCCTCCACGCGCAAGGGCAGCTCCCGGAGGATTTCCAGGCCAACCTGGGCACTGCGTTTGATGCCCGCTGCCTCAAGCTCCTCAACATCTCCTACGAAGCCTTGCAAACCAAGGTGCGCGAAGGGCTCGATGACGAAGCGCTCCTACGCTGGGCCTTTGCCGAAGGCCGCCAGCCAGATGGCGAGGAGATCGAAATCTGGAACGCCTTTATGATGAAGCGCGGCTGGCGCGACGGGGCCAACAGCGTCCTCCAGCGCCGTCTGCGCGAAGCCGGGCTGCCGGAAGATGGCACCATCGCCACCATGTTCGATTTTATCGACGCCGACGAAGGCCGCCCACCCCACCAACGCACCGGGTAGCCCCGTTGCAAATGGAGCGCCTCTGTAAGGTGCCATGGGTTTGGACCGCCGTTTCATGGAAACGGCCTACAATTCGCCAAACGACACTCGGGCGCAGAAAAATTGTAGGGCGTCTCTGTGAGACGCCAGGGGGTTGGACCGCCGTTTCACGGAAACGGTCTCGCTACCGCTTGAGCTTGCGGCGCACCACGGCGACGATCTCGCCCACCTCCTCCACCTTGAGGAGCAGCACACTTCCAAAAAACGCCACGCCGCCCGCTCCGATCACCCCCAGCACGGCCACCAGCTTGGTGTAGAACGGCATCCCCCCCAAGTCGCCAAAGAGCCATGCCTGCGAGCCGATGCAAATCGCCGCGAGCGGTAGCGACGCCAGCACCACCTTCCCCAGCGTGGCCCCAAGCGCCCGCGTCTCCAACCGTGTGGTGTGGCGGCGCATCGCCACGTAAAGGATCGTAAAGTTGACCAACGCCACCAGGCTTGTGGAAAACGCCAGCCCGCGAATTCCCATCCCAAGCTGGAAGGTCAAAAAGAGGTTCAACCCAAAGTTGAGCGCGATGGAGAAGAAGCTCACCATCATCGGAAAATTGCGCCGCCCAATGGCATAAAACGCTGGAGCCACTACCTTGATGCCCGAGTACGCCGCCAGCCCCAGCGCGTAGAAACGGAGCGCCTCGGAAGTCGTCCGCAGCGAGTCGGCATTAAAATTTCCCCTCTGGAAAATAAGCGAAATAATCGGCTCCGCCAAAAGCACCAACCCCACGGTGGAGGGGATCGTCAGCAAAAACGCGAGCCGCATCCCCCGCCCCAGCGCGGAGCGGATGCCCACCCAATCATTGCCCGAGGCAAAGCGCGAGACGAGCGGCAGCGTCACCGTGGCAATCGCCACGCCAAAGATCCCCAGCGGGAGCTGCATGAGCCGAAAGGCGTAGGAGAGCGAGCTGATCGCCCCGTCTCCCAACTCCGAAGCGAAGCGGTTATTCACCAGCACGTTGACCTGCACGGCGCTCGCCGCGATCACCGCAGGGCCCATGAGGAAAAGGATCTCGCGCACCCCGCTATCGCGCCACCGGAAGTCCGGCCGGAAGTGGAAGCCGACCCGCCGCAATGCAGGAAACTGCACCACCAACTGCAAGAGCCCGCCAATGAGCGTCCCCACCGCAAGGCCGATGAGCGAGCGCGGGCCAAACGTGGGGTCCAGCCAATACGCCAGCCCCACCCCACCGATGATGGAGCCCAGGTTAAAGAAGCTCGACGCCATGGCGGGAGCGCCAAAGACGTTTTTGGAATTAAGCATCCCCATCGCCAGCGCCGCCAGCGAGACGAGCAGGATAAAGGGGAACATGATCCGCGTGAGCATGACGGTATCTGCCGCCTTATCCGGCGAGAAGCCGGTGGCCAAAATACCAACCAACTGCGGTGTAAACACCACGCCCAGCAGGGTCACGACGCTCATGAAAACCACCAGTAACGTCGCAAACTTATTGGCCAACTGCCACGCCGAGGCATCCCCCTCCGTCTTGATCTTCTTGGAAAAGACGGTGATGAAGGCCGTAGAGAGCGCCCCTTCGGCAAAAAGATCGCGTAGCAGGTTTGGCGCGCGAAAGGCGGTGACGAAGACGTCCATGTTCCGGTCCGTCCCATACAAGCCGCCGAGGATCACCTCGCGTGCGAGCCCCAGCACGCGGCTGCACATGACAGCAAGGCCGACGATGCCGACGGCCTTGGTGTTCACCCGCTCGATGCTCTTGCCCCCCTCTTCGCTCATCCTTCGCCCCCTTTGTGGGCGGCCTTGCGAAGCCGCTCCATGATCGCCACGCCGAGCCCCTCCTCGGGCACCGGCTCGGCTACGATACGGGCGCACCCGCTTTCATCCAACAACCGCAGAGCCGCAAAAAGGCGCGCAGCGGCCTCGCGCAGGTCTCCCGTGGCCGAGAGCACCTCCACGCAGGCAAACCCGGGCCGCGCCTCGCGCCACGCCAGCAAACCCGCCTCGGCATCGGCCTGCGGCTGCTCGGCGATCTGCAACGGCGTGCGCGGCGCGTAGTGGCTCTGGAGCTGCCCGGGGGCCACCGGCTTGGCCAGCGCGCCGGGGAGCGTTACTTCTGCAAACGCCGTCAACTCCTCGCGCGTGACAGGCCCGGCCCGCAAAATCTCGATCTTCCCGCCCGCCACGGCGGCAACGGTGGATTCCACCCCATGCGCACACGCCCCGCCATCCACCACCAGTGGGATGCGCCCCCCCAGCTCCGCCACCACATGCGCAGCCTGCGTGGGGCTGATGCGGCCAAACCGGTTTGCGCTCGGGGCGGCAAGCGGGAAGCCGCACCGCTCCACCACCGCTCGGAAGACCGGGTGCGCGCTCTGGCGCACTGCCACGGTGGGCAACCCGGAGGAAACGACATCGGGCACGGCCTCGGTACGTGGCAGCACCAACGTAAGCGGCCCGGGCCAAAACGCCTCCACCAGCCGCCGCACGAGCGCCTCGTCTTGCGGGGGGATGCGGGTGAGCCGAGCCAGCCACGAAGCATCGGGGAGGTGGACAATCAGTGGATCAAAAAACGGGCGCTCCTTGGTTTCGAAAATCTTGAGCGCGGCCTCCGCCCGCGTGGCATCGGCAGCAAGGCCGTACACCGTCTCGGTGGGCAATGCCACGGGCTCACCCCCCGCAAGCAGGCGCGCAGCCTCCTCTACAGCAGGCTCTAGAGGTTGGCTGGCGAGGCACCGCGTGTTCATACCGGGCGGGCGAGCCGGGCGCGGGCGTCGCGCACGGTGGCGGCGGCTTCCTGCGGCGTGGCCCCAAAGGCAACGAGGTGGCCCATCTTGCGTCCGGGGCGCGCACCCGCTTTGCCGTAGAGGTGGAGCTTTACTTCCGGCAGCGCCAGCGCGGCAGCCCAATCAGGCTCGCCCCCGGCCCAGAGGTCGCCCAACAAGTTGGCCATGGCGGCGGGGCGTAGCGAATCGGTACTCCCCAGCGGCAGGCCGCAAACGGCGCGGAGCTGCTGCTCAAACTGGCTGGTCACACTCGCATCGAAGCTATAATGCCCCGAGTTATGCGGCCGGGGCGCGAGTTCATTCACCAGCAAGCGCCCATCGGCCAGCAGGAAAAGCTCCACCGCCAGCACGCCGACGAGGCCGATTGCCTCCGCAATTCCCACGGCCAACTCCCGCGCAGCGGCCGCCACGGCGGGCGGCACATCTCCGGGTACGGTCGTGACGTCCAAAATATGGTTGGCATGCGCGTTTTCGCACACCGGGTAAGTCACACACTCGCCCCCTACCCCGCGCGCGACGAGCACGGAGACTTCCTTCTCAAACGTGACAAACCCCTCCAGCACCGCCGGAGCCCTGGCAAACGGAGCCCATGCGGCAGCAAGGTCATCCCCCGGCAAGAGCTTGCGCTGCCCCTTGCCATCGTAGCCAAAGGCCGCGCTCTTGAGCACCGCAGGCAGGCCGATCCGCTCCACCGCCGCCGCAAGCTCTTCCGCACTCTCCACCCGGGCAAAAGGCGGGAGCGGGAAGCCATGCCGCGCAAGAAACTCTTTTTCCCTCAGGCGATGCTGGCAAATATGGAGCACCTCGCCCCCGGGGCGTACGACACACTCTTGGGCCGCCCACTCCACACACTGCACGGGGACGTTCTCGAACTCAAACGTCAGCACATCCACCCCGCGCGCAAACTCGCGCACAGCGGCTTCGTCCTCATACGGCGCGGCCACCTCGCGGTCGGCAACGTGGCCCGAGGGGGTATCTGTATCCGGGCTAAAGGAGTGGACCCGGTACCCCATGCGCCGCGCGGCGATGGCCAGCATCCGCCCGAGCTGCCCGCCCCCCATGATGCCGAGTGTGGCCCCCGGTAGAAAAACCGGCGCGCTCATGGAAGCGTGGCCCCCAGCACATCCGCCGTCTGCTTTTCGCGAAAGGCGATCAGCCGCTCGCGGATGCCCTCGTCCGTCGTCGCCAACACGGCGGCGGCCAGCAGCGCGGCATTCTTCGCCCCGGCGGCACCAATCGCCAGCGTGCCAACCGGGATGCCCCCGGGCATCTGCGCGATGGAGAGGAGCGAATCCATCCCATTGAGCGCCTTGCTCTGCACCGGCACGCCAAAAACGGGCAACCACGTCTGCGCGGCCACCATGCCCGGCAGGTGCGCGGCCCCACCCGCACCGGCAATGATGACGCGGATCCCCCGCCCCGGTGCCTCTGCGGCAAACGTGGCCATGAGCCCGGGCGTGCGGTGCGCGGAGACGACGCGGTGTTCGGCAGGGATGCCCAGCGCCTCGAGCATCTCGACGGCGTGGCGCATCGTCTCCCAGTCGGAAGTGCTTCCCATGATAACGGCAACAAGCGGCTGCATAAAAAAGTCCCTGTTGTAATGACACCTCGCCGCCCCGCTGTAAAGGCGGCGGTTGACGGATGTGAGCCCGCTCCCTACCGTTTTACGGCAAGAATGAATGGCCCCAACCTCGTCCTCATCGGCTTCATGGGAAGCGGCAAATCCTCCGTAGGCCGCCTGCTGGCGGCGCGGTTGGGGGGGCGCTTTGTGGATACCGATGCCCTTGTCGTCCGCCGCGCGGGCATGCCGATCACCGAGATTTTTGCGCGCCATGGGGAGCCTGAGTTTCGCCGCCGGGAGACAGAGGCGCTCGCCTCCTTCACCCGTCGGCGCGGTATCGTAGCGGCCACGGGGGGCGGCATCGTCACCACCCCGGCAAACCTCCCGCTGCTCAAGCAAATCGGCCCCGTCATCTGGCTTACGGCAGATGAAGAGACGATCTTCGCGCGCGTCTCGCGAAACACCCGCCGCCCTTTGCTCAAAACGCCGAACCCGCGCCAGACCATCGCGGAGCTGCTCGCCACCCGCCGCCCACTCTACGAAGCCGCGGCGGACCTCACCGTAGACACCACCCACCGCACCCACGAAGAAGTGGCCAACGTGGTGATTGAGGAAGCCAAACAACGCTTTCCGTGGCACCCTTGAGGGGTTGTGGAGACGCTCCTGCAAGTCAAAGCCGAGCTGGCCCGGCGCGCCACCGCGCTCGGCTTCGCGCTCTGCCGCGTGGCCCCGGCCATGGCCCCGCCCCATGCCGCCGAGTTTCGCCAATGGCTGGCCGAAGGGTGCGCGGGCGAAATGGGGTGGCTGGAGCGCAACCAGGAGCGCCGCACCAACCCGGACCTCGTGCTCCCGGAAGTCGCCAGCATCGTCGTGCTGGCCTTTGAGTATTGGCAAGGCCCCGAAGCCCCCCCCACCACCGGCGGCCCCGGCGTGCGCGGCAAGATCGCCCGCTACGCTTGGAATGAGGATTACCACGACCTCATTGAGCCCAAGCTCAAGGAGCTGGAGGCATTTCTGGAAACGGCCGGAGGCCGCCAGCGCCGCTATGTGGATACCGGGCCTGTGCTGGAGCGCGACTTTGCCGCGCTGGCCGGGGTCGGGTGGCACGGCAAGAGCACCATGCTCATCCACCCCGAGCGCGGCTGCTGGTTCTTCCTTTCCGAGATCTACACCACGCTCCCGCTGCCACCCGATGCCCCCCAGCCCGAGCGCTGCGGGAGCTGCACGCGCTGCATCACCGCGTGCCCGACGGGGGCGATCACCGCGCCACACCGGGTGGATGCTCGCCGCTGCGTTTCCTACCTGACCATCGAGCTTAAAGGGAGCATCCCCGAGCCGCTACGCCCCCTCATTGGCGACCGCATCTACGGGTGTGACGACTGCATCTCCGCCTGCCCGTGGAACCGCTTTGCCCAAGCCTCGCAGGAAACCGCCTTTGCTGCCCGGCCCGCCATCGGCATGGCGCTGCGCGACCTCCTCGCGCTGGATGACGAAGGCTTCCGCACGCTCTTTCGGCGCTCCCCCATCAAGCGCGTGAAGCGGCGCGGCCTCCTGCGCAATGTCTGCGTGGCACTGGGCAATGTGGGCACCGCAGAGGATCTCCCCGCGCTGGAGCGCGCCTGTGCAGACCCCGAGCCACTCATCGCCGAGCACGCCCAGTGGGCACTTGCCCGGCTACGCGAACGATTATCGGCTTGATCCCCCCTCCCCCCGGTTCAAAATCCATGCGCATATGAACCCAACGAAGATCGTCTGTTTCGGCAGCTCGCTGACTGAAACGCGCGCCTGGGCCGAGCTCGATAAATGGCCCACCCGTCTCCACCTCCTGCTGGAGCAAGCCCACCCCGGAGCCTACGAAGTCTACAACCGCGGCGTGGGCGGCAACACCACCGCCATGGGGTTGGAGCGCATCCAGACCGACGTGCTCGCCTTCCAGCCCGCGTGGGTGATCATCGGCTTTGGCGGCAATGACAGCAACATCCGCGCCCACCGCAAGACACCCCGCGTAGGTCTTGCCGATTTTGAGGCCAACCTTCATGAAATCTGCTCGCTGGTGAAGCAGCAAGGCGGCCGCCCCGTACTGCTCAACTACCACTTCCCCATCCACCCCCCGGAGCCCGCCCCCTACCGGCAGGGCAATGGCAAAACGCATGCCGAAAATCTCGCTCCTTATCAGGAAGCGGCTTGCCGCGTGGCGCAGAAGGAGGGGGCACCGCTCATCTCCATCCCCGATCTTATGAAGGCTGCGGGGGTTACGAGCGAAGAGATCGTCATCCCCGACGGCATCCACCTCAATAAACGGGGGAGCCATTTCTACGGAGACGCCATCGCCACCTTCCTGCTCCCGATCCTCCACCCTTTGCCAAGTAGGTAACTGTAGGGCGTCTCGGTGAGACGCCATGGGGCTGGACCGCCGTTTCACAGAAACGGCCTACAATTCGCCAAACGAACCCCGACCCGCAAAATTGTAGGGCGTCTCGGTGAGACGCCATGGGGCTGGACCGCCGTTTCACAGAAACGGCCTACAATTCGCCAAACGAGCCCCGACCCGCAAAATTGTAGGGCGTCTCGGTGAGACGCCACGGGGCTGAACTGCCGCCTCACAGAGGCGGCCTACAGTTCGCATTTCCGGCACCCGGCAGGAAGCTAGAATAAGGAGAGCTGGGGCCGCTCATCGGGCCCCTTCTTTTCGCGGCGGCGCGGGGTGGCGGCAGAAGCCGCTGTCTCCGCGAGCTGCGGGCGGCCTTCGGCATTGAGCTCCGATTGCTCCAGGTTGGAGAGGATCTCCTTCGCCCGGGCAATGACGCTGGCGGGCAGCCCCGCCAGCCGCGCCACTTGGATGCCGTAGCTCTTGTCGGCCCCGCCCTCCACGATCTTGCGCAGGAAGATGATCTGGTCGTTCCACTCGCGCACGGCGACGTTGAAGTTGCACACGCCGGGGCGTGTCATTGCAAGCTCGGTAAGCTCATGGTAGTGGGTGGCAAAGAGGGTGCGCGCCTTCGGCCCGTCATGCAAAAACTCGGCCACGCTCCACGCGATGGAGAGGCCGTCAAACGTAGAGGTGCCGCGCCCGATTTCGTCCAAAATCACCAAGCTACGCTCAGTGGCGTTGTTGAGGATGTTGGCCGTCTCATTCATCTCCACCATGAAGGTCGATTGGCCTCGCGAAAGATCGTCATTCGCACCCACGCGAGTGAAGATGCGGTCTACCAGCCCCACCTCGGCCGAAGCAGCAGGCACGTAGCTGCCGATCTGCGCCATTAACACAATGAGCGCCACCTGCCGGATAAACGTCGATTTACCCGCCATATTCGGCCCGGTGATGATGTGAAGCCGGTGGGAGCCGCCATCCAGCTCCACGTCGTTGGGCACAAACTTCTCTTCGCCAAGGTTCTGGTCGAGCACCGGGTGGCGGCCATCGCGGATCGAAAGGCGCAGCCCCTCATTAAGCTGCGGGCGGCAGTAGCCGTAGAGCCGCGCCGTCTCGGCAAGGGAGACGAGGACATCCAGCGCGGCCACCGCCGCCGCCGTCTGCTGGAGCGTGGCAAGATGGTCGAGCACGCGCTCGCGCAGAATGCCAAAGAGCTCGTACTCCAGCGCCTGCGAGCGCTCGTTGGCCCCGAGGATCTTCCCCTCCATCTCTTTAAGCTCGGGGGTGATGAAGCGCTCCCCGTTCACCGTCGTCTGCTTGCGGATGTAATGCTCCGGCACGCTGGCGAGGTTCGCCTTGGTGATCTCGATAAAATAGCCAAACACGGAGGTAAACCGCACTTTGAGCGATTTGATCCCCGTGGCCTCGATCTCCCGCGCCTGAAGCTGGGCGATCCACTCCTTCCCCTCGTGGCAGGCGTTGCGCAAGGCGTCGAGGTCGGCATTGTACCCATCGCGAAAGATGCCGCCTTCCTTGATCGCCAGCGGCGGCTCATCCACCAGCGCGCGCGCCAGCTCCTGCGCGAGCTCGGGGAACTCGCCCACCTCCTCCCGCAGCCGGGCCGCCAGCGCCACGTGCCCCGCCCCGGCAAGCTGCGCGCGCAGGGCTGGGAGCTGCTCAATCGAGTTGCGCAGCGCCAGCACGTCGCGCCCATTCCCCCCGGCCTGGCTGAGCCGCCCCACGGTGCGCTCCACATCGCGAATCTGCCGTAGCGCCTCGCGCAAGCCATCGAGCAGCGAAATATCCTCCAGCAGCGTGGCCACCACCTCCTGCCGCTCCACGAGCGGGGCCACTTCGCGCAGCGGGTGCAAGAGCCACTGGCGCAGCAGGCGGCCGCCCATCGGCGTCACCGTTTTATCCAGCGCATTGAGCAGGCTCATATCTCGCGCCCCGCGCGAGGCGACAAGCTCCAGATTCGCCTGCGAAGCGGCATCCACCGTCATATACGTATGGTGGTGGTAGACCGAAAGTCGCGTGAGATGCTCCACACTCCGGCGCATCTGGTGCTTCAAATAGTGGAGGATCGCCCCCGCCGCGCCGACTGCCGGGCCAAACCCCGCGCATCCAAACCCATCGAGCGACTGCACCTTGAAATGCTCTTTGAGCGTGTACTCCGCCTGGTCGGGCAGGAAGGTGTAGCCATCGCACGGCAGCGCTCCGTCTTCCGGGCCAAGGAGCGGCTCCGCCTCCTGGTCGCTCACCAGCAGCTCGGCCGGGCAGACGCGCGCCAGCTCATCCTCCAAAGCGCCCCGGCCCTCAAACTCCGCGAGGCGAAACTCGCCCGTGCTCGTATCCACATACGCAAAGCCGAAGCGCCCCTTCTGCCGGCAAAGCGCGGCGAGGAAGTTGTTCTTCTTGGAATCAAGGAGGTTCAGGTCCGAGATCGTCCCCGGAGAGATCACCTGCGTAAGCTCCCGGCGTACGATCTTGCCCGGGCGCGCCTCTTCCACCTGGTCGCAAATCGCCACCCGTTTGCCCGCCTTCACCAACCGGGCGATATACCCCTCTGCCGCGTGGTAGGGGACACCGCACATCGGCACCGCCCCCCGCCGCGTCAGCGCCACATTGAGAATGCCAGCCGCCTCCTTGGCGTCTTCAAAAAACATCTCGTAAAAATCTCCCAGACGAAAGAGCAGCAACGTATCGGGCGGAAGCGTGCGGCGCACGCCCTGATACTGCTGCATCATTGGGGTAAGCGTCTCCGTGGCCATGGGCAAATTTAGGGGAAAAACGGGAGAGTTTTCAGGGAGCCCCCCCGAAAGTCGAGCCCGGAATGGGGCCCTCACCCCTTGGGCGGCAGGCGTATACGTATAAATACCCCCTCCCGCCAAACGCTCCCCGATTGACTTTGACCCCCAAAAGGGAACAAATTAACGACACTCTTCTGGAGAACACCACGGCCC